>NZ_JBFOCZ010000026.1:0-159172 GCF_040908015.1 Aeromonas sp. R7-5 | reverse complement strand
GGTCGCGGATCGCGACCGGGCGCAGCGGAGGCCTGCGAGCTGCTCAATCAGATCTACCCCTGGCTCGATCAGCGGCTGGAAGGACGCCACTGGATTGCCGGCGCAGACTTCACGCTGGCCGATTGCGCCGCCGCACCCTCGCTCTTCTACGCCGACTGGGCCCACGAGATCCCGGCTGGCTATGGCCGTCTGCGTGCCTATCGCGCCCGTCTGCTCAATCATCCCTCCATCGTGCGGGTGGTGGAGGAGGCGAGGCCATTTCGACACTACTTCCCGCTGGACGCGCCAGCGCGTGATTGAGCGGGATGACTTGTGGTGGGCGAGTATTGTCGCCCCAGGCAATGTGCGAGGCGGACAAGGGGCATGGCGTGATCCATTGCAGGGGAAAACAGCAATATTCATTCAAATGAGTGGGTATGCGTTTATGGCTGATATTTCCCCGAGGATTTTTTAATATTGATGCGTAATATTTCATGCTTTTGCATAAAGCAAATGCCGGGCATGTCTCTGCTGGTGGGTTGTGTAGTGAAAGAGAGATGAGAATCGGGTTAACGATGCGGCAACCTTTGATTAAAGATGGCAGTCGTCAGTCGAAGAGGAGGGATGGGGGCAGCAATCGCTGTTGGTGGCAAAGTCGGGGGGAGGTTGTCTCTTTGGCGGCCGCATAAAAAAAGCCCGCTTTGATCGCGGGCTTTTTGATTACTAGCAGAACCCAGCCTGGCTCGGATCTGGCACCGGGAACAAGGGGGCTGCGCTGGTCTGCTCGGCTTAGCGGGCGCGCACCACCAGTCCCTTGAGGTAGAAGCCTTCCGGATAGGCGGTGCCGATGGGGTGATCGGATGCCTGGGAGAGGAGCTCCAGGATCTGGGCATCACGGCCTGCATCGAGGGCCGCATCGGCCACTATCTTCTGGAACAGGCTCTGCTCCATCAGGCCGGAGCAGGAGTAGGTCAAGAGCACGCCACCCGGCGCCAGCAGTTGGAACGCCAGCATGTTGATGTCCTTGTAGCCGCGGCAGGCGCCCAGCAGCTGGGCCTTGCTCTCGGCGAACTTGGGCGGGTCCAGCACGATGACATCGAACTTCTCGCCCTTCTCGCGATATTCACGCAGCAGCTTGAACACGTCGTGACGGACAAACTGGGTGTTGCTGGTATCCAGCCCGTTCAGCTCGGCGTTCTGGCGGGCGATATCCAGCGCATTCTGGGAGAGATCGACGTTGACCACCTCTTTGGCACCGCCCTTGAGGGCATAAACGCCAAAACCGCCGGTGTAGCAGAAGCAGTTGAGGACGCGCTTGCCTTCGGTGTACTTGGCGGCAGCCTGACGGTTATCCCGCTGATCCAGATAGAAACCGGTTTTGTGGCCGTTGCGAATATCCACCAGGATCTTGACGCCGCCATTCTCCTCGATCACCACGGGGTCGGTCGGGGTCTGGCCATAGATAACGCCGGTGCGCTCTTTCAGCCCTTCCTTCTTGCGCACTGCCACGTCGGAGCGCTCATAGATGCTGCACTCGGGGTAGAGGGTACGCAGCGCTTGCGTGATCAGCTCACGCTGGAACTCGGCACCGGCGGAGAGAATTTGGCACACCAGAAAATCGGCGTAGCGGTCGATGGTCAGACCCGGCAGACCGTCAGATTCGGCGGCGCAGAGGCGGTAACCGGTGAGGCCCTGACGCTTGATGAGCCCATCGCGGGACTCTTGCGCATATTTGAGGCGACGGATAAAGAAGTCGAGATCGACGGTCTCATCCTTGTCGAAGGTCCAGACCCGGGCACGGATCTGGGAGCTGCCCGACCAGGCGCCACGAGCAAGCCATTTGCCGTCATGGGTGAGGATCTCGACGGTATCGCCGTCAATGGGGTTGCCCTGCACCCGCTCAATGCCCTTGGAGAAGATCCAGGGGTGGCGACGCAGCAGGGATTTTTCGCGGCCTTTGACGAGATAGATGGAAGCGCTCATGGGTAGTTGCCGATGGTAGAAAAGAAGGGGGCATATAGTAGGGGCTGCGAGGGTAGGCACGCAAGCCGCGTCTACCGGGATCCGTGCATCCACACGCGGTCAGGGTCGGACGGGCTGTTTCGCGCGTCCCAAGCGCCTGGCCCAGACATGGCAGGCCATCTGGACGATGGCCTGCCGGAGGGGGTCAGATCCGCAGGCCGGTGAGCGCCTGACCGAGTTCGCTGGCGGTTCCCTTGAGGCCGGTGGTGCCGGCAACCGCCGCGCTGGCGGACTCCTCCACCCGGCTCGCCTCGTGGCGCACCTTGTCGAGGTTGCGGGTGATCTCTTCTGCCACCGAACTCTGCTCTTCGCTGGAGGTGGCGATCTGGGTGCTCATCTCCAGCACCGCATCGCTGTGGTTGCTGAGCCGCTCGATGTCCATGCCCACTTCGGTGATGAGCTGCTGGCTGTCGGCCGCGCGCCCCACCGTCTTCTCCATGATGTCGTTCAGCGCCCCGGTCCCGGCCTGGAGCTCCTCGATCATCTGCTGGATCTCCACCGTGGCCTGCTGGGTGCGGCTGGCGAGGGTGCGCACCTCGTCGGCCACCACCGCAAAGCCGCGTCCCTGTTCACCAGCCCGGGCGGCCTCGATGGCGGCGTTGAGGGCCAGCAGGTTGGTTTGCTGGGAGATGGCGTTGATGACGTTGACCACTTCGTTGATGCGATTGGCATTGTGAGTCAGCCGCTCGACCGCGCCCGAGGCATTGCCAATCTCGTCTGCCAGGGTGCGGATGGCGGTAATGGTACGTGCCACCCGCTGTGCCCCGTGAGTCGCCTCGTCGCTGGACTGGCGGGTTTGCAGTAGGGTGTCGTTGGCGTTGCGGGCTACTTCCCGGATGGCGGCGGACATCTGCTCCATGGCGGCGGCCAGGGAGTCCATGTGCTGGCGCTGGGCACGGGCAAGCTGCTCGCCGTCGCTGGCATGCTCGCGAAATTCGTCGGCGGCCAGGGTAAGGGCATCGGCGGACTCTTCCACCAGTTGCACTATCTTGTGCTGGCGGTCGGTGAAGGTGTCGATGCTGCCCGCCAGAATGGAGAACTCGTCCCGCACCGGGAAGAAGTTGAGCCGGAAGGTGAGATCGCCGTTCGCTACCGTCTGCAATGCCTTGTTGGTGGAGTAGAGCGCCCCCGAGACAAAGGTCATCAGATAGTGGGTGATGAGGGCCAGCAGAGCGGCCAGCACCGCGATGATGGTGAGCGTGGTGCCCTGGCCATCCCAGAGGGCGTAGTGACTCGTATCCAGGGTGCCGGAGACGACGCCCGCCTGACCTGCGCTGGCGCCATAGCGAAAGATGTCCCCCTGCCGGCTAAGGCCGGTGGCGGCGCCAGGCGTGAGTACGAGATCCGCGGGCAGGGTAAGGGTCGGCTGCTGGCTCACCAGCTGGGCCGTGGTCTCGACCCGCCCTTTTAGCTGATCAACTCTGAGCTGCATCGCCTGATCATGGCCGTCGGCCAGCAGATACCAGGTGAGGAAGGCGATGAACACCAGGGGGCACCAGAAGGTGATGAGAAATTTCTCGCTGATCGTGAGGTGAATGAGATAACGGTCAACCCACCGAAACTTTACTTCTTTCATAATGGTATTGCGTCCTGCAAGGGGAAGAGAGTGTCGCGCTCATTATCGCCCCGGGGAAAAATTACTTAAGGGAAAGGTGTGATAAATGGGAGAGCAATCGTTTGTCGTGCGGGTGTGGGGTCAGGTTCAGGGGGTGGGGTTTCGCTACTTCACCCGGGAGCGGGCGCTGCAACTGGGGCTGCGGGGGCATGCCTACAACCTGGAAGATGGTTCGGTGGAAATCCTGATTGCCGGTCCCGAACAGAAGGTACAGATGATGCTGGGCTGGCTTGAGCACGGGCCCCGAACCGCCACCGTCACCCGAATGGAGTGCACCCAGGCGTTGCCACCCACCGGAACCGGTTTTCATACCAACTAGCCGGGAGGGTTCATGGGGGAGAGCGGGATTGCGCAGGCCAACCGGCTCGTTGGGCAATATCGGGGGGCGACCCTGGCACTGCGCCAGCACAAGGGGATGGAAGAGGTGCATGCCTACCGGATAGCGGCCCGCCGCCTGCTGGCGCTGCTCGCCCTGTGGCGACCCCTCATTCATGAGCCCGAGCTGGAGCGGCGATTGACCCGTGCCGTCGGCACGCTCTCCGCCCTGCGCGATGCCCAGGTCTATGCGCAGCATCATGGTGGCTCGCTTCGGCAGAACCGCTTGCCACGGGTCCCCCTGTTGACCGGCCTGCTTGCCCGTTGGCTGGCCCGACTGGAAGAGGTGCCCGTCGGTGTCGATCTCTTGCCGCTGTTTCAGCTGCATCTGGCGCTGTCACTGTCGGATGCACTGGCGAAGACCACCTCCCTTCCTGTGGGCATCAGGGCGAAACTTCGGTGCTGGCACCGGCTGCGTCTGGTGCTGAAACAGGCGCGCTACGGGATGGAGCTGCTGACGGCACAGGGGGGAGGGGATCCGGCCTGGTTGTCCATGCTGGTGAGCTGGCAGGAGCGGCTTGGGCAATTGCAGGACAGGCGCCAATGGCTCAGACGCCTTGGGGGCGAAACGGGGCGGGGCCAGCAACGGCGAGCCCTGAAAACAGAGATCCGCTGCCAACTACTGCAACTGGATTGCCATCAGGCGGAGCTGGTCGGCCTTCGCATGGCATTGCTGCAGAGCGGGCAGTAAGCACCCCACAAGGTAAAAAAAGAGAGGCCATTGGCCTCTCTTTTCATTGGGACTGTCCGGGAAGGGGCGTATTACTTCACGCGCATGCCCGGCTGGGCACCTTCCTGGGGCTCGAGGATCCAGAGATCCTTGCCACCTGGACCTGCCGCCAGCACCATGCCTTCGGACATGCCAAAGCGCATCTTGCGCGGGGCCAGGTTGGCCACCATCACGGTCAGCTTGCCTTCCAGATCTTCCGGGTTGTAGGCAGACTTGATACCGGCAAACACCTGACGGGTTTCGCCGCCGATGTCCAGCTGCAACTTCAGCAGCTTCTCGGCTTCCGGCACCGCTTCGGCCTTTTTGATCAGCGCCACCCGCAGGTCAATCTTGGCAAAGTCGTCGTAGGTGATGGTCTCGCTGATGGGATCGTCCACCAGGGGGCCTGCCGGTTTCTTGCTCTGCTCCTTGGCGAGATCTTCCTTGGACGCTTCCACCATGGCATCCACCTTGGCGGACTCGATGCGGGAGAAGAGCGCCTTGAAGGGAGCGACGCCGTGGGCGACCAGAGGGGCGGCGATGCCGTCCCAGGTCAGGGTCTCGCCGAGGAAGGCTTCGGCGCGCTCGGCCAGTTGCGGCATGACCGGCTTCAAGTAGGCCATCAGCACGCGGAACAGGTTGATGCCGACGGAGCAGACGGCTTGCAGCTCGGCATCCGCCCCTTCCTGCTTGGCGATGACCCAGGGAGCCTTGTCGTCCACATAGCGGTTGGCCTTGTCGGCCAGTGCCATGATCTCGCGGATGGCGCGACTGAATTCGCGCGCTTCATAGGCTTCGGCGATGCTGGCGCTGGCGTTGGCAAACTCGGCGTAGAGTGCGGGCTCGGCGCAGGTGGCGGCCAGCTTGCCGTCAAAACGCTTGGCGATAAAGCCGGCGTTGCGAGAGGCCAGGTTGACCAGCTTGTTGACCACGTCGGCGTTGACGCGGGAGACGAAGTCTTCGAGGTTCAAGTCCAGATCGTCGATGCGGCTGTTGAGCTTGGCGGCGTAGTAGTAACGCAGGCACTCCGGATCCAGGTGCTTGAGATAGGTGGACGCCTTGATGAAGGTGCCCTTGGACTTGGACATCTTGGCGCCGTTGACGGTCACATAGCCGTGTACGTTGACCTTGGTCGGCTTGCGGAAGTTCGCGCCTTCCAGCATGGCCGGCCAGAACAGGCAGTGGAAGTAGGCGATGTCCTTGCCGATGAAGTGATAGAGCTCGGCGTCGGAGTCCGCTTTCCAGTAGCTGTCGAAGTCGATGTCGCCGCGCTTGTTGCACAGGTTCTTGAACGACGCCATGTAGCCGATGGGGGCGTCCAGCCAGACATAGAAGTACTTGCCGGGGGCGCCGGGAATTTCGAAGCCGAAGTAGGGGGCGTCACGGGTGATGTCCCACTGCTGCAGGCCGCTTTCGAACCACTCTTGCATCTTGTTGGCCATCTCTTCCTGGATGGCGCCGGAGCCGCGTACCCAGTCGGCGAGCCAGGCTTCGAACTGGGGCAGGTCGAAGAAGTAGTGCTCGGAGTCCTTCATCACCGGGGTCGCACCGGAGACGGCGGATTTCGGATCAATCAGCTCGGTCGGGCTGTAGGTGGCGCCGCAACTGTCGCAGTTGTCACCGTACTGATCGGGGGACTTGCACTTGGGGCAGGTGCCCTTGACGAAGCGATCCGGCAGGAACATGGATTTTTCCGGATCAAACAGTTGGGAGATGGTGCGGATCTTGATTTTGCCGGACTCTTTGAGACGGCCATAGATCACGCCCGCCAGCTCGCGGTTCTCGTCGCTGTGGGTGGAGTGGTAGTTGTCGAAGCTGATGTTGAAACCGGCAAAATCCCCCTGGTGCTCCTGGGAGACGGCGGCAATCATCTCTTCCGGCGAGATCCCCATCTGCTGCGCCTTGAGCATGATGGGCGTGCCGTGGGCATCGTCGGCACAGACGAAATGCACCTGATGGCCACGCATTCGCTGATAACGAACCCAGATATCGGCCTGGATGTGTTCCAGCATGTGGCCGAGATGGATGGAGCCGTTGGCATAGGGGAGGGCGCAGGTTACCAGCATTCTACGAGGATCAGTTGCCATAATACGTTCTTTATGTGCCTGTTGGGATGATACAGTGCCCTGCATGTTACCCGAATTGGGGGCGGCCTGCCTAGGGTTGTGGCCCCCGGCGCCCTGACTGGCGGCTTCACGATGACGTCGGCAAGCCACTGATTTATGTGCGGTAACCGTTCACCTCAGCATAACGACAACATAATGGGGAGTTAATGGTGATTGATTCAGTAAAACAGATCCTGGCCGAATTTAAGCCGGCAGGATGGGGCAAGGATCTGGTCGCGGCCGGTTTTGTGCGTTCCGTCGAGCGGCACGAACAGACCCTGGCCATCACGCTGGTGCTGCCCTTTGCCGGACAGTCCCTGTTTGAACAGATCAAAGAGGAGTTCGATGCCAGGCTGCGCAGCGCAACCGGCGCGACCCGCATCGACTGGACGGGGGAGATAGACGTGGCCAGCATGCCCCGCGCGCAGCAACTGGCGGCGGTGCAGGGGATCCGCAATATCCTGGTGGTTGCCTCTGGCAAGGGAGGGGTGGGCAAGTCCACTACCGCGGTCAACCTGGCGTTGGCGCTGCAAAAAGAGGGGGCGCGGGTCGCCCTGCTGGATGCGGACATCTATGGCCCCTCTATCCCGACCATGACGGGGACCCTCAAGGAGCGCCCTGTCAGCTTTGATGGCAAGCTGATGGAGCCGGTGATGGCCTGCGGCATCAAGAGCAACAGCATCGGTTATCTGGTGGCCGAGCAGGATGCCACCATCTGGCGCGGTCCCATGGCGAGCAAGGCTCTCGGGCAGATCCTGCACGAGACCCGCTGGGGCGAGGTGGACTACCTGGTGGTGGACATGCCCCCGGGCACTGGCGATATCCAGCTGACGTTGGCCCAGCAGGTGCCCACCACGGCGGCGGTGATCGTCACGACGCCCCAGGATGTGGCGCTGGCAGATGCCCGCAAAGGGATTGCCATGTTCAACAAGGTCAATGTGCCTGTGCTTGGCATCGTCGAGAACATGAGTTACCACGTCTGCAGCGCCTGCGGGCATCACGAGCCGTTGTTCGGTACCGGCGGTGGCCAGAAGATGGCGGAGCAGTATCACGTGGCGCTGCTTGGTCAGTTGCCGCTGCATATCGACATTCGCCAGCACATGGATGACGGCTGCCCCACCGTGTTCGGTGCGCCGGATGGCGAGCTGTCACAGACTTACCTGAAACTGGCTCGCCGGGTAGGGGCCGAGCTCTATTTCAGCGCAAAACCGATTGCGACCCCGCTCTACACGGTGGCGCTGGACGAATAATCGGCGTTCGGCCAAGGGGGACGGATTTGGGGTGGGCATGGCCACCCCTTTTTCATATAATGGATCGGTTTAAACAATCCCCAGTGCTCTTCTCTTTAGGTATTTTCAATGTCTGATACTCAACATTCCTGCGTGATCATCGGTATTGCTGGTGCATCCGCGTCCGGCAAGAGTCTTATCGCCCAAACCATCTATGAAGAGCTGGTGGCCGAGCTGGGAGCGGGTCAGATTGGTGTGATCACCGAGGATTGCTACTACCGTGATCAGACCCACCTGACCATGGAAGAGCGGGTCAAGACCAACTATGACCACCCCAATGCCCTGGATCACGATCTGCTGGTGCAGCATCTGACCCAGCTGACGCAAGGGGAGGCGGTCAACATCCCCCAGTACTCCTATACCGAGCACACGCGCATGACCGAGGTCACCACCTTTGCACCGCGCCGTGTCATCATCCTCGAAGGGATACTGCTGTTGACCGACAGCCGCCTGCGCGAACTGATGGACGCCTCCATCTTCATGGATACCCCGCTCGACATCTGTTTACTGCGCCGTCTGGTGCGCGATGTGCAGGAGCGCGGTCGTACCATGGACTCCGTGCTCAAGCAGTATCAGAAGACTGTGCGTCCCATGTTCATGCAGTTCATCGACCCGTCCAAGCAGTATGCCGACGTGATCGTGCCCCGTGGCGGCAAGAACCGCATCGCCATCGACATGCTCAAGGCGCGTATCCGCCATATGTTGATTGGTTGAGAGAAAACAAGCCGGGTGATGCCCGGCTTTTTTTAATGAATCTTTTGTCAGGAGAGTCGCAGAATGCGTCTTTGTGATACCGATATCGAACGGCACCTGGATGAAGGCCAGATCGTCATCGAGCCGCGGCCCGGTGTTGAGCGGATCAGCGGCGTCAGCGTCGATGTGCTGCTGGGCAACGAGTTTCGGGTGTTTCGCGATCATACCGCGCCTTATATCGACCTTGGCGGGACCAGTGCCGAGATGGCCGATGCCATCGAGCGGGTGATGAGCGAGGAGATCCACGTGCCGGACGGCGAAGCCTTCTATCTGCACCCGGGTCAGCTGGCGCTGGCGGTGACCTATGAATCGGTTACCTTGCCCGCCGATATCGTCGGCTGGCTGGATGGTCGCTCCTCCCTGGCGCGCCTGGGCCTCATGGTGCACGTCACCGCCCACCGCATCGATCCGGGCTGGTCCGGTCGCATCGTGCTGGAGTTTTACAACGGCGGCAAGTTGCCTCTGGCCCTGCGTCCCAAGATGAAGATCGGTGCCCTGAACTTCGAGATGCTGTCAGGTACCGCGGCTCGCCCGTACAACAAACGGGAAAATGCCAAATACAAGAGTCAGCAAGGGGCTGTGGCCAGCCGGATCAACCAGGATTGATCCCCGCACCGTGCGGCTTGTCTATCGAGGAGGGTGCCAAGGCACCCTCTTTTTTATCTGACAAAAGGAAACGGGCGTGCCGAGCGGGTTGAAAGGCAGCTTTTTTAGGACATTGAGCCATGCTCCGGCTTTGATTGGCGCCTATCCACAGCAATGGAATGGACTTAAATTAATCATCGACAAGCCCCGTTCCTACAGGCCCTAAGACATTTTCTGACGGAATGCCCTTTTTTTTTTTTGCTGAAATATTTCAACAACGGGTATGGCGCATCGAGCCTTCTGGCATAATCCGCCGCAACTCATAAACAGGTTCGTTTTTATGTTTGAAATGTTTAGTGGTTTGGGTTTGTGGTGGTCAATCGGTTTGGTATTGGCCGTTTTTTTTGTGCTGGCCTATGAATTCATCAACGGCTTTCATGATACCGCCAACGCGGTAGCAACGGTTATCTATACCAAGGCGATGCCGGCTCATATGGCGGTGGTGGCTTCCGGTCTGTTCAATTTCGCCGGTGTCATGCTGGGTGGATTGGGGGTGGCCTACGCCATCGTTCATCTGCTGCCCATCGATCTGCTGCTTGGCATGGACTCCACCCAGGGTCTGATCATGGTGTTCTCCCTGCTGTTCTCGGCCATCGTCTGGAACCTGGGAACCTGGTACTTCGGCATTCCGGCATCCAGCTCCCACACCCTGATCGGTTCCATCCTGGGGGTAGGCGGTGCCTATGCCCTGATCAGCCATCAACCCCTGAAAGAGGGTATCAACGTCGGCAAAGCCATCGACATCATGCTCTCTCTCATCATCTCTCCCACCGTGGGCTTCATCATTGCCGCCCTGCTGCTGTTCGCCATGAAGCGCGTATGGCTTGGCAGCAAGATCCACAAGACCCCGGAAGAGCGCCTGCTGGTGGACGGCAAGAAGCATCCACCGTTCTGGGCCCGTGTCACTCTGATTTGTTCCGCAATGGGGGTGAGCTTCGTGCACGGCTCCAACGATGGCCAGAAAGGCATCGGTCTGGTGATGCTGGTGCTGATCTGCATGGCGCCTGCCTATTTTGCGCTGGACATGAACAGCCGCTCCTATGATCTGGACAGAACCCAGGATGCCAACCAGCGCATCATGGAGATCTACCAGCGTAACCAGGATCAGGTCTCCCATCTGGTGAACTTCAGTGTGCCTGCCAAAGCCCAGGAAGAGCTGATGAGCCACTGTGCGGCAGGGGAGGCCCTGCAGGCCATGGCGACCCTCGACAAGCGTCTGGGGCAGGTGCGCACCTACGAGGAGATGAACCTGGTGGATCGCCGCGAGGTGCGTCGTCTGCTGCTGTGCATCGATGACACTGCCCGCAAGGTCTCCAAGTTGCCACTGCCGGCCAAGGAGCTGACCGATCTCGCCAAATGGCGCAAGGATCTGACCGCAACGGCCGAATATGCGCCGACCTGGGTCATCGTGTCCATCGCCCTGGCGCTCGGTTGCGGCACCATGGTGGGCTGGCGTCGTATCGTCTACACGGTAGGGGAGAAGATCGGTTCCTCCGGCATGACCTACAGCCAGGGCATTGCAGCCCAGATCACGGCCGCCGCGTCCATCGGGATTGCGAGTCTGACCGGGATGCCGGTGTCCACCACCCACATTCTCTCCTCTGCGGTGGCGGGGACCATGGTGGCCAACAAGTCCGGCCTGCAGAGCCAGACCATCAAGACCATTCTGCTGGCCTGGGTGCTGACATTGCCGCTCACCATGCTGCTCTCCGGCGGCCTGTTCCTGCTGAACAACCATCTCTTTGGCGGGTAAGCGCGACAGTCATTGGAAATGAAACAAGGGCCTTCGGGCCCTTTTTTGTTGCCTGGTGAATGTCACGTCATACGGCAATAGTTCAATGAGTGATAGCTGTATGCCATCAGACAAGATGTTGAATGACATTATCTATCACCTCTTTAGCTTCTCTACATCCCTGAACTACTCGTTGTGCACAGTGAGAGGAACCTGCCTGTGTGACGCCTTGTTACAAGCCGACCCTTGCACGTGAAGCTGAAGGGAGGGCGTTCAACGGGTCTATGATCCTCACCAGAAATGATGAGAGTGAAGAGCGCCACAGGTTGCCCTATGTCTGGCATTCCTGTTCAACCTGGGCTGTCTCAGCTACCACGAACACACCGACAGAGCAGTCAAAGGGGCTGCCAGACTGTTTGCCAAAGGCATCATATGCTGTCAATGCACGGACCCTGTCGACAAAGCAGAGCATGTCGTGATGCTTTGTCAGAGATGAATCCTCTGTCTGGTGTGTTATTCACGTCTTGCTTGGACTGGGTGTGTGTGGTCATTGAACATCGGGAAAGCGGCGGATATCGAACGGGCAGGGGGGGAGAGCAAGGCGATGTCAGCCCCAAAAAAGAGACAAAAAAAGAGCCACACAATGTGTGGCTCTTTATTCAGACTAACGGGTCTGCTCAGGGGCGACCGGCCGGGCTGGTTGCCACGTTGCTGGCAGCGGTGCTGCCACCGTGGCGACCGGAGGTCACGACTTCGCTGCGTACCAGGGGAGCGTACTCCACGGGTTCACGGGGTGTCGGGGCAGGAGCCGCAGCCGGCGTTGCCATGGGGGCATAAGCCTTGCGGGCACGGG
Organism: Aeromonas sp. R7-5; assembly: GCF_040908015.1. NCBI lineage: Bacteria > Pseudomonadati > Pseudomonadota > Gammaproteobacteria > Aeromonadales > Aeromonadaceae > Aeromonas > Aeromonas sp. R7-5. The sequence continues at coordinate 147,095 of NZ_JBFOCZ010000026.1, read as the reverse complement.
CCAATACACCGGCACCCTTGCTGACCTTCACTTCGGGGCTGGTTGCTGGCTCGGTTTGCACCACGGCAGCAGGCATCTCGACGACCTCCGCCTCGGCGGTGGCCGTCTCCTCAGCGATCGCGACAGGTGCCGCTTCAGCAACCGGTGCAACCTCTTCTGGGATGGCCTCAACTTGCTGGGTCTGCTCGACAGCGTCGATCACGGCTACAGGTTCGTCATGAGAGGCGGTGTCGACGATAGGTGCGACCATCTCGGGCTCGACAACTGCCACTTCGGCGACGGGTTCAGCGTCTGCTTGCGCAGCCTGCTCAACTTCGTCAGTGGAGGGCACGTCCACAGCCTGGGCTGCCAGTGCCTGCTCTGCCGCTTCCTCAGCAACGGCTTCAGCCACCACGTGTTCGGTCAGTGCGGCGGAGGCCTGCAGGGCGGCAGCAACCGCTTCTGCGCTCGGAATGGTGATGACAGGGACAACCGGTTCTTCCACCTTCACCTGAGCCGCATCGGCCTGGGCTGCGGTAGTCAGCTGCACTTCACCTTGTGCTTCGTCTTCACGCTGGCCACGAGCCTCTTCGTTGATGCGCTTGCGACGTTGCCCTTCGATGCGCTGATTGCGCGGGGTACGGCGGGAACGACGCTGACCTTCGCCTTGCTCTTCTTGCTGCTCAGCGGCGACATCGGTGATTTCCTCGTCAGTCGGCAGGGCAGGGGTGTCGGTCGCGGCGACATCGACACGGATCTGCTTGCGCAGTTGGCGACGTTCGCGGCGCTCAGCCACTTTCTGCTCTTTCTCCTGACGCGGTTCAGCGCTGGCGACCGCAGTATCAACGGTATCAACCGCCTCGACGATCACCTCGGCACGGGGTTCGCGGGGGACGCGAGGTTCACGAGCCGGACGCGGGGCACGAGGTTCGCGCTCCTGGCGGGGTTCGCGAGGCTCACGTTCCATGCGCTGTTCGGTGCGCACGTCACCACGGGGTTCCCGTTCCTGACGCGGTTCCCGCTCTTGACGAGGCTCACGCTCTTTACGCGGGCGACGATTGCGATCACTGCTCTCGCGGCTTGCTGCGCCTTCACGCTTGTCACCGCTCTCGGCGTTGCGATTGCTGCGGTTGTCGTCGCGACGGCCACGTTGACCACGGCTGCGGGATTCATCGCGCTGGTGACGGTGCCCGTCATCCTTGCGAACTTCGCGCTGGGCGGCCGGTTTGTCGGCAGGCGCCTTCACCTCGGCCGGAGCCGCATCGGAGGAGGCACCGAACAGGCCGGAGAAGGCCTTGGCCAGCTTGCCAAAGAAGCCGACTTGTTCTGCAACCGGAGCGGGAGTCGCAACAGGAGCCGGGGCGGCGGGCGCAACCGGCTGAGGAGCCGGGGCAAACCCTTGCAGCAGCGGTTGTTCACGCTCGACTACCTGAGCCTGGCGCGGCTGATAGACCGGCTTGGCAATCTCGGTTTTGAGCTCGTAGCTGGCCGCTTCCGGGATCTCGTTCTGACGGATGCGGGTCACTTCGTAGTGCGGGGTTTCCAGATGCTGGTTCGGAATGATGTAGACACGCACATCATTGCGCTGTTCCAGATTGGCGATGGAAGTACGCTTCTCGTTGAGCAGATAGGCGGCCACATCGACCGGCACCTGGGCATGAACCTGCTCGGTGTTGTCCTTCATGGCCTCTTCTTCGATGAGACGCAGGATGGACAGGGCGAGGGATTCATTGTCACGGATGACCCCCTGACCCTGGCAACGGGGGCAGATATGGCTGCTGGACTCGTTGAGGGAGGGACGCAGACGCTGGCGAGACATCTCCAGCAGACCGAAACGGGAGATACGGCCCAGCTGGATGCGGGCACGATCCTGATGCACCGCTTCACGCAGACGGTTTTCCACTTCGCGCTGATGGCGAACCGGGGTCATGTCGATGAAGTCGATGACAATCAGGCCACCCAGGTCACGCAGGCGCAATTGACGGGCAATCTCGTCGGCCGCTTCCAGGTTGGTCTGCAGGGCGGTCTCTTCGATATCGCCGCCCTTGGTGGCGCGGGAGGAGTTGATATCGATGGAGGTCAGTGCTTCGGTCGGGTCGATGACGATGCTGCCGCCGGAGGGCAGGCGCACTTCGCGCTGGAAGGCCGATTCGATCTGGCTCTCGATCTGGAAGTGGTTGAACAGGGCGACATCACCCTTGTACAGCTTCACGCGATTGAGGAAATCGGGGCGGACCAGCTCGATATGTGACTTGGCGCGCTCGAAGATGACCGGATTATCGATCAGGATCTCGCCCACATCGCGACGCAGATAGTCACGGATGGCGCGCACGATGACGTTGCTCTCCTGGTGAATGAGCACCGGAGCGGAACGTTGTTGTGACGCCTTGTGGATGGAGTCCCAGTGATTGAGCAGAACGTTCAGATCCCACTCCAGCTCTTCCGGGGACTTGCCCACACCGGCGGTGCGCACGATGAGGCCCATGCCGTCCGGCACGGTCAGTCCGCTCAGGGCTTCCTTCAGCTCGGTCCGCTCGTCACCCTCGATGCGACGGGAGATGCCGCCGGCACGAGGGTTGTTCGGCATCAGCACCAAGTAGCTGCCAGCCAGACTGATGAAGGTGGTGAGGGCTGCACCCTTGGTACCACGCTCTTCCTTGTCGATCTGGACAATCACTTCCTGGCCTTCGCGGACCACTTCTTTGATGTTGGGACGACCCTGATAGGAGTAACCGGAGGGGAAGTAATTGCGGGCGATTTCCTTTAACGGCAGGAAACCGTGGCGTTCGGCGCCATAGTCAACAAAAGCAGCTTCGAGACTGGGTTCTACTCGGGTGATTTTGCCCTTGTAAATGTTCGCTTTTTTCTGCTCGTGTCCCGGACTTTCAATATCCAAATCGTAGAGCTGTTGTCCGTCAACCAGCGCTACGCGCAACTCCTCTTCCTGAGTCGCGTTGATTAGCATTCTTTTCATTGAGTTCTCATTATTTTGTCATTTTGATTCCTCCACTGGGTCCTGCCGGCGCCGGCCTCGGGTCTTCAGCATGCTGGGGCAACCTCCCGGTTGGGGTATGCATGAGGCGCAAACTAAGGGCACTCTGGTTCAGCCTTCTCGAGAGGGCGTGAATTAAGGATACCGATGTGGAGACAATTTACGTCGGCTCTGTTTGTGTTCTCCATGCGTTGTACCTCGCACCCGGGAACCGTCATGTTCTTGTATACACGGTGTTTCGGGATTGGGTGGCATACATTTTGGCCACTTAGTACAAGGCTTGAACACAATGACAAAACCTTGTTTATTATCCCATTTAAACCACTTTTATAGCAAGACGCCATTTTTTAACAAAGCATGGAGCCAAGGGCTGTCAGCGGTGTTAAAATCCGCGCCATGACACAGATACATCAACAAGTGCAGCTGCTCACCATCGAAGCTGAGCATGACGGGCAGCGCATCGACAATTTTCTCAAGACTCAGTTAAAGGGCGTCCCCAAGAGCCTGATTTATCGCATCCTTCGAAAAGGGGAGGTGCGGGTCAACAAGAAGCGCATCAAACCGGAATACAAGCTTTGTGCCGGTGACGAGGTGCGGGTGCCCCCCGTGCGTGTGGCCGAGAAGAACGAGTTGCCTTCTGCCAACCTCGGCAGCATCCAGCGTCTGGAGAGCCAGATCCTGTTTGAAGACGATGCCATGATAGTGCTCAACAAGCCGTCCGGCATGGCAGTGCACGGCGGTAGCGGCCTCAGCTTTGGCGTCATCGAAGGGCTGCGTGCCCTGCGCCCCGAAGCCCGTTTCCTCGAACTGGTGCACCGGCTGGATCGCGACACCTCCGGCGTGCTGCTGGTTGCCAAGAAGCGCAGTGCCCTGCGCAGCCTGCACGAGCAGTTGCGGGTCAAGACCATGCGCAAGCAGTATCTGGCGCTGGTGCGCGGCCAGTGGCAACCCCACGTCAAGGTGGTCAATGCGCCACTTCGCAAAAATGATCTGCAATCCGGCGAGCGGGTGGTGCGGGTCAGCAGCGATGGCAAACCTTCCGAGACCCGGTTCCGGATTGCCCGTCAGTTTGCTGAGGCCACACTGGTCGAGTGCAGTCCCATCACTGGCCGTACTCACCAGATCCGTGTCCACACCCAGCACGCCGGCCATCCCATCGCCTGCGATGACAAATATGGTGAGGCCGGGTTTGATGAAAAGATGCGAGGGCAGGGGCTAAAGCGTTTGTTCCTGCACGCCTGGAAGCTCACCTTTACTCATCCGGTGGACGACCGGGAGATGCAGGTGGAAGCGCCATTGTCACCGGAGCTTGAGGCGTTCCTCGCCAAGCTGCCACGCTGACAACCATGAAAAACGGGAGCCAAGGCTCCCGTTTTTCATGGCAGAGTTCTTGTTATGGCAGAGCCAGGCCGTGGCGACCCAGGAGATCAACCAAGCCTATCAGGGGAAGACCGACAAGGGCGTTGGGATCGCGCCCCTCCAGCGCCTTGAACAAGACGATGCCCATTCCCTCGCACTTGAAGCTGCCGGCACAATCCAGAGGACGTTCGGCCTCCACATAGCGACGGATGGCGGCTTCGTCGAGCGAACGAAAATGCACGGTGAAAGGCTCGACGAGCTGCTCGGCATGGCCATTTGCAGCATTGATCACGCACAGCCCGGTGTAAAAGATGACGCGCTTGCCTTGGGCCTGCAGCAACTGCTCGACCGCCTTCTCCACCGTGCCGGGCTTGCCGAGGATCTGCCCGTCACAGACGCACACCTGATCTGAACCGATGATCAATCCTTGATCACGAGCAGCCGCAACCGCACTCGCCTTGGCAAACGCCAATCTGCTGACCAGGGCTTCCGCGGTTTCCCCGTGTTGCGCCGTCTCATCGACTTGAGGCGCGGCACAGTGAAACGGCTGACCGAGTTTTTCCAGCAAGGTCTTGCGGTAGGACGAGGTGGACGCGAGGATCAAGGAAGGCTGCATGTTTTGATGATATCCATTTATAAATCAATTGGTTGATTCTATCTGTGCAGATGGGGCCACGCAAACAGGAGATGTCTACAGCGGGACTCGCCTAATTAGCGGGAAGCATGCATGCTGATGGAACCACAGCACAAACACAAGAGATCGGAATTGAGCGTGATGACACGATATGCGGCCTTGGTCATGGCACTGATCTCCTTCGCCAGCTGGGCAGGGACATGGCAACTTCGCCAGGGGGATGAGGGGGTGATGCTTTGGACCCAGCCACATCCTCCGACCTCTTTTCAGGCCTTACGTCTGGAGATGCGCGTGAATGCCGATCCTGGCGCGCTGATCACGGTGCTGCGCAACACGGCGCGCCATAAAGAGTGGTTGCCCCAGAGCCGTGAAGTCAGGGTGCTGGCCAGATCGGGTCCCGACGATGATCTGGTCTATACCCGCCTGGCATCTCCCTGGCCGGTGCAAGACAGGGAGCTCATCACCCGCTCCCATCTGAGTCGACGCATCGATTGCAGCCTGACTCTCGAGGTGTTGGCAGAGCCGAATGCCCTGCCATTGCATGCAGGGCTGTTCCGGATCCAGGAAAGCGCCGGACGGTGGGAGGCGCTACCCCAACGGGATGGCAGCACACTCGTTCGGCTCGAAACCTATACCAACCCGGGCAACAACTTGCCGGGCTGGCTGGTCAATCCCATTGCCATCAAGGCTGCCGTGGGCAGTTTCAAAGCCATACGCCGACTGATGGAAGCCGAGCCCAGAGTGGCTGCGACACCAGGCCTGCTGGGGAGCGACCCGCGCTGTTCTGCCACCTGATGAGACACCAAGGAGCACATCCGGTGGACAGACAGGGGAGGGGAACAGGATCCTGTGCCAGATCCTGCACGATATGGCATAATCGGCCACCGATGAGCACAAGTTCCTCTTGCAGGGGCCTGTGAAGGTAAAATCATCGGCGGTAAGGACTTTTTCCTTTGACTATCCCTTGTTGGACCTATAATATTCGCGCCCTATGCAAAAGGTGAAGTTGCCCGTTAAGGTTGATCCAGTCCGTAATGCCTTGAAGCTACTCGATTATGTCGGGATAGTGGAAAAGTCGCAGATGCCCAGGCTGGAGGAATCAACCGAAGGCTTGCGAAGTGATGTGGATGTCACACTGCACTTTGGCAAAGATGTCCAGAAGTTGACCGTTATGAAAGGCACTGCCCATGCCAAGGTCGACCTGGTTTGCCAGCGTTGTGGTGAGACATTTGAACACCTTTGTGAAGCTAGTTTTGTTTACACTCCGCTGTTCGAAAGAACAAACGAGGAAGAACTGCCGGAAGCTTATGAGCCCATTGAGTTGGACGAAAACGGCGAGATAGATCTTCATCAAATCCTGGAGGATGAACTCATCCTCTCGTTGCCTCAGGTAGCCATGCATCCGGTGGATGTGTGTCCCAGAGGAAACATGGAGATGACCTGGGGTGAAATCGAACCTGCTGATGAGCGGCCGAATCCCTTTGCAGTTCTTGAAGCGCTCAAACGTAAGTGAATTTTAGGAGTTAGCCTACCATGGCCGTACAACAGAACCGTAAAACCCGCGCCAAGCGTGGCATGCGTCGTTCCCACGATGCGCTGACCACCGCTGCCCTGACTGTTGATCAGACCAGTGGCGAAATTCATCGTCGTCACCACGTGACTGCCGATGGTTTCTACCGCGGTAAAAAGGTAATCGCTTAAGGATTGCCTTTGTCTACGCAAACTGTCGCGCTAGACATAATGGGGGGAGATATCGGCCCCTCGGAAACAGTGCCTGCCGCCGTGCAGGCACTGTCTCTTCTACCCCAGCTAAAACTTGTTCTGGTCGGTGATCAACACCAGACTGCCCCTCTTCTGCAGCAACATGGCCTGCTCAACCACCCTCGCGTTCGTCTCGTGCATGCCTCCCAGGTCGTGGGCATGGGCGAAAAGCCTATCGTGGCGCTGCGTACCCTGAAAGACTCCTCCATGCGCGTGACCCTGGATCTGGTCAAGAGCGGCGCCGCCGATGCCTGTGTCAGTGCCGGTAACACCGGTGCCTTGATGGCCATGGCCAAGTGCGTGCTCAAATCCTTGCCCGGTGTTGACCGGCCAGCCCTCATCAAGGCGCTGCCCACATTGGGTGGAAAACGGACCGTGATGCTGGATCTGGGTGCGAACGTGAGCTGCGATGCCGACACCTTGCTGCAATTTGCCGTGATGGGCGCCGTGGTCGCAGAGAAGGTGGAGGGGATACCTTCACCCAGAGTGGCGCTGCTCAACGTAGGGGAGGAGGAGATCAAGGGCAACGACCTGGTGCGCCACAGCGCTGAGTTGCTGCGCCAATGCTCCGCCCTGAATTTTGTCGGTTTCATTGAGGGAGACAGGATCTTCAGCGGCGAGTGTGACGTGATCGTCTGCGACGGTTTCGTGGGCAACGTGGCGCTCAAGACCGCGGAGGGGGTGGTGCGGATGATGGCCGAACTGGCCGGATATCCGCGTAAAAAACGCAGTTTTCTTGGTCGACTCGCCGGATTTATGTTCAAACGGCGTTTCTCTTACCTGAACCCCGACCAGTATAATGGCGCGAGTCTGTTAGGATTGCGCGGCATTGTGGTAAAAAGCCATGGGCGGGCCGAGCGCCGCGCTCTGTGTCATGCGATTCTGCTGGCCGCACAAGAAGCCAGACATCAACTTCCATTGCAAATTGCAGATCGCCTTGAATCTGTCTTTTCCGACAGGGATTTATAAAACTCTATGCATAGCAAAATTCTGGGTACTGGCAGTTATCTGCCGAGTTCGGTTCGTACCAACGCCGATCTTGAACAGATGGTTGAAACCAGTGACGAATGGATCGTGGAACGCACCGGGATCCGTGAACGCCGTATCGCCGGAGCCGACGAAACCGTCGCGACCCTTTCTCATCAGGCGGCCTTGCGTGCGCTTGATGCGGCAGGTCTGACTGCCGCCGATCTGGACATGATAGTGCTGGCCACCACCAGCGCAGAGAATGCCTTCCCAGCTGCTGCCTGTGAACTGCAGGGGCTGCTTGACGTACCGGGGATCCCGGCGTTTGACGTAGCCGCCGCCTGTGCCGGCTTTACATATGCTCTCGCCATCGCCGATCAGTTCGTCAAATCCGGTGCTGCTCGCCACGTGCTGGTTGTCGGTGCGGACGTGCTGTCACGCATGTGCGATCCCGAGGATCGCGGCACCATCATCCTGTTCGGGGACGGGGCAGGGGCCGTGATCATCGGTGCCAGCGACACTCCTGGGATCCTCTCCACCCATCTGCATGCCGATGGCCGTTATGGCGAGCTGCTCAAACTGCCGCAGCCCCGTCGCGGCATGCCGGGTGCTGAGCTCGAAGCCTACATGTACATGAAGGGCAACGATGTCTTCAAGGTGGCGGTGACACGCCTTAGCGAGATCGTGACCGAAACCCTGGCTGCGGCCAACGTCGAGCCGAGCGAGCTGGACTGGCTGGTGCCCCATCAAGCCAACTTCCGCATCATCAATGCCACCGCCAAGAAACTCGGCATGGGGCTCGACAAGGTGATCCTGACCCTGGATCGTCATGGCAATACCTCCGCGGCCTCCGTGCCCATCGCCTTCGATGAAGGGGTGCGCGATGGTCGCATCAAACCCGGCCAGCTGGTCCTGCTGGAAGCCTTCGGCGGCGGTTTTGCCTGGGGCTCTGCGCTGGTTCGCCTCTGATACCGAGCGGTGCCCGGTCCTCGGGCGCCCGCTTACCGAATTCGTCTTACCTTAAAGGAATCAATGATGACCCGATTTGCCATTGCCTTCCCGGGACAAGGCTCCCAGAGCGTCGGCATGCTGGCCGAGCTGGCCGAGCAACACGCAGTGATTAAAGAGACCTTCGCCGAGGCGAGCCAGGTGCTGGGCTATGACCTGTTTGCCCTGGTGATGGCAGGCCCGGCCGAGGATCTCAACAAAACCTGGCGTACCCAGCCAGCGCTGTTGACCGCCTCCGTCGCGCTGTGGCGCCTGTGGCAACAACAAGGCGGGGTAACCCCTGCCGTGATGGCCGGCCACAGCCTGGGGGAATACTCCGCCCTGGTGTGCAGCGGCGCGCTGGCGTTTGCCGATGCCGTCAAGCTGGTCGAGCTGCGTGGTTTGGCCATGCAGGAAGCCGTACCGGAAGGCACTGGCGCCATGGCTGCCATCATCGGTCTGGACAACGAAAGCATCGCTGCCAACTGTGAGAAAGCGGCCCAGGGGCAGGTGGTCTCTCCGGTCAACTTCAACTCTCCGGGTCAGGTGGTCATCGCCGGCCACAAAGAGGCGGTCGAGCGTGCCAACGTGCTGATGAAAGAGTCAGGCGCCAAGCGTGCCCTGCCGCTGCCGGTCTCCGTGCCCTCCCACTGCGCCCTGATGAAACCGGCCGCAGAAAAGCTGGCCGCCGCCCTGGATGGGATCGAGATCAAGGTTCCTGCCATCGCCGTCATCAATAATGTTGACGTCTCTTGTGAGCAGGATCCTGCCGCCATCAAGCAAGCCCTGGTGCGTCAGCTGTTCAGCCCGGTTCGCTGGACTGAAACGGTAGAGCGCATGGCCAACGACGGTGTTACCCTCGAAATCGAGATGGGCCCGGGCAAGGTGTTGACCGGCCTGGCCAAGCGCATCGATGCGCGAGTGGAAGGTATTCACGCCAACGACGCCGCCTCGTTCGAGCAGGCGCTGGCCCAGATCAAGTAAACAGGAGCAAGTCATGAGTTTTACCGATAAGGTTGTGTTGGTCACTGGCGCCAGCCGTGGCATTGGTCGTGCGATTGCGGAGACGTTTGCTGCTCGTGGCGCCAAAGTCGTGGGTACCGCGACCAGCGAGAGCGGTGCCGAAGCGATCAGTGCTTACCTGGGTGAGCAAGGCTGCGGCATGGCACTGAACGTGACCAGTCAGGAATCCATCGAAACCGTCTTCGCCGCCATCAAGGCGCGTTTTGGCGACATCGACATCCTGATCAACAACGCCGGCATCACCCGCGACAACCTGCTGATGCGGATGAAGGATGACGAGTGGAACGAGATCATCGACACCAATCTCACCTCCCTGTACCGTCTGAGCAAGCCGGTATTGCGTGCCATGATGAAGAAGCGTAACGGTCGCATCATCAGCATCGGTTCCGTAGTCGGCACCATGGGCAACGCCGGTCAGGTCAACTATGCTGCTGCCAAGGCTGGTCTGGTTGGCTTTACCAAGTCGCTGGCCCGTGAAGTGGCATCTCGTGGCATCACGGTGAATGCGGTTGCTCCCGGTTTCATCGAGACCGACATGACCAAGGCGCTCAATGAAGAGCAGCGCGCCGGCATCATGAATCAGGTGCCTGCTGCCCGTTTGGGCGATCCGAAAGAAATTGCTGCCGCTGTGGTATTCTTGGCATCGGATGATGCCGCCTATATTACCGGCGAAACCCTGCATGTTAATGGCGGGATGTACATGGTGTAATCAATTTGTCGTGAGTTCTGTTCAAATTTGCGATAATACGCCGAAGTTTGGCGAATTTCGTGGTTTGACCAGCGGCAAGTCACTTGCAAACTCACGTCAATTGAATACACTACCCCAACCAGACGCAATAGCGTATTTTTAAAGGAAAATTCAGGTCATGAGCAACATCGAAGAACGCGTAAAGAAAATCATCATCGAACAACTGGGTGTTAAAGAAGAAGACGTGAAGAACGCTGCCTCCTTCGTCGACGACCTGGGCGCTGACTCTTTGGATACCGTTGAACTGGTAATGGCGCTGGAAGAAGAATTCGATACCGAAATTCCTGATGAAGAAGCCGAGAAGATCACCACTGTTCAAGCGGCTATCGACTACATCACCGCTAATCAGGAATAAGTTCCTGTTCTGAAAGAAGCGGCCCAAGGGCCGCTTCTTTTATGTTTACCCCTTTCAAAACACCTCTCGGAGACTACCTCAGTGTCAAAACGCAGAGTCGTGGTGACCGGCTTGGGGATGCTTTCCCCGGTAGGCAACACTGCCGAATCCAGCTGGCAAGCCCTGCTCAACGGGCAGAGCGGCATTTCCCTCATCGACCACTTTGATGCAAGCGAGTTCGCAACCCGTTTCGCAGGCCTGGTCAAGGATTTCGACCCCGAAGAGTTCGGCATCAACCGCAAAGAAGCCCGCAAGATGGATCTCTTCATCCAGTATGGCGTGGCGGCGGGTGTCCAGGCCCTGGAAGATTCCGGCCTGATCATCAACGAAGAGAACGCGGAGCGGGTAGGCGTTGCCATCGGCTCCGGTATCGGCGGTCTGGGTCTGATTGAGCAGAACCACAGCAGCCTCATCAATGGCGGCCCTCGCAAGCTGAGCCCTTTCTTCGTTCCGTCCACCATCATCAATATGGTGTCCGGTCATCTTTCCATCATGAAAGGCATGCAGGGCCCGAACATCGCCGTGACTACCGCCTGTACCACGGGTACCCATGCCATCGGCATGGCTGGCCGGATGATCGCCTATGGCGATGCGGACGTGATGGTTGCCGGTGGTGCCGAGAAAGCCTCCACCCCCATGGGCATGGGCGGCTTTGCCGCTGCCAAGGCGCTCTCCACCCGCAATGACGAACCGCAGAAGGCGAGCCGCCCCTGGGACAAGGATCGCGACGGTTTCGTGCTGGGCGACGGTGCCGGCGTGTTGGTGCTGGAAGAGTATGAACATGCCAAGGCCCGAGGCGCCAAGATCTATGCCGAGTTGGTCGGCTTTGGCATGAGCGGGGATGCCTATCACATGACGGCCCCTCCCTCGGACGGTGATGGTGGCGCACGCGCCATGAAGAACGCCATCAAGGATGCTGGCATCGCACCCGAGCAGATCGGTTACATCAATGCTCACGGTACCTCTACCCCCCTTGGGGATGTGGCAGAGCTGCGCGGCATGAAGAAGGTGTTTGGTGAACATGCCAGCGCCCTGATGGTCAGCTCCACCAAGTCCATGACAGGCCACCTGTTGGGTGCGGCTGGCGCCATCGAGGCGATCATCACAGTGCTCTCTCTGCGTGACCAGATGGTGCCTCCCACCATCAACCTGGACAACCCGGATGATGAGTGCGACCTGGATCTGGTGCCGCACGTTGCCAAGGCCGGCAGCTTCGAATATGCCCTCTCCAATTCCTTCGGTTTTGGCGGCACCAATGGCTCCCTGATCTTCAAACGCGTATAATTCGCTCTGGGCGAATGATAAGGCCCGATACGGCAGTATCGGGCCTTTTTTATCGGAGGGATCCCCTTGCTGATTAATGGAATACCCACAGACACACTGTCAGCCAGGGATCGTGGTCTGGCATACGGTGATGGTCATTTCACCACCATGCTGGTGAGGGAAGGGAAGGTACTCTGGTGGCAGGACCATCTGGCCCGGCTGCAACATGCCAACGCCCGGCTTGGTTTTGGCGAGCACTCCTGGGACCTGCTTGCCGACGAAGCGGCGCAGCTGGCTTCTGGGCAGACACAGGCTGTCGTCAAGATAATGCTGACCCGGGGCGCCGGTGGGCGGGGATATGACGGCGCAGGCTGTGACACGCCCACTCGCATCGTCTCTTTGGCACCTTATCCTGAGCATTATCATGATTGGCAGCAAACCGGCATCAATGCCCTGGTATGCCAGCAGCAGCTTGGGGACAGTCCCATGCTCGCCGGTCTCAAGACGCTGGGGCGCCTCGAACAAGTGATGCTGAAGCGCGAACTTGCTGCGCGTGGCGGGGTCGAAGGTATAGTCTTGAACAGCCGGGGATTTCTGATAGAAGGGGTCAGCGCGAATCTGTTTTGGCGTCGTGGCAGGACGGTGTTCACACCGGATCTCACCCGCGCCGGGATCGATGGCATCATGCGCAAGCGCGTGATGACGATGCTTAAACAGATGGGCATTGAACTGCGTGTCGTAGAGGCTCCATTGGAGTCACTCTGGCAGGCGGAAGAGGTCTGGCTGACCAATACCCTGATGGGGATTGTCCCGGTCACCAGCATCGGGGATATGCACTATCCCAGTCCGGTATTGATTCGCCGTTTACAGGAGCGCTTGGTCATTGAAGTTTAATCGGCTTTACACCCTGCTCGCGGGGGCGGCACTCTCTGTCGCCGTTGCCGGAGGGTACGTGTATCACAAGTGGCAACAGGTGGAGACGCTCACCAACAAGGGGCCAACCCGCCTCTTTACCGTCGAAAAAGGCGCCCATGCGGCGCGCCTGATTGCCGAACTGGGGGAGGGGGAAACCAGCCCCTGGGCGGTGCGTCTCTGGTTGCGCGGTCATCCCGAACTGGTGGCCATCAAGTCCGGCACCTATGAAATCAAGGAAGGGGCGCCGCTCAAGGAGACCCTCTCTCTCTTTGCTTCCGGCAAGGAGTTTCACTTCAGCCTGACCTTTGTCGAAGGGTCCCGATTTGAGGATTGGCTGAAGCAACTTTCCAGTGCCCCCTATCTGGAGCGCCTGACTCTGGAGCAGAGCGAAACCGAGCTGGCTCAGGAACTCGGCATCGAAAATGGCAAGCTGGAGGGATGGTTCCTGCCGGAAACCTACGCCTATACCACTCATGCCAGCGATCTCTCCATCCTGCGCCGCGCCTATCAGGACATGAAAACGTTCCTGGAGGCTTCCTGGGAGAAGCGTCAGGCCAATCTGCCCTACAAGACACCCTATGAGGCGCTCATCATGGCCTCCATCATCGAAAAAGAGACGGGCCAACCGGATGAACGGGCCCAGATTGCCTCTGTGTTCGTCAACCGCCTACGCCTTGGCATGAAGTTGCAGACCGACCCTACCGTCATCTACGGGGTGAAGGACAGGTTCGATGGCAACATTCGCCGCAGCGATTTGACCGACGTGAACCCCTACAACACCTATGTGATCGATGGTCTGCCTCCGACGCCCATCGCCATGCCGGGCAAGGCCTCCATCGAGGCGGCGCTCAACCCCAAATCGACCGACTATCTCTACTTCGTTGCCAAGGGGGGCGGTGCCCACTACTTCTCCAAGACCCTCGATGAACACAATCGGGCGGTCCGCGAATACATATTGAAGAAACCCTAATGTCTAAATTTATCGTGATTGAAGGACTGGAAGGAGCAGGGAAGAGCTCCGCGGTGCGTTATGTGACCGACTATCTGCATGGCCACGGCGTGGCTCGGCTCGAGTGTACCCGTGAGCCGGGCGGCACGCCGCTGGCCGAGCGGATGCGGGCCATCGTCAAGGAAGTGCACGACGAGCGCCTGACAGTCGAGGCCGAGCTGCTGTTGATGTACGCCTCCCGGGTACAACTGGTGGAGACCCGGATCAAGCCTGCCTTGGCAGACGGCATCTGGGTAGTGGGCGATCGCCACGATCTCTCCTCCCAGGCCTATCAGGGGGGTGGCCGCGGCATCGATGCGAACCTCATCGGCGCCATCAAACGGGCGGTCCTCGGGGATTTCAAGCCGGATCTGACGCTCTATCTGGACATCGATCCTGCCATCGGCCTGCAGCGGGCCCGCCATCGCGGCGAGCTGGACAGGATTGAGCTGGAGCAGATCGGCTTCTTTGAACGTACCCGCCAGCGTTACCTCGAGTTGGCGGCCGCCGATGATTCCATCCAGGTCATCGATGCCGGATTGCCCCCGGAGCAAGTCAAAGCCGCCATCGAGGCAGCTCTTGAGCATTATCTGGCAAGCGAGGGACTATGTATCCCTGGCTGATCCCGGATTGGCATGCCTTGAGCGAGACGGCCCGGGCCGGACGGCTCGGGCACGCCTGGTTGCTGCTAGGCGATCCCGGCCTTGGCAAGGAGCAGCTTGCAGAGCGACTGGCGCGACTGCACCTGTGTCAGCATCCACAACGAGGTGAGCCCTGCGGTCAGTGCCACTCCTGCCAGCTTTTTGAGAAGGGGCATCACCCGGATCTTGGCACCCTGGGGCCCGAGGGCAAGACCATAGGTGTCGAAGCCATCCGGGAGATTTGCAGCCGTCTCCAGAGCACGTCCCAGCTCGGTCGCGGAAAGGTGGTGATCATTCAGGAGGCGGAGCGCATGACGGAGTCTGCCGCCAATGCTTTGCTGAAGACGCTGGAAGAGCCGGCTGGCGACAGTCTGTTGCTGCTCATCGCATCCCGGGTATCTCGCCTGCTCCCCACCATCTTGAGCCGTTGTCACAAGCATGTCTGCCAGCTCCCCTCTGAGGGGGAGACCCTTGCCTGGCTCGCCGAGCAGGGCCATCAGGCCACCCAGGCCCAGGTGCGGATCTGCCAGGGTGCGCCGCTGCGGGTGCTGAGCTACATCGAAGCACAGCAAGATGATGCCAGACGGGCATTGCTCGACGGATTTGTCTCGCTGGCATCGGCCCCCACCCGTGCGGCGAATGTCTGTGCCCAGTTGGCCGAGGATACTCAGGTCCGGCTGCACTGGTTGCAGCTCTTCCTGTGCGATGCCCTCAAGCTTCAGGCTGGCTGCGGCAATCATCAACTGGCAATGCCGGATCTTGCATCACTCAGCCAGCAACTGGCAGAGAAACACTCCAGCGAACGGCTCCTGGAAGCTGAACAGCAGCTGGTTGTGCTGAAAGAGGCTTGTCAGCCAGGACAGCTTTCCAATCCCACCATCCATTTGATGAACTGGCTCAATCGCTGGTTATAAACAAGGTTGTCTATGTTACTCGTTGATTCCCATTGCCATCTCGATCGCTTGAGTTATGGCACCAAGCAGACCGACATGGCCGATGTGCTGGCCAAGGCGGCGCAGCAGAGCGTGGGATATTTTCTCTGCGTGAGTGTGACCCAGGCCCAGTTCCCGACCATGATGGAGGCCATCGCTCCCTATCCTCAGGTGTTTGCCTCCTGCGGTGTTCACCCGCTCAATCAGGATCCCGGGGTGGATGCTGCCTTGCTGCTGACTCAGGCGGCCGATGAGAGAGTGGTGGCCATCGGCGAAACCGGGCTCGACTACTTCTATTCACCGGAAAACAAGGATGTACAGCAAGCCTCTTTCCGCGAACATATTCGTGTAGCCCGGGCACTGAACAAACCGCTCATCATCCACACCCGGGATGCCCAGGAAGACACGTTGCGGATCATGCGAGAGGAGGGGGCCGAACAGGTGGGCGGAGTGCTGCACTGCTTCACCGAGTCCCTCGAAATGGCCGAGGCCGCGATGGCAATGGGGTTCTATATTTCCATCTCGGGGATAGCCACCTTCAAGAACGCCTCAGCCCTACAGGCCGTGGTCAAGGCGTTGCCCCTGGAGCGACTGCTGGTTGAAACCGACTCTCCCTATCTGGCACCGGTTCCGCACCGGGGGAGGGAGAACGAGCCGGCCTTTGTTCGCGACGTTGCCCAATTTATCGCGGATCTTCGCCAGATATCGCTCGCTGAATTGGCGGAGGCCACCAGCCACAATTTCTTCGAATTGTTCAAGTTGGCAAAGCGATAACAGACAACGCCCCGCATAGCGGGGCGTTTTACTATGACAATCAGCACTATCATTACCCATCCAAAAACAATCATGCCAAGTTGTTATCTCTCACTTTTTTTGCGGTGGATACTGATGAGATTAAAGCCACAATCCTGATAAAACGGAGCAGGGATGACAGGGTACTTGAGAAATAAATGAGGGAGCTGAAATGGGTTAAAAGCACTCTTCCTAAGTATCGATAATATTCATTATCGATACTTGATAGATCTGAATGATCCTGTAAGATCCACCGAAACTCCGCTTTAAATCATAGAGTTAAGTGAACTACCCACGCCTTCAAAACCCAGTTCAGCAATCCTTGCAAAGCGTCTTCGATCCTCAGCTGAACAGCCGGGCAAGACGCTTCCTGCGCAGCGCTAAAGCCGACTCCACCCTCAATGCCTATCAGGCAGATACCCGTATTTTTGTCTCCTGGTGCCAGCTCCACGGGCTGGAGCCCTTGCAGACGACACACCACGACATCATGAATTTTCTGGCGGATCAGGCCGACGGCATCCTGGCCAACTGGGTCTGGCTGGACAAAGAAGAAGGGAAGGGGGAGCTTCGCAACGGGGAACCTCGCAAACCGGCCACCCTGGTAAGACGGCTTGCCGGCATTCGCTATGCCTTCAAGCAGAAGGGGATCCACCCCATGCCGACCGAGCATGCGGAGATAAAGGAGATGATGCGGGGCATAGTACGGCTCGGTGATAACCGCAAACGCAAAACGGGGGCGCTGACCCTGAAACCATTGGCCTGCGTGCTGGACGAGATAGATACCAGCAACCTGGCGGGACTTCGGGATTACACCCTGTTGCTCCTGATGTTCAGTGGCGCCTTGCGCCGATCGGAAGCGGCCAGGATCGAGGTGAATGACGTGCAGTTTGTGGGGCAGGGGATACGCCTTTGTCTCAAACCAAGCAAACATCAGCTCCATGAATCGGAGATAGCACTCATTCCAGGAACCCGGTATTGCCCGGTCTCTGCACTGCAACAATGGCTGAAAAAAAGCCGGATTGCTGAGGGTCCCCTGTTTCGTCGAATGAATCGCTGGGGACAGCTGATGACAGACCCCCTGGGGCCGCAAGGTATCAACCTGATGATCAAGCGGCGAACCGGCCAGGCCATCGACGATCTCCATGTCAGTGGCCACAGTTTGCGGCGGGGGTTCATCACCTCGGCGGTGACGGCGGGCAAGCCGATGAACAAGATCATCGAGGTGACAAGGCACAAGGACATGCGCACCTTGCAGGAATATTTCGATGATGCACACAAGTTCTCGGATCACGCCCTGGATGGGTTGTTATAGAAAAACCGCGCCTCTCCATTTTTTATGTTAAATGATATCCTGTTGATCTGGTGATATATTCATGTCGTCGTCCACAGACATCATGACGGTGGGGGAGTCGTAATCCGATTTACTTTCGTAGAAGATGCCAACGAAAAATGAGAGATAACATTCACGATATAGACATGTCGGAAGGTCACGATAGCCAGGAATTGAAGAAAAGCGCTGCGCAAGAGAATGCCGAACGGCAGCGCCAGCACGTGAAGCGCAAGCAGGAAACCCACAGCCGGTTGCAATGCTGGATAAGCAATCGTCATGCAGAGCGGTTGGCTATGCTGGGGCAACAACTGGAAGACAGTCAGGCCTCCATCATCGAGCAGGCAATCGATCTGCTCTATCAGCACGAACTGCAACAAATGACCAACGCGCAGCAGAGCGATATTCCCGAGTCGGCAGACATGCTCGAATAGACGATGGTATCGTGCCAATATGGTTGAAAAAGGAAGACAAAAAAAGCCAGGTACGAATTCCTTGTACCTGGCATAGGGGAATTGGCTCCTTGCAGAGCCGTGCGCTAACTGGTATGCGGATAGCCTTAAGCTTAGACAAGGCTCTAGGCATTTCAAGAACCGGATAAAAGTTCAACCAGAGTGGGGGTTTTTCAGACTCGAACAGGCGCTGTTTTTGCTCGAGCGACCCCACTCTCACGCATTGAACAGGTTGTTGTCCCGTACCAGCTCCCGGGGCAGGGCATTCTTGATGCGACTCCCCACCCATTTCCCCATGCCGAGCGGGTGCCCCTGGTAACGAACGATCACTTCCCCAGTCCCGGCATCCTGCTCTGGCCAGACATCTCGTCCCATCATGAATTCACGGGCATTGGCGGCATCCAGCTCGACGCATCCCTTGCTCGCCTCATGGCCGTAAGCCAGAGCCCATTCATGGGTCAATCGATATCCCTTCTTGAAGGTCTCAGCCAGCTTGATGCCGATGCGATCGAAACGCAGCTTCCCCTGTACCTGCTCGAAGGCGTGAGGGAAGAGCCAGATCTCGTCATTGCGGCCAAACAGTTGGCCATGGGGCACGATGCCAAAATTCCCTTCAATCTCCCGCAGCATGGGGCCGGCCTCTTTCTCTGGCAGCGGCGAGAAGGGGAACTTGCCGAGCTTGCCCGGTTTGAACATGGTGTTGGGCACGGAGTGATGCTTGTGCAACCGGGCAACGAAAAAGCCCTCACTGTCGAAGATCTGGGGCCACACATGCAGGTATCCCTCCGGCGTACAGGCTTTCTCCGCCCCCGGAAAGAGATCGGCCAACGAGTCAAAGCTGAAGGCATCGCCGAACTTCTCTTGCAGTGACTGACAGACGGCCTGATTCTCTTGCAGGCTCAGGGTGCAGGTGGAG
Organism: Aeromonas sp. R7-5; assembly: GCF_040908015.1. NCBI lineage: Bacteria > Pseudomonadati > Pseudomonadota > Gammaproteobacteria > Aeromonadales > Aeromonadaceae > Aeromonas > Aeromonas sp. R7-5. The sequence goes on along the minus strand of NZ_JBFOCZ010000026.1, from coordinate 128,026 downwards.
TAGACCAGTACGCCGCCGGGTTTGAGGGCGTGAAAAGCGCTCTCCAGCAGGCCACGCTGCACCGCGGCAATCTCGTCGATGCTCTCGAGACTCCAGTTGCGCAGCGCGTCTTCATCTTTTCGCACCGTCCCCTCGCCGGAGCAGGGGGCGTCGAGCAGGATGGCGTCGAAGGTTTCAGGCAGCCATTGGCCAAAGACCTTGGCATCGAAATGGGTCATGCCGACGTTGGTCACACCGCAGCGCTGGATATTGGCGCTCAGCACTTTCAACCTGCTGCTGGAAAACTCGTTGGCGATCAGCATGCCGCGGTTTTCCATCAGCGCCGCGATCTGGGTAGTCTTGGAGCCAGGGGCGGCGGCCGCGTCCAGCAACATGCCATCCCGTCTGGTTTGCTCACTGGCAAAGAGCGCCGTCACCGGCAACATGGAGCTCGCTTCCTGGATATAGAAGAGGCCGCACAAATGCTCGGCCGTGTTGCCAAGGGGAACGCTCTCATCGCTGCGGGTGAGCCAGAAGCCGGCTGCACACCAGGGCACGGGATCCAGCTGCCAACCAAGCGGCGCCATACGGGCGACAAACTCGGATACCGTGATCTTGAGGGTGTTGACCCTGATGCTGCGCCGCAGCGGCTGCCGGCAACTCGCCACGAATGCCTCCATGGAGAGATGGGATGGCATGAACTCCGCAATGTGACGCAGGAAGTGATCGGGGAGGTAGGTGTTGTCGTGCACGGCGCAATCTCGCTGACCCAAAATGAGGGGCGACATCTTACCACAGTGCGCGGCCCTTCTTGATGGGGGAGTCCATGAGGCCATAAAAAAACCGGCACAAGGCCGGTTTTTGACGAACAGGGGAATAACTCAGGGCAAGATGCGGGGGCTCCACTCCAGCCACTCTTTCTCTGCCTTGACATGAAGCGGATAACGATGGCCCGCCTTGACGGTCGCGCCCATTTCCCGCTCCGGCGTATTGAAGGCAATCCCGCCTGCCAGCAGGCTTTGCACCGTTTCGACCTCGATGGTGCCACCGGTCAGCCCGATATCGGCCTTGACCCCGGAGACATTCCAGAAGCGGCTATTGGCGCGTATCAGATGGGCGTACTGTCCATCCACATTCACATCGATCAGTACCTCACTGCCATCCCGGGCCAGGGTCACGCCGGTGACGCTGCCCACGACCATCTTGCGAAACAGCAGGGGGCTGCCCACGCTGATGCCATCGACGGAGGGGCTCTTGAGGGTCAGGGCAAGACCGGCGGGGCCACTCTGGCTCAAGGGGAAGGTCTCCTTGCCAGCCCCCCGGCCCGGTGTCGCCTCCACAAAGGCCCCCTTGATCAGGGTATCGAGGTGGGCAACCCCCCCCAGCCCGACCTTGGCCTGCACCAGGGCATAGCGTGCCCCGGATTGCAGGAAACGCGCGGCATATTGCTCATTCAGCTCGGCCTTGAAGCTTACCTGGCCCAGGGTCGGATCCAGTTCCACCTGCTCCACCTTGCCGATGTCCACTCCGCGATAGCGGATGGGGCTGCCGACCCCGAGACCCGGGTTGTGATCCGCCGTGAGCGTGAGGGTGCGCACCTGGGAGCTTGCCTGCTCCTTGCTGTCAAAGAGCTGATGACTGCTGCGACCTGTCCCCAGCTTGTCGAATTCGATGGCACCACGCAGCAGGGTGGCGAGGTTCCCCATCTTGACCTGCACGCCGTCGAGCCGGATCTTGCCGTCGATGGCGGCCTTCTTCCAGAACTGGGGTTGCTGCTTGAGCAAAGGAGCATAGATGGCATCGATCTCCAGGGTGATGGCCACCCCGCGATCATCGGCATCCAGCGCCTTGACCTTGCCCGCTTCCAGTCCCAGGTAGAGGACGGGGGAGCCCACACCGATACCATCAGCCTGAGCGGCACGCAGCGTCCAGCTGACCGCTTTGGCATGGCGGCTCCCAAGCAGGGCCAGCTCCTGGCTGGGGTAGAGGCGGTCAATCCTGTCACCCTTCGCAGCCTGTACCAGCTTGATGCCCCCCGCCAACCAGGCACTGGCCGGGCTGGTCTCCACCTTGATACCGCTGAGGTCCGCCTCCACCTGCAAGGGGGCGGCGCGATAGAAGCGAGCCCGTTGCAGCAGATGGCGATAACGCTCGTTCACCAGCAACTCGACACTGGCATTGCCGCCGGCATCCAGGGTCAGTGCCCCGAGCTGACCTATCTGCAACCCCTTGAACCAGAGCGGAGCCCCTTCGCTCAAACCGGCGAGATCCTCTGCCTGCAGGGTCAGCTTGATGCCGCCGCGCTGTGCCTGGCTCTCCAGGGTCATGGTGTTGACCCGTTTACCGGGTTCATAGTCCAGACGAATGGCGGGCCCGGCCAGCAGGCGATCCGCATGCTTGATCCCGGCAGGGGAGAGAGAGACCGTCTCCCACACCAGACGACTCTTGCCGGTCACCCGGAACGCCTGTTCGGGGTTGATGAGGGCCGTCACGCTCCGTCCCTGTTCGGTGAGGCGAATGGGGTCGACTCGTCCAATCTCGATGCCCTCATAGAGGATGGGCATCCCTTCCTTGATGGGCAGAGTCCCCGCCTGGATGGTGATGCGCTCACCCCGGGCGGCCTCGGCCAACCCCTTGTAGAGGATGAAGTTGACCCCCTTTTGCGCCACGGGAGAATCTTTGGGGGAGTCAAACGCAATGCCGCCGCTCAGAATGGAGGTGAGGCTGCCCGCCTCCACGCTGACGCCAGCCAGGCTGAAGGAGCCTTTGATGCCGCTGATGTTCCAGAATCGGGTATCCGCCTTGACGAGGTGCTCGAAGCGCGGCTCGATCACCAGATCCAGGATCACGTTCTGGTTCTCTTCCCCAAGACGGGTGTTGATGACACTGCCCACCTCCAGCCCGCGGAAATAGATCTTGGCGCCGATGCCCACCGACCCCAGAGAATCGGCTGTCAGGTGCAGGGTGCGCCCTTGGGCCTGATAACCGGGGGGAGGGCCATCCAGGGCATCGAACTCATCCTCCAGCGGGTTGTTCTCCCGTCCGGGTTGCAGGTTGATGTAGTTGCCTGACACCAGGGTGTCCAGGCCGGAGATCTCGGTCAGTGACGCCTTCGGACTCACCAGCCAGAAGTCGGAGCCCTTGCGTATGAGGGAGCGGGCACGGCTGTCCACCTTGGCCAGCACCGCAATCTTGCGACCATCCTGTGCCAGTTCCAGCTCCTGGACCACGCCGATGGCGACCCCCTGATAGCGCAACTGGGTCTTGCCCGGCAAGATACCGTTGCCCTGGGCAAAGTTGATGCGAATGAGTTGACCACTGCTCGTCCACTGCTGGTAGAGAAAGCCTCCCGCCAGCAAGAGGGCGATGAAGGGCAGCAACCAGACCGGTGATAACCAGCGGTGCTTCTCAATGACGGGCTCAGCCCCGACCATACCGACTCCTTACATTGGCTGTGATGCACAGCGCGTTCGACACAAAAAACATTAACGGGCCGCCTTGTCCCACAACAGGCGGGTATCGAGCATCCTGGCCGACATCATGGTGAGCACCACCACGCCGGCGAATGCCGTCGCCCCGGGGCCGGCACGCACGTTGAGCAGCACGCCGCGATCCACCAGGGCCACCATCAGCGAGATGACGAACAGGTCCAGCATGGACCAGCGTCCGATGAAATCGATGATGCGGTACATGACGAGCTGGCGTTTGCGGCGCACCGGCTTGCTGCGCTGCAACTGCCAGCAGATCCAGCCAAGACCCAGGATCTTGCCGATGGGCACGATGATGCTCGCGGTCAGTACTATGGTGGCGATGCCGGACATCTTGCTGCGATAGAGCGCCATGATACCGCTGAAAATGGTATCGGACTGCAATAATCCCTTGTTGTAGAAATGGGTGATGGGCAGCAGGTTTGCAGGCAACAACATGAAGGTGGCCAGCGCCAGCAGGCCCCATGACCAGGCGAGGGAATGGGGGATGCGCATCTGCAAGGGGGTGTGACAACGAGGGCAGCTCATGCCGTGTTGATGGCGCACCAGCAACCCGCAGGTATGGCAGCGGCAAAGCCCCAGTTCACGGGCGCTGATCGGGGACATGGTCCGGCTCCCGGGAGGCATGTTGCAGCGGAATCCGCTCCCAGTAAGGGGCAGGATCAAAGAGGATCAGCAGCGTCATGTTGAGCAGCATCAGACAACCCAGGCTCAGCAGACCGCCTCCCAGGCGCACGTCGGCGATGTCGATAAGCTTGAACAGGGCGACCAGCAGGCTGACGATGTACACCTCCAGCATGGCCCAGTGGCGAAATACCTCGACCGCTTTGAGGGTCCACGCCAGCAGATGCCAGCGCTTGGCCAGGCCGGAGGCGAGGGCAAAGATCCCGAGCAGCAGCCCCGTCGGCGCCAGCACGGCGCACCAGAGCACCAGTGTTGCCACCCAGAGCTCGCTCTCGGCATACAGCATCATAATTCCCTTGATCAGGTTGGCGTCCGAGTTCACGCCCGCCAGACGAAGATAGATCAAAGGCTCAAAAAACGCGGAAGGCAGCAACAGGAATCCGGTGATGGTCAGCGCCATCAACTGGGAAGGGCGAAAGGCATAGCGCCCATACAGATGCTGATGACAGCGGGGGCAATGGGCGTGACGGCGCAGTGGCAGCAACTTGCGTTCGATCAGCAAGTCACAGGCCGGACAGACAATCACCGAGTGCGGATCCGACATACGATTCAACCTGTTGAAGGAATTGATGAAATTTACCTTAAAACGCCTGCCCTGTCTTGCCGCGCTGCACACCCCCCTTTGAAAAGACGTGTTTTCCGCTGTGAACTGGCCGCCGCCAGCCAAGCAGGGGCTGGCGATGCATGCCGACATGCTGAGGGTATTTGCAATACTGTATATACGTACATATACTTGCAATCACTATCATCAGGAGGGCGCCGCGATGGCCGTTGAGATCAAGTATGTTGTGGTACGTGGGGGAGTGGAGAAGATGACCTTTGCCAGCAAGAAAGAGGCGGATGCCTATGACAAACTGCTGGACACCGCCGATGAGCTGATGACACTGCTGGCGGGTGCGCCGGTCGCGCTTGCACCGGAGCAGCAGGAGAGTCTGGCCTTTTATCTGGCCGAGCAGCGGGATCAGTTGCAGCAGGTATTGCGCGGTGGAAAAGGGCAGGGGAATCCACCCAAAGAAGACAAGCTGGATACTGAACTGCCAAAGGGGAAGCCCCTGAAGAGCGTGGCTTGAGACGAAAGGGCGGGGAAGGGGATGTGAGGCAGAAGCCGCTCTCTCATTCATGAAAAGTGCAACTTAAGTCATTGTCGCGACTATTTTCCCCGAGAATTTTCCAACCACACTGCATATTCATTGAATATGCCGATTGCTCGTGATCATGGGGTATCACAGCAAGATGCCTCAGGTCGTTGCCCCCAAGGCGCACTGCAAGCCCTGATGCCGATAACCCCATTTATCGGCATCAGGGGGTTGCGGCCCCGTTCAAAACATTCAACCGACATCACACACCATCATGATTCATCCAGCACTTCCACCCGCCATGCCACTGTTCGATAGCGTGGACCACCTTGAAGCGGGCAATCCCCAGGTCAACCAGTACCTCGCCACCCTGAGTCTTGGCAAGGTCCCCGACGCGGGGATCGTGTATGAGCTGGCCGTCGACTGGCTGCTGGAGCAGCGCCACAGCGAAAACAACTACAAGACCTATCGCAGTGAGCTGACCACTTTTTTGCACTGGTGTTTTTGCGAGGTGGCCATCAGCCCCAGGGATCTCACCAGGCGCATCATGATGCGCTATCTCGACTATTGCCAGGCGCCACCGTCCGGACTGATTGCCTATCGCAACGTCGCCCAGTTCGTGCTCGACAAGGAGTGGGGGGAGCGGTTGCCAAACCCCCTGTGGCGTCCGTTTCTTGGCAAGCGGGAACTGGGCCGGGAGCTGCCGTATCGACTGAGTAAGCAGGCGATGAAGACAAAACTCGCCATTTTGTCCGCCTTCTTCCAGTTTCTCATCCAGGAGGAGTACATGGATCGCAATCCGGCTCTCCTGCTGCAGCGGGTTAAACGTGCGGGTCCCCAGGAGGCTGGTGAAGACGCGCAATCCTTCACCGAACTGCAATGGTCCTATGTGATGCAAGCCGCCGAACAGCTCGCTGCCGAATGCCCGGCACAACATGAGCGCAGCCGCTTTCTCATCTGTCTGATGTATGCCTGTTATCTGCGGATTTCCGAGGTGGCGGCCAGGCCGGGTTTCAGCCCAGTCATGGGCCAGTTTCGACGTGACGCCAAAACGGGCGTCTGGGGTTATGACATTCCCCGCAGCAAAGGCGGTAAACGTCGCACCGTGGCCGTTTCTCAGGCTCTGCTCGAAGCCCTGGCTCGCTATCGTACCTTTCTTGGACTTTCGCCACTGCCGGCCCCCGGAGAGCAGACCCCGCTGTTCGTACGCCACAAGGCGGCGGCCCATGGCCGCGAACAAGGCGAACTCAATGCCAATCTGGGTATCCGCCAGCTACGAGACCTGGTAATGGCGGTATTTGAACAGGCCGCAAGCCTTGCCGAACAAGACTGTTTTGATCAGGATGCCGCTGAAATGCGAACCCTGACGCCGCACTCCATTCGCCACACCGGTATCACCCATGACATCAATCTGCACGGCCGGCCTTTATCCCACGTACAAGCCGATGCGGGACATGACAGCATCGACACCACCTCCAAGTACCTGCATACCGGCAACCGGGAACGTCACGAGAGTGCCAGCCGCAAGCCGCTGGACCACTTGCTCGACCAGAACCGAACATATGATTGATAACCAGTGGTGAACAATAAAACTGCACTCATAACCAAGACGCGGGACCTAAAGACAATCCTTGATTGACCATGCCCTGGGACTCATAAAATACGACACTGCGCATAATGTATATTATGTTAAATGAAACATCTTGGTATTCTGTCACCCTCAACCGAACTGTGTATAATGGTGGCAATTGATCCTATCCCCGACCGGATGTCTTAAGTGGCTGAATTAACATCAGAACAATTAAAACCCGCTTTCTCGATTGAGCAGTTCCCCACACTGGGCGAACTCGACCCCATTCCGTTTGCCGCCCTGCAACCCAGAGCGATTTCGGGTATCAAACGGCTGGCCAGTTTTGATGGTGACTGCCCGGTCATGATCCTCAATGGTTTCCCCGGTGCAGATTACGAGAATGTCTGCCAGACCCTGATCGCCTCTTCGAATGGAAAGGATGGCGACCTGTTCGATCTCTGTTATACCGAGAATCTCAACAACCCTTTCAAGCCCATCTGGCTGCGCCTGCAACCGGGCTCGGGTTTCGAGTTCTGCGAAATGGTCGGTGAGCTGCTCAAGCTGATGAGCCACCATCTCGACGCCGAGCGGCTGGTCACCCGGATCATCCGCAAACAGAACAACGACCCCAAGATCGTGGATTTCCTCTCCGATCTGGCCGCCCATGTCGCCCAGGGCCTCGAGTTCCAGCACCCGGTGCTCATCAACCTGCTGATCCATCATGAGGATCAGCAAGCCCCTGTCGTCTACGGCCGTGACCTGAACTGGGATACCTTGTTCGGCTCCATCAACTATCAGACGGAACAAGGCTCCGTTTACGCCAACCAGCACCTTTTGGAACCTGGTCTGCTGCGGGAAGCCAACGGTGGTTACCTGATACTTCAGCTCGATGAGCTGCTGGATCAGCCTCATCTCTGGTTCAAGCTCAAGAACGCCATGCAAAAAGGCGAGCTGGACTGGAATGCCTATCAGGAAGGCAAGACGCTGACGCCGTTCTTCACCCCGGAAGCGACCCCCATCCGGTTCAAGTTGATCCTGGTCGGTGACAGGCTGGACGTGGCGGAATTCCAGATGCTGGACAGGGACATGGCGGAGCGCATCTTCCTGCGTGCCGATCTGGTCTCCGAAGTGAACATCGAGGAAGATCTCCCCGCCTTCCTGCAATATCTCGCCTGGCTGCGAGCGCGCTGGGCGCTGCTGGATTTCACGCCAAGTGCCCTCCTCGCCCTCTGTCGCCATGCCAGCCGCCTGTGTGACCACCAGGAGTGGCTATCCCTCTCCGAGGTACAGCTCGGCGCCATCATGCGCATGGCCGACAGCCTGGCCCGCGAGCTGGAAGCGACCTGCGTCACTGACGAACATATCCTGCTCGCCCTGGAAGAGCAGGATTACCGCCTCAACTATCTGGTGGAGCAATCGGATCAGGGTGTTATCGACGGCCAGATCCTGCTGCAGACCGACGGTGAAGAGGTTGGCCAGATCAACGGCCTTTCCGTCATCCAGGTGGCCGGCCATCCCTATGACTTCGGGGAGCCGGTACGCCTCACCGCGACCGTCCACCTCGGGGATGGCGATGTGGCTGACATCGAGCGCAAGGCGGAGCTCGCCGGGCACATTCACGCCAAAGCCATGATGATCATCCACGGCTACCTCTCCAACAAGTTCGGCGCAGAGAACCCCTCGCCGCTCTCGGCCAACCTGGTGTTCGAGCAGTCATACCACGAGATCGATGGTGACAGCGCCTCCCTGACCGGCCTGTGTGCCCTGCTCTCCGCCCTCGCCCGCCAGCCCATCTATCAGCACTTCGCCGTGACCGGTGCGGTCGACCAGTTCGGCAATGTGCAGGCCGTTGGCGGCGTGAACGAGAAGATTGAGGGTTTCTTCCGGGTGTGCAAGATCCACGGTCTCACCGGCAAGCAAGGCATTCTGCTGCCAGGCACCAACGCCCAGCAGCTCAACCTTTCTGATGAAGTGATCGCGGCAGTAGAGGCCGGCCAGTTCCACATCCACCCGGTGGATCACGTGGAAGAGGCAATCGAGCTGCTCACCGGCTGCGTCGCTGGCGAACCGGACATGCCGGATACCCTGTTTGGCCGCATCCAGGAGAGACTGGACGAACTCAATGGCACGGCAACAAAGAGTGGCGGCCTGCTGCGCAGCCTGCTGGACCGGCTGCTTGGCCGTTAAATGAAGTGATCGGAGTTGTTTGGCGAACATCTGTAAGCTAAATTGGCCCGGCTTTGACCCATATGAAGGATAAACAGCGTGACCCTAGATAACGACACCACTGATCCCCGCCTCTCCCTGTGCGAACAAGGCAAAGAGTCCTTTACCCGTGAAGAGCTGCTTGCCTGCAGCCGTGGCGAATTATTTGGTGAAGGTAACAGCCAGCTGCCCGCCCCCAACATGCTGATGATGGATCGCATCGTCAAGATCAACGACCATGGCGGCGAGCACGGCAAGGGTGAAATCCTGGCTGAACTCGATATCACGCCGGATCTCTGGTTCTTCGACTGCCACTTCCCCGGCGATCCCGTCATGCCCGGCTGCCTGGGCCTGGATGCCATGTGGCAACTGGTCGGCTTCTTCCTGGGCTGGAAAGGGGGCCCTGGCAAGGGACGTGCGCTGGGTGTCGGTGAAGTCAAGTTCACCGGCCAGATCCTGCCGACGGCCAAGAAGGTCACCTACAAAATCACCTTCAAGCGCGTCATCAACCGCAAACTGGTCATGGGCATTGCCGATGGCGTCGTGGAAGTGGATGGTCGCCCCATCTACAGCGCCACCGATCTGAAAGTGGGCCTGTTCAAAGACACCACCGCATTCTGATCCTGCTCCTGGGTGAGCAGAGACAACGTAAAGGGGCCACGATGGCCCCTTTCCTTTTGTAATGAGTGATGAAGTATCGGTTACTTCATGAAGAGGCCTGAGCCTCGCCCTTCCATGGCATCGCGCCAACCACCAAGCCAATGGCCCCTGGCATCCAGGCACTGGTACGGACACGCTTCTTTCTGTTTGCCGACTACGCCAGCCTGATAACCACGAGCGCGAGCTCTCTCCAGACGGTCCCGTTTCTGTCTCTTCATCATCTACGACCCTCTTCGTGGAACAAAAAAAGCGACCAGTTTTTCACCGGTCGCCTTCATCTTTACCCCAGGGGGGGGGCAGGGTCAAACAAAAAATTCCATGCTATTCAGGGGTTGTGACACAAGATACTGAACTGCATTAATTTTTGATGACACTTATTTATCGCTGATAGCGACGCAGCCAGGCAAAGGGCAGCGCCAGCAGAGTCAACCAGAACAGGCTGCCGCCACCGCCCTCGCCACCATCCTGACCGGTCTGGTTGTTGACCGGCGCATTGCTGACCACATAGCTGGCCGGGGCATTGCCCTGATAATCCGCCACGGCCGGCGTCAGTTTGACGGCGACAACGGTGGCGTTGGCGCGTTTGTTGAGGTCGCTCTCGCTGTCATAGCGATACGCCGTCGCGGCAATGGTGCCGTCGCTGCTGATGCCGCTGGCGTAAGCGATGTGATAGTACTTGCCGTTCTGGGCACACTGCTTGTTGCCGGCGTCATCCTTGCCACAGATGAGATCGTTCAGATACCAGCTGTTGGCCGGGGCGGCCGCGTTCAGCAGGAAGGCTTCCTGCATGCGGTTGGTGCCATTGACCACCGGTTGGGTCTGGTGACGGGAGTCGCGCCAGCCAACCACCATGTTGTGATCGTTGATGGCGGCCGCTTCCGAGCCTGCCCCCGAGACCGGCTTGTCCTGGAGAGGAAGGCTGGCCGCCGTACCCGGCTTGCTCAGGTTGAACAGGAACATCTCCACCGGGCGGTTCTGTCCCTTGTTGATGCGATAGCGCTGGTTGCCGATCACGTAGCCGTTGTCGTTGACGGCCACGGCCCAGCTGTGTTGCAGCTTGGCATCGTCCTTGCCAGGCTCGCCATCCGGCAGCGGGATGATCTTGGTGGTGCCCACGGTGCCGGCAGCCGTATCCAGGGTCCAGTAGCTGGCGAGGTTGCGACCATCCAGATCACCGGTGCCCACCTCGCCGGTGGAGCTGTAGCCCACGCCGTAGAGGGTGCCGTTGTACTTGGCCACGCCCAGTGCAGAGGCGGTTTGCAGCACCTCGTCACGCTGATGGCCATAGGTACCGGCCTGCATCAGCTTGTTGAACCCGCCCGAGCTGTTGAGCAGCCAGAAGCTCGCCTGGGTATCGACCCCGGGGCAGTAGCGGAAGTCACCGTACTGGCTGTCATTGCCCGTCTCGAAACACCACTTGTAGAAGTCACCGCCCACCTTGTGGCGATACTTGTCGCTGGCCGCGGTACCGGTCACCAGATACTGACCGTTGTCCAGCTTCTTGATGGAGGTGGGTACGCTCAGGCCGTGGGTGCTGGCCGCATCCTTGAGCTCGACCGGGTTGCCGTCATTGACCACGGCAAAGGCGGTGCGCAGCTTGCCATTCATCTTGTAACCGACCCGATCCTCCGGGACATCCCCGAGGGCCGTCACCAGGCCATCGACCTCGGAGCTGGTCACATAGCCCAGGTTGCTGCGTTGATCCACCTTGTCCAGGAAGTCGCGACGCCACTGGTAGGCAAAGCCCGAGTTATCGCTCCAGAAGGAGTTGCAGACCGAGTTGGAGAGCATGCAACCCTGCTCGAAACGGAAACGATCGACCAGGAAGTCGGCAAACCGCACGGTGGAGAAGTATTCCGCCATGTTGTTCTTGGTGTTGAGCCCGATGAGGCCGTTGGCATCGCCGCTGATCCCGCTGGCATAGCCTTTGACTTCGTCATCGACGATGGTGAAAAAGGAGCTTTGTGCCGCCTGCGCGTTGAGGCTGGCGCCGACCAGGATGGCCAGCATGGATAATTGCTTTTTCATCTACTTCCTTAGTCTTGATGTTTCAACGCTTCCAACTCCTCCCAACGGGAGAAGGCGTGTTCCAATGCGGCCTCTGCCGCATTCAATGCATCCAGTTTGGGCTGGGTCTGCTCTGCTGGCAGAGAGAAGAAACCGGGGTGGTTAATCTCGGCCTGCAGGGCATCGAGTTCCATTTCCAACTGTTCCAGCCGGGCTGGCAGATTATCCAGCTCCAGTTGCAACTTGTAAGAGAGTTTTCGTGTTTTTTTCGCAGGCTCCGCTGCCGACGCGACAGGCTCTGCCACCTTGATCTGGGTCGCCTTGGCCGTCTGTTGGGCGGCCTGCAGGGCTCGTGTGACCATCATGTCGGCGTAGCCCCCGACATAATCGCTGATCCGTCCATCCCCTTCAAACAGCCAGCAGCCGGTCACGGTATTGTCGATGAAACGGCGATCGTGGCTGACCAGCAGCAGGGTCCCCGGGTAATCGGTGAGCAGCTCTTCCAGCAATTCCAGCGTTTCGACATCCAGGTCGTTGGTTGGTTCATCCAGAATCAACAAGTTACTGGGCTTGAGGAAGAGTTTGGCCAACAGTAGACGGTTTTTCTCGCCCCCTGACAAGGCCTTGACCGGGGTGCGCGCCCGCTTGGGCTCGAACAGGAAGTCCTGCAGATAGCCGAGGATGTGACGGGAGCGGCCGCGAACCATCACCTCCTGCTTGCCCTCCCCCACGTTGTCCACCACCGTCTTCTCGGGATCGAGCTGCTCACGGTATTGATCGAAGTAGGCCACTTCCAGGTTGGTCCCCTGGCGCACCGAGCCACGGCTCGCCTCGAGCTGGCCCATCAGCAGCTTGATCAGGGTCGACTTGCCGCAGCCGTTGGGGCCCACCAGAGCAATCTTGTCCCCGCGCAGCACCTGCAGATCCAGTCCCTGGAACAGGGTGCGATCACCAAAGTCCAGCCCCAGCCCCTCGGTCTCGAACACCAGCTTGCCGGAGCGGCCTGCCTCGTCCAGTTGCAGCTTGGCCTTGCCCTGCAGCTCCCGACGCTGGGTGCGCTCCATGCGCATCGCCTTGAGAGCCCGCACCCGTCCCTCGTTGCGGGTACGACGCGCCTTGATCCCCTGGCGCACCCATACCTCTTCCTGGGCCAGCTTGCGGTCGAACTCGGCGTTTTTCAGTTCCTCGACCCGCAGCCACTCCTCCTTGCCTTGCAGATATTCGTCGTAGTTGCCGGGCCAGGAGGTGATCACGCCGCGATCGAGATCGATGATCCGGGTCGCCAGCTTGTGGATGAACTCCCGGTCGTGGGAGATGAAGACGATGGCGCCGCGAAAGTCCTTGAGGAACTCTTCCAGCCAGTTGATGGCATCGATGTCCAGGTGGTTGGTCGGCTCGTCCAGCAGCAACAGATCCGGGTCACACGCCAGGGCGCGGGCCAGAGCCACCTTGCGCAGCCAGCCGCCAGACAGACTGTCGAGCGTCACATCAGGGTCGAGATCGAGCAGGGTCAGCACCTGATTGATGCGGGTCTCGTACTGCCAGCCGTTCTGATAGTCGAGCTGCTCCTGCAACTGGCTCATGGTGCGAATGTTGGCATCGGAAGGGTCGTGCGCCAGGGCGTGGGAGACATGGTGGTACTGCTTGAGCAGCTCCCCTACCCCAGCCAGCCCTTCTGCGGCGTAATCGAACACGGTGATCTCGCTCGAGGCGGGCGGATCCTGCTCGAGGCGGGTCACTTTCAAATCTTGTTGCAACACCAGACGGCCGTCGTCCAGCGGCAGTTCGCTGGCAATCACCTTCATCAGGGTAGACTTGCCCGCCCCGTTGCGACCCACCAGACAGAGGCGCTCGCCCCGCTCTATGGTGAGCTCGGCATGGTCGAGCAGCGGAAAATCACTGAACGACAGGGACGCGCCGTGCAATGTCAAAAGAGCCATGTTTGTTCCTTGTTGCTTATGAAAAAACGGGCGGCAGCGTGAGTCTGCCCCCGTTTTGTCGTCAAATCCTGCTCACCCCTGTGCCAGCCAGCCTTGCAGCTCTCCCAGGGTGAAAGGCCAGCCCAGCTCCCGGCCGGCACTGTCTTGCAGCACCGGGATGCGCACCCGGTAAGCCTCGAGCCAGGCCTCCTCCTCCAGGATGTCGCAACGGCGGGTCTGCGCGGCCATCCCGGCCTGTTCCACCAGCGCCCACGCCTGTTCGCACAGGTGGCAGCCGTCGGTGTGAAACAGGGTCAGCATCAGCCTTGTGCCTCGGCGTGGGTGATGATCCAGCAGTTGTGGATATGCTGGTTGCGCTCGAAGTCCTTGGGCCGGGTCTTGTTCGTGATGTTCTGCGCCTTGAGACCGATGGCGTCAAGGCCGGCCAAGTCCATCTTGAAGTGGCGCTTGTTGTTGGAGAAGACCAGGGTGCCGTCCGCCGCGAGCAGGCGCTTGAGGTGCTGCATCAACAGCAGGTGATCCCGCTGCACGTCGAAGCTCTCGTCCATCCGCTTGGAGTTGGAGAAGGTGGGCGGATCGATGAAGATGAGGTCGTACTGTTCGTCCGCCTCGGAGAGCCACTTCAGGCAGTCCGCCTGCACGAACTTGTGCTCGCGGCCCACCAGCGAGTTGAGGCGCATGTTGTCCTGGGCCCAGTTGAGGTAGGTGCGCGACATGTCCACCGTGGTGGTTTCGCGGGCGCCGCCGAGCCCCGCGTGCACGGTGGCACTGCCGGTGTAGGCGAACAGGTTCAGGAAGCGCTTGCCCCGAGCCATCTGGCCCAGCATGCGGCGGGTCTGGCGATGGTCGAGGAAGAGGCCGGTGTCCAGATAGTCGTAGAGGTTGACCCAGAGGCGTGCACCGTACTCCTGCACCGCCATCCGGTGCTGCTCTTCGGAGAGCTTCTGGTACTGCTGTTTGCCTTCCTGGCGCTCGCGCACCTTCAGGATCACCTTCTCGCCGTCCATGCCAGTCACCTTGATGGCGGCCTGCACCATGTCCAGCAGACGCTGGCGGGTCTTCTGGGCGGGAATGTCCTTGGGCGCAGCGTACTCCTGTACCACCAGATAATCCTGATAGCGGTCGATGGCGGCGTTGTACTCCGGCAAGTCCGCGTCATAGAGGCGGTAGCAATCGAGGTTCTCCTTGCTCGCCCATTTCTCGAGGGTCTTCAGATTCTTGCGCAGACGGTTGGCAAAGTCCTGGGCCACCTCTTTCTGGGAAGCGACGGCATCGAGGGCGATCTGGTAGTTGCGCAGTTGACACTCGAGGGCGCCGTTGAACAGGCGATACTGCTTGTCGGCACGCAGGCGCAGGCAGCTCAGGAGTTCGGGAGAAGCGGAGAGAATGGTGACCTTCCACCCCTGGAAGCCGCGGCGCAGGGCATCGCCAAGGGCCTGATGCACTTCCAGCAACGCCGGGAACTCCCCAAGACGCTCGCCATAGGGCGGGTTGGAGATGAGCATGCCGACCTGACGGCTCTCCCCTTCCACAGCCGGCATCGGCAGCGGGTTTTCCAGCTTGGTGACATCGGCCTGCTTGAAGGTGATGAGATGGGCCACGCCGGCGGCTTTGGCGTTGTCACGGGCCTTCATCAGGACCCGGGTATCCGCATCGCAACCGAACAGTTTCACCTCGCAGCGTTGCATGCCGCGCTTGGCACGCACCTGGGCTTCCATCATCAGACTCTGCCACAGTTCACCATCGTGTTGCAGCCAGCGATCGAAACCGAAGCGCTCACGGCGCAGCGCAGGCGCCATGTCGGCGGCGATGAAGGCCGCCTCAATCAGCAGGGTACCGGAGCCGCACATGGGGTCCATCATGGGCTCGCCGGCCCAGCCGCTGCGGGCAATCATGGCCGCCGCCAGGTTCTCTTTGAGGGGCGCCTCGCCGGTGCCCTGGCGATAGAAGCGCTGGTGCAGCGCCGGGCCTGACAAGTCCAGCGTGATATTGGCCTTGCCTTTGCCAAGGTGCGCCATGATGCGAATGTCCGGAGACTTCTTGTCCACATCCGGGCGCACGTGACCGCGCTTGGTGAAGCGATCGACGATGGCGTCCTTGATCTTCAGGGCGCCGTACTGGGTATTGCGAATGGAGGCGTTGGTACCGGTAAAGTCCACCGCGATGGTGGCGGTACCGGAGAAGTGCTCTTCCCAGGGAATGGTATGGGCCCCGAGGTAGAGGTCCAGATCATCGTTCATCTGGAACTCGGAGAGCACCAGCACGATTCGGGAGGCAAAGCGGCTCCACAGACAGGCCTTGTAACCGATGGCCAGTTCGCCCTTGAAGTGGACGCCGGCCACGGTCTCACGGACCTGCTCCGCACCCAGATTGGTCAGCTCGACGGCCAGCAGGTTTTCCAGCCCCTTGGGGCAGGTTGCAAAAAATTCTTTCATCACGCTCACGGGGATGCCATAAAAATAGTGCCGCATTATACCTTATCGGCCCGCGCTCGGCACTCGAACCTTGGACAAAGGCGCCATATAAACGGCAAGAGGCGCGGCAAACTCTCCCCTCCCCCTTGCGGGCGACAGGATCCCTCCCCTGGCTGGCAGCTGTCTACCATCACATTCGTAAAGAATTCGAAAATCTTGCCCGGACCGGGCAGAAAACGGTCGTGACGACCCGACGAAGGAGAAAATACAAATAATGGGACAAGAGAGAGACTGAGCGCTTAAATATCAGACCAATATAGCAGGCCTATAACGGACTTATTCGTCGCCATATAACGGCCCCGTCGTCAGCCCACTTCCCGATATTGTGTCGGTGCCCGGACTCTGGCTTGCATCCGGTTATTCATCACCTTGATCACGGCAAAGCGCGGCAGCATCTTGCTGTTGGTCAGCACCAGTTCGTCGGTCAGGTTCAGGCAAACGCTCGCCTGATCGCCAGCTTCGATGACCATGAATTCCCCCCTACCGTGGGGCGTATCCATCCACACCAGGGATCCCATCTCCGGAATAACATGAGCCTGCTGTTCATGAAAGAACCAGCTTTGCGGCATCAGGGGTTTATAAAAACGGCTGACGGCGATGGCATTGAGGACCAGCTGGACCTGGTGGGGCGTACTCCAGTCGAGTTCAGCGGCCTTGTCCATCAACTGGTAATAGAGGGCGGCATCATCCACACAAAAAGGCTGGGTGGTGAAAGAACAGGGAACAAGTTGTCGACCTTTATATTCGGTGGCAAATATCATGCGATCGGACAAATCCAGCATCAGGCGATCATCCTGAGCGTCATAATGCCACTGCCAATTGTCATTGGGTTGAATACACATGGTGGTGCCCTTATCTAAGCCGTCCCTCGACTTTATTCCATGTCGAGAATTTGAGCAACGTTAAATAAGGGCAACCGGTTATTTTTTAAATATGGGTAACGATCTCTTTGACCAGACTCGGCCCTTTATAAATAAAGCCGCTGTAAATCTGGACAAGACTGGCACCCGCCGCCAGTTTTTCCCGAGCCGCCATGGCGCTGTCGATACCACCCACACCGATAATGGGCAGGGCGCCGTCGAGGGCCTTGGCCAGGTGGCGGATCACCTCGGTGCTCTTGTGCTGGAGCGGACGACCGCTAAGCCCGCCGGCCTCTGCGGCATGGGGCATGTCATATATCATCTCCCGCTCCAGAGTGGTATTGGTGGCGATGACACCGTCAATACGATTCTTGATCAAAGAGGCGGCTACCTGATCTATTTCATCGAGTGACAGATCCGGGGCAATTTTCACGGCCAGCGGCACATACTTTTTATATTTCTCGGCCAGCTCCTGTTGGCGCTGTTTCAATGCGGCCAGCAGTTCATCCAGTGCATCGCCATATTGCAATTGACGCAGACCCGGGGTGTTTGGTGAGGAAATATTGACCGCAATATAACCGGCGTGGTCATACACCTTGTCCATGCAGAGAAGGTAATCATCCTTGCCCTGCTCGATGGGGGTGTCCTTGTTCTTGCCGATATTGATGCCGATCACCCCCTGATATTTGGCCTCTTTCACCTTGGCCACCAGGTGATCGACTCCCTTGTTGTTGAATCCCATGCGATTGATGATCCCCTCGGCCGGGATCACCCGGAAGAGACGAGGCTTGTCATTGCCGCTCTGGGGTCTGGGGGTCACGGTACCGACCTCGATGAAACCGAACCCCATGGCGCCGAAGGCATCGATGCACTCCCCGTCTTTATCCAGACCGGCGGCCAACCCCACCGGATTGGCAAAATTAAGCCCCATGACGGTGACGGGGCGTTTGGGCAGAGAGTGGCGGAAGAAACAATCAAGCGGGGTACCGAGAAGGCGGGGCAAATATTTGATGGAGAGATCGTGAGCCTGCTCCGGATTGAGTTTGAACAGGAAATGCCTGGCGAGTGGGTACAGCATGCTTGCTCCTTAAAAAAAGCCCCGGCAACTGGCCGGGGCTTTTGGGGTTATGCCGAGGTTCGGCAATTCAACTGGAGCAGGTTCAACTCTCGCAAGGCCACCGAGAACTTGGCGAACTCGTGCGTGCTCGTGGTCTTGAAGTCGGCCAACATGTGGGTCCAACGGGACAAGAGTTGCTCATGCTCCGAAATCCAGTCGGCCAGTATGGTAGCGCATTCCCCCTGCTCTTTGCACCCTTCCAGTACCACGGAGGTGAGGCTGCGTTGCTGCCAGTCCAGATCTTCGCGGAAGGAAGCCCGCGCCATCGCCTGCCAGTGGTTGCCCACCGGCTGATGGTTGATCTGCTCGAGGAACCAGTGCAGATCCAGCTTGGCGCCCAGGCGATAGTAGACGTTGGCAACCCGCAGGATGTCGGTCTTGTGCTCCGCGGCAATCTGCGCCAGATCCAGGCAGGAGAAGAGGCTGCTCATGTGGGCCACGCGACGGGCGATGGCCTCCGGCACCTGTTTCTCCATCAGGGCGGCGACAGCCTGGCTGTGTTCGGCCACTTCGCTCTCGTCCATTACCTCATAAAGGTGCTGACTCAGGGTCTCGAAGGCCGGGCGGAAGAAGGCGATGTTCTCGCCGATGCTCCAGCTGCGGTTGCGGGCGCGCAGGAACCAACGGGTGGCGCGGCGCACGATGCGGCGGCTGTAGAACATCAGCTCGAGCTGAGTCTGGGCATCCACCCCGTTGTCACACCCTTCGATGTCACGCCACAGGGCGCCGAGGCCGAACACTTCCCGGGCCATGGCGAAGCAGCAGGCCACTTCCGCCACCGAGGCACCGGTCTCGTCCTTCATCCGGCTGGCGAAGTTGAGCCCCATGTCGTTGACCAGCATGTTGGCCACCCGGGTCGCGATGATCTCGCCTCGCAGCGGGTGCTGGGCCAGGGCCGCGCCAAATTGCTGCTGCAACTGGGTCGGGAAGCTGGTGACCAGCATGTTGGCGAGGAAGGGCTCCTCGGTCACTTCCGGGCAATTGAGCTGCTCTTTGAGCACCATCTTGCCGTAGGCCACCAGCACGGCGAGCTCGGGTCGGGTCAGCCCCTGCCCTGCCGCCATCCGCTCGGAGAGCTCCTCGTCGGAGGGGAGGAACTCGAGCGCACGGTCCAGCTTGCCTTCCCGCTCCAGCCCCTGAATGAAACGCTGCTGCTCTTTCAACTGCTCGGCACCACGGAAGGCGGTCACCGAGATGGATTGCGACTGGCGGTAGGCGTTGGTGATGACCACCTGGGCCACCGCATCCGTCATCTCGTAGAGCATCTGGTTGCGCTGCTTGAGGGTCAGATCCCCGGCGGCCACCAATTGGTTGAGCAGGATCTTGATGTTGACCTCGTTGTCGGAGCAATCCACCCCGCCCACGTTGTCGGTGAAGTCGGTGTTGATGCGACCACCCTGGCTCGCGTACTCCACCCGACCAAGCTGGGTGAAGCCAAGGTTGCCACCCTCGCCCACGATGCGGGCACGCAGGTCACGCCCGTTGACCCGCAGCACGTCGTTGCTGCGATCCCCGACGTCGGCGTCGCTCTCGCGGGCGCTCTTCACATAGGTGCCGATGCCGCCGTTCCAGAGCAGGTCGACGTTCAGGCAGAGCAGCGCCTTGATCAGCTCGTTCGGGGCCATGCCGCTCTTGTCGGTGCCGAGCAGGGTCTGCATTTCCGGGCTCAGCTTGATGGACTTGGCAGAGCGCAGGAAGATGCCGCCCCCCTTGGAGATGAGCTCACGGTTGTAGTCATCCCAGCTCGAGCCCGGCAGCTCGAACAGGCGCTTGCGCTCGACGAAGCTCCTGGCCGCATCCGGGGTCGGGTCGACGAAGATGTGCATGTGGTTGAAGGCGCCCACCAGCTGGATGTGCTCGGAGAGCAGCATGCCGTTGCCGAACACGTCGCCGGCCATGTCACCTATCCCCACGCAGGTGAAGTCGGTGGTCTGGCAGTTGATGCCTATCTCACGGAAGTGGCGCTTGACCGATTCCCAGGCGCCGCGGGCGGTGATGCCCATCTTCTTGTGGTCATAGCCCACCGAGCCGCCGGAGGCGAACGCATCGCCGAGCCAGTGGCCGTATTCGAGGCTTATCTCGTTGGCGATGTCGGAGAAGGTGGCGGTGCCCTTGTCGGCCGCCACGACCAGGTAGTAGTCATCCTCGTCGTGACGCACCACGGATTTTGGCGGGATCACCTCGCCGCCGATGATGTTGTCGGTCACGTCGAGCAGGCCGCGGATGAACAGACGGTAGCAGGCTTTGCCCTCCTCCTGAATGACGGCACGGGGGGCGCCTGCCGGCATCTGCTTGCAGTAGAAACCGCCCTTGGCACCCACCGGCACGATGACGGTGTTCTTCACCTGCTGGGCTTTCACCAGACCCAGCACCTCGGTGCGGAAGTCCTCCTTGCGATCGGACCAGCGCAGGCCGCCACGGGCCACCTTGCCCCAGCGCAGGTGTACCCCTTCCACTCGCGGGGAGTAGACGAAGATCTCGAACTTCGGCAGCGGCAGCGGCATATCGGTGATGCTGGAGGGGGCCAGCTTGAAGGAGATGTAGGGCTTGATGTTGCCCGCTTTGTCCAGCTGGTAGTAGTTGGTGCGCAGGGTGGCGTCGATCATCTCTACATAGCGGCGAATGATGCGATCGTCATCCAGGTTGGCGACCTGATCCAGCTTGGCCGCAAGCTCCTCGTGCAACTTGGCCTGCACCTTGGCATCCTGCTTGATGGCCGGATCCAGGCGCTGTTCGAACAGAGTGAACAGCAGCTCTGCGATATCCGGATAACGGGTCAGGGTCTCCTCGATATAGGACTGGCTGAAGGAGACGCCGGTCTGGCGCATGTATTTGGCATAGGCCCGCAGCACGGATACCTGACGACCGGTGAGGCCGGCCCCCAGTACCAGACGGTTGAAGCCGTCATCTTCCAGGGTCTTGTTCCAGATGGCGGCGAAGGCCTGCTGGAAGCGCTGCTGGCTCTGCTCCAGATCGAACGGTTGCTCACCGCGCAGCAGCATGGAGAAATCGAGGATCCAGAACACCTCGCCGGTGGGGGTCCGTACCTGATACGGGGTCTCGCCGATGACGCGCAGTCCCATGTTTTCCAGCATGGGCAGGACGTCGGAGAGGTGGATGGGTTCGCTTCGGTGGAACAGCTTGAGGCGTACCCGGCGATCGTTCTCCTCCTCCTGGGCGCGGTAGAACAGCATGCCAAGCGGCTCGGCCTCGCTCAATCCATCTAGGGCCATGATGTCCGCGACGGCAGAGCCCGGCAGCACATCTTCCTTGTAGGCGCGGGGGAAGGCGGTGCTGAAACGGCGGCGCAGCTCGTTGCCGCGGGCCTCGCCATAGTGGGAAAGCAGCACGGAATCCAGGCGGTCATCCCAGCTGCGGGCCGCTTCAATCAGGTTGTTCTGTACTTCGTTCACATCCACATCCACGTTGTTGTTGTTGACCCGCACTATGTAGTGGGTCCGTGCCAGCACACCCTCGGTGAAGTAGACGTTGAACTCCACATCGATGCTGCTGCCAAAATATTTCTGCAAAATCTGCTGGGTCTTGACCCGCAGCGCCGTGTTGTAGCGCTCCTTGGTGACATAGACCATGCAGGAGAAGAAGCGGCCGTAGACGTCGCGGCGCACGAACAGGCGCAGCATGTCCCGCTCCTGCATCTCCAGCACCCCGAGACCGGTGGCCAGCAGCTCCTCTTCACGGGCCTGGATCAGCTCGTCGCGCGGGTAGGTTTCCAGCACGTTCAGCAGCGCCTTGTAGGCATGGGAGCCCGATTCAAAGCCGGAGGCAGCCATGATGCGCTCGAGGCGGTGGCTGATGAGGGGGATCTGGGTCGCACTGGTGTTGTAGATGGAGGAGGCATACAGGCCGATGAAGCGATCCTCTCCCACCACCTTGCCGTGCTCGTCGAAACGCTTGATGCCGATGTAGTCCACATAGGCCGGACGATGCACCCGGGACTTGCTGTTGGACTTGGTGAGGATCAGCAAGTCGGAACTGAGGGCAGCGTGACGGGCGCTGGCGGGCATGGTGCCGAGGCGCTGGCCTTCGTCCTTGATGGAGTTCTTCATCAGCCCCAGGCTGGACTCGGGCTGCGGCAGGATCTCGTGATCCCCCTCCACCGCCTTGACGTCGTAGCGACGATAACCCATCAGGGTGAAGTTGTGGGCGGCCACCCATTTGAGGAAGGCGACGCAGGAGTCCACCTCGGCCTGGCTGACCGGGTTCTTGCGTTTGGGCAGCTCCTCGATGATCTCGTTCAGGCGCGTCAGCATGGGCTGCCAGTCTCCCACCGCCAAGGCCACTTCCCGCGCCACCGAGTTGAGCTCGGCAGTCAGGGCGTCCATCTCCTCTTCACCGGTCAGGTGATCGATTTCGATGAGGAAGGCGGTTTCCACCGAGGTCTGCTCTGCGGTGTTGTCCAGATCCAGGATGGCGCCAATCTTGCCGCCTTCGCCGCGGATCAGGTGCAGCGGCTGGTGCAGCATCATGTGGGCGGTGATATTGAGACGCTTGAGCGCCATGCGGATGGAGTCCACCAGGAAGGGGGAATCCTGCAGGATGATCTCGACGATGGTATGGGGAGACTGCCATCCGTGGCGGGTCAGCTCGGGGTTGTAGACCCGGATATAGGGATCGATGCCGGTACGGTGGTTGAGGGCATTCCACAGACTGAGGGCGGCGCCATAGAGATCGCTGTCATTGCGGTCATGCAGATCAGTGCTGGCCATGTTGCCGTAGAACTTGGAAACGAAACATTCGACCAAGGAGGCACTGTTTTTCGGCAATTTCTGGTGGATCAGACTGAGAACGTTTTCGAGCAGAACGGAGGTAGGGGCGTCTTTCAATGCCATTGCTAGTTTCCTTATCGGACGACATCACAGACACGGCGACATCCACCCAGGATGCGCGCCGGTACAGAGTTGCAGCGAAGTGTAATGGCTTGGATCAAGGAAGGCGAGCAAAGGTGATAACGGGATGTTAAAAACAAGGGGCAGATCACGGCTTGGGTTGTGATAAATTTTGCCAAGTTGGCAAAATTCAGAAAATCGCACTGTATGCCGCGCCATTTACCGGATAGATAGTGACTTAAAGCAGATATTTACCCGGATTGATGTTCAAGTTTTGTTAATTTATGCGTTCCAGGGAAATGAAGCGATGATCATCCTGGGTTTTCAGTTGAAAGTAGCCGTGAACGCCGCTCTCCGACACAAAACGCCGGATTTTCTCCAACCCCAGCTCCAGGGTCAGACCCTGCTCGGTACGTACCACCAGGCGGTTCACCTGCCCCTGGTACATCAACATGATCTCGTCGCGGCCAAGGGAGAGCCGAAAAGTGTATTGCCTCATGTCACCTCCTGGTCATCCATGAAAAACGGGCAGGAGAGCCAGACTCCCCTGCCCGCCGTCGTGACGCTTACTGTGCCAGCGCCTTGCTCACCTTCTCGAACAGATCCCGCGCCAGCCCGTCCAGGTTGGCCAGGCGGGTCAGCTCGGCGCGAACCAGCGCCTTGCGCCCCTCATCGAGCCGCTTGAACTGGATAAGCGGGGTGATGAGGCGGGACGCCACCTGGGGATTGACCTCGTTGAGCTCGATCAAGAGATCGGTCAGGAAGCGATAGCCGCTGCCATCGGCAGCGTGGAACTGCACCTGGTTGTTCATGGCGAAGCTGCCGATGAGCGCCCGCAGCCGGTTCGGGTTGCGGATGCTGAAGGTCGGGTGCGCCATCGCCTGCTTCACGTCATCGAGCACATCCTTGGCCGGCTTGGCCCCCACCAACCGCAGCCAGTTGTCCAGTACCAGGCCATCATGGGCCCATTTGCCTTCGAAGTCGGCCAAGAGCGCGGCGCGGCACGGCAGCAGATGGCTGTTGGCCACCTGGAGCGCCGCCAGGGTGTCGGTCATGTTGTCGGCAGCCCCGTACTGCTCGCGCACCAGAGTATCTGCCTTCGCGGCATCCAGCACCGCCAGATAACCCAGCACCACACCCTTGAGGGCCCGCTTAGCCATGTCGGCATGGACCACCTGATAAGCCGGCAGACGCAGGCTCTCGTAGCACGCCAGCAGGCGGTCGCCGAAGGCGTGGGCCAATGCGGTCTGGATCCCGTTGCGCACCTGGTGGATGGCGTCGATATCGGCCACCTCGAACAACTCGGCCAGGGTCGCCTCTCCCGGCAGGGCCAGGATCTCTGCCTTGAGGGCGGGATCCAGTGCAGCCTCGTCCAGAATGGCGACAAAGGCCGCCAGCAGGGTGTGGGAGAGTTCAACCCTCTGCCCGTGCTGGACCCGCGCCACCCCGTCGATCACCGCCTTGTTGATCAGCATCTGCGCCGCATCCCAGCGGGCAAACTCGTTGCGGGCATGGCGCATCAGGAAGGCCAGGGCCTCGTCGCTGTAGTCATAGTGCAGCTTGACCGGGGCGGAGAAGTCCCGCAGCAGGGAGGGTACCGGTCTGACCGGCACCTGGTCGAATTCGAAAGTCTGCTGTGCTTCCAGCACGTCCAGCACATTGCCGATGGCCTTGCCCTGGTATTGCAGCGGGATGACGGCACCCTGTGCATCGTAGAGCTCGATGTCGAGGGGGATATGCAGCGGCAGCTTTTGTGGCTGATCCTGGGTCGGCGGCGTGTGCTGGCTCACGTGCAGACGATAGACACCACTTTCGGCATCGTACTCGTCGGTCACGGTGAGCTCGGGGGTGCCGGACTGGCTGTACCAGCGGCGGAAGCGAGCGAGATCCACCCCGGAGGCATCCTCCATCGCCTGCACGAAGTCGTCGCAGGTGGCGGCAGAGCCGTCGTGACGCTCGAAGTAGAGTCGCATGCCCGCCTGGAAGGCGTCCTCCCCCAGCAGGGTGTGCATCATTCGGATCACTTCAGAGCCCTTCTCGTAGACGGTCAGGGTGTAGAAGTTGTTCATCTCGATCACCACATCCGGGCGGATGGGGTGGGCCATGGGGCCGGCATCTTCGGCAAACTGCGGACCGCGCACGGTGCGCACGTTGTTGATCCGGTTGACGCCGCGCGACCCCAGATCGGAGGAGAACTCCTGATCCCGGAACACCGTCAGCCCCTCTTTGAGGCTTAACTGGAACCAGTCGCGGCAGGTGACGCGGTTGCCGGTCCAGTTGTGGAAGTATTCGTGGCCGATCACCCGCTCGATGCCGTGGTAGTCCGCATCGGTGGCAGTGGCCGGGTTGGCCAGCACGAACTTGGAGTTGAAGATGTTGAGCCCCTTGTTCTCCATGGCTCCCATGTTGAAGAAGTCCACCGCCACGATCATGTAGATGTCGAGGTCATACTCGAGGCCGAAACGCTGCTCGTCCCAGCGCATGGAGTTGATGAGGCTCTCCATGGCGAAACCGGCGCGGTCCAGGTTGCCCTTGTCCACGAAGATCTCGAGCGCCACCTGACGGCCGCTTTTGGTAATGAAGTGGTTGCGTTCCACATCGAAGTCACCGGCCACCAGGGCAAACAGGTAACTCGGTTTGGGGAAGGGATCCTGCCACTGCACGAAGTGGCGACCGTCGTCCAGATCGCCGCTCGCGACCTTGTTGCCGTTGGAGAGCAGATAGGGGTACTTGGCCTTGTCGGCGGTGATGCGGGTACTGTAACGGGCCAGGATGTCCGGCCTGTCCATGTAATAGGTGATACGACGAAAGCCCTCGGCCTCGCACTGGGTGCAATAGGCATCGCCGGATTTGTAGAGCCCCTCCAGCGCCGTGTTGGCGGCGGGATCGATGTCGGTGACCACGGTCAGCACGCACTCGGCCGGCAGGTTGAACAGGGTCAGGCTGCTCTCTCCCTGCTCGTATTGCTGATAGGGCATGCCATCCACACTGACGCTGACAAGGTCAAGCCCCTCGCCGTCCAGCACCAGGGGTTCGTTGTGATCGCAGCTGCGACGCAAACGGGAGATGGCGGTGACCCGGGTCAGGGGCTCTTGCAGCTGAAAATCGAGATCCAGGCTGTCACACCAATAGAGGGGAGCCTGGTAATCCTGGCGATATTTGGCCGTCATGGCCTGAGGTTGTTCAGTCATTATTGTGTGCTTCCACGCTTTGTTATTGACGTGTCAGAGGCTGTCACAAGGCTCGGACAGGGTCAAATAGTTTGCATTCAGGCAAAAGAAAGGGCGACCCGAGTCGCCCTTGTCATTTCGTTGCCAGCATCAGCTCTTCTTGCTGAGGGTGGCCAGATCCGCCGTGATGTTGGCCGCTTCCACCTGGTATTCGTCAGGTGCCTCGAAATCGGTCGGCAGTTCATCCAGGCTCTTCACCGTCGGCTTGCCAAGACGGGTCAGCCGCTCGTTGGCTCGCGCCAGCGCCTTCTCGTCCTGTTTGGCCTGTTCAGCCAGCCGCTCGGCTTCGTTCAGGGAGACCGACTTCTTGTCCTTGTCCGCCTGATACTCCTTGATGTCCTGCAGCACATAGGCAAATTCCGGATCCTTGGTGATCCGAGCCTCGTGGGCCGCTTTCAGCTTGGGCAACAGACTGGAGAAGTCCCCCAGTCGCTCGTAGCTGGCCGAGGCGATCTTGTCCCAGGGCAAGGCGTTGAACTCGCGGCTCTCCCCCGTCTCACCCGGCGCTACCGCAGTCGGGAAGGCGATATCGGGTGCAACCCCTTTGTTCTGGGTACTGCCGCCATCGATACGGTAGAACTTGGCGATGGTGTACTGCACGTGACCCAGCGGCTGCTCGTAGAAGTCATAGACCTTGGCGAGGCTGCGATGCTGCTGCACCGTCCCCTTGCCGAACGAGTTTTCGCCGAGGATCAGCGCACGACCATAGTCCTGCATGGCGGCGGCGAAGATCTCGGAGGCCGAGGCGCTGTAGCGGTCGATCATCACCGACATGGGGCCACCGTAGTAGACATTGCCGTCGTCGTCACCATTGACGGTGATGCGACCCATGTGATCACGGATCTGCACCACGGGGCCGCTGGCAAAGAATAGACCGCTCAGGGCGGAGGCTTCCGTCAAGGCACCGCCGCCGTTGCCGCGCAGATCGACGATGAGGCCGTCGATCTTCTGCTTGTTGAGGCTGGAGATCTCCTTGATCACGTCGTCGTGCAGGTTGACGTAGAAGCTCGGGATCTCGAGCACGCCGATCTTCTTGCCCTCGGCGGTGATCACCTTGGACTTGGCGGCTCTGTCTTCCAGACGCACCTTGTCACGCACCAGCTCCACCAGCTCGGTCTTGGCGGTCGCGCCCTTGCCGCGCTGGATCTCCAGCTTCACCTTGCTGCCCTTGGGCCCCTTGATGAGCTCGACCACGTCGTCAAGACGCCAGCCAATGACATCCACGATCTTGCCGTCGTCCTGCCCCACCCCGGTGATCTTGTCATCGGGTTTCAGGTGATTGGACTTGGCCGCCGGGCCGCCTGGCACCAGGGAGCGGATGACGGTGAAGTCATCTTCCGCCTGCAGCACGGCACCAATCCCCTCCAGCGAGAGGTTCATCTCGGTGTTGAACCGATCGGCGCTGCGCGGAGACAGATAGCTGGTGTGCGGTTCGATGGCGCGGGCGAAGGAGTTCATGAAGAGCTGGAACACGTCCTCGCTCTCGGTCTGGGACATCCGCTTGATGGCGTTGTTGTAACGCTTGCCAAGCAGCTCCTTGATCTCGGGCCACTCCTTGCCGCTGAGCTTGAGGCTCAGGGCATCGAACTTGACCCGCTGACGCCACAGCTCGTTGAGCTCGGCTTCATCCTTGGGCCAGGGAGCCCCTTCCCGATCGAAGACGTAATTGTCTTTCTGGGTAAAATCGAAGGGAGTGTCGAGCAGTTTGAGGGCGTATTCGAACCGCTCGTACCGCCGCTGCTGACTCAGGTTGAACATCTCGTAGGCCGGAGCCAGTCGCCCTCGCTCGAGGTCGGTGTCAAAACCGGTACGATATTTCTCAAAACGGCTGATGTCAGAGGCCAGAAACAGGTTGCGGCTGTAGTCCAGATTCTCCAGATACTTGTCAAAGATCACGGAGGAAAAGGCGTCGTCCAGCTTGAACTGTTTGTAGTGGGAGCGGGTAAACAGATTGGCAATTCGCTTGCTGGCCGTAGCATGTTGGCTCTCTTGAGCCAACACAGGCAAATCACTTTCCTTGAGCACCGGCTCGATGGCCTGTGCGAGCCCGGCAAGCGCCAGGCTACAGGCAACGAGTGAAAAACGAATCACGCCATGCTTCAACATTCGTCTCCTTAGAGAACCAGATGCTCGAACTTGACCCGCAACATCATGCCGGTCTGCAATTGAACCTGTACGTCATCCTTGGTCACTTCCTTGATGGTCGCAGGCACGGGGGACTTGCCCAGCACGACGCGCACGCCCTGCTCGACTTTCAGAGTAGCGGCATCCACTTTCACCAGCGGCGCATCGGCGACCGGTGCAGCCTTGGGAGCAGGGGCGGACTTGGGCTTGTCGGAGCGGGGAGCGTCAGCCTTGCGCGGCGCGTTGCGACGCGGCTGCTTGGGCTTGTCTTCCTTCTCCTTGGTGTTGGTGCGGCGGCTGGCAAAGACACGTTCCTTGCTCTCCTTGAGCGCCTGTTTGGCATGCTCGATGTGCTCTTCGGTGAGCAGCTCGCCCGGGTTGCCGTCCAGATCGACACGGGCCTGGCCAGCCTTGAGGCCATGCAGGTAACGCCAGCTGGAGGTGTATTGACGCAGAGCAGAGCGCAGCATGGTCTTGGAGACTCTCTCGTCATCAGCAAGACGCGCGGCCAGATCCTGGAAGATGCCAATCTTGAGTGGCTTGGCCTCTCCTTCAGCGATGAAGCAGGCCGGGAATTTCTCGACCAGGTAGGCGACGATCTCTTTACTGTTCTTCAGCTTTTCAGTGTTTTCCATGTATAACCTTGGCTTTCATATAGACGCACGGGCATGCCCGAACACAACAAAGGCCCCATTATAGAGAGCTTGGGACCTTTTGCGAACCATCTAGCAATGACTTAGAGCATGCTTTCCAAAATTTGCACCGTTTCTTCGAGGCCAATCCGGTCCTGCTCGTCAAAGCGGTTAAAAATTGGACTGTCGATGTCCAGCACCCCGATGATCTCCCCGCCACGGTGCAGCGGGATCACGATTTCCGAGTTGCTGGCCCCATCGCACGCAATGTGCCCCGCGAACTGGTGAACGTCGTCCACCAGCTGGGTCTTGCCCTCGGCCACCGCAGTGCCACAGACGCCGCGCCCGACCGGGATGCGCACACAGGCCGGCTTGCCCTGGAACGGGCCGAGCACCAGGGTCTCTCCTTGCAGCAGGTAGAAACCAACCCAGTTGATGTCAGCCAGTTCCTGATTGAGCAGGGCAGACAGGTTTGCCAGGGTGGCGATCATGTCGGGTTCGCCCTCCAGCAATGCCTGGGCCTGCTGGTTGAGCGTGCGATAAAATGCTTGTTTTTCAATCATGATTAAATGAACTTCACTCCTTGATAATCAATGCAAGGTACCGTCCTGCCTGAAAATTTCAAATCAATTTTCAATTATCCCCCCTCCTGGGGCCCGATGAGAGTCCGTTCAACGTGCCGCGCCCAACGTCAGTTGATGGCGCTGGCCATTGCTCCACTCGATGGTCAGCAGCCAGTCCATCGCCTCGGTCGTACAACTTCCCACCTGGGTCACCCCTCGCCACCCCGTTTGGCTGGGTTCAAACAGCACGGGGATGAGCCCCATGAACATATCCTTGCCCTCGAGCCAGGCCTTGACCGGCGTGATGGCCGGCACACCCCCTTGAAGGCGCAGGACAAAGTCATGTTCAGGGCGGATCGGCAAGCCATCGATGCTGACCGTCAGCGGGCGATCCCCGACGATGAGGCGGCAGGGGCTGTGGGACAGATCACAAATCTGAACATTGGTGCCCTCTGCATGGTCGCTTCCAGTGCCTGAAAACCAGGTTCGATAGGCCATCAGGGAGAGCAAAATGACCAGCACCATGGACAGGTGGACGATTTTGCGTGAAGTGAGTCTCTCTTTCATGAAAAAACAGCTCTGTAAGGTACTTTGAAAATGTAATTTTCGTGATCTGGCGCAAGGTAAAAACTGGCGGACATGAGACCCGCTGGAGCCAAATATATCACTGTTTGTACTGTTATTTTACCGGTCATTTCAGTATCATTCTCAATGGATTTTCATTTAACCACCTTTTGCTTTTCCTTTTATTAACAGATGTTAACGAGAGGATTTTGCAAAACCGGGGTGAAAATGGCCCAGGATACCGGGCAACACAAACAACAGCATCGGAAGCGGAATACAACGATGAGCCATACAACAAACCACCCTGAGTACAACTACACCGTTGTGCGCCAGTTCACCGTCATGACGATTGTCTGGGGTATCGTCGGCATGTCGGTGGGTGTATTGATTGCAGCCCAGCTGATCTGGCCTGCCCTCAACTTCGACACCCCCTGGCTGACATACAGCCGTCTGCGTCCCCTGCATACCAACGCGGTCATCTTCGCATTTGGTTGCAGCGCCCTGATGGCCACCTCCTTCTACGTGGTGCAGCGCACCTGTCAGGTCCGACTGTTTGGTGGTCCCCTCGCCTCCTTCGTGTTCTGGGGCTGGCAGGCGATCATTCTGTCTGCAGCCATCTCGCTGCCGCTGGGGTACACCA
The DNA here is from genome assembly GCF_040908015.1 of Aeromonas sp. R7-5. NCBI lineage: Bacteria > Pseudomonadati > Pseudomonadota > Gammaproteobacteria > Aeromonadales > Aeromonadaceae > Aeromonas > Aeromonas sp. R7-5. The sequence continues at coordinate 97,366 of NZ_JBFOCZ010000026.1, read as the reverse complement.
CCTCCAAAGAGTACGCCGAGCTGGAGTGGCCCATCGACATCGCCATCGCCGTGGTCTGGGTGAGCTATGCCATCGTCTTCTTCGGCACCCTGGTCAAGCGCACCACCTCCCACATCTATGTGGCGAACTGGTTCTTCGGTGCCTTCATCATCACGGTGGCCGTACTGCACATCGTCAACAACATGGAAGTGCCGCTCTCCGGCATGAAGTCCTACTCCATGTACTCCGGTGCCATGGATGCCATGGTGCAGTGGTGGTATGGCCACAACGCGGTGGGCTTCCTGCTGACAGCGGGCTTCCTTGGCATGATGTACTATTTCGTGCCCAAGCAGGCGGGTCGCCCCGTCTACTCCTACCGCCTCTCCATCGTGCACTTCTGGGCGCTGATCTCCCTCTATATCTGGGCCGGTCCGCACCACCTGCACTATACCGCCCTGCCTGACTGGGCCCAGTCGCTGGGCATGGTGATGTCCCTCATCCTGTTCGTGCCCTCCTGGGGCGGCATGATCAACGGCATCATGACCCTCTCGGGTGCCTGGCACAAGCTGCGTTATGACCCCATCCTGCGCTTCCTGATCGTCTCCCTGTCGTTCTACGGCATGTCGACCTTCGAAGGCCCCATGATGGCGATCAAAACCGTCAACGCCCTCTCCCACTACACCGACTGGACTATCGGTCACGTTCACTCCGGTGCCCTGGGCTGGGTTGCCATGGTGTCCATCGGTGCCGTCTACCATCTGATCCCGAACCTGTTCGGGCAGGGGCGCATGTACAGCATCAAGCTCATCAACGTCCACTTCTGGCTGGCCACCGTGGGCACCGTGCTCTATATCGTCGCCATGTGGATTTCCGGTGTGATGCAGGGCCTGATGTGGCGTGCGGTCAACGATGACGGCACTCTGACCTACAGCTTCGTGGAGGCGCTGCAAGCTTCCTATCCCTTCTACTTCGTGCGCTTCCTGGGTGGCTGCTTCTTCGTCACCGGCATGCTGCTGATGGCCTACAACGCCTACCGCACCGTCACTGCGCCCAAGGGTTCCCTGGAACCCGTCGCACAGCCAGCCTGATTTGAAGGGGTTTAAAGAATGAGCAACAACAACCGTCACGAGATTTTTGAAAAAAGCGTCCCCATGCTGGTCATTGGCATCATCTTCGCCATCAGCCTGGGGGGCCTGGTGGAAATCACCCCCCTGTTCTTCCAGAAGCAGACCAACGAGCCGGTGGAGGGCCTCAAGCCCTACACCGCCCTGCAGATGGAAGGACGCGACATCTACATCCGCGAAGGCTGCACCGTCTGCCACAGCCAGATGATCCGCCCGTTCCGCGCCGAGACCGAACGCTACGGCCACTACTCGGTTGCCGGCGAGAGCGTGTGGGAGCACCCCTTCCTGTGGGGCTCCAAGCGTACCGGCCCGGATCTGGCCCGGGTCGGCGGCCGCTACTCCGATGACTGGCATCGCGCCCACCTCATCAACCCGCGTGACGTGGTGCCCGAGTCCAACATGCCGGCCTTCCCCTGGCTCGAGACCAATGTGCTGAGCGGCGAGCTGACCGGCAAAAAGCTGGCTCTGTTCCGGGATCACTTCGGCGTGCCCTATACCGATGCCGACATCGCCGGTGCCGGTGAGGCCGTCAAGGGCAAGACCGAGCTGGATGCGCTGATCGCCTATCTGCAATCACTGGGCCATGCCCTGAAATAAGGAGTCGGGATATGGATTACGGCACATTTCGCGGCCTGTACACCCTGCTGCTGATGGTCATCATGATTGGCATCATTGTCTGGGCCTACAGCAAGCGCCGCAAGGCTTCTTTCGACGAGGCCGCCAACCTGGTTTTTGCCGATGACGAGCAACCCAGTGCTGATAACAAGAACGCAGGAGCGAAGCAATAATGAGCACTCTGTTTAGCATTTTTGTGACCGTCATAAGCCTTGGCACCATTCTCGGCTGCTTCCTGCTGCTGGCCTGGTGCATGAAGGACAAGATGGGAGCCGAAGAGGGCAAACCCATGGGTCACACCTTCGACGGCATCGAGGAGATCAACAATCCCCTGCCGAAGTGGTGGTCCTATATGTTCCTCTTCTTCATCGTCACCGGGCTCATCTACCTGCTCGCCTTCCCGGGCCTTGGCAACTTCAAGGGTCTGCTGGGCTGGCAGAGCTCCAACCAGGATGTGCGTTCCCTGGCCGAGTCCAAGGCGGCGGCCGAGTCTGCCAAGGCCGAAGGACGCGCGGTGGAATACGACCGGGAACTCGCCAAGGCCGACGAGATCTACGGCGCCAAGTTCCGCGAGCTGACCTATCAGGCTGACGGCAAGAGCTACAAGGAGATCACCGAGATCGCCAAGGATCCGGAAGCCCTGAAGGTGGGTCAGCGCCTGTTCCTGCAAAACTGTTCCCAGTGTCATGGCTCCGATGCCCGCGGTGGCCGCGGTTTCCCGAACCTGACCGACAGCGAATGGCAGTGGGGCGGCGCACCCGACCAGATCAAGACCACCATCATGGGCGGTCGTCAGGGGATCATGGCCGCCTGGGGCGAGATCCTGGGTCAGGACGGGGTGAAGGAGGTTGCCTCCTATGTGCTGAGCCTCTCCGGTCGCAAGGTTGATCTGGTGGAAGCCAAGAAAGGGGAAGCACGCTTTGCCATGTGCGCCGCCTGCCACGGTCCGGATGCCAAGGGCGGCATCGCCTTCGGCGCACCGGATCTCACCAACAACATCTGGCTCTATGGCGGCTCCCGTCAGGTGGTCGAACAGACCATCACCCACGGGCGCCACGGCGTGATGCCGGCCTGGAAGGACATTCTGGGGGAAGACAAGGTACATCTGCTCGCTTCCTACGTTTACAGCTTGTCCCACAACGATCGGCAAAATCAGCAGTAACATGTGATAAGCACGTGATTAATCAGCAAAAAGCCTCGACTCTTCGAGGCTTTTTGTTATCTTGTGTTGGCTGAATTACCGCCATTTCGTTAACCATTTGTTTCGGTAGCATCATGACCCAACCCTGGTATCGCCAATTCTGGCCCTGGTTCATCATCGCCCTCCCCTGCGCCGCCGTGGTAGGCAGCATCGCCACCGCCATCATTGCCAGCAAGGATGGGGTCAACCTGGTAGCGGAGGACTACTACAAGCAGGGCAAGGAGATTAACCAGGATCTCAGCAAGTTCGATCGCGCCGAGGCGCTCGGCATCCGTATCGCCCTCAATGTCAGCGACAAGGAGCTGACCTTGACTCCCCTGGCAGGGAAGATCCCACCAGGACAAGCACTGCACCTCTCCCTGTTTCATCCCACGTTGGCGGGCCTGGACAGCGAACATCTGCTGACGGCCGATGGCAAGGGAGTCTATCGCCTGATGCTGGACAAGCCCCTCACCGGCAAGTGGCACGTGCGGGTCGATGCCTTCAACCATGAATGGCGCCTCCAGGAGACGGCACAACTGCCGACTCAGGCAGCGATTGAGCTCGATCCCAAGGGACGTTGAATCACGAAGGCAGGGTGATCGGCACGCCGGTCAGCCGCCCTTCTCCCCGACCCGGCCTGCAGGGCTGCATCAAAGAGGGATGATCACCATGACCGGCTGTTTTCACTGTGGTGAACCGGTTCCCACTGGCAGTAACTTTACTCTCGAGATCAAAGGCATCGTTCAGCCGATGTGCTGCCCTGGCTGCCAAGCCGTGGCACAGACCATTCTCGAATGCGGCCTCGCCAGTTATTACGAACACCGCACCGCTCCCGGCATCAAGGGGGAGCTGGTGCCCGAAGAGCTCGCCGCCCTCACCCACTACGATCTGGCGGAGGTGCAGCAGGAGTTCGTCACCGACACCGGTACGGGTCGCGAAACTACGCGCGAGATCCAGCTGACGGTGGAAGGCTTGACCTGCGCCGCCTGTGCCTGGCTCATCGAGCGGCACCTGATGACCCTGCGCGGTCTGCGTTACATCAACGTCAATACCACCACCCATCGCGCCCGCATCAAGTGGGATCCGGCCCAGCTCTCTTTGAGCGACATTTTCAAGGGCTTTGCCAGGGTCGGCTATCGCGCCTATCCCTTCCAGACTCATCAGCAGGAAGCACTCTACGCCAAAGAGGTGCGCAGCTACATGTTCCGCATGGCGCTGGCCGGGCTTGGATCCATGCAGGTGATGATGTGCGCCGTGGCACTCTACATGGACCTCTTCATTAGCGTGGAAGAGGAGTTCATGATCTACTTCAAGTGGATAAGCCTTCTGCTCTCCACCCCCATCATGATCTACTCGGCCCAGCCTTTTTACGTGGGGGCATGGCGCAGCCTGAAGCAGGGCCACCTCTCCATGGATGTCTCGGTGTCGCTGGCACTGATCGGCGCCTTCGTCGCCTCCATCTGGGCCACGGTCTTCAACACAGGTGAGGTCTATTACGACTCCATCACCATGTTCGTCTTCTTCCTGCTGTTGGGCCGTCTGCTGGAACTGCGAGCGAGGCGCAAGGCGTCGGAGTCGAGCTCCAACCTGGCGCGCCTGGTACCCATCATGGCAACCCGCATCGATGATGACGGCGAACACGAGGTGGCCGCCAAGACGCTGCGAGTTGGAGAGAGGGTGCGGGTACTCGCGGGGGCCACTCTGCCAGCCGACGGCATCGTCACCCTGGGCCAGGCCAGCCTCAACGAATCCATGCTGACTGGCGAACAGTTGCCTCTGCTCAAGCAGGCCGGGGATCCCGTCTATGCAGGCACCATCAATACCGATGCCCCCCTGGAGATCCGGGTCAGCCATTCCATTGAAGAGTCGCGTCTCGCCCAGATCATGCGCCTGCAGGATCATGCTCTGGACGACAAGCCCGCCATCGCCCAACTGGCGGACGTGCTGTCGCGCCACTTTATCCTGGTGCTCCTGATCATTGCGGCCGCGGTCTGGACCTTCTGGCATTTTCATGAACCCGAGCGGGCCTTCTGGGTCACCCTGGCGGTGCTGGTGGCGACCTGTCCCTGCGCTCTCTCGCTGGCCACCCCGACCGCACTGACCTCGGCCACTGCCAACCTGACCCGCAGCGGCATTCTGCTGCGCCGCGGCCACGTGCTGGACATTCTGACCCGGGCCAACCGCATCGTGATGGACAAGACGGGGACCCTGACCACGGGCAACATCAGCCTGGTGAGCACCCAGCCCCTCGGCGAGCTCGACGCAGCCCGCTGCCTCGCACTCGCCCAGGCCCTGGAGACCTACTCCGAGCATCCCATCGCCCGTGCGTTTCGAAGCAAACCACTGGCGGACGGGGTGCCGCTCGCCGCCAGCGACGTCACCCCCGTCATCGGCCACGGCGTGCAGGGAGTGATTGAGGGCAAGCATTACCGCATCGGCAGTGCACGCTGGCTCAAACTGGCGCAAGAAGAGAATGCCGCTCAAGGGCTGGCCATCTATCTGGCCGATGAACACGGACTGCTGGCCCGTTTCATCCTGGCCGACACGCTGCGCCCCGATGCCGGTGCACTGATCCAAGCCTTCAAGGAGGCAGGCCTGCAAACCACCATTCTCACCGGCGACGGTTCGGACCAGGCGGACATGCTGGCCCGCAAGCTGGGAGTCGATGAGCTGGTAAAAGGGGTCACCCCGGACGGTAAGCTGGCCTATCTCAAGGCCCGGGAAGCCGCCGGGGATATCAGCATCATGGTAGGAGATGGCATCAACGACGCCCCTGTGCTGGCTGGCGCTCACGCTTCCTTTGCCATGGCGGGGGGCACGGATCTGGCCAAGAACAGCGCCGACGCCATCCTGCTGGCCGACGATCTCTCCCGTCTGCTGGCCGCCCGGGCCCTGGCCCTGCGCACTCGCAAGATCATCAAGGAGAACTTTGCCTGGTCCATCGGCTACAACCTGCTTGTGCTGCCGCTGGCGGCCAGTGGCTGGCTCCCCCCTTATCTGGCGGCTGCTGGCATGTCCCTGAGCTCTCTCATCGTGGTCACCAACTCCATGCGGCTCAACCGGTGAGCAGCCATCTGGCATCCTCCCGGGTGGCGGCACCTCTTGCCTCGCCGGGTTATCATCCCCCTTTCACCACAGGGTCTGCGCCATGAACATCATCTTCGTCCTCATCCCCATCGCCATCCTGTTCGTTGTCATTGCAGGAGCTGTCTTCTTATGGGCTATCCGCTCCGAGCAGTTCGAGGATCTCGACAGGCAGGGCTCCAACATCCTGTTTGATGAGGAGCAGCGCCCCTTGCCATCCCCTGAACAACAAGCAGAACAGGAAAGCAGGCCCCATGACCAGCAGCCTTGACCTCATGGGCGCCCTGCTGGCCGGGCTTGCCGGTGCCGGCCACTGTATCGGCATGTGCGGCGGCGTGTCCGCCGCGCTCTCCATGGCCATACCTACCGAGAAGCAGCATTTTTGGGGCAGGCTCGGTTATCTGCTCAACTACAACCTGGGGCGCATCCTGAGCTATGTGCTGGCGGGGGCGCTGGTGGGCGGCTTACTCGCCACCACCACGGAGATAGGCGCCGGCAAACACGCCCTGGCATGGCTTCGCCTCATCGCAGCTCTGCTGATGATAGCGCTCGGCCTCTACTTGGCTGGCTGGTGGCATGGCGTCTTGCTGCTCGAGCGCATCGGTGCGAAGTTCTGGCCTCTCATCAAGCCGCTGGCAGGCAGGTTTCTCCCGTTTACATCAGCCTGGCAGGCCCTCCCCTTTGGCATGGTGTGGGGCTGGCTCCCTTGCGGCCTCGTCTACTCCATGCTGACCTGGAGCGCTGCCGCAGGCTCCGCGAGTGGCGGGGCGCTCATTATGCTCTTTTTCGGCCTCGGCACCCTGCCGACCCTGTTTGCGCTGGGGGGGCTGGCAGACCGATTGCGTTACTGGCTCACCCTGCGCAGCCTGCGCCTTGGGGGCGCCTTGCTGCTTATTGCCTACGGGATCCACACCCTCTGGATCGGGATGGCGTCCTTTTGAAACCCTATCCAAAACGGATGAGATGGTGGTAAACTTGTTTGATATAAATCAATTATTCATTTGAGCCTATGATCCCGGACAAGAAACCTGGCAGACGTATTCAGAGCGGTGGCTGTGCAATTCATTGCCAGGATTGCAGCATCAGCCAGCTCTGCATCCCCTTCACCCTGAACGACAACGAGCTCGATCAGCTCGACAGCATCATCGAGCGCAAAAAGCCGATCCAGAAGGGTGAAGAGTTGTTCAAGGCCGGCGATGAGCTCAAGTCGCTCTATGCCATCCGTTCCGGGACCATCAAGTCATACACCATCACCGAACAGGGTGACGAACAGATCACCGCCTTCCACCTCGCCGGTGATCTGGTCGGTTTCGACGCCATCCACAAGCAGGCCCACCCCTCCTTCGCCCAGGCGCTGGAAACCGCCATGGTGTGCGAGATCCCGTTCGATGTGCTCGACGACCTCTCTGGCAAGATGCCCAAACTGCGCCAGCAGATCATGCGGCTGATGAGCAACGAGATCATGGGCGACCAGGAGATGATACTGCTGCTCTCCAAAAAGAACGCCGAAGAGCGCCTCGCTGCCTTCCTGCACAATCTCTCGGTTCGTTTCTCCGAGCGCGGCTTCTCCGCCAAGGAGTTCCGCCTCTCCATGACCCGTGGGGACATCGGCAACTACCTCGGTCTCACCGTCGAGACCATCAGCCGCCTGCTGGGCCGTTTCCAGAAATCCGGTCTCATCAGCGTCAAAGGCAAATATATTACTGTACTGGACAACGTTGCCTTGGGCGTCATGGCCGGAGCCACTCGTCCTCCCTGCGGTTAATCCCCGTTTATTCCCTTTTTTGCCGGATCGGATCGCCCTGAAATTTGATCCGGCACACCTTCCCGTCTCCCCCCTTGGACTAAGCTGTAATAGCTAAAGAGTTGCCATCATTGGCCTTTTTGCCAAGGAGGAGAACATGGTCAAGTACCGAAACATTCTGGTGGTGATCAATCCCGAGGAGGAGCGCCAGATCGCGCTCGAGCGCGCGGTCAAGGTCGCCGAGCTGGATGAGGGCGCCCAGCTGACCCTGCTCCTGACGATTTACGACTTCTCTTACGAGATGACCGCCATGCTCTCGGCAGACGAGCGGGAAGAGATGCGCCATGGTGTCATCGCCCAGCGTCGGGAGTGGCTCGACGAGATCCTCACTCCCTATCGGGCCAGAGGGCTGGAATGCGAAGTGAAAGTGCTCTGGCACAACCGTCCCTTCGAGTGCGTCATTCAGGAAGTGCTGGAACAGCGTCACGATCTGGTTGTCAAGGCGACTCACAAGCACTCCTTCCTGCAAACCTTCATCTTCACCCCCACCGACTGGCACCTGCTGCGCAAATGCCCCTGTCCGGTTCTGCTGGTAAAAGAAGGGCACTGGCAACGGGGGGGCAACCTGATTGCCGCCATCAACTGCTCGAGCGATGACAAGGAGCAGAAGGTGCTCAACGAGCGGATCACCCGCGAGGGGATCGCCATCGCCGAGCTGCTTGGTGCCAGTCTCTATCTGGTCAACACCTACCCGGGCACCCCGGTCAATGTCGCCATCGAACTGCCAGAGTTCGATCCCAACGCCTACAACGATGCCATTCGCAAACACCATGAAGATCTGCTGCGGGAGCATGCCGATCAGTTCGGCATCAACCACATGTGGACCAAGGTGGCGGAAGGCTTGCCGGAGGAGGTGCTGCCGGACATGGCGGACGATCTGAATGCCACCCTGATGATCATGGGATGCGTCGGCCGTACCGGCCTCTCTGCCGCCCTGCTTGGCAACACCGCCGAGCACGTGGTGGACAGGCTCAACTGCGACATTCTCATCCTCAAACCCGACGATTACAGCTGCCCTGTGGATGACAGGCGTCATCCTGCATAAGCGTTTCTTGCCCTCCCCCGGGACATGGCTATAATAAGCCGCTTATTTTTGTCCCGGGTTTGAGGCCATGCTAGAAGAGCTTAACGCCAAAGAGAAATACAGTTTCAACAAGCTGCAGAAACGCCTGCGGCGCAACGTGGGCCAGGCCATCGCCGACTTCAACATGATTGAAGAGGGTGACAAGATCATGGTCTGCCTGTCTGGTGGCAAGGACAGCTTTGCCATGCTCGACATCCTGATGAGCCTGAAGGCCAGCGCCCCCATCCATTTCGATCTGGTGGCCGTCAACCTGGATCAGAAACAACCCGGCTTCCCCGAGCACGTGCTGCCTGAATACCTGAGCACCCTCGGCATCGACTTCAAGATCGTGGAAGAAGATACCTACTCCATCGTCAAGGAGAAGGTACCGGAGGGCAAGACCACCTGCGCGCTCTGCTCCCGCCTGCGCCGTGGCATTCTGTATCGCACCGCCCAGGAGCTGGGTTGCACCAAGATCGCCCTTGGCCATCACCGTGACGACATCCTCGAGACTCTGTTCCTCAACATGTTCTACGGTGGCAAGCTCAAATCCATGCCCCCCAAGCTGGTGAGCGACGATGGCAAGAACGTGGTGATCCGCCCCCTGGCCTACTGCAAGGAGAAAGATCTGGTGCGTTATGCCGAGGTCAAGGCCTTCCCCATCATCCCCTGCAACCTGTGCGGCTCCCAGGAGAACCTGCAGCGCCAGGCCATCAAACAGATGATGCAGGAGTGGGATCGCCGCTTCCCGGGTCGTCTCGAGACCATGTTCACCGCCATTCAGGACGTGATCCCGAGCCACCTGCTCGATCACCAGCTGTTTGACTTCAAGAGCATCAACCGCGACTCCGGCATCATCGACGGTGGCGACAAGGCATTTGATCCGCCCGAGCTGCCCAAGGCGCCGCTGCTGGACATCGACGAGATGGACATGCTGGACGTGATTGAGGTGCGCTAAGCCCCGTCACCCACAGAAAAGGAGCGCCAGGCGCTCCTTTTTTCATTCTGGCAATCTGCGTACTCGGGTCGCTACCCCTTGTGCAGCAAGGGGGTCAGGCGCAGGATCTCCCCTTGCAGTTGCAGCTTGCCCTGGGCAAACCCCTTCAGCTGCGCATTGCTGAGCAGCAGTTGCCCCTGCTGCCAGGAGACGGCCTCCTGACGGGCACCCTCCACAAGGTAGGCTGTGCCTGCGGGCGCCACCATGGAGATCCGCACCCCTTCCATCTTGGGCAGGAAATACTGGCCGACCATGCCGGCCATCTTGTCGAGCAATCGCTGCATCTGCTGCTGGCGCGAGACGAGCTCGGCCAACGGCACCTCGGGTGTGGCGGGGGCGTCAGCCATCACCTGTACCGACAGATCGCAGGCGGCGTGGGCCTCGGTGAGCCCCACCACCACGATCGCCTTGTCGAGGTTGAGATCATCGTCATAGGGCAGACGCAGTTCGCCATCCACCGTGACCTCGGCGGGCACATCCCTGTCCGGGGTCGAGACCCGGGCCGAGGTGAGCCCGCAGCGCCGACCGTTCTGCTGACTGGCCAGATAAAAACCCAGTCTGGCGTGGCCAAATTCCCCCTTGGCGAAGGTCTTCATCTGGCTGTAGAAGGTGCCGTAGTCGAGTTCAAGGGACGGCTCAGCCTGTCCCAGCATGGGTACCAGCAGGAGCGCCGCCATCCCGTATCGCTTGTTCATATGCCATCCTTTTGCATCATGCTCCGGGCGGGTCGACACCGGCTGACCCCCTGGTATCCCGTTATGCGTTGAAATGATCCGGGCCCTGCCCGTCGTTGCCACTGGCAACCTCGGTCACTTCGACTGCCACCCCACACAGATCCCGGTAGAGAATGCCCTTGCAGTTGAAGTAGAGCGGCGCCACCCAGATAAGTCCCAGCCCCATGGGGATGAGCGCCAGGAAGAAAAGTGCCAGCATGACCCCGTGCAGCAGCACTATGCTGGGCCAGCCCCGGGCAAAGAGCTTGAGGGAGACCAGAATGGCCTGAGCCGGGGAAAGACCGCGCTCCAGCACCAGAGGTACGGTAAACACCAGCCCCATGCCCACCAGGGCGGAAGGGATGAAGGCCAGCATCACCGGCACGCCCAGCAGCTCGAACAGGGGGCCAAACAGGCTGGTGATGAGGCTGCCGAGCAGACTCAGGCTGCCCAGGCGCAGGAAGTGGCGGAAGAAGTCGAATACCTGGCTCGGCCGGGCGCGCACCCCCACCGACTGCTGCAACCCCAGCATGTCGAGGGAGGAGGTCATGGGTGACATGATCACCGTGACCAGCAGGCTCAGGATCAGGGCCATATCCATATCCCCTCCTTCACGGGCGACATAGGGCGTCAGCAAGGTATTGCTCAGCAGGATCCAGATTGCCATGACCCCGGCGATGGCCAGCGCCAGTCCGAAACCGGTGCGACGAGTCTGTTGCCACCCCTCTTTCAACACCCCTTGCAGGTCCAGACGATATCCCTGGCTGAGGGACTGTTCGAGGGTTCCACCGATCCGCATTCTATTACTCAATTGACTGTCCAACATTCACTGACGACTGATCCAAGGTGGCACATTATAGCGGTTTGAACCGGCATGCGTAGCCGTTTTTCCTGTTATCTTCCGTTCAGAAAGCCATTGATACCAAAGGCCTTGCAGCCCTTCTTGATGAGGTTCCCCTCACCCTTGGCCCCTCTGTCCAACGGGAGTAGGATGATGGCGCGCGCTGGCGGACGAGATGTCCACTGGCTCTTCTCTCTCACACAAGGAAAACGGTCATGTCCGAACTGACGCTCTATCTTGCCCCGGGTACCTGTGCCATGGCGGTACGCATCGCTCTGGTGGAGGCCGGTGCCCCTCATCTTGTCAAGCGCCTGGATCTGGCCGCTGGTGAACAGCGCAGCCCCGACTACCTCGCCATCAATCCCAAGGGGCGAGTCCCGGCACTGGTGACGGAGCATGGCGTGCTGACCGAAACACCGGCGCTGCTGCTCTACGTGGCCCAGCGTTTTCCTAACGCCGGGCTGGCCCCATTGGATGACCCCTTCCTCCTGGCCAGGATGCAGGAGGTACACAGTTTCCTCGTCTCCACCGTCCATGTCGCCCATGCCCATGGACGCCGTCCCGGCCGCTGGGCCGACGATGAACAGGCCATGGCTGCCATGCAGGCCAAGATGCCCCAGAACATGCGCGATGGCTTTGACCAGATTGAGCGCCACTATCTGGCCGGCCCCTGGGTACTGGGGGAGCGCTTTAGCCTGGCCGACATCTACCTCTTCGTGATTGCAGGCTGGCTCGAGAGCGACGGGGTGGCCATCAGCGAGTTTCCCAAGGTGGCGGATCACTATCAGCGCATGCTGGCCCGCCCCGCAGTGCAGGCGGCGCTCGCCCTCTGATCTCCTCGCGCCGGGTACGCCTTTTTGTACGGGCAACATCCGGCGACGCCTCTCAGACGGGTGCTCTTATGGCACCCGTTTCTTCTGAAATTGCCCTGTCACTGAGATCGTTTTCACATTTTCGTCATCACTGCCTAGACCCGTTAACGGTTAACACCTATCTTTCGCCCTAATGACGCAACCGGTTGCGTAACCGATTGCCCAACTCAATATCCATATGCGGTCCCAGGCCGCCGAGGTGCTGTATGAAACGAGGCAAGCTGCTCAATGCTCCCTTAAGCGCGCTGGTCGCGCAGATGGGCCACACCGACGAGATCACCGTCTGCGATGCGGGCCTGCCCATTCCGGCAGGCCCCGAGCGCATCGATCTGGCGCTGATGGCGGGGACGCCGAGCCTTGAAACCGTGCTGACCGCCTTGCTCACCGACCTGGTGGTGGAGAAGGTGATCATGGCAAGCGAGATCAAGCAGATCAGTCCCGCCGCCCATCAGGCGCTGGTGGATCAGCTTGAGGCCCACGCAGCCGCCCAAGGCAAGCCCATCGCCATCGAATACTGCCTGCATGAGGAGTTCAAAATCCGCTCCCGCCAGAGCAAGGCGATCGTGCGCAGCGGCGAGGTGACTCCCTACGCCAACTTGATCCTCTGCGCCGGTGTGGCGTTCTGAATTCTTCAAAGAAGACCTCTTCAAGGAAGCTGCAAATGAGCACAACCTCCCCCCTCTCACCCATTCTGGAGCTGACCGGGATCGTCAAGACCTTCCCCGGGGTACGCGCCCTCGACGAAGCGGGTCTGCGGGTCTATCCGGGCCAGGTGATGGCCCTGCTCGGCGAAAATGGCGCTGGCAAGTCGACTCTGATGAAGGTGCTGACCGGCATCTACCAGGCCGATGCGGGCAGTATCAGCTATCGCGGCCAGCCGGTTCACTTCAAGGGCCCCCGCGACTCTCAGGATCAGGGGATCAGCATCATCCACCAAGAGCTGAACCTGCTGCCGGAATTGTCGATTGCCGCCAACATCTTCCTCGGCCGCGAACCGCGCACCCGTTTTGGCAGCATCGACCACAAACAGCTGCGCGAACGGGCCAGCGGTCTGCTGGCACGGCTTGGCGTCAAGCACGGCCCGGATACCCGACTCGGGGATCTCTCCATCGGTGAACAGCAGATGGTGGAGATCGCCAAGGCGCTGTCGTTCGATGCCAGTGTCATCATCATGGACGAACCCACCGATGCCCTCACCGACACCGAAACCGAGCAGCTGTTCACCGTCATTCGCGAACTGCGCGAGCAGGGCTGCGGCATCGTCTATATCTCCCACCGCCTGAAAGAGATCTTCGAGATCTGCGATCGGGTAACTGTGCTGCGGGACGGCAAGTGGATCGGCGAGCAGGCGGTGAGCGATCTCGATGAAGACAGGATCATCGAGATGATGGTGGGTCGCCGGCTGGAAGAGCAGTATCCGCGCCTGGTGCGCGAGCTCGGCCCCGTCAGCCTGCAGGTGAACGATCTGGCCGGTCCCGGCGTGCGCGGGGTGAGTTTCTCCCTGCGCCAGGGGGAAATTCTGGGCTTCAGCGGCCTGATGGGCTCCGGGCGTACCGAGCTGATGAAGCTTATCTACGGTGCCAGCCCCATCAGCGCTGGCCAGGTGACGGTGGATGGCCACGCCCTGATACCCAGAAGCCCGGCCGATGGTCTGGCCGCCGGCATCGCCTATATCTCCGAGGATCGCAAGGGCGACGGCCTGGTGCTGGAGCTGTCGGTGCGCGAAAACATGAGCCTGTGCGCCCTTGGCGAGTTCATCAGCCACGGCAAGATTGACGGTCAGGCCGAGCGCCAGGCGGTGGGCGACTATGTGCGTCTGTTCAACATCAAGACCCCGAGTCAGGATCAGCTGATCAAGCTCCTCTCCGGCGGCAACCAGCAGAAGGTGGCCATCGCCAAGGGGCTGCTGACCCGGCCCAAGGTGCTGATCCTGGATGAGCCGACCCGCGGCGTCGATGTCGGCGCCAAGAAGGAGATCTATCAGCTCATCAACCAGTTCAAGAAGGAGGGGATGAGCATCATCCTGGTCTCCTCCGAAATGCCGGAAGTGCTCGGCATGAGTGATCGCATCATGGTGATGCACGAAGGGCGCATCAGCGCAGAATTCAACACCCGCGATGCCAATCAGGAGAAGCTGATGGCAGCGGCAGTCGGTAAACAGTGGCAAGCAGAGCAAGAGGCAGCACAATGACAACCCAAACCCTTTCCCGCCGCGGCGTCATGAGCAAGGCCTGGTGGATCGAGAACAAGTCCCTGGTCGCGCTGCTGGTGCTGATCGGCGTGGTCTCCTTCCTGAGCCCCAACTTCTTCACCGCTGACAACCTGCTCAACATCCTGCGCCAGACATCGGTCAACGCCATCATGGCGGTCGGCATGACGCTGGTCATCCTCACCGCCGGCATCGATCTGTCGGTCGGCTCGGTACTGGCCCTGTGCGGCGCCCTGGCCGCCACCATGGTGGCCATGGCGCTGCCCATCGGCCTGGTGATCCCCCTCACCCTGGGTGCCGGCGCCCTGCTTGGCAGCATCAGCGGCCTCATCATCGCCAAGGGCAAGGTACAGGCGTTCATCGCCACCCTGGTCACCATGACCGCCCTGCGCGGCGTCACCATGGTCTACACCGAGGGGCGCCCCATTTCCACCGGCTTCAGTGACGGCGCCGATCACTTCGCCTGGCTCGGGACCGGCTACCTGCTGGGTCTGCCGGTGCCCATCTGGCTGATGGCCATCGTCTTCCTGCTGGCCTGGTACCTGCTCAACCACACTCGCCTGGGCCGCTACATCTATGCCCTCGGCGGCAACGAATCGGCCACCCGCCTCTCCGGTATCAATGTGGATCGGGTCAAGCTCGCGGTGTATGGTCTGTGCGGCATGCTGTCGGCACTGGCCGGGCTCATCGTCACATCCCGCCTCTCCTCCGCCCAGCCCACCGCCGGCATGGGGTACGAGCTGGATGCCATCGCCGCCGTGGTGCTGGGGGGCACCAGCCTGATGGGGGGCAAGGGCCGTATCATGGGTACCCTGATCGGTGCCCTCATCATCGGCTTCCTCAACAATGCCCTCAACCTGCTCGACGTCAGTTCCTATTACCAGATGATCGCCAAGGCCAGCGTGATTTTGCTTGCCGTGATGATCGATAACAAAAGCAACCGTTAACAAGCCACGCCACACACAAGGAATGAAATGATGAAAAAGCTCAATACCCTGCTCGCTGCCGCCATCATGTCCGTGCTGGGCACCGCCCAGGCCGCGGATCACACCCTGGCGATGGTGGTCTCCACCCTCAACAACCCCTTCTTCGTCACCATGAAGGAGGGTGCCGAAGCCAAGGCCAAGGAGCTTGGCTACGAGCTGGTGGTGCTGGACTCCCAGAACGACCCGGCCAAGGAGCTCTCCAACGTGGAAGATCTCACCGTGCGCAAGGTCAACGCCATCCTGATCAACCCGACCGACTCCGAAGCGGTGGGCAACGCCATTCGCCTGGCCAACAAGGCGAACATCCCGGTGCTGACCCTGGACCGCGGCGCAGCCCAGGGTGACGTCAAGGCTCACATCGCCTCCGACAACGTGGCCGGTGGCAAGCTGGCTGGCGACTTCATCGCCGAGAAGCTGGGCAGCGGCGCCAAGGTGATCCAGCTGGAAGGGATCGCAGGTACCTCCG
Organism: Aeromonas sp. R7-5; assembly: GCF_040908015.1. NCBI lineage: Bacteria > Pseudomonadati > Pseudomonadota > Gammaproteobacteria > Aeromonadales > Aeromonadaceae > Aeromonas > Aeromonas sp. R7-5. Next base: position 81,430 of record NZ_JBFOCZ010000026.1, on the reverse strand, counting down.
CCGCCCGTGATCGCGGCGAAGGCTTCGCCCTGGCGGTCACCGCCAACAAGCTGCAGGTGCTGGCCTCCCAGCCCGCCGACTTTGATCGCACCAAGGGGCTGAACGTCATGGAGAACCTGCTGGCCGCCCATCCGACCGTGCAGGCAGTGTTCGCCCAGAACGACGAGATGGCGCTGGGTGCCATCCGCGCCGTGCAGGCCGCCGGCAAAGAGGTGATGATCGTGGGCTTTGACGGCACCGACGATGGCAAAGCCGCCGTGGCCAAGGGTAAACTGGCCGCCACCGTGGCCCAGCAGCCCGCCCTCATCGGCGCCATCGGCGTGGAAACCGCCGACAAGGTGCTCAAGGGTCAACCGGTGGAAAAATCCATCCCGGTACCGCTGCAAATCGTCAACAAGTAAGTTGTTGGGGGGAGGTTCGCCTCCCCTCTCTTTTTCCGCCAGTGCCGCCTGGTCTGGGTCCACCCAGACCAGGATGTACTCAACCAAGGGTGATAGGAATGAATCGTCTCGTAGTCCTCGGCAGCGTGAATGCGGATCATGTGCTGCGCGTCCCCCACTTTCCCCGCCCCGGTGAAACCCTGACCGGCCACAGCTATCAGGTCGTTCCCGGCGGCAAGGGTGCCAATCAGGCGGTGGCCGCCGCCCGCCTCGGCGCCCCTGTCTCCTTCATCGCCCGCATCGGTGATGATGCCATCGGCCACCAGATGAAAACCGGGTTTGCCAACGACGGCATCGATGTCAGCGCCGTCGAACTCGACCCCAGGCTCCCCACCGGCATCGCCATCATCTATGTGAGCGACGAGGGGGAGAACAGCATCGGTATCTCCGCCGAAGCCAACGGCGCCCTCACCCCGGCCGTGGTGCAAGGTCACGAGGCAATGATCGCCGCCGCCCACACCCTGCTGCTGCAACTGGAAGTGCCGCTCGAGAGCGTGGAGGAAGCGGCCCGTCTGGCCCGTGCCCACGGCACCCGGGTGGTGCTCAACCCCGCCCCCGCACGCCCGCTCTCAAGGGATCTGCTGGCGCTGGTGGACCTCATCACCCCCAACCAGACCGAGGCCGAGCTGCTGACCGGCGTCAAGGTGACGGACAAAACGAGCGCCCGGGAGGCTGCCGCCCGCTTCCACCAGATGGGCATCGGTGAGGTGATGATCACCCTGGGGTCCCAAGGGGTCTATTGCAGCAAGGGACAGAAACAGGCGCTCATGCCGGGTTTTCGGGTCAAGGCGGTGGATACCACGGCGGCCGGGGATACCTTCAACGGCGCCTTCCTGGCGGCCGAGCTCGCCGGCGCCGACTTTGACGCAGCCGTACGCTTTGCCCACGGGGCGGCGGCACTCTCCGTCACCCGGTTTGGTGCCCAGAGCTCCATCCCGAGCAAGCAGGAGGTCGATGCCTTCCTCCTTGAACAGACTGCGCAGGGGCACTGATGGCCAATATCAAGGAGGTGGCCGCGCTGGCAGGGGTGTCGACCACCACCGTCTCCCACGTCATCAACGAGACCCGCTTCGTGGCCGAAGAGACCCGGGAGCGGGTCTTCGCCGCCATGCGCGATCTCAACTATGCCCCGAGCCTGGTGGCCCGCAGTCTCAAGGTAAAGGAGACCAACAGCATCGGCATGCTGGTCACCACCTCCAGCAACCCCTTCTTCGCCGAGGTGGTGCGCGGGGTGGAGCGCTACTGCTTCGAGCAGGGTTACAACCTGATGCTGGGCAACACCGAAGGACAGGCCGAGACGGCGCTCTCCTACCTCAAGATGATGCTCAGGAAACGGGTCGACGGCCTGCTCATCATGTGCAGCGAAGGGCAGCAGGAGGTGTTCAACCAGCTCGACTGGCTCAAGAGCCTGCCGGTCGTGGTGATGGACTGGGGCATGGAGAACGGCGAGGTGGATCTCATCGCCGACAACTCCCATCGCGGCGGCTACCTGGCAACCCGCCACCTGCTGGGGCTGGGTCACACTGCCATCGGTTGCATCACGGGCCCCCACAGCCGCGCCCCGGCCAACCAGCGCCAGGCGGGTTTCGAGCAGGCGATGCAGGAGGCCGGGCTCACCGTCAATCCGGGCTGGATCCAGGAGGGAGACTTTGACTGCGCCAGCGGCGCCGCCGCCATGACCCGCCTGCTGGCACTGCCAGAGCGTCCCACCGCGCTGTTTGTCTGCAACGACATGATGGCCATGGGGGTCATCAGTGCCGCCCATCAGGCGGGGCTGGTGATCCCCCGCGATCTCTCCATCGTCGGCTATGACAACGTGGCGCTGGCCCAGTTCATGTCTCCCCCGCTCACCACGGTCAATCAACCGAAAGAGGAACTTGGCCGCCTCGCCGTCACCCGGCTGCTGGCGCGCATCAACGGCGAGCCCATCGCGAACCGCATGATCACCGTGGATCCGGATCTGGTGATCAGACACTCCTGCGCTCCCTTTTCCTCACCGGACAGCAAACCAGTTTAAGTGCCAGCAAGCAGCAGAAGGGCGGCCATGAGCCGCCCTTCTGTGTATTGTCTCCTTGGCATCGGCCCCGAGACTGCACAAGCCACCACTCAACTCAGCTTGAGATTATCCTCTTGCTGCGCCTCTCCCCGGGGAGCCAGGCGCAGCAGCCCCAGCGCCGTTGCCAACGGCTGGAGCAGCGCTTCGTGCCCGGAGGGGGCTGGCAGCCAGTAGCGAATTGGCCAGCCCGCCTGCAGCAGTTCGGGGGCACTGCTGCCAAGCTCGCTCAGCGCCAGCATGCAGCCACACTCGCGCATCTTCTCAAGCAGGGTGGCATCCTGTATCAGCGCAGGCAATGCCAGGATCAGCCTCCCCTGTGGCAAGGGGGGCAGGCTCGCCAGCAGAGGGGCCAGCTGGGCAGGCTGATGAAGCCTTACCAGCAAGGTGCCACTGCATGGCTCTTCTGTCAGCCATCGCGCCATCACGGGCCCAAGGACACCACGCTCCTGCATCCAGCCCACGTCACAGGGCTGCTGGCTCACCCGCCAGCGCAGGCTGACCGCCGTTACCGGCACGCCCTGCTCGTCTCTCATCGGCTCGCAGAGGGTCTCCAGGGGTGAAGGGGCGGCCCCCGCCAGCCATTCCCGCAGTTGGTGCAGCTGCCGCTGGGCCATGTGGAGCTCAGCCTTCATCGCACTCTGATACCACACCAGGGTGGTCCCCTCACGCTTGGCCTCGTTCAATGCCAATATGGCCTGCTCCAATAGCTCATCGGCATCCTCGCCACCCTCGCGCCAGGCCACTCCGAAGCGACACGCCAGCTCAAAGCTGCTTTCCCGGGTCACGAACTCAAACTGCAACAGACTCACCATGGCGGCCATGCGGGCATCGAGATCTCCCTCTTCGTCGTCCAGCACCACGGCGAACTCATCGCCCCCCAACCGGTACGCACGGCCGGGGTATGCCTGACGCAACCGGGCCGCGACTGCCTGCAGCAGGCGATCACCAACCTGGTATCCGAGCAGATCATTGACCTGCTTGAACCGCTTCAGATCCAGCACCGCCAGCGCCTGGACCCGATCTTGCAGCAGGGATTGCCTGAGCTGCCCCTGCAAGGCCCGACGGTTGCCAAGCCGGGTCATGGGATCGAGCAGGGAGAGGCGACGATTCTGCAGATTGGTTCGAATGAGGGCAAAGACCAGCACACAGCCCATCACCAGCAGGATCAACTGCCAGATCTGGATCCAGAACAGGCTCTGGCGCAACTGGTTGAGGGAGGCTTCCCGCTCCTGGCCGGAAAGGATCTGATCCCCAATCTGCTCCACCTGATGGATCAAACCGGTCAGCCGGACGAGGGCAAGATCGAGGGCTTTCCCCCTCTTCAGCTCCCCGGACTGCATCTGGGGATCCAGCCCCTTGAGTTCGTCAAAGAGCCGTTCAAGCACCTCCCCCAACCCATGCCTCGCTCGCGCATCAGCGGTCTCGGTACTGATCAGGAACACATCCAGCCGGTTCCACAGCAGGTCGTAATCCAGGCTCAGGGCCGCCATGTCGAGCGCCCCGGCACGGTAGAGGCGCACATCATAGAGAAATCGCTGGGACTCCTGCATTACCTGGCTGATGTTCCAGTGGGTGTTGCGGTAGAACATGTCAACGAGCTGCTCGTGCCGACTCTGCAGCAGCAGCCCCCAGAGGGACGAGAAGAGAAACAGCAGGGAAATGGCTGCAAGCAGCAGGTTATCTCGCTGTCGTCGCGTCACGGGACAACCTCGATGCGGATCACCTGCCAGACCATGTTGTTGTGGATGGCGGACACATCCATGTCGGGATGGGCCGAGAGGGGGACCAGCAGCCAGAGCGGCCCTTTATTGCGACGGGTGAGCGGTTTGTCATCCTGGTAACGCACCAGGGTCAGCGGCACCTTGGCAAACAGGGAGAGATCGACCCGCTGCTGGTAGCCATTGAGTGCAGCAACATCGATGGCGCTGGCACTATCCACCTGCTGCGCTGCCAGCACGCTCTTCAGGGTCGGGCCACGATAGCGATGAGTGCCGAGGGTCCAGGGCGTCGCCGTCTCGAACTCCACTTGTGGCAAGGCGGCCAGCGCCGCCTCATCCAGGGTGATTTCCCGCTTGTCCGGCAGGATCAGTTGCAATAGCGAAGAGGAGGAAGCCTGGGTACCGAACGAGAAAAGCACCAGCAGGAGAGAGGCCATCCCGCGCGTTGGAAAGTTCATGACATGTTGTGCCAGCTGCATCTTGAAGTTAGGTGTCAGTGTGGCGATTTCAGTGGGTCAATGCAACTGTGTGAAAAATCAATAATTATGGGCCGCGCATCTCCATCCAGTTATGTCCCTCGACGGTGAGAGGCTGATGCACACCGCAACTTTGCAGGAGTTCATCCACAAAAGCGGGCACCAGCAAGGAAGCCGGACCATAACGTTTTTCATCGAACTGGCTGCCCACTTCGCTCGGCTCCAGATTGAGCTCCACCGTATGGGCACCGTTCAGGCCGGCCTCATGGACGAATCCGGCGGCAGGGTAGACCGCCCCGGAGGTCCCGATGGAGATGAAGAGATCGCACTGGGCCAGGGCCGAGTAGATGCGGTCAAGCCCGAGGGGCATCTCCCCGAACCAGACCACATGGGGGCGCAGCGGGTGGGGAAACTGGCAGCAGGAACACAGCTCTTCCTGATGGAGATCCCCGCGCCACTCGATCACCTGACCCGAGCCCGGGCAGCGTGCCTTGAGCAACTCGCCGTGCATGTGGATGAGGTTCTTGCTGCCGGCACTCTCGTGCAGGTTGTCGATGTTCTGGGTGACCAGGGTGACGCGCCCCGGCAGCAGGCGCTCCAGACGTGCCAATGCATAGTGGGCCGGATTGGGGTGGATCTCGGCGCGCTGCAACTGATGGCGCCGCGCATTGTAGAAACGTTGTACCAGTTCGGGATCCCGCGCATAGCCTTCAGGGGTGGCCACGTCCTCCACCCTGTGCTCTTCCCACAGGCCATCACAGGCCCGGAAGGTCTTGATACCGGATTCGGCCGAGATGCCGGCACCGGTGAGGATCACGATATGTTTGGCTGACTGCACCATGGTTGTTCTCCTCCAACGGGTAACAGGCTGACCTTAGCACAGGAGCAAGAGGCGGCCCATTCGCCCTTGGTCTTAGGCCGATGGGAACACAAAGCTCGCCATGGGCGCGAGATCCAGCCTGGCAAAGACCATCTCCCGTCCTGTCACCAGGGTGAGTGGCAACCCGAGCCCCTTGAGCAGGGCCAGCATGGGGCGATTCTGGCCGAGCACTTCCGCCGTCCACTCCCGGATCCCCTCCCCGTATGCCAGTCGCGCAAGCGCCAGCAGGATGCGACGCCCGGCGCCGCGATGCTGAAAATGATCCGCGACGATGCAGGAGAACTCGGCCCTGTCCGGGTGCAGGCGCCGGCGCACGGACTGGGCCATGGCAAGCGGTGTCCCCTGCTCGTCGGTCAGCAGCAATCCTATCTGGGGTTCTCTGGGGTAGTCGAGAAAGAAGGCGAGCTGCTCGGCCGTCGCAGGCTGCTTGGCCCGCATGAAGCGCAAATAGACGCTCTGCTCGCTCAGGGCGTCATAAGCCGCGCTTATCCGCTCCGGGTCGCTGCCCGCCAGCTCCTGCAAGTGGCAAGTGAGCCCCCCCACCACCATCGTCATCGGCAGGGCGGCCCGTGAGGCGGGAGCAGTCCAACCCGTCATCCCCTGCCACAAGCGCGTCTCATCGAGCGGCCAGCAAAGATAGCGAGCCATTCACCAGCGCCCTGCCACGCCGCGATCCTGCCACTGGGCGGCATCCTGCAGGTTGAAGGGGTCGTCGAGGTAGAGCGCGATGCCAAGCTCCCGGGAGCGCTGGATGAAGCGGGCCAGCAAGGAGTCGGCTGCCATCGCCTCCAGCTCGGGCAGCAGGTGTTGCCCGAGCAGCAGGGATTGCAACGGCAGACGCTCGATGAGATCAAACGGCAGGTGCTGGGCATGATCGAGCAGCAGCGCGAGTCTGGCCCCCGCGAGGCTCGCCTGCAGTACCAGGGCGAAACGGTCCGCCTGGCTCAGCAGGTGATCCCGTCGGTGGATGACCAGGGTCAGCTCGCTTGCTTCTCGTCCATGCTGCTCGAGCCAGAGCTTGAGCGGCTCCCAGTGGGGGGAAAGGCCGCTCAGGCTCAGCCAGATCGGCAGCGTGCAGGAGGCCGCATCTGCCAGCAGCCCAAGCTGTCCTCTCGCCTCCCCCTGCCAGCTACGCACGGTGCGCTTGAGCCCGCCCAGCCTGCGCTGACGCTGGGGGCCAAGATAGAGCATCTTGAGCAGACGCAGCAGATCGTCGCTTTGCAGCGGCTTGGCCAGGGCGGCCAGCACGTTGAAACCCGCATCGTGCAGGAGACGCCGGGCACCGTCTATCAGGGTCTGATCATGAGCGGAGAGCAGGATGATGGGCAGACCGCTGTGGCGATACTGGGGATGGCTCATCAGCAGGCTGATGGCATCCTGCTCCGCCAGACTGAGATCACAGATAAGCAATCTCACGCCCCCCTCTTCCAGCGCCTTGAGGCACCCTTCGCCATCCTGAACCCAGTGGCAGGGCAACCCCAGTCCCTGGATCTCCTGCTGAATGCAGGCTCCCTGGAAGGGGTGATCTTCGAGCAGCAGGATCTGGCACTGGGCGAGCCAAGCACGCCACCCCTGCTCCCGAGCCTGCAACCCCTCGAGCCAGGGATCGCTGAGGCGATAGATCCCCGCCCCGGGAGCCAGCAGATGAGGCAGATAGTCGGCCCCCTGATGAGAGGCAGGATCAAACAGGGCGATGGCCCCGGCGGCAAACAGTCCTTCCCATTGCCAGCCGGCATCGGGTCGGGTGCGGTGCAGATTGGCATAGGCCGGCAGGCCCGCCCCCTTGACCGCCTGATGGGAGACGGCGTCCAGGGCATAGACGCTGACCGGGTAAAACGTTGGCTCCTGGCTGTCATCAGACTCCAGCAAGGCCATCAACTCTTCATCTGTGATGATCATCTCATGCTCTCTCGCCCAGTTGTCGGCAGACCTCTTCCACGCACTGCCTCAAGGCGGCTCCAAGGGGATGTCCGGGGGCCTCCTGCCAACGGTCGATCACCTCTACCAGGGGGGTAGCCCCCACCATTTTGGCGGCCCCCTTCATCTTGTGTAAAGCCGTATTGAGGGCCTTCTCGTCCCCTTGTGTGACACACCGCTCAATGTCGGCCAGATCCTGGTGAACCGATGCCAGATAGATGTCAACGAGGGCCGGGCTGAGGGAGACTGGCAGGGAAAGGGCTGCCGTTGGCTGCGGTGCCTTCCCCCCGTCATGGGGACCAAAGACAGTACGAAGCAGTACGGCCAGATCCCTGAGCAAGACGGGTTTGTCCAGATGGCCCTGACAGCCGCACTCCGCCAGTCGCTGCGCCGCCTGCTCGCTGAGATCCGCGGTGATGACGTAGACGGGTAGATGCTGCCAGCGTTCATCGGCGTGCAATTGCCTGCAGAGCTCGGCGCCGTCCATCACCGGCATCTGCAGGTCCGTCAGCACCAGATCCACCGACTCCGATTGCAGGATCTCCAGTGCCAGACGGCCATTGGCCGCGCTCAATACCCGGGCACCCAGCTGCCCCAGCTGCATGCTGATCAGCATTCTGTTCACTTCGTGATCTTCCACCAGCAACACCCGCCTGCCTGCCCCCGGCAGATCCGTGATCTCCTCGGCGCCACGGACGAGTCTGGGTTGCAGCAGGCTGACCACGGAGCCCGGGATCCAGGGTTCCCCCTGCCAGTACCAAGCGCGCAAGCCCCCATCGTCCTGCATGGCCCCAAGGCAAGGTGCAGCCGGGTCCTCGGCCACGCCAAACTCTGCGAGCCAGGCCCGCATATATTCGAGCTCCCCGGGCAACAGTTGCAGGGAGACCGTCTTGACGCGCGGTTGCCAGGGCGCCTTCTCCTGCGCATGCCTGAGGGGCAACGAGCAGAGGAAACGGCTACCCCCGCGAGCCAGAGGCTCGACCCGGATCTCGCCCCCCATCTGTTCCATCAGCTGGCGGCAGATGGCCAGCCCAAGCCCGGTCCCCTGGGCTCTGGGCTGGCCAGGCTCCTCCCCTTGCTCAAAGGGCTGGAACAACCGGGGCAACAGCTCGGCACTGATCCCGGGCCCCTCGTCATCCACCCCGCACAAAATCCACTCCCCTTGCCGCCGGGCCCAGAGTACCACCTCTCCCCGCTCGCTGAACTTGATGGCGTTGGAGAGCAGGTTGTGCAGCACCTGTTGCACCCGGTGGGGATCGAGTTCCATCAAGGCGGGCAGCGCCGGGTCGAGCGCCAGGCGCAGCTGCAGATGGCGGGATCGCGCCTTGGACCAGTGCACCGCCGCCACATGCTCGCACAGCTCCACCAGATCCGTGGGCTGCACGGAGAGGCGCAACTGGCGCGTCTCGTTGCGGCTGAAATCGAGCACGTCATTGAGCAGTCCGAGCAGTTCATTGCCCGCCTGTCTGACATGGGCCAGAGCCGAGGCCTGCTCTGCATTGAGTCCGGTCTGCTCGAGCCACTCCAGCAAGCCGAGCATGGCGTTCATGGGGGTACGGATCTCGTGGCTCACGGCGGCCAGGAAGCGCCCCTTGGCAAGCACGGCCTGCTGGGCCTGCTCGTGGGAAAGCTGCAGGGAGTGCTCCTGCTCCACCCTGGCCGTCACATCCTGCACCACCCCGTAGATCCGCCACCCCTCCCCCTGACGGCGCCCCCTGCCGGAAAATTGCAGCCAGCGGGTTCCCTTGGCGGGGTGCTGATAGCGCAGCAGATGGGAGAAAGGTCGCCCGGCTTGCAGCATGGCCAGCATGGGGGCTCGCATCTCGCGCCTGTCCTGGTGGGAGATGCGAGTCAGGGTCTCGTTGGGATTGACCCGGATCTGCTGGCTCGCCAGCCCCAGCAGTTCGTGACTGCCCCGGCTCACAAACTCCACCCGGGTGATGGCTCCCCCCAGCAGGGTGAATTGCAGCACCACACCGGGCACCGTATTGGTGAGGGCGCGCAGGCGCCGCTCTGCCTGACGCAGCAGGCGGGTACGCTCGCGCAGGGCGCTGATGTCGGAGAGGGCGATAAGATCCCCTGCCGGTGCCTGGGGGCCCAGTCGCAAGGGGATCTGGGCATAGGAGTAGACCTGCTCGTGCAGCGCCAGCTCCCCTTCGGCGCCCTGCAACTGTGGCGCGGGCAGCACCAGATCGGCGGCGTAGCGCGCCTCCATGCGCTTGGCCCGCTTGTTGCGCTTGATCACCTCCCCCTTGTCATTACGCAAGAACACGGGAACGGGGAGTGCCTGGAAGAGAGACTCCCTGAACTTGCTTTCCAGCGCCAGCGCCTGCTCTACCTTGTGACGCTCGCGGGCCTCCTGGGCCAGTTGCTGGCGGGAACGCCAGACTGACCAGATCACCGCCATGCTGATCAGCAGTGCCAGCAACACGGAGCCAAGCCAGAAACCGTAGCTGACCCCTTCCTGCTGGTTGACCACCAGGCGACGCCAGCGTTGCACCAGCTCGTCCACCTGCCGATCATTGAGGGTCATCAGGCTCTGATCCAGCACCCCTGCCAGGCTAGTCTGTTCCGGCCGGATGGCAAAACCGAGGCCGAAACGCTCCGGCAATTCGGTGATGGTCAGCTCGCTCAACTGGTTGTTTCGAATGGGATATTGGAGCTGGTACAACTCCGCCAGCATGACCTGGGCATCCCCATGCCGCACCGCCGCCAATCCCTGCAGCAGGTTGTCGGTCACCTCCCACTCATGCTGGCCGAACCGGGCAAGCAGGCCGGGATCATAGAGCATTCTCGGGACCACCACCTTGCCACTGACGTCCGCGAGGGAGACAGGCCCCCTCTTGCTGCGACTGACCAGGGCATAGCGGCTGGTCGCCACCATCCGGGTAAAGTTGAACTCCTTGTTCAGGGCGACGGACTCCATCAGTCCGACCATCATGGCGGCATCGCCACTGCGCAGCAATGCCAACGCCTCCTCCCGGCTGGCGGCGGGCACCAGCTCGAAGCGCAGTCCCGTCTGCCGACTCACTTCCCGCAAGACGTCCGCACTCCAGCCAATGAGCTCTCCCTGCTGGTTGACGCCGCTGTATGGCATGAAACCGGGATCCGCCACCATCTTGATGGTGTGGGCCTTGCCGACCAACCAGGCCTGCTCCTTGTCGGTAAAATGCAGGGGATTCATATCCTGCTCACCCTGAGGCAGATACTTGCCCAGATCCCGGTAGAGACTGCCCGGCGGCAAATAGCGGATGGCCGTATCCACCAGCTCCAGCAACTCGGGCTGGTTGCGCATCATCAGCCGGTAGCTGATGACCAGATCATCGCTGCGAAGACGGCGAAGGCGCAGCCCTTCATCCGGGAATTCCCGCATCAGGTAGCGCAGTTGCAGATAATCGCCGAGATAGGCGCTGCCCTTGCCGGCCACCAGGGCACCATACCAGTTCTCGGCATCGGTCAGCTGTTGCTGGGATGAACCAGGATAGAGACGCTTCAGGATCTCCTGGGCCTGCCAGATAGGTGACACCAGAAACTGCGCCTGATCGAGCTCACCCCGATAGAGGATGGCGGACTCCGCTTCCATCATGGCCCGGCTCAAGACGGTATCGCTCGAGTTCGACCGGGCAGGCCCGACGTGAGGAATGAGATCGCAGCGCCCGTTCAGCAGATCCTGCGTCATGGCTGCCCAGCTCGGCCGCTTCTCGACATGCACCGGTACCGGCAACAGCTCTGCCAACCGCGTCATGCGATCGATAAGCAGGCCCCCCTCCGCCTCCAGATAGGGAGGACGTTGCAGGGCCGGGTAACAGAAGGTCAGTCCGGTGAGCGAATCGGCATAAGCCTGGGCACCCGGTGACAGCGGGAGTATGGCGGCACGCAGTGGCAAGGCCAGCAGCGCGCCGGACAACAGAAGGATTTTTATCATCGGAATGGAAAAGCCAGGCGATTGCCTGGCTTTTTGTCACTCGTTGGGTTCAACATTTTCTACCCTGGCCTTGAGCTTCTGGCCGGGCCGGAAGGTCACCACGCGACGGGCGCTGATGGGAATATCCTCCCCCGTCTTGGGGTTGCGTCCGGGACGCTGGTTCTTCTCGCGAAGATCGAAGTTACCGAAGCCGGAAATCTTGACCTGTTCGCCACGCTCGAGCGCCTGTCTGATCTCCTCAAAGAAGGCTTCCACCATATCTTTGGCTTCACGCTTGCTCATCCCGAGCTGGGTGAACAGGTGCTCTGCAATGTCGGCTTTGGTAAGCGCCATAGATCAATCCCTCAAGGATGCATTCAACTCTTCACCGAGGGCCCGCACGACATTGTCCACGGTCTCGGCGATCTCTTTCTCCTCCAGGGTGCGCTGGGTGTCTTGCAACACCAGGCTGATGGCCAGGCTCTTCTTGTCCTCTGCCATACCAGCGCCCTGGTATACGTCGAACAAGTTTATTCCAACTAACTGATTTCCGCCAACTTTTTTAATTACTGCCAGAACGTCGCCTGCCAGGATCTGTCTGTCAACCACCACGGCGATGTCGCGACGGTTGGCCGGGAACTTGGATACTTCGGCAGCAACCGGCACCTTGGCCGGCGTCAGTTTGTCCAGCTCCAGCTCGAACATGACAGCGCGGCTCTTCAGACCCAGCTTCTTCTCGAGGCTCGGATGGATCACGCCGATGTGGCCGATCACGACGCCATTACGCAGAATGGCTGCGCTCTGGCCCGGATGCAGGGCACTGTGCTCGGTGCGCTCGAAGGTGAAGGTAGCCCCTTCGGCAGTCAGATCCAGCACCGCTTCCAGGTCACCCTTCAGATCGAAGAAGTCGACGGGACGGGCCTTGACATCCCAGTGCTCGTCCCCCTGGTTGCCGGTGATGATGCCGGCCAGCATGGGCTCCTGACGGATGCCGTTCTCGGCATTCTCGTCCTTGATGAAACGCAGGCCCTGCTCGAACAGGCGCACGCGCGGCTGCTGACGGTTCTGGTTGTAGACCACCGCCTGCACCAGACCCGGGAACAGAGAGACGCGCATGGCGGACATCTCGACGGAGATCGGGTTTGGCAGCACGATGGCATCGCTCTGCGGGAACAGGGTCTGCTGAGCCTTGGGATCGACGAAGCTGTAGGTGATCGCTTCCTGGAAACCGCGGTCAACCAGCAGGTCGCGCACCCGCTTCAGGGTCACCTGCCCTTCTGCCTGCTCTACCATCGCGAGGGATGCGGCGGGTTTGAGGTTCGGGATGTTGTTGTAGCCGTAGATGCGGGCCACTTCCTCGATGAGGTCTTCCTCGATGGCGATGTCGAAACGCCAGGAGGGAGCCAGCGCGGTCCAGCCGTCAGTATCCACGGTTACCTGCATGCCCAGACGAGTCAGAATTTCGACCACCTGCGCATCCGCCACGCTGATGCCGATCACCTTGTCGAGCTTGGTGCGGCGCAGCTTGATGGGGGCAGCCTTGGGCAGATGGGCATCGGATTTGACTTCGATGACCGGACCCGCTTCACCGCCGCAGATGTCCAGCAGCAGACGGGTAGCACGATCCATCACCTTGGCCTGCAGCTCGGGATCCACCCCGCGCTCGAAGCGGTGGGAGGAGTCGGTGTGCAGACCGTAGGCACGGGCACGGCCAGTGATGGAGAGCGGCGCGAAGAAGGCGCACTCCAGCAGGATGTCGGTAGTGGTCCCGGAGACACCGGTGCGATCGCCGCCGAAGATGCCGGCCATGCAGGCAGGGCCTTTGGCATCGGCAATCACGAGCGTGGTCTCTTTGAGCTTCACCTCGTTGCCATCGAGCAGGGTCATGGGCTCGTCGGCCTTGGCGCGGCGCACCACCAGTTCCCCTTCAAGCGTCGCCAGGTCGAAGGCGTGCATCGGCTGGCCGTATTCCAGCAGCAGGTAGTTGGTGATGTCAACGATGGCGTCGATGGAACGAATACCGCCACGGCGCAGCTTCTCCTGCATCCAGAGCGGGCTCTGGGCGTGCAGGTTCAGCCCCTTGATGACACGGCCGAGATAACGGGGGCAATCTGCCGGCGCTTCAACCCGGATCGGGAAGGTTGCATCGATAGTGGCAACAGCCGGCGCCCAGGTCGGCTCGACCACGTCCACGCTGTTGAGCACGCCGATTTCACGGGCCAGACCTGCGATGCCGAGGCAGTCGGCACGGTTCGGGGTCAGATCCACATCGATGCTGACGTCGTTGAGCGCGAGGTATTCACGGATATCGGTCCCGATGGGGGCATCAAGCGGCAGTTCGATGATGCCATCGGCTTCGACGTCGATGCCCAGCTCGCTGAAGGAACAGAGCATGCCGTGGGACGGCTGGCCGCGCAGCTTGGCTTTCTTGATGGTGAAATCACCCGGCAGGGTCGCCCCGACCTTGGCCACGCACACTTTGAGGCCGGCGCGGCAGTTCGGCGCACCGCAGACGATGTCCAGCAGCTCGGCCTCGCCCACATTGACCTTGGTCACCCGCAGCTTGTCGGCGTCCGGGTGCTGGGCGCACTCGACCACTTCACCCACGACCACATTGTTGAACTGGCCGGCCACCGCTTCCACGGCGTCCACTTCCAGACCGGCCATGGTGATCTGCTCGGCCAGTGCATTGTCACTCAACTCGGTGCGGACCCACTCCATCACCCAGGATTTACTGAATTTCATGTTCTCTCGCCCTTACTTGAACTGCTTGAGGAAGCGCAGGTCGTTTTCGAAGAAGGCACGCAGGTCGTTGACCCCGTAACGCAGCATGGTCAGGCGCTCAACGCCCATGCCGAAGGCAAAGCCGGAGTATTTTTCCGGATCGATGCCGACCGAACGCAGCACGTTCGGGTGCACCATGCCGCAGCCCAGCACTTCCAGCCACTTGCCGTTCTTGCCCATCACGTCCACTTCGGCGCTCGGCTCGGTGAACGGGAAGTAGGAAGGACGGAAGCGAATGGTCAAGTCTTCCTCGAAGTAGTTGCGCAGGAAGTCGTGCAGGATGCCCTTGAGCTCGGTGAAGCTGGCATGCTCGTCAACCAGCAGGCCTTCGACCTGGTGGAACATCGGGGTGTGGGTCATGTCGTAGTCGTTACGATAGACGCGGCCCGGCGCGATGATGCGGATCGGCGGCTGCTGATGTTCCATGGTGCGGATCTGCACACCGGAGGTGTGGGTACGCAGCATCAGATCAGGATTGAAGTAGAAGGTGTCGTGATCGGTACGCGCCGGGTGGTGAGCCGGGATATTCAGCGCATCGAAGTTGTGGAAGCCATCTTCAATCTCGGGACCACGGGCAACCTTGAAGCCCATTTCGCCAAACAGGCGCTCGATGCGCTCGATGGTACGGGTCACCGGGTGCAGACCGCCATTCTCGATGCGGCGGCCCGGCAGGCTGACGTCGATGGTCTCGGCGGCCAGCTTCTGGTTCAGCACGGCGACTTCGAGGGCTTCACGACGCGCGTTCAGGGCATCCTGAACCTGCTGTTTGGCCTGGTTGATCACGGCGCCCGCTGCGGGACGCTCTTCAGCGGACAGGGCGCCCAGGCCCTTCATCTGCTCGGTAAAAAAGCCCTTTTTACCCAGATATTTGACCCGGATTTCGTCGAGGGCGGCGATGTCGCTTACGCCCTCAATTTCGGCCTTGGCCTGGCCGACTACTTCTTCAAGCTGTTGCATGTCTTCCTCGTCACCACTCCCGGAACAGGAGCCTTTAGGCTAAATAAGGTCAAGAGGGGAATAATACAAAAAAAGCCCCTTGGCTGACCATAGTTATGACGGGCTTTTCTCCCTGCAAATCATTTTGTTATATGGAAAAGCCACAAGCCAGATGCAACAGGATTGAAACAAGCATCGTTTGTTCTAGTTTGTTGGCATATGGAAGGATAAAGCATTTATGAACGTGGCATGCTACCTGCCAACGCTCAAAAATGAGCAACAAAAAAGGAGGCCTGAGCCTCCTTTATTTTTATAACAGAGCTGGATTAGACCAGAGCTGCTTTAGCTTTTTCAACCAGGGCGGTGAAAGCCAGCTTGTCGTGAACGGCGATATCGGACAGGATCTTGCGATCGATCTCGATGGAAGCCTTCTTCAGACCGTCGATCAGACGGCTGTAGGACAGGCCGTTCTGACGGGCTGCAGCGTTGATACGCGCAATCCACAGTTGACGGAACTGACGCTTCTTCTGGCGACGGTCACGGTAGGCATACTGACCAGCTTTGGTTACCGCTTGTACCGCTACGCGGTAGACACGGGAACGGGCGCCGTAGTAACCCTTGGCGGCTTTCATTACTTTCTTGTGACGAGCGCGAGCGGTCACACCACGTTTAACTCTTGGCATTTTTCACATCCCCCCTTATGCGTACGGCAGACAAGCGACAACACGTTTGTGGTCGGCAGCGGAAACAAAGAACTTCGGTCCCAGCTGACGCTTACGCTTACTGCTCTTCTTGGTCAGGATGTGACGCAGGTGGTTATGCTTGCACTTGAAGCGACCTGAGCCAGTCTTCTTGAAGCGCTTTGCGGCGCCCCGGTTGGTTTTCATCTTCGGCATTTCATACTCCGCATTGTGAGTGACAACAAAATCGCAAGGCGAACCGACTCATGGGGCCAGCCCCATGAGTCAATTTCTTGTGGGCCTTAAGATTTCTTCTTGGGTGCGAGGACCATCACAGCTTGACGGCCTTCGACTTTCGGGAACGATTCGACTACGGCCAGCTCTTCCAGATCGTTCTTGACGCGCTCGAGAACCTTGATACCAAGATCCTGGTGGGCCATTTCACGACCACGGAAGCGCAGGGTGACCTTTGCCTTGTCCCCGTCTTCCAGAAAGCGAACCAGGTTGCGTAGTTTTACCTGATAGTCGCCTTCGTCTGTGCCAGGACGGAATTTGATTTCCTTGACCTGGACGACTTTCTGCTTTTTCTTCTGTTCTTTGGTGGTCTTGCTCTTTTCGTAGAGGAATTTGCCGTAATCCATGATCCGGCAAACGGGCGGCTCAGCGTTCGGACTGATCTCGACCAGATCCACTCCAGCCTCAAGGGCCAAGTTCAGCGCATCCTGAATGGAGGTGATGCCAATGGCTTCACCATCCAGACCAGTCAGACGAACTTCTTTCAGACGGATCTCTTCATTGATCCGGTGAGCGCGGGCTTGCGGTTGCTTGCCCAGTTTTTTTCCGCCTTTTATAGCTTATTCCTCCACTTTCTTTTGTCCGCGGGTCTGAACTTCCTGGGTCAACAGAGCAATCAGCTCTTCAACAGGATAAGAGCCCAGGTCAGCCCCTTTACGAGTACGCACTGCAATCTTGCCGGCTTCTACTTCTTTGTCGCCGCAGACCAGCATGAAGGGTACTCGCTTCAAAGTATGCTCGCGGATTTTAAAGCCAATCTTCTCATTTCTCAAGTCCGCTTTTGCGCGAAGGCCCGCATCATTCAATGCCTTGGCAACTTTCACAGCATAATCGGCCTGGTTATCCGTGATATTCATGACCACGGCCTGGGTCGGAGCCAGCCAGGTCGGGAACAGACCGGCGTACTCTTCCGTCAGGATCCCGATGAAGCGCTCCAGCGAGCCCAGAATGGCGCGATGGATCATCACGGGGATGTGGCGCTCGTTGTCTTCGCCCACATAGGTGGCGCCAAGACGGCCCGGCAGGGCAAAGTCGAGCTGCACGGTACCACACTGCCAGGCACGATCAAGGCAATCGTGCAGGGTGAACTCGATCTTGGGACCGTAGAAAGCCCCCTCGCCCGGCTGCAGGTCGTACTTCAGGCCGTTGAGTTCCAGCGCCTCGGCCAGCGCGGCCTCCGCGCGATCCCAGGCTTCATCAGAGCCGATACGCTGCTCCGGACGGGTCGAGAGCTTGACCACGATGTTTTCGAAACCGAAGGTACCGTAGACGTCATAGACCATGCGGATGCACGCAGACACCTCTTCCATGATCTGCTCTTCGGTACAGAAGATGTGGGCGTCATCCTGGGTGAAACCCCGTACCCGCATCAGGCCGTGCAGGGAGCCTGACGGCTCGTTGCGGTGGCAGGAGCCGAACTCGGCCATGCGCAGCGGCAGATCGCGGTAGGATTTCAAACCCTGGTTGAAAATCTGCACGTGACCCGGGCAGTTCATCGGCTTGATGGCGTACTCGCGGTTTTCGGACTGGGTGGTGAACATGGCCTGGGCGTATTTCTCCCAGTGACCTGAACGCTCCCACAGCACGCGATCCATCATGAAGGGGCCTTTCACTTCCTGATAGTCGTACTCTTTGAGCTTGCCGCGGATGAAGGTTTCCAGCTCGCGGAAAATGGTCCAACCATCGTTGTGCCAGAACACCATGCCCGGCGCTTCTTCCTGCATGTGGTACAGGTCGAGCTGCTTGCCGATCTTGCGGTGGTCGCGCTTGGCGGCCTCTTCCAGACGCTGCAAATAGGCCTTGAGCTGCTTCTTGTCAGCCCAGGCGGTGCCGTAGATGCGCTGCAGCATCTTGTTGTTGGAGTCGCCGCGCCAGTAGGCGCCGGACATCTTCTGCAACTTGAAGTGGTGGCAATGACGCATGTTGGGCACGTGCGGGCCGCGACACATGTCGATGTACTCTTCGTGATGATAGAGACCGGGCTGGTCATCACGGGCAATGTTCTGATCCAGGATCTCGACCTTGTAGGTCTCGCCACGGGCTTCGAACACGTCGCGCGCTTCCTGCCAGGAGACCTTCTTCTTGATGACGTCGTAATCCTTGGCGGCCAGCGCCAGCATGCGCTCTTCCAGGGCAGCCAGATCTTCGTCGGTCAGGGTGCGGTCGAGATCGATGTCGTAGTAGAAACCGTTGTCGATAACGGGACCGATGGCCATCTTGGTCTGGGGCCAGAGTTGCTTGATGGCATGACCCAGCAGGTGAGCACAGGAGTGGCGCAGAATGTCCAGACCTTCTTCGTCTTTGGCGGTGATGATGGCCAGGGAGGCATCGGCTTCGATCAGCTCGCAGGCATCCACAAGTTCACCGTTTACCCGACCGGCAATGCACGCCTTGGCGAGACCGGGACCGATGTCCGCGGCCACATCCATGACGGAAACGGCGTGGGCAAATTGACGTTGGCTGCCGTCAGGCAGAGTAATAATTGGCATTAGGTGTTTCCTTATACAGTGGTGACCCCTACCAAAGGCCACATGCAGGTTGGAGAAACCCTTTCATGTCCAGCTGTTCACTCCCGAGTTTCACCGTTCACAATACGGTTGGTACACGGCAGTGGCACACCATATGGCGTGTGCAAGGCCATCCATTGAGAGGTACAGCGGGGGATTGTATCAGACGCGACAACCCAGACAAGCTGTCTTGGCGATTTTGCATACCGTCTAAGCGCGGGTGTCAACCAGTCCTACTTGCGAGGGCGCCCTTCTGCTGCCATACCCTGTACCAGATTGAGGCGTCAGCCAAAGCAAGGAGAGCATGATGTACACCTACGACATTTCATTTCCGGAGCATGCAGAAAAGCTGGTTCATCCGGATCACCTTCTCACGACTCACTGTCCCGTCCATATCGGTGAGCTGGTGATCCTGGGCGATGGCAGCAAGCGGGAGGTATGCAGCATCGTCCACAGTGCCGAGCGCAGTACCCTCTATGTCACGGACGTGACGCCCGGCAAAGTCACCGCCAGCCGTTGATCCCTAACCGGCGTTCAGAAAAGAGTGGCCATTGAAATCGAAGGCGCTGCGTCCCTCCTCGGCCAGCGCCATCTCCTGCAATACCTGGAGTGCCATCTTGTTGCCCTTTTGCGAGGCCTGATAGAGCCACTGCTTCGCCTCGGCCAGTTCAACCCGCCCGTTGACCCCCATCAGGTGCAGGATGCCCACCTTCAGCATGGCGGGCACATCACCGTTCCTGGCTGCCAGCTCCATCCAGCGAAACGCCTCGTGCAAATCCCGCTTCACCCCGGCCCCGCGCAGATAGACCTCTCCCAGCCGATACTGGCCGAAAGCGTCCCCCGCCTGCGCAGCCTGACGATAGAGTCGGATGGCGCGATCCATATCCTGCTCGCTCCCCTGCCCCACTTCATGGCTCCAACCCATCAGCGCCTGTGCCCGTGGCTGGCCCTGCTCCGCCAGCGGCGACCAGATCCGGGTCGCCTCATCAAAGTGCCCTGTCCGCCAAGCGCGGTTGGCCGCCGCCAGCTCCTGATCGGTGGAGAGCGGGATCAGACGCCAGATGACCAGCGCAATGAGGGCGATGAAGAGCCAGCGGGCAGTAGTAGGTTGCATGACATTTTCCGTGATCTGGTTCGCATTTCGTCTATGTAAACGAAATGTAGCAACAGATCAAGCAGGAGATCACCCGGGTTCACCCTCTTTCATGGGGTCGCTCTTTGCGAACTTGCAGTTTGACGGGCTACACAGCAAAATAACTGTATATACAAACAGTGAATTGGTGATGTGATGGCAGGACGAGGCGCGAACCACAATGTCGAGCACCGCTTCAGCGGCCCGCAAATCGAAACCGTTGACGACGGCTGGAGTCAGAGCGACTGGGACGCGGCATTTGCCGCCAGCGCTCCCCGCACAGAGGTGACGGAGATCAGCGCCCGCAGCATCATCAGCTACAACGATTCGCCGGATCTTCCCTTCGGTCGCTCCATCAATCCCTATCAGGGGTGCGAGCATGGCTGCATCTACTGCTATGCCAGACCCAGCCACGCCTACCTTGAGCTCTCCCCCGGGCTGGATTTCGAGAGCAAGCTGTTTGCCAAAATCAATGCTGCCGAGCTGCTGCGACGGGAGTTTGCCAAGCCAGCCTATCAGCCACAAACCATCGTGCTGGGGGCCAATACCGATCCCTATCAACCCATCGAGCACCACTATCGCCTGACTCGCGAACTCCTGAGGGTGATGCTGGCTCATCGCCATCCGGTAGGACTCATCACCAAGAGCGCCATGATCCTGCGCGACCTCGATCTGCTGACCGAGCTGGCCCAAGAAGGGCTATGCCAGGTGATGGTGTCGGTCACCACCCTCAATGACACGCTGAGGCGACAGTTGGAGCCCAGGGCCAGCACGGGGGTTGGGCGGATCAAGGTGATCGAACGACTGGCCAAGGCCGGTGTGCCGGTCGGCGTGCTGGCGGCCCCCATGATCCCCAGGCTCAACGAGCCTGAACTGGAACAGATCATCAAGGCCGCCGTCGACGCCGGGGCGGGCTGTGCGGATTACATCTTGCTGCGATTGCCCCACGAGCTCACCACCCTCTTTTGCGACTGGCTCGATACGCACTATCCCGGCCAGAAAGAGGCGATCCTCAACCAGCTGCGGGCAAGCCGGGGTGGCGCACTCAACAGCGCCACCTTTGGCAGCCGCATGCGAGGTGAAGGACAGTTTGCCGACCTGCTCGCCCAGCGCTTTCGCCTGATCAGCAGGCGGCTGCAACTGGGCAAGCGCCATGTAGCACTCAATACAGCCGCCTTCATCCGCCCGGGCGAGCAGTTGCGTCTGTTCTGAGCGCCGTCAGCCCCGTGGTCTCGGCGGGCAGCTCCCCGCTGGATGGCGCTGTGCAATCAGCTCCGCAGGCAGGCGTGATGGCTCGTGCGCCACCTCCTCCTCATCCACCCTAAGGCGCGCCTTCTCCTGCCCTCCCCACATCCGGCTCCACCAGATCTCCCACATTACCCAGCTCGTCATAACAGTGCTCCTGGCAAGCGATGCCTGCCTCTGTGGTGGCCTCATTCAACGCAGGCAGCATGGCTGGCCGTCATGACAGGGCCATGACAGCCGAGTGAAGGAATCGTGTTGATGCGATGAGGCCAGCCCTGCATATCAGGAAGATGACGCCGTGGTAGGCAGGGCTGCATGCACGGCAGACGGAGCTGGGCAGCAGAGAAGAGAGCTGCTGGGCAAGCACAAGGACGGGGAGAGCCTGCGGTGAGGCGGACAAAAAAAGAGCGACCATCAAGGTCGCTCTTTTGCATCGGACAAAGGGGGACGATTACTCGTCGCCCGCCTCCCCGGTATCGACGGCGCCAGCGTCCGCTGCGGTGTCGGTGCCTTCAGACACCTCCCCTTCAACAGCCAGGGCCTCGGTTTCCTCTTCGTCGCTCTCGGCAACGCGCTGCAGGCCGACCACGGTCTCGTCTTCACCGGTACGGATCAGACGCACACCGCCGGTGTTGCGGCCGATGACGCTCACCTCGGACACCCGGGTACGTACCAGGGTACCGCCGTTGGTGATCAGCATGATCTGGTCGGTATCTTCGACCTGGATCGCATCGATCACCTTGCCGTTGCGCTCATCCACCTTGATGGAGATGACGCCCTGGGTACCCCGGCTCTTGGTCGGGTACTCGTCCAGCGCGGTACGCTTGCCGTAACCGTTCTCGGTGGCGGTGAGGATGGCACCATCACCACGGGGCACGATGAGGGAGACCACCTTGTCACCGGCGCCCAGCTTGATGCCGCGCACACCGGCAGCGGTACGACCCATGGGACGTACGCCCTTGAAGGTGCCTTTGCTTTCGGTGCCTTCGCCGTTGTCGCTGCCGTCATCGTCGTTGCCGGTGTCGTCATCGGTATCGACTTCGTCAGTGGCATCGGCATCGGCGCGACCGCTGCCTTCCGCGAAGCGAACCACCTTGCCCGCATCGGAGAAGAGCATGATCTCGTTGCTGCCGTCGGTGATGTCCACCCCGATCAGCTCATCACCCTCTTTGAGGTTGATGGCACGGATACCGGAGGAGAGCGGACGGCTGAAGTCGGACAGGCTGGTCTTCTTCACGGTGCCGTTGGCGGTGGCGAAGAAGACATACTTGTCGGCGTCATATTCTTTCACCGGCAGGATGGCGGTGATGCGCTCACCCTCATCCAGCGGCAGCAGGTTGATGATCGGACGACCGCGGGCACCACGGGACGCTTCCGGCAGCTGATACACCTTGAGCCAGTAGACCTTGCCACGGGTGGAGAAGCACAGAATGGTGTCGTGGGTGTTGGCCACCAGCAGACGCTCCACAAAGTCCTCTTCCTTGATCCGGGTGGCCGACTTGCCACGACCACCGCGGCGTTGGGCCTCGTAGTCGGAGAGCGGCTGATACTTCACATAGCCCTGGTGAGACAAGGTAACGACCACGTCTTCCGGGGTGATCAGATCTTCGATGTTGATCTCGGCGCTGGACATGCTGATCTCGGTGCGACGCTCGTCGCCGTACTGCTCGCGCACGGCCAGCAGTTCGTCACGGATCACTTCCATCAGGCGCTCGGGGCTTGCCAGGATGTGCAACAGCTCGGCGATGAGATCCAGCAGAGACTGGTACTCTTCCAGGATCTTCTCGTGCTCGAGGCCGGTCAGCTTGTGCAGACGCAGGTCAAGGATGGCCTGGGCCTGGATCTCGGTCAGGAAGTACTGCCCTTCACGGATGCCGAACTCCGGCTCCAGCCACTCGGGGCGAGCCGCGTCGTCGCCCGCTTTTTCCAGCATGGCGGCCACGTTGCCGAGTTCCCAGCCCTTGGCTACCAGGGCGGCTTTCGCATCCGCCGGGGTCGCACTGTGGCGAATGAGCTCGATGATGGGGTCGATGTTGGCCAATGCCACCGCCAACCCTTCCAGGATATGCGCCCGATCCCGCGCCTTGCGCAGTTCGAACACGGTCCGGCGGGTCACCACTTCACGGCGGTGCAGCAGGAACGCATCCAGGATCTCTTTGAGGTTCATCACCTTGGGCTGGTTGTTGTCCAGCGCCACCATGTTGATGCCGAACGTGGTCTGCATCTGGGTGTGCTTGTAGAGATTGTTCAGCACAATCTCGCCGGACTCGCCGCGCTTGATCTCGATGACGATGCGCATGCCGTCCTTGTCGGACTCATCGCGCAGGGCGCTGATGCCCTCGATTTTCTTCTCTTTGACCAGCTCGGCGATCTTCTCGATCAGGCGAGCCTTGTTCACCTGATAGGGGATCTCGTGGACGATGATGGTCTCGCGACTGGTCTTCTCGTCCACTTCCACCTCGGCCTTGGCCCGCACATAGACGGAGCCGCGACCGGTACGGTACGCCTGCACGATGCCGGAACGGCCGTTGATGATGCCGCCGGTGGGGAAATCCGGGCCGGTGACATGGGTCATCAGCTCGTCAATGGTGAGGTCGCCGTTTTCGATCAGCGCCAGGCAACCGTTGACAATCTCGGTGAGGTTGTGAGGCGGGATGTTGGTCGCCATGCCCACCGCGATACCGGAGGAGCCGTTGACCAGCAAGGTGGGGACCTTGGTGGGCATGACAGCCGGGATCATCTCGGTGCCGTCGTAGTTAGGCACCCAGTCCACGGTCTCTTTGTCCAGATCGGCCAGCAGCTCGTGGGAGATGCGCGCCATCCGCACTTCGGTGTAACGCATGGCCGCGGCGTTGTCGCCGTCCACCGAACCGAAGTTGCCCTGACCGTCGACCAGCATGTAGCGCATGGAGAAATCCTGCGCCATGCGGACGATGGTGTCATACACGGCGCTGTCGCCATGCGGGTGATATTTACCGATTACGTCACCGACCACACGGGCCGATTTTTTATAGGGCTTGTTCCAGTCGTTCCCCAGCTCGTTCATTGCATACAGAACGCGGCGGTGAACCGGTTTCAAGCCATCACGCACATCCGGCAGAGCTCGTCCTACGATCACGCTCATGGCGTAATCCAGATAGGAACTCTTGAGCTCTTCTTCGATGTTGACCGGCGTGATCTCTCTGGCCAGATCGCTCATAGAAAGCCTTAATCCCTAATTAGTTGTTCTTTGGCTTAAACAGCGCGACATGGTAACACACTGAGCCAAATACATTAAGCCACAAATCCGATGAGCACATCGGGCTGGTGCGACGAAGTCGGTCCGTTATAATGCGCGCCAGGACAATAGATTGCGCGCGCCCAGCCCGCTGCGCGCCTTGCCACAGGATCATCAAAACATGAATAGTGATGCCAATGTCGATCTGACAGAAATCGCCAAATTTGAAGCCATCGCCTCCCGCTGGTGGGACATGGAGGGCGAATTCAAGCCGCTGCATCAAATCAACCCGGTGCGCCTTGACTGGATCACCGACAAGAGCGGCGGCCTGTTTGGCAAGCGCGTGCTCGACATCGGCTGCGGTGGCGGCATCCTCTCCGAGAGCATGGCCCGCCGGGGGGCCCGGGTCACCGGCATCGACATGGGCAAGGAACCCCTCGGCGTCGCCCGCCTGCACGCGCTGGAACAAGGTGTGGAGCTCGAGTACCGCCAGATCACCGCCGAAGCCCACGCCGATGAAGCGCCTGGCCAGTATGACGTGGTTACCTGCATGGAGATGCTGGAGCACGTGCCGGACCCGGCCTCGGTGCTGCGCGCCATCGCCACCCTGGTACGGCCGGGGGGCAAGGTGTTCGTCTCCACCATCAACCGCAACCCCAAAGCCTATCTGATGATGATCCTCGGGGCCGAGTACCTGATGAAGATGGTCCCCAAGGGCACTCACGATCACAAGAAGTTCATCACCCCCGCCGAACTCTGTCGCATGGGGGAAGCAGCGGGCCTCCTGGTACGGGACATGAGCGGCGTTCACTACGCCCCGCTCTCCAACAGCTTCAAGCTCGGCAAGAATGTCGACGTCAACTACATGGTGGCGTTCGAGCGCCCGGAGCAAGGCTGATGAGCACACCTCACCCCATGCCCCTGCGCTGCGTGCTGTTTGATCTGGACGGCACCCTGCTCGACACCGCCCCAGACCTTGGCGCCGCCGTCAATCACGTGCTGATAAGCGAAGGCTTTGCCCCGCTCTCTGACGACATCATCCGCCAGACCACCTCCCACGGGGCCCTCGGGCTGCTCAGGGCCGGTCTTGGGGACGAGCTGCTCGAGGAGCTGGGGGCTACCCGCCTTCGCACCGCCCTGCTCGATTACTACGCCGCCAACCTCTGCGTCGGCACCCGCCCCTATGAAGGCATGGTGGATCTCATCGAGTGGCTCGACGAGAAGCAACTGCCCTGGGGCATCGTCACCAACAAGCCGGGCTTTCTCACTGAACCGCTCCTGGCAGCCCTGCCGGCGCTGGCCAGTTGCGGCGTCACCGTCAGCGCCGACACCCTGCCGGTGCGCAAGCCCGACCCCGCCCCCATGTACTTTGCCTGCGAGCGCCTCGGCATCGCGGCCAACCAGTGTCTCTATGTGGGGGATCACGTGCGCGACATCGAGGCAGGCCGCAATGCAGGCATGCGTACCGCGGTGGCTGGCTGGGGTTATCTCAATGATGACGAGGATCCCGCCCTCTGGGGCGCCGACCTTCACTTTGATACCGTGCAGGCCCTGCACCACTGGCTGCGTTACGAACTGAGCTGACACGTTCATTGCCCATGACCGACAAGGCATCCGGATAGAGGTGGATCTGCGGGGCAACTTTGATGTTGTCCCGATGGCCATGTGGGCATCAGCCCCGGCGCGCAGCTCCCCCCGCAGCACACCAGAGGGATCCCGGACGATCCCTCTTTTTACGGGCTTGGCAACCCCCCGAACGGCGTAACAGGACACCTTTTGACCCTGACTGCACAAGGGATGAGCAGGCCGGATTTGCTAGTAAAAACACCCTGCTTTCGCAAGCAAAAAAAGTTATTTTAATTTTCCATCTTCGATCGCCGGACTTGCATTTGACGGATCGGACGGATGAAAACCCGTTCGCTGTGAGCGTCCACTAACTCCCGTCCCGACACCCACAATTTATCCACAGCTAATGCGTTATCCACAGATTGCATTACCGCATCGACCTCACTATCTTGTAGTTCGCATTAAAAATAACACTACATCTTGTGATTCATCGCACAATCCCTGCCCAGTTCCCCTCGACAGACGGAGCCGGGTTGCGCCATTGTGCGATGGCTTTTCGGGAATCAACCGATACCGGCAGGTATCAATGAAAGGGGTCATCAGCCAATGAACTTGTTTGTGACGAAGCGTAACGGACACAAAGAACCCATCGATCTGGATAAAATTCACCGTGTGCTCGACTGGGCTGCCGAGAAGCTCGACAACGTGTCGGTCTCCCAGGTGGAGCTCAAGTCCCACATCCAGTTCTATGACGGTATCCGTACCGCCGACATCCACGAGACCATCATCAAGGCTGCTGCTGACCTCATCTCCGAGCAAAGCCCGGACTACCAGTACATGGCTGCCCGTCTGGCCATCTTCCACCTGCGCAAGAAGGCCTACGGCCAGTTCGAGCCGCCCCACCTGTATCAGCACGTCGCCAGACTGGTGGACATGGGCAAGTACGACAAGCACCTGCTGGAAGACTACACCCAGGCGGAATTTGAGGAGCTGAACGGCTACCTCGATCACTGGCGCGACATGGACTTCTCCTACGCGGCGGTCAAGCAGCTCGAAGGCAAGTACCTGGTACAGAACCGCGTCACCGGCGAGATCTACGAGAGCCCGCAGTTCCTCTACATCCTGGTAGCAGCCTGCCTCTTCTCCAAGTATCCGAAAGATACCCGTCTGGACTACATCAAGCGCTTCTATGATGCGGTCTCGACCTTCAAGATCTCCCTGCCGACCCCGATCATGAGCGGCGTGCGCACCCCGACCCGCCAGTTCAGCTCCTGCGTGCTGATCGAGTGTGACGACAGCCTGGATTCCATCAATGCCACCGCCAGCGCCATCGTGCGCTACGTGTCCCAGCGCGCCGGCATCGGCATCAACGCCGGCCGCATCCGTGGTCTGGGCAGCCCCATCCGTGGCGGCGAAGCCTTCCACACCGGCTGCATCCCCTTCTACAAATACTTCCAGACGGCGGTGAAGTGCTGCTCCCAGGGCGGCGTGCGCGGCGGTGCGGCCACCCTGTTCTACCCGCTGTGGCACACCGAGGTGGAGAGCCTGCTGGTACTGAAGAACAACCGCGGCGTGGAAGAGAACCGGGTCCGTCACATGGACTACGGCGTGCAGATCAACAAGCTGATGTACCAGCGCCTCATCAAGGGCGGTGACATCACTCTGTTCTCCCCGTCCGATGCACCCGGCCTCTATGACGCCTTCTTCGCGGACCAGGACAAGTTTGAAGCGCTCTACGTCAAGTACGAGCAGGATCCGGCCATTCGCAAGAAGACCCTGAAGGCGGTGGATCTCTTCTCCCTGATGATGCAGGAGCGCGCCGGTACCGGTCGCATCTACATCCAGAACGTGGATCACTGCAACACCCACAGCCCGTTCGACCCGAGCGTGGCACCGGTTCGCCAGTCCAACCTCTGCCTCGAGATTGCGCTGCCCACCAAGCCGCTCAACAACGTGGATGACGAGGACGGCGAAATTGCACTGTGCACTCTCTCCGCCTTCAACCTGGGCGCCATCGAGAAGCTGGAAGATCTGGAAGAGATGGCCGAGCTGGCAGTGCGCGCTCTGGACGCCCTGCTCGACTATCAGGACTACCCGCTCAAGGCCGCCAAGAAGGGCAGCATGAACCGCCGCACCCTGGGTATCGGCGTCATCAACTACGCCTACTACCTGGCGAAAAACGGTGCCCGCTACTCCGATGGTTCCGGTCTGGCCCTGACCCACCGCACCTTCGAGGCGATACAGTACTACCTGCTGAAGGCCTCCGTGCAACTGGCCCGCGAGTTCGGCCCCTGCCCGGCCTTCAACGAGACCACCTATGCCCAGGGTATCCTGCCCATCGATACCTATAAAAAGGATCTGGACACCCTGTGCAATGAACCCCTGCACCTGGACTGGGAAACCTTGCGCGAAGAGATCAAGACCGTGGGTCTGCGCAACTCCACCCTGACCGCCCTGATGCCGAGCGAGACCTCCAGCCAGATCTCCAACGCCACCAACGGCATCGAGCCGCCCCGCGGCCTGGTGTCGGTGAAAGCCTCCAAGGACGGCATCCTCAAGCAGGTGGTGCCGGAGTACCACCGCCTGAAGGATCAGTACGAACTGCTGTGGAAACAGCCGAGCGTCGACGGTTACCTGCAGCTGGTCGGCATCATGCAGAAGTTCGTGGATCAGGCGATCTCCGCCAACACCAACTACGACCCGGCCCGCTTCGAAGGCAACAAGGTGCCGATGAAGCAGTTGCTCAAAGACTTGCTGACCGCCTACAAATACGGTCTCAAGACCCTCTACTATCACAACACCCGTGATGGTGCCGACGACACCCAGACCGATCTGCAAGATGACGGCTGCGCCGGCGGGGCTTGCAAGATCTAACCGCGAAACGCACTGATAAACCGGGCGGGAGCATCAAACTCCCGCCCTCCTGTTTTCCCTATTTCACGGCATTCGAACCATGGCTTACTCTACTTTTTGCCAGACCCAAAACGATCAGCTCAAGGAGCCGATGTTCTTCGGCCAGTCGGTCAACGTAGCCCGTTATGATCAGCAAAAGCACGACATCTTCGAGCGGCTGATCGAGAAGCAGCTCTCCTTCTTCTGGCGCCCGGAAGAGGTGGACGTCTCCCACGACCGCATCGACTTCCAGGCTCTGCCGCCCCACGAGCAGCACATCTTCATCTCCAACCTGAAGTACCAGACCCTGCTGGATTCCATTCAGGGCCGCAGCCCCAACGTGGCCCTGCTGCCCTTGGTCTCCATCCCGGAGCTGGAGACCTGGATCGAGACCTGGGCCTTCTCCGAGACCATCCACTCTCGCTCCTACACCCACATCATCCGCAACATCGTCAACAACCCGGGCCAGGTGTTCGACGACATCGTGACCAACGAGCAGATCTTGAAGCGCGCCGGCTCCATCAGCCACTTCTATGACGATCTCATCGAGGCCACCTCCGTCTATCACCTGCACGGTGAGGGAACCCACCGGATCGGGGATTGCGAAGTCACCATCAGCCTGCGTGAGCTCAAGAAGAAGCTCTACCTGTGCCTGATGAGCGTCAATGCCCTCGAAGCAATCCGCTTCTACGTGAGCTTCGCCTGCTCCTTCGCCTTCGCCGAGCGCGAGCTGATGGAGGGCAATGCCAAGATCATCAAGATGATCGCCCGTGACGAGGCCCTGCACCTGACCGGCACCCAGCACATGCTGAACCTGATGCGCAGCGGTAACGACGACCCCGACATGGCAGAGATCGCCGTCGAGTGCGAGCAGGCCTGCTTCGAGCTGTTCAAGGAAGCGGCCCTGCAGGAGAAGGAGTGGGCCGAGTACCTGTTCCAGGACGGCTCCATGATCGGCCTGAACAAGGACATCCTCTGCCAGTACGTGGAATACATCACCAACCTGCGCATGGCGGCCGTCGGCCTGCAACCGGCCTTTGCCGGCACCAAGCAGAACCCCATCCCCTGGATCAACACCTGGCTCTCCTCCGACAACGTGCAGGTGGCGCCCCAGGAAGTGGAAGTAAGCTCCTATCTGGTGGGTCAGATCGACAGTGAAGTGCACGCCGACGATCTGGGTGACTTCGAGCTGTGATGCAAGGCGACCTCTGCTGGCAGACCATGATGCGGGAGAGCGACGTCCGTGAGTGACGCCACCACCACCCTGAACGCGCCCCTGCATACCGCCACCACGGCGCCGGAGGGGCAAGTCCCCCAGGTACAGACCCTGGACGGTGTGCTGCACCCCCATCCCGGCGAAAGCGTGCTGGAGACCCTGGAGCGCCACGGTCATCATGTGGAGTTCCAGTGCCGCAGCGGATATTGCGGCGCCTGCCGCACCCCGCTGCTGGCGGGCAAGGTGCACTACGCCGCCGTCCCGCTCGCCTTTGTTTCTCAGGGGGAGTGCCTCCCCTGCTGCTGCCAGCCGGTGGGCGCCATCAAGCTCGATATCCGAAAGGGCTGACGGCCCTTATCGCCAGATCTGCCCTGCAAACAAAAAGCCGCCGGATTGCTCCGGCGGCTTTTTTCATGGGAATCTCCCATATCTTGAGGGAAATGAGGGGCCATGGCCCCTCTTACATTACAACCTGGGGGCGTTACAACCAGGGGGCGGCGGTCGGCCCGTGGTGCAGACCCAGCTTCCAGACCCGGCCAAAGTGCTTGTAGTGACCGGCCGCGACACCGGCTTTCTCCCCCATGCCGTGGTAGAGATCGAGGTGCCCCTTCTTCACCGCGCCCCCCACATCCAGCGCAATCAGCAGGCGCAGCTGGTGCTTGCCGGTCCAGTTGCCCTCTTTGTCCAGCAGCGGCACTTCCGCGAGGATGGGGGTGCCCATGGGCAGCAGGGTTTTGTCGGCAGCCACCGCCGCCATCGGCAAGAGCGGAATGCCGGCGGCCCCCACCACGTCGTTGGTGGGACGGCGCTCGAAGAAGACATAGGAGGGGTTCTGCTCCACCAGCTCCTTCACGCTCTCTTCCGGCTGACGATTGGCCCACTCCTTGATGGCCTTCATGGACATCTGCTCCTTGGGCACTTCGCCACGGTCGATGAGCACCCGGCCAATGCTGACATAGCCGTGGCCGTTCTTGCCGCTGTAACCGAGGTACTGCAACCGGTCGTCATCGCCGTAGTGAACGAAGCCGGAACCCTGCACGTCCATCAGGAAGTTGTCGATGAGGGACTTGCTGTAGCCCAGCTCCAGCCCCCGGTTGGCCAGCGCACCCCGGTGGATCTCGGCCCGGCTCGGGCAGCGACCGCCGCAGTTGGGCATGGCATAGATGGGATACTTGTACTGGGCGTCCGGGCGATGGCGCACCTCCAGCACCGGCGAGTAGTAGCCGGTGAAGAGCACGTTGCCCATGCGGTCGGCACCGCCAAGCTGCGCCAGGCTGATGCCGTACTGGGTGATATGGGCGGGATTGCCCCCATTGGCGACCCAGCGTGAGAGTTGACGGTAGAGCTCCCCATAGCGGCTCGCCATGCGGCCGGAGCGTTCCATCACCATCCGGCTCTGGGGACCGAACTTGCTGTAATCGGCGCGGGCGCGGCTGTTGACCCGCTCCACCCGCACCAGATCCCCCGGCAGGGCACCATCCAGATACTGCTTACCCAGATTCACAGGGATCTCGCAGTTCAGAAAACATCCGGATTCCGCCTTCTTCTGGGGCACCTTGACCGGTTCAGGGTTGCCCGCACAACCGGCCAGCCCCACCACGGCGGCGGCCAACCAGCACGCATGTCTATTCATATGTCCTCATATAACACCGAGTGTCTTGCACGGCGGGGAAGATGCCAAAATTGCCCGGGGAAAGCAAACGCCTTCACGCCCCTGACGACGGATTTCTCCTGCCGTGATCTTCTGGGTTATAACAAGGTGACAAGGTGTGAGAGGTCATGGATGGAACAGCTCGAAATCTTCCCGCTCCAGAGCCCCTGTGTCGGGGTCTGCGAACTGAACAACAAGGGGTATTGCAAGGGATGCCTGCGAAGTCGCGAGGAGCGTTTCAACTGGCTTGCTATGACCCCTGCCCAGCAGCAGGAGGTGATGCGCCTGTGCCGCAGCCGCAAGGCCAGGGTCGAGGCCGCCCGCCGCAAGGCGCAGGCCGCAGAGGCGGCCGATCCGCCGCCCCCGCCGGGCTGGGATTTTTAAATCCCACGTTGCCCCTCCCCTCAACAAGAAAGGCGGCCCCAGGGCCGCCTTGTCATGAAGGGTGTGTCACGCCGTGACGTCCTCAGGCGGTCGCCAGCTTGGCCTGCTCCTCGCCACGCTTGAGCATGGCGTAGGCCACCCCGGTCACCAGAGAACCGGCGGCGATCGCCAGGATGTACATCATCACATGGCTGATGGCGTTCGGGATGAAGAGCACGAACAGACCACCGTGGGGTGCCACCAGCTCGCAGCCGAACAGCATGGAGAGCGCACCGGTCAGGGCGCCACCCGCCATGCAGGCCGGGATGACGCGCATGGGATCCTTGGCGGCAAACGGGATGGCCCCCTCTGAGATGAAGCACAGACCCAGCACGAAGGAGGCCTTGCCCGCTTCCTGCTCCGCCTTGATGAACTTTCTGCTGGCCAGGAAGGTCGCGATCCCCATCCCCAGTGCAGGCACCATGCCGGCGGCCATGACCGCTGCCATGGGGGCATAGGTCTTGGAGGCGAGCAGGCCGACACCGAAGGCATAAGCCGCCTTGTTGACCGGGCCACCCATGTCGAAGCACATCATGGCGCCGATGATGACACCCAGCAGCACGGCGTTGGCAGAGCCCATGTTGTTGAGGAACTCGGTCATGGCATTCATGATGCCCGCCACCGGGCCACCCACCACGTAGATCATCACCAGACCGGTGAACAGGCTGGCAAAGAGCGGAATGATGAGGATGGGCTTGAGGGCTTCCAGGGTCACCGGCAGGCGCACCTTGTCGCTCAGGAACTTGGCACTGTAACCGGCGAGGAAGCCGCCGACGATGCCGCCAAGGAAACCGGCGCCGAGCGAGCTTGCCAGCATACCGGCGATCATGCCGGGCGCCAGACCCGGACGGTCGGCGATGGAGTAGGCGATGTAGCCTGCCAGCACCGGGATCATCAGGGCGAAGGCGGAGCCGCCACCGATCTTCATCAGGGCCGCGGCCAGCGTCCCCTCTTCCTTGAACGCTTCAATGCCGAAGATGAAGGAGAGCGCGATGATAAGGCCCCCCGCCACCACCATGGGCAGCATGAAGGAGACGCCGGTCAGCAGGTGCTTGTAGGGGCCCGCCTTTTCCTCTTTCTTGACCGCGGCCGCGCCGCTGTGGCGATAGACCTTCGCCTCGGTCCAGGCCTTGTCGAGCTCGGCCCGGGTTTTCTTCAGGGCAGCCCCCGTGCTGGTGCGATAGACCGGTTTGCCGTCAAAGCGCGCCATGTCCACCTCGATGTCAGTGGCGAGGAACACCAGATCGGCGGCGGCAATCTCGTCCGCCGTCAGGGCGTTCTGGGCACCGACCGAGCCCTGGGTTTCGACGCGGATCTGGTGACCCAGCTGCTTGGCCATGGTCTCCAGGGCCTCGGCCGACATGAAGGTGTGGGCCACCCCGGTCGGACAGGCCGTCACCGCCACGATGCGCTTGGCACCGCTGGCCGGTTTGGCAACCACTGGCGCCACCTCATGGCGATAGACGCTGGCACCGCTGCGCGCGGCTTCCAGCAGGGCAGCGGGATCCTGGAGCGCCAGATCCATGTCGCCCCGATAGAGCGACTTGCCGTCATAGGCGGCGAGATCCACCGGTGCGCTGGCAACGACCAGCACCAGGTCGGCGGCGGCAATCTGCTCTTTCGAGGGAACCTGACGGGGCTGCACGCTGGAGTCGACGTCGAGGGTGAGCTCCCAGCCAGCCAGTTTGGCCTGCTGTTCTATCCGTTTTGCAGCGAGAAAGCTGGTGGCAATGCCCGCCGGGCAAGCCGTAACCAGAATTGCTTTCATTGGGCATCTCCTGAGTTAGCCATCAAATGGGGTTGGGGTTGAGTCGGTGCCAGATCATCCAGACGCTGTACGCGCACCTGCTCGAGTAACGGTTTGAGCACATTGATATCGTTGAAGCCGACCGCGACCTGGCTCACCGCCAGTGCCGAGACGGCGGTGGCCAGACGCAGGGTCTGCTCCGGCGTCCAGTCCAGGCTCATGCCATGGACCAGGCCCGCCACCAGGGAGTCGCCGGCACCCACGGTGCTGACCACCTCCATGCGCGGCGGAATCGCCTGCCAGGTGGCATCCGGTGCAAACCAGATGAGGCCGTCGGCACCATTGGAGATCACCACGTTGGGGATCCCGCTTGCCTGCAGCGCGCGGGCGCACTCGGCCTGCTCGCTCAGGGTCTTCACGGGGCGACCCGCCCACTGGCTCAGCTCTTCCAGGTTGGGTTTGACCAGGGTCGGCGCCGCCTTGATCCCTTCGCTCAACGCCGCGCCGCTGCAATCGAAGATCACCTGCTTGCCCTTGGCCTTGAGCAGGCGGATCAGGTGGCCGCAGTAATCGGGGGCCACCCCTTTGGGCAGGCTGCCCGCCAGCACGAACCAGTCGGTGTGGGGAGCCAGTCGCTCCAGCGCCGCTTCCAGGGCGCTGACATCGCCCTCCTGCACGGCGAGTCCCGGCAGATTGAGATCGGTCACCCGACCGGATTGTTCGGAGATCTTGACATTGATCCGGGTGTCGCCCGCCACGCGCACGAAGTGATCGGCAAGGGCACGCTCCTCGAACAGGGAGACGAAGCTCTGCTGGTTGCCCTCACCGAGCCAGCCGGTCAGGCCTACGTCACGGCCGAGATCTTTCAAGACCATGGCGACGTTGATCCCCTTGCCCGCGGCGCGCAAGTTGGCCTCGCTCACCAGATTGACCTCGCCAGGGTGCATGACCTCCAGACGGGTGGTGAGATCGAGCGCGGGATTGAGGGTGATGGTGACGATGTCCATCAGTGCGCCCCCTCGCCCAAGCCGGCGGCAATGGCTTCGCCAATGCCCTTGAGGGCGGCTTCGGCATCCGCTCCTTCGGCGCGAAACGCCAGACGATGACCGCACTTGACCCCAAGCCCGATCACCTTCATCAGGCTCTTGGCAGAGACGGCTTCACCGCTGCCATCGAGGTTGGCGACGCGGATGTCGGATTCATACTCCTTGGCCACCTTGACCAGCATGGCGCCCGGACGGGCGTGCAGACCGTGAGGGTTGATGATGGTGAAGGTCTCGGACAGCCCGCTCGCCGGACCCGCCTGCAACATGGCAAGACCGTCGCTGCCAGAAAGGGTGGCCAGCTGGCCGGCTGCGGCCAGCTTGGCCAGATTCTCGAGTTGCGGCAGATGGCCGCTATCTGCGGCACACAGCAGCAGCAGGGCGCTGACTGGCAATTCACCGACGTTCAGCGGGGTGCTCGGGGTGGCCAGCACCCAACCGGTCTGGGCCGCTTGCGCACGGGCCAGCCAGATACCCTCCCCCAGGTGAACAGGCTGGCTGGCCAGGAGGGCACTCACCATGGCGGCGTCTCCCCAGCCTGCGGATTTGGCGCGGGCCGCAGCCCCCAGCAGCAACTGGTCCTGGTCGTCGGCCGGAAAGTCTGCCAGGGTCAGGTATTGCACCTCTTTGGCGCCAGTCGCGCCAGTCAGGATATTGATGATGGTCTCTTCGTCGGTCGCCCCCTTGAGCTGAGCTGCGGCCTGCTCGTCACCCAGCACGTGGGTGAGCTGGCGCAAGATCCCCAGGTGCTCGTCGGACTTGGCGGCGATGCCGATGGCGACGTAGGCAATCTGCCCCTCGTCCCACTCGATGCCGTGGGGGAACTGGGCCACCATGACGCCGGTGCTCTTCACCAGATGACGGGTGTCCGTGGTGCCGTGGGGAATGGCGATACCGCTGCCAAGATAGGTGGCGTGCTGCGCTTCCCGCGCCAGCATGCCGTCCACGTAACCTGCTTCAACCAGACCGGCGTCGGTCAGTTTACTTGCCAGCAGGGCGATGGCGTCCGCCTTGGTCGTCACCGATTGTCCCAGCAGGATTTGCTGTCGCGCCAACTTCAACATAGAGATTCTCCATCAGGTCCGGCTTCACCTCGCGGCGTACCGGCTCAACTCAACTCGATTTTTGGGTAACTTGCCTGCTGACAATAGACGGTGATCTCTCGCTTTAGTGAGCCGGAACCCATTTCCAAGTGCAGATAATCATCCGTTACTGACAAGCTGAATCGTTTCATCTACACTCAGACTGAATCGTTTCAGCGAATTGTTCAAGATCCCGCAGAAAGTACGTTTCAATGATATGATCCCGCGCACACTTTTCGGCGCCCCAACCAGGAACCGGCGCGGGCCTTGCAACTCAAACAGAGCCAACATGATGAAACTGGATGAAATCGCCGCGCTGGCCGGTGTCTCTCGCACCACCGCCAGCTATGTGATCAATGGCAAGGCCGATCAATACCGCATCAGCCAGGCAACCCGCGACAAGGTGATGGCCGTGGTCCATGCCCACAACTATCAGCCGGACAGCCGCGCCGCTTCCCTGCGCGGCGGCCAGACCCGCACCCTCGGCTTCATCCTGCCCGACCTCGAAAACGCCAGTTACGCCAAGCTCGCCAAGCGCCTGGAGCAAGGGGCCCGCACCCAGGGATATCAGTTGCTCATCGTCTGCTCGGAGGACGATCCGGACACCGAAAAGGAGCTGGCCCGGATGCTGGTGAGCCGCCATGTGGACGCGCTCCTGGTGGCAAGCTGCCTCCCCCCGGCGGATCCCTTCTACCTGGAGCAGCAGTCCAGGGGCGTGCAGATCCTCGCCATCGACCGAGCCATGGCCACCGAGCATTTCGTCACCGTGGCGAGTGAAAACCAGAAGGCGAGCCTGGACCTCACCGCCTCCCTGCTCACCCCGGCCATCGGTCATATCGCCTTGATCACTGCACTGCCGGAACTGACGATCAGTCAGGAGCGAAAAGCGGGCTTCGAACAGGCGATTGCCAGTCACAGTGCGACCCGCCACCTGTGTGAAGGGGCCCACTTCTCGCGCACCGAAGGGTATCGCCTGATCAAGACGCTCCATCAGCAGCTCGGCCAACTGCCCGAGGCTCTGATCACCACCTCCTACATCCTGATGGAGGGGGTGCTCGACTACCTGCTGGAGCAGGAGGCCGACATGAGCCAGCTCGCCATGGCTACCTTCGGGGATGACCGCCTGCTCGATTTCCTCCCCTTTGGCATCAACTCCCTGCCCCAGCAGCACGACGCCTTGGCAAGCCAGGCCCTGACGCTGGCCCTCAAGGCGGTCAATGGCGACTACCAGAGCGGCCTGCACTATGTGAGCCGTACCCTCAAACGCCGCCGCTGACCCGGCAACGACGCACCACCCCGGGGGCGGCCCGCAGTGCCAGCCCCTGAGCCTCCTCCCCCACACCTGCTTGTGTTCTCCCCTGTTGTCTCAGCTTTTGCCCTTCGCCTTCTGGCTTTGAGGTGATCTGCCGGGCGGCAACCCCGCGCCAGGGCACGTTTATCGGCGCCTCGGCTCGCTATAAGTGAAAATGATGGCTTTTGGGAGTATGACCCGATGTTTGCTTATATCGGGCCAGTCGCACCACCAGGGCCCCGTGTTACCCTCTGCAAGCCCTGTTGCCGCCAACGCGGGCGCTCTCGATGTCGACCCGCAACGCAGCCTGACGGGCAGCCTCCCCCTGAGGGGCGCGCTTTTTCGGCGCATGGCGCAATGTGTCACTTTTTATTGCCACCCTTCGGCTTGCTACAGCACAAAATCCGCTTTTAAGGGGTTGTTTCCGCCATTTCAATCCGCTAACTTGGCAACCAATTTTTACAACTGACA
The DNA here is from genome assembly GCF_040908015.1 of Aeromonas sp. R7-5. NCBI lineage: Bacteria > Pseudomonadati > Pseudomonadota > Gammaproteobacteria > Aeromonadales > Aeromonadaceae > Aeromonas > Aeromonas sp. R7-5. The sequence continues at coordinate 43,862 of NZ_JBFOCZ010000026.1, read as the reverse complement.
GGTTTCAGGTACAGATGTATCCACACCGATATTGCTAGCCTCCGGCTTTTCCCCGGAGGCGTCTCCCGACACAGCCAACTGGCTCTCTCTTGTTTGCAACAGCGCCCCTCACTTTCGGATGGATGACATGAATACCAAGACCCTGGGTTGTACCCTGTTGATTGCCGGCACCACCATAGGCGCCGGCATGCTGGCCCTGCCGCTGGCCTCCTCGTCCCTGGGCGGCCCCGCCACCCTGATGCTGATGATCGGCCTCTGGGCCCTGATGGCCTTCACCGCCATGCTGCAGGTGGAAGCCAGCCTCAGCACCGGCAAGTGGTACCTGCACCAGCTGGCGGATCACCTGCTCGGCCCCTGGGGCAAGGGCATCGCCTCCTTCTGCATCCTGATGCTGTTCTACGCCCTGGCCTCCGCCTACATCAGCGGCGGCAGCAGCCTGCTGGCCCAGGCACTGGCCGATGCCGGCCTTCCCCTCGGCCAGGAGCAGGCGGCCTGGGTCTTTACCCTGCTGTTTGGCGGCATGGTGTGCGTCGGCACCAGGCAGGTGGATTACCTCAACCGCCTGATGTTCACCGTGAAGCTGGTGATCATGGTGGCGGTGCTGGCGCTGCTGCTGCCCCGCGCTCAGGGGCAGCACCTGCTCTCCATGCCCCTCGGGGAAGGCCTGCTGCTGGCGGGCCTGCCGGTCATCTTCACCTCCTTCGGCTTCCACGGCTCCATCCCGAGCGTCATGCTCTACCTCGGGGACAACCCCAGGCAGTTGCGCCGAGTCTTCGTGTGGGGCTCCGCCCTGCCGCTCGTGCTCTACGTGCTGTGGCAGGTCGCCATCCTGGGGCTGCTGGGCCAGCAATCCCTGATCCAGACCGGCGGCGCCCTGGACAGCCTGCTGGCCAACGTCGGTGGCCTGGTGAGCTGGCCCGCCTTCAACCAGGCGATGCATCTGTTTGCGGATCTCGCGCTCGCTACCTCCTTCCTCGGGGTGACCCTGGGACTGTTCGACTTCATGGCCAAGGTGACCCGTCGCAAGGACAACTGGCAGGGCCGCACCCAGACCGGCCTCATCACCTTCGTGCCGCCCCTGCTGTTCGCCCTCTACTTCCCGCAAGGCTTCATCATGGCGCTGGGTTACGCCGCCATTGCGCTGGCGGTGCTGGCGGTGCTGCTGCCGGTGGCCCTGGTGTGGCAGAGCCGCAAGCAGGCCGAGGCGCACCACTACCGCGTCCCGGGCGGCGTACTGGCCCTGGGTCTGGCCGGTGCCATGGGGGTACTGATCGTCGGAGTGCAGGTCAGCGTCAGCATGGGGCTGCTGCCAGCCCTCTGATCTCCCCGGCCCGACAAACAGAAACGCCGCAAAGAGACACGCCCCGCCAACCCAGTTGGCGGGGCGTTTCATTGGCACGGGCTCATTTGGCCGACCCGCGCCCCTCCTCGCGAAGCCCATCCAATAATGAACATTTGAGTGCAACCATGTATAGATATGTACATGACTGCGCCCCTGCCCTACACTGCTTAGCAGACAACCCATGATCCCGTGCCCGTCTGGCACGCCAACCCGGGAGGCAACATGGCCGCCACCGCATCTCTTCCCCGGCAACAGCCCGCCGTCGATCCCAGCAAGGCCCTGCCCGTGGTGTTTCGCATCCTGGACAAATGGCAGTGCAGCACGGACGAACAGCTCAGGCTGCTTGGCATTACCTCCCGCTCTACCCTGAACAAGTACAAGGAGGCCAGCGGCGGCATTCGGCTGAGCGCCGATCTCCAGGAGCGGATGAGCTATCTACTCAACATCCACAAGAGCCTGCGGCTGCTGTTCAGCCTGGATGAGAGCATCTATGGCTGGGTGCGCAAACCCAACAGCCACCCCTTCTTCGCCGGGCGCAGCGCCATGGAGGTCATGCAGGGTGGGCGGGTGGCCGATCTCTACGAAGTGGCCACCCGGCTGCACGCCTGGCGCGGGGAGATGGCCTGATGTCCTCCCCGCCCTTGCGCGCCTTCCACAATGCCTGCGCCTATCGCATCATTCCGAGCCGCTTTCCCCCCATCTGCCTCTATGAAGACGTCGCTACCGCCGACGAGCTGGAGGCGGTCTGGGCCGTCGAGGCCCTGACCAACGACAGGCTGAGGGAAGAGGCGGGCGAGCTGATGCGGGTGCCCAGGGAAGACTGGCTGGTGGGGCTGCCCGGCGGCAGCTATGTGATGGCCGCCTTCACCCACCTCAATCCCGAGGGTGGCCGTTTCACCACGGGGGACTTTGGCGGCTACTATTGTGCCCCCTCCCTCGACACCGGCATCAAGGAGACGGTCTACCACAGGGAGCGGATCTTCGGGTACACCCGGGAGCCGGCCCAGAAGGTGCAGATGCGGGTGATCCAGGCGCAGTTCAGCGCCAGCCTCATCGACATCACGGGCCCGGCGTTTCTGCCAGGCCCCCTCTATCACGCCACCGATTACGGCCCCGCCCAGGCCTTCGCCCGGGAGCAGAAGGTCGCCGGGGCGGACGGCATCCACTACCGCTCGGTGCGCCACCCCGGTCACGACTGCCACGTGCTCTATCGCCCCCGTCTGGTCAGCCGGGTGGACCACGCCCGTCATCTGGAGTACCAATGGAGCGGCGAGGCCATCACTCATGTGCTGGAGATCCGCCTCTACGGTGAATAGCGTCTACCAGGACAAAAAAAGCCCCGCCAGATTGGCGGGGCTTTTTGTATCAACCGAACAGTGGGGGAGCCTGGCTCCCTGACCGCTTACTGGTTGTGGGTAGCACGACGAGGACGACGGGCCTGAGCCGGTTTGCCGGCGCCGCCTTCCGGACGCTGGCCACCTTGGGGCTTGGGCTTGCCACCGTTGCCAGTGCGATTGCCACCGCCGTTACCACCGGCGCCATTGCCGGAGCGACCGGCCCCCTGACGCTGGCCCTGGCCTTGCGGACGCGGCGCACGGCGCTGCTCGCTCGGATCGCGCGGCTCTTTGCGAAGCGGCGCGCCGATGCCACGGGCGATGTTGTCGAGGGTCTCGCGGGAGGCTTCAAAACCGGCCACCTGCTCGCACGGAATGTTCTGCTTGGTCAGCCGCTCGATGGCCTTGATGAGCTTGCCTTCATCGGCCGCGACCAGGGAGATGGCGTGACCGGCGGCGCCGGCACGGCCGGTACGGCCGATACGGTGCACGTAATCTTCCGCCACGTTCGGCAGCTCGAAGTTGACCACCTGCGGCAGTTTGTCGATGTCCAGACCACGGGCGGCGATGTCGGTCGCCACCAGCACCTTGACGCTGCCATCCTTGAAACCGGCCAGGGCACGGGTACGGGCACCCTGGCTCTTGTTGCCGTGGATGGCGGCAGCGCTGACGCCGTTCTTGTCGAGGGTCTCGGCAACGCGGTTGGCCATGTGCTTGGTACGGGTGAACACCAGCACCTGCTGCCAGTCGTTACTGGTGACCAGATGGCTCAGCAGGGCAATCTTGTTGGCCTTGTCACAAGGGTGTACCAACTGTTCGATGCGCTCGGCGGTGCTGTTGCGCGGGGTCACTTCGATCACCGCCGGGTTGTCCAGCAGACCGGTGGCCAGCTCGCGAATTTCGTCGGCGAAGGTGGCAGAGAACAGCAGGTTCTGGCGCTTCTTCGGCAGCAGGGCCAGAATACGGCGGATGTCGCGGATAAAGCCCATGTCGAGCATGCGATCCGCTTCGTCCAGTACCAGGATCTCCACTTCGTCGAACTTGACGGCGTTCTGGTTGTAGAGATCCATCAGGCGGCCCGGGCAGGCCACCAGCACGTCCAGACCACGGCGGGTCGCCATCATCTGCGGGTTGATGCTCACGCCGCCAAATACCACGTGGCTGCGGATCGGCAGGTGTTTGCCGTAGTTGCGCACGCTCTCGCCCACCTGGGCGGCCAGCTCGCGGGTCGGGGTCAGCACCAGGGCACGGATGCGATTCGGGGAGACCTTGCGCTTGCTTTCAGTCAGACGCTGCAGCATCGGCAGGGTGAAACCTGCGGTCTTGCCGGTCCCGGTCTGGGCGGCGGCCATCAGATCACGGCCAGCCAGTACCGCCGGGATCGCTTGTTGCTGAATGGGAGACGGGGTGTCGTAGCCTTGCTCGGCAACGGCACGCAACAAGGGTTCGGCCAGACCGAGGGAAGTAAAACTCATAGTTACCTGCTAGGGATAGGGGCGCCAAAGATCGTGGTGGGGCTCCTCTGCTGAGCCGATGCCATCTCACAGGATCCGGGCCTATAGAGAAAACAACGATTTCCCCGGGGAGCAGAGCAAAGGGGAAAGAATAGAGGCGCAGTCTAACGGAGTTGGCGCACTTAGACGAGGAAAATGTGATGCACCTCCCAGCGCGGCTGGAAATAGCGACAAAGGCAGGACAATATGGCCCGAATCGCCGTATGTATCAAAGCCCCTGCACAGCCTGCCGGGGACGGCGCGATACACGGAACAGGAGGTTTTGATTGAAACGGAAGTTCACCCCCACCGCCCGGCGCATGCTGGGCCTCGTCTTGCCCCTGCTCTTCGCCCAGCCCCTCGTCGCCAGGGAGACCCTGTCGGTGGCCTGGAGCCACTGGCCCCCTTTCAGTCAAATCGCTGCCGACGGCACCCTCGGCGGACTGGACGTTACCCTGACCCGCCAGATCCTGGACAAGGCAGGCGTTGAGCCCGCCTTTCGCAACCTCCCCTGGGCCCGGGCCCTCTACCTCATGGAGCGCCAGCAGCTGGACATGGCCATGGGCGCCCTGAAAACCCCCGAGCGGGAGCGGTTCGCCCGCTTCTCCGCCCCCTATCGGCGCGCCAGCTTCGTGCTGCTGAGCCAGCGCCCGCAGGCCGGGGAGCACGACGGCTGGCAAGGGCTCACCGAGCTGGCAACCCTCTGCCAGGCCAAGGGGCTGCGACTTGGCAAGCTGCGGGGTACCCGCCCCCTGCCGATGAACGAGGAGTGCCCTGCCCTCGGGCAGGCGAGTGAATACAACAGCGATGACAGGCTGCTCACCCTCTTGCTGGCGCGCCGCCTCGACGGCGTCATCATGGAGTGGCAATACGCCCGCTACCACCTAGGCCAGCTCGGGGCGAGCGACGCCATCCAGTGTCAGGTGCTCTTGCACCAGCAGCCGGTGCGCCTGATGTTTGCCAAAGAGGCCGTGAACGATGAGGCGCTCGCCCGCATCGATGCCGCCATCGCCACCCTGCCCTCACCGGACCCCGCCTTTGCGCCGCCCCGCTGCCGCCTGGACGCAACCCGGCTGTCATCGCTCTCGACGCCATCGGCCCCCTGACGCCGACGCCGACGCCGGCAAAAAACCACAAGGCGACCCTGGGGTCGCCTTGTGGTTTTTGGTGATCACTCACCCTGCCTGCAGCATGATCAGCGCAGTTGCGGGGTCTGGGTGTGCACGCCCTGGTTCTGGGCGCGGTGGCGCAGCAGGTGATCCATCAGCACCAGGGCCAGCATGGCCTCGGCGATGGGCACGGCACGGATGCCGACGCAGGGGTCGTGACGTCCCTTGGTGATCATCTCGGTGGCCTCACCACTGGTGGTGATGGTCTTGCCCGGCACCGTGATGCTGGAGGTGGGCTTGAGGGCCATGCTCACCACGATATCCTGACCCGACGAAATGCCCCCCAGGATGCCCCCCGCATGATTGCTGGCAAAGCCGGTCGGAGTCATCTCGTCCCGGTGCTCCGAGCCTTTTTGCTCCACCACCGCGAAGCCGTCACCGATCTCCACCCCTTTCACCGCGTTGATGCCCATCATGGCGTGGGCGATGTCGGCGTCGAGGCGGTCGAACACCGGCTCCCCCAGGCCCACCGGCACGTTGCGCGCCACGACGCACACCTTGGCCCCCACGCTGTTGCCCTCTTTCTTGAGAGCACGCATGTATTCATCCAGCGCCTCCAGCTTGCCCGCATCGGGGAAGAAGAAGGGGTTCTGCTCGATCTGGCTCTCGTCGAACCCTTCCGCCTTGATGGGGCCGAGCTGGGAGAGAAAACCCACGATCTCGATGCCGTGCACCTTTTTCAGGTACTTCTTGGCGATGGCCCCCGCCGCGACCCGCATGGCGGTCTCGCGGGCCGAGGAGCGGCCGCCGCCACGGTAGTCACGCTGGCCGTACTTCTGGTGATAGGTGTAGTCGGCGTGGCCGGGTCGGAACAGATCCTTGATCTCGGAGTAGTCCTTGGAGCGCTGATCGGTGTTCTCGATGAGCAGCCCGATGGAGGTGCCCGTGGTCTTGCCCTCGAACACCCCGGAGAGGATCTTCACCTCGTCCGCCTCGCGGCGCTGAGTGGTGTAGCGGGACGTACCGGGCTTGCGCCTGTCCAGATCCCCCTGCAAATCGTCTTCGCTTATCTCCAGCCCCGGCGGGCAGCCGTCGACCACGGCGCCCAGCGCCAGACCGTGGCTCTCGCCGAAAGTGGTGACCCGAAAGAGTTGGCCGAAACTGTTCCCTGCCATGAATGCTCCTTGCTGCTTAGTTCTTGTAAATGGCGAAATGGGCCTGGTACTGCTCGAGCTCTGCGCGGGTCATCACAAAGACGCCGTGACCGCCGTTTTCGAACTCGACCCAGGTGAAGGGCACCTCGGGGAACTGGGCTTCCAGGTGGATCATGCTGTTGCCCACCTCGACCACCAGCACCCCATCCTCTTTCAGGAAGTCGGCGGCATTGGCCAGCAGACGTTTGGTGAGCTTGAGGCCGTCGGAGCCCGACGCCAGGGCCAGCTCCGGCTCGTGGCGAAACTCCTCCGGCAGATCCGACATGTCCTCGGAGTCCACGTAGGGCGGGTTGGAGACGATGAGATCGTACTTGTCACCGGCCGGCAGATCCCGGAACAGATCGGAGCGAATGGGGATGACCTGCTGCTCCAGCCCGTGATCGTTGATGTTGCGCTCCGCCACGTTGAGGGCATCGACGCTGATGTCGATGGCATCCACTTCCGCATGGGGGAACTCGTGGGCCATGATAATGGCGATGCAGCCGGAGCCGGTGCACAAGTCCATGATCCGGGTCGGTTCGTCTTTCAGGAAGGGGGCGAAGCGGTTGGCCACCATCTCGGCGATGGGGGAGCGCGGAATGAGCACCCGCTCGTCCACGTAGAATTCCCAACCCGCATACCAGGCCTTGTTGGTCAGGTAGGGCGCCGGAATGCGCTCCTGCACGCGGCGGATGATGAGCTCGGCGATGCGGTGGCGCTCGCTGGTGGTCAGGCGGGAGTGGCGCATGGCGGGATCCACGTCCGGCGGCAGATGTAACGCGGGCAGCACCAGTTGCACGGCCTCATCCCAGGCGTTGTCGGTACCATGTCCGTAGAAGATCCCGGCGTCGTTGAAACGACTCATGGCCCATCGCAACATGTCCTGGATGGTGTGCATTTCGGCAACCACCTCATCGATAAATATCTTGTCCAAATCCACCTCCAAGTCGAGTAATATCCGGCCCGAGAATTTTATACAGCGAGCAAGACGAGTACCTGATGAAAAAAACGCCCTCACTCACAGACGAGGAAAGCCTGCTGTTTCGTGATGCTGTCAAAGGTACCCGGAAAATTAAGCAAGATACCATAAGGGCCTCCTCAAGCCCGGTCAAGCAGAAACGCGAAGTGCGCGAGAGCCGCGAAAAGCTTGGGGTTGACCACTTTTTCAGCGACGAGTACCAGCCCCATCTCGAGGCGGACGGGCCGACCCGTTACGTGCGCGACGACGTGTCAAAATTCGAGCTGAAAAAGCTCAAGCGCGGCAGCTACCCGCCGGAGATTTATCTGGATCTGCACGGCATGAACCAGCACCAGGCCAAGCAGGAGCTGGCGGCCCTGCTCACCCTGTGCCGAAAAGAGAACATCCACGTCGCCTCGGTGATGCACGGCATCGGCAAGCACATCCTCAAGCAGCGCATCCCGAGCTGGCTGGCCCAGCACCCCGCTGTGCGCGCCTTTCACCAGGCGCCGCGGGAGTGGGGGGGCGAGAGCGCCATCCTGGTGCTGCTGGACATCGAGGAGTGACCCCCTTCCCCGCCCCGCCTTGCCCCGGGTGAACGCCATAAAAAAACCACCGCCAGCTTGCGGTGGTTTTTTCTTGGCGCCCCACTGGGGTCAGCCGGCGGCTTCCATATGGCGCTTGAAGTTATCCAGGATGCTCTGCCACCCCGCCCGCTGCTGTTCGCCGCTGTGCAGGGACTCGGCATCGAACCGCTCCTCCACCCGGGTGCCCCCCTGCTCTGCCACGAACCGCACGCTCACCTCGCGGCCATCGTCCATGACGTAGCCGAGCCCCGTCGGCGCGGTGACCTCGGTGAAGGTCCCCTCGAAATCAAATCCCGTGCTGCCATCCCGCGCCGCCATGTGGTGGCAAAAACGCCCACCCACCCGCAGATCCACCCGGCTTTGGGGGCAGTGCCACTGCGGGGAGGCGGCGTTCCACGCCATGATGCTGTCGGGGGTGTTCCAGCCCTGCCACACATCGGCAATCGGCCTGGCAACCCAGACGCTGACGCTTATCTTCATCTCTCTGCTCCTCTGGCTTTCCTGCACGTTTTGCACTGTGACACTGTCATGCCACGCCGGGCGCATCGGGCTGCGCCAAAAAGTGGGCCACCAGGGCATTGGCATGGCCGTGGCCCATGGCGTGTTCGTCCTTGAGCCAGGCCACCAGGGCCATGTGTTTGCGCTCCTCCCGCCCTGCCAGCAGGCTCAGCCAGTGGGCGATGGGCCGGCCGTATTTCTGCTCGATGGCGGGAAAATAGGAGGCAGGCCCCTTCACCTTCGGTTGTTCCTCCATGATGGCTTCTCCTCAAGGTGGCCACAGGCTCAGGGTTTGGGGGCGAACTGCTCGAACACCTGCTGTCCGGTCAGGGTCGGAGTGTCGTTCTTGAGGGCATAGAAGTCGGGTTTCTCGTCGATGAAGATCTGCCCGGTGAGCTCGAACCCCTGATCCTGAAACAGTCCGGCGGAGAGGATGTACTCGTCCGTCGGCAACAGATGGTAGAAAAGATGGGTGCCGCAGGTGGGGCAGAATCCGCGCTCCGCCCACTCCGACGAGCGGTAGGCCACCGGGGTCATCCCGGTGAACCGCACGCCCTTGCCCCCGTGCACCGCGAACATGGGCCCCCCTGACCAGCGCCGGCACATGGCGCAGTGACACAGGTTGACCTCCTTGTGATCGCCGCTCGACACGGTGATCCCGCCACACAGACAATTTCCTTCCATGATGCCTCCTGAGAGTTGGGGCGACAGACCGGGCGAACGGGTGCTCGCCTCCTTGCCGCACCAGATGAAGTAGCACGGGATCCGGGGGGCGGCAACTGACCATTCCGGAGCCTCACCGCGGGGCTGAGGCTCCCGGAGCGGGAAAATCCCCCTCTTTATTCATCGTGTGAATGACTCAACACATCCCATGCACCAGATAAATAATGGTCAGGTTCCCTCCTGCAAGGCGATGCGATTCCCCTCGCAATCCCGACACTCCGCCACCCGGAGGCCCTCCCCGACCCGGGTGACGGGATAGAGACAGGCCCCGCCCGATGCCAGTGCCCGGGCCATGGCCCCCTCGATGTCAGGCACCCGCAGATAGATCCGGGTGCCATCCAGGCTCGGCACATAGCTCTCCCCCTTCGCCAGGGCGCCGGAGCAGCCCGCCGTGCCACCTTCCAGGGGAAAGAGCGCCATCTCGTTGCCATCGATCTGCACCCGCTCCAGCACCGTCTCGAAGACCCCCTCATAGAAGCGGATGGCTCTCTCCAGATCCTGTACCGGAATTTCAAAATGAATGGCGATGTTCATGGTCATCCTCCCTCGGTGTGAATCCGCACTCTATCAGTGCCAAAAGAGGCGCAGCAAGCCAGCGCGGCGATCAACAAGGGAGGCGCGCGGCCTCCCCGGGGTGCTTGCGCTTGTACTGACTCTCAGGTCACCGGTGCCCAAGGATCCCCCTTGCCCGGCTCGTTGCCCTGGGTCCACCACTTGGCCTGATAGATGATCCCCTTGTGGCTCACCTTGTTGCCCGCGGTGTAGACCTTGCCTGCCTCCCAGGCCGGTACCCCGTTTACCGGCGGCGTGCCGGGGTCGACCGGGGCCGGATCCAGCGCGGCCACCACCCGTACCTTGGGCCAGCTGGCGTGGGAGCCGTAGAAGTTGGTCACGCACTTCTCGTAATCCCCCGGCACCAGGGCCGAATAGGCGGTCTGGTACCCCACCAGATCGCACTCGAAGGAGTAGCCGCCGGGTCTGTCCGGGTAGTATTTCCAGTTGCCGTCCCAGTTGGTGTAGAGCACGTCCGTGGCGCCGTTGAGGTTGAGGCTGCCATAGGGGGTCTGCTGCCAGCAGGTGTTCTTCTCGTCCGCCAGCAGCGGGATCCCGTAGTGGGCCGCGAGCCCCTCCCAGTAGCGGATGCGGTTGACCGGCTGGCCCTTGTTCTTGTTCTGCTCGCCGCACTCGATGCCACCGTTGATGATGTTGATGGTGGTGCCAAAACCGTAGCCGATGCCCGCCGCCAGCTCACGCTGGGAGGGCACCCAGGTCCGGTCGATGACGTGCAGCATGGCGGGTTTGGGAGCCTGGGGCGTCAGGAAGAACCAGATGGCGGAGGCGAGGTTGAGCCAGGAGTCCGCCACCAGCCCGGGGTTGTTGAGGAGCACGGTGGCGTCGCCGTCGAACATGGCCTCGGAGAAGGCGCCGTAGTTGAAGTGGTAGGAGAGCTGCTTGGCGCCGCGACCGAAATAGCCCTGACCGGTGCTGCAGGGCCAGCGCCGGTTCTGCCAGTCACTCTGGCCACACCCCGTGGTGTAGCCGGTCTGCCCCTCAGACCAGCCCATCTCCCGCACGTGCACCAGGGCCTGCTGCCACTCCTCCAGCCCCAGGGGGTTGTCGGAGACATTCTCCTTGGCGATGTGGCCGCCGGTCTCCTGGGCAAAGTGGGCGAAGGCGGTGATGATGGACTTCTTGCAGATGGCGTCCGCATTGCGCCCGTCCGTGTAGTCGCCGCAGAAAGCTGGGAACTTGCCCACCGCCCGCAGGAAGCGCTCGTAGGTGTACTCCGGGGCGGCCATCTGGGTCAGGAACTCCCAGTCCGATTCGGTGAAGACCCGCTCGACCCGCTTGACGTTGTCCGGGTTGCCGGGGGCGCGTGCCACGATGGCCTCCACCACCGAATTGGGCCGGGTGGCCAGGGCGTGGGACCAGATCCCGTACATGGGGTTGGCGGTCTTGGCCTGGGCCGCACTGGCAAGATCCGCCGCCGCCATCACATAACCGCCGCTGTTCTGGGGATCGGGCTGGATTGTCATGGCGCTCTGGCCGGGCAGTGCCCAGACGAGGGCAACCAGGCAGGCGGTACGCGTGAGCATGAACATGGGTAACCATCCTTGTCTTGAAAATGTCAGGGCGAGCATAGGCATGCTGGCAACTAAATTCACGACAAGAATTAAGAATTTGGCGAAATTGTGAGCCATGCCTCCCTGCACTCAGATGGCGCTCGTTTGCAGGGGGATCCAGCCCCTGGTCTTGCGGCCGCAGCCATCCGACCTGTGCGGACTCTTGCTCAGATCCCCCCTGCGCGCACCGCCCGGATCAGCAGATTGCGCGGGGTCATGGGTTTGGGACAGAAGGTGCCCACCTCCACCCGGTAGCCCTGCTCCTCGAGGAAAAGGGCGCGATCGAGCAGCAGCCAGATTTCCAGGGGACGGCGAAACAGGTGGCGCACCAGCTCCATGCGGGCGACATCGCCAAAGCGCCGCTCCCCCTGTGCCAGCAAGGCGGCGTAGTCGAGCCCCGCGGGCAAGCTCATCCCCTTGCGCTCGGCGGCCCAATGGCAGAAATCCTCGAAGCCCCCGGTCAGCAGGCTCTTTTGCAGGTTGGGCACCGGCAGGTACTCATCCACCCCGCGCACCTGGCGCTGCAGGCAGTCGAAGGCGAGGCGCCACACCACCTCCCGCTCCCGCAACCGGGCGATGCGGGCGCCGCCGGTCACCGTCTCCTGCAGCGGCAGCTTCAGGTCGCTCTTGCCAAGGCGCAGGGCACTGGCCCTGGCGGCCCGGGAGAGAGGCGCATAGTGCTCTCCCCTGATGAGGTGGTAGCAACACGGAGAGAGGGTCACCCCCTGGGCACGCCCCTCGGCCACCCGCGTCAGCAGATGGGTGTGCAGATCGCCGCAGGCATGGAGCGCCATGGCGTGATGGTGCGGGGCGATGAGGGCCCCGGACTCGGCGGCAAAGGCATCCGCCTCCACGAACCGCATGTTGGCGCCGTCGCGCGCGGCGAGCCGCCGCCCCTCCTCGCAGAGCGCCCCCTGCCACTCCAGGCTCAGGATCTCGGCGCCACGGTGCAGCGATACCAGGCGCCCCAGATGCCCCTTGCCGGCGCACCACTCCAGATAGGGACCTTGGTGGGGGGGCAGGCAGCCGGTGAAGGCCTCTATCTGCCCCTGCTTGCGTCCCGGCATGTACATCGCCATGGCCCTGGCGCACTGGACGGGCTCGGGGGCGAAAGGGGCAAGCTCGCCGAGAGCCTGCAACTCGGCCCCCGCCGGGATCCAGGGGGCGAGCAGGGTGCAGAGCGCATCCATGTCCCCGTCGAGGTGCGCTATCTCGTCAAGGGTCAGGGCTGCCAGGCACTTCGCAAGGGCTGGCGCCTCGCGGGCAAAGGCGATCCCCAGGTGGTGATAGGGCTGGTATTGCCACCAGCGTCGCTCGGCGGTGAGCAAGCAGTCCAGTTGTCGAAAACGGTGAGCCAGCACGGTGAACCTGTCCTTTGGCGCAAAAAGGGAGGCTCATTCTAGCGATCTGCAGTCAAAAAGCACTCGCCTGTGCGCCGCTGGTAGCCTGACAAAAAGCAGGGATTTGTGCTATATTCCGCCCCCTCATTCGCGCAGCCCGCCACGGCGAGCCGCTTTACCCCTATAAACGGAACCCAATCATGACCATCAATGCCATCCTGCAAGCCCGTGCAAACGCCAAATGCGAGCTGTGTGGCGCAGAACATGCGCTGACTGCCTTCCCGGTGCCGCACTCCCCCGCCAGCGACGACGACCACAGCGTGGCCCTCTGCGCCACCTGCCGCGGCCAGCTGGAGCAGCCGGACACCACGGAGGTGAACCACTGGCGCTGCCTGGGTGACAGCATGTGGAGCCAGGTGCCGGCGGTGCAGGTGATGGCCTGGCGCCAGTTGAAGGCCCTCGTCGCCCGGGGCGAGCTCTGGGCCCAAGACATGCTGGACATGATGTACATGGAAGACGAGGTCAAGGCCTGGGCAGACGCCGGCGTGACCAGCGACGATGACGACAGCGTGCCGACCGTCGACTCCAATGGCGCCGTGCTGGTGGAAGGGGACTCCGTCACCCTGATCAAGGATCTGGACGTCAAGGGCGCGGGCTTCACCGCCAAGCGCGGCACCCTGGTCAAGGGCATTCGCCTGACCAACAACCCGCTGCACATCGAGGGCAAGGTCAACGGCATGCAGATCGTGCTGGTGGCCGCCTACCTGAAGAAGGCCTGATTCCGACCCCTTCAAGCCAGAAGCGCCCCCAGGGGCGCTTTTTTGTTGCCTCTGTTTCCTGCCGTTCGGGTGGCACTCGCGGGAAACTGGACTATCCTGCAAACCAGTTCCGCGGTATGCCCCTCCCCTGACTGTCAGTGCGCCAATGGAGAGGGCCTTCCCGGCACGCATGGCAAGACCCCGGGCACCCTGATCCCCATGGCGCCCACGAGACAAGGAGCCGCCCCATGGCCAGCAAGAAAGAGATCAAGAAGAAGATCGCCGCCCGCCAGGCGAAAATCGCCAAGCACGAAGGCAAGATCAAGAAGCTGAAAAAAGCCCTGAAATAGGGGCTGACAACCATTAAAACCGCCTGATGGCGGTTTTTCTAACCATATCCTTGCCTATTGCATTTCCTGCCGCAGACCATGCTGCACCGGATTGCCCTCCCCTGAATCCTCTTCGGGGCCGGGAGAGACGCCGCTGGACGACTCGTCAAAGGGGCTGGCATCATGCCAGCTTTGACGCCAAGGATGTGCTCATGAACCCGAATACCTGGATGCTGTTTGCGCTGGCCTATCTGCTGGCGACCCTGACTCCTGGCCCCAATGTGCTGCTGGTGGTCAAGAACGGTCTGCAACACGGCTGGCGCGCCGCCCTTGTCAGTATCCTCGGCAACCTGGGGTGCCAGGCCATCCTCATCGGTCTGGTCGCCATGGGGGTGGGTGCCCTGCTGCAAACCCTGCCTCCCCTCTTTGTCGCCCTCAAGCTGGCGGGGGGTGGCTACCTGGTGTATCTGGGCTACAAGGCGCTGCGCGCGGCCAATACCGGTGCCCAAGGGCTCTCTCCCTCCACCGCGCGTGGACGCACCAGAACCACCCTCTCCTTGTTGCGAGAAGCCTTTCTGGTCTCCGCCAGCAACCCCAAGACCATCGTCTTCCTCTGCGCCCTGCTGCCCCAGTTCCTCGATCACCAGAGTCCGCTGACGCTGCAGTTCATCACCATGTACCTGACCATCTGCGCCATCGTCAGCCTGGTGCATCTGTGCTATGTCGCCCTGGCCAGGCGCGCCGGTCGCTACTTCAAGCCAGGTCGCGGCGAGCGCCTCGTTGGCCGCATCACCGGCGGGCTCTTCATCACCCTGGGCGGCGCCATCCTGCTCAGTGGTCGCCCCTGATCCCTGTGCCTCACCGCGGCTGACATTATCTGCACCATCGGCGCCGCTTGGGCGCCGCGGATCCCGGCTACCGGGGCTAGAGTTGTAGGCGTGTCTGTATATGAGCCTGCGGTGGAGCGCCATATGTATTCCTACACCCTCACCTTCCGGGAGGAGGCCGACAAGCTGACGGCCCCCGAACACGAGATCCGCTTGCAAAGCCCGGCACAGGCCGGTGATTTCATCATCCTCTCCGATGGCAGTCGCCATCAGGTGATGTTCGTCACCCACCGCGCCCACTACAGCAGCCTCTACCTCGACAAGGGGGTCCGCATCCCCCAGAGCTGACACAGGCATCGTCTTTCGCTCCCTCCTGCTATGGTGAGAGAGGGCTGCAGCTCGCCAGCGCAAGCCCCTTGCCGCCCAGGGAGCAGCAAGCCCGAATGACCCATTGCCAGAGGTATTGATCATGTTCAGACAGACCGCGCTCATCCTGACCCTCACCCTGTTGGGCAGCGCCCAGGTTCACGCCATCAACCACAAATACGCCGAGCAGCTGGAACGCTCCGGCTGCACCCAGGTGACCGAAGCCCAGGGCTGCGATATTCACAAGAGCAAGGCGGAAAACGCCAAGGCAGGATTTGGCACCGCCGCCCCGGCCGCCGACGGCGGATTGAACATGAGCTATGAGCAGAAGCTGGAGCGCTCAGGCTGTACCCAGGTGAGCGAACTCAGCGGCTGTGACATCAACAAGAGCAAGGCCGAGAACGCCGCCGCCGGATTTGGCGCCGCCCCCGCAGCGGCCAGCGCCAGCCCCTACACCGGCAACTGGGTCGCCACCTTCCCCGAGACGGGCGCCACGGTCGCGAACATCCGCATCGATGACAAGGATCAGGTGTGGGTCAACGACAAGCAGGTCAGTGCCAGGAAATCCGACGGGGCCCTGGTGTTCAAGGAGGGCATGGTCATCTACACCATCCAGGGGGATCGCCGCCTCAAGGGAGAAGATGGCTGGGTCGACAACGACGCGGGCACCAAGGGGCCCATCGCGGCCAAATGACCCCGTCGCCATCAAGACAAGGGGAGCCGAGGCTCCCCTTGTCGTTTCTGCCTGCTTGCAACCCACGCCCCCTCTACCCCTTCTTCGGGAAGTCCAGCACGGCCATCACCGGCGAGCAGGACGGGAGCGCCGACCAGGAGGGGGCGTCGAAGGTGAATCGGGCGACGGCGCAGGTCGGCATGCGAGTGATACCGGAGGAAAAGCCATGGGCCAGGTCGGTGAAGGCAGGATCATGGCCTACCAGCAGTACGCAGGCGAGATCATCTGAAAGCGCCCCCACCACCCCGAGAAGGGTCCCGGCACCGCTCTCGTAGAGGCCCTCGTCGATGGCGATGCGGTTCGGGGAATAACCCAACTCTGCGGCAAGCAGCCGGGCGGTCGTCAGGGCCCGGCTGGCGGGGCTCGAGAGGATGAGATCGGGCTTCACCCCCAGGTGCGCCAGGCGAGCCCCCATCAGGGGCGCATCGCGCAGCCCGCGCGCCGCCAGCGGACGAGCGCGGTCAGACAAAGATGCTTCCTCCCAGCTCGACTTGCCATGGCGTACCAGGATCAGGGTTCTTCTCATGACGCACTCTCTGGTTGATAAAGGCGACAGGCAGCCCCTCAGACCGCCCCACGTTTGCCGGCATGAAGGGGCAGCAGCACCATGACCACCATGGTCAGCAGCACACCCCCTACCCCCCAGCCTACCTGTTCCCAGTGTACTGTCTCCCCGGTCAGCATGCCGGTGAGCAGCACCATTACCGGGATGAGGTAGGTATAGGCTGACACCTGTTCCGGCTGCAGCGCCACGCTTCCCTGCTGGAACAACAAGAAGCTCAGCGCCGTGGCAAAGAGAGCCAGATAGCCAAGTCCCAGCCCCACCGGCAGGGAGACCCGGCTCCAGTCGGTTTCAAGCAATCCGGGCAGCGCCATCGGGGTGAGCAGCACAGTGGCGCAGATGAGGGTCCAGCCGGTCAGGTGGAGGAAGGACTCCCCCCGATAGCAGCGCTTGATCAGGATGGGGTTGAGGGCCATGGCCACGCAGCCGAGCAGGTAGATGCGATTGCCGGGAGTGAGGCTGAGGTTCGCCACCAATCCCAGATCGCCGCGAAAGATGATGAGGGCCGCAGCCACCATGCCCCCCAGCAGGGCCAGCCCCATTCCCAAGCCGATGGCGCGGCGCAAGATCACCATGCCGGCCAGGGCACTGATCAGCGGCACCGTGGTATAGAGCGCGCTGGCATCGAGGGCGCTGGTCGCCTGCAATGCCACGAACATGGCGACGAAGTAGCAGAGGGCCGGCAGCGAGATAAGAGTGTAGCGCCCCAGATCCCGCAGGGAAGGCTGCACCAGCCCCCCCTGATACCCCAGCACCCCGACGAAAATGAGGGAGGCCAGCAGGTAGCGCGCCCAGGTGACCACCAGCGGGTTCAGCACCGCGGTGAGGGCGCTGCCGATGGGAAACGAGAGGCTGATGAGCAGAGTGAACAGCAACACCTTGCCGTGGGCCTTTGCAACATGGGGACGTGAAGACATGGGATATACCTGTCAGCAAGGGCGCCCGCAGGCGCCGACGGAAGAGATCAATAACCGTGGTCGGTCGCAGGGGACAGCTTGCCCTCGCCCAGAGTTGCCAGCAACTGGCCAAGCAGGCTGGAAGCGCCGAAACGAAACCGCTCGGCCACCAGCCACTCCTCGCCAAAGAGTGCGGCCGCCATGGCGAGATACTCCACCGCCTCCCGGGCGCTTTTCACCCCGCCTGCCGCCTTGAACCCCACCCGATCCTGCGCACCGCACTCGGCGATGGCCGCCAGCATGGTGCGGCACGCCGCCGGGGTGGCATTGACCGCCACCTTGCCGGTGGAAGTCTTGATGAAGTCGGCCCCCTCTTCAATGGCAAGCAGGGAGGCCGCGCGGATAAGCGCAGGCTCCTGCAGCTCGCCGGATTCGATGATCACCTTGAGCACCCGGGCGCCGCACAACGCCTTGCAGCCGCGCACCAGCGCCCGGGCGGGGGCCTCGTCCCCGGCCATCAAGGCACGCCAGGGGATCACCAGATCGATCTCGTCGGCGCCATCCGCGAGGGCGGCGCGGGTCTCGGCCAACACGGTTGCCAGATCATCGTCGCCGTGGGGGAAGTTGACCACAGTGGCAACCTTGACCTCGGGGGTGCCCTGAGCCGCCAGGGTGAGCCTGGCCAGCCCCACGAAGCGCGGGTAGATGCACACCGCAGCGGTGGTACCGACAGGGGTCCGGGCCTGATGGCAGAGGGCGATGATGCGCGCATCGTGGTCATCGTCGTTGAGGCTGGTGAGATCCATCAAGCGGATGGTCCGGATGGCCGCCTCTGTGGTGGCGCAGGCAGGTTCAAAAGCAGTCACGTCGTTCATAAATAGCTCCTGTCGGGATAAGAGAGGGGCGCCGCAGCGCCCCGAAACAAAGGGTGAGAGACTCAGGCGAGGGAGAAGAAGACACCGGCGATGGCGGCGCTCATCAGGTTGGAGCAGGTGGCCGCCAGCACGGTACGCAGACCGTAGCGGGCGATGAAGTCGGTGCGCGACGGGCAGAGGGTGCCCAGGCCACCGATCAGGATCCCCATGGAGGCCAGGTTGGCGAAACCGCACAGAGCGAAGCTGATGATCACCTTGGACTTCTCCTCCAGCACCTGCAGACCGGCAGCGGTGACCGTGCTGGCGTCTTTCAGGTAGGGCGCCAGATCGCTGTAGGCCACAAACTCGTTCACCACCAGCTTCTTGCCGATCATGGCGCCGGCGATGCCGATGTCCGCCAGCGGTACCCCGAGCAGGAAGGCGAGCGGCGAGAAGATCCAGCCCAGGATGAGCTCGAGGGAGAGCGGCATGCCCACCATCTCCCCCACCCCGCCCAGCAGGGTGTTGACCAGGGTCACCAGACCAATCATGGCGATCAGCATGGCGCCGATGGCCGCCGCCAGCTTGAGGCCGTTGCTGGCCCCCTCGCCTGCCGCCGCCAGCACGTTCTCCGGCTTCTTGCCGTCAAACTGGATGCTGTTGTCGAACACATAGTCCGGCTGGCTGGTTTCGGGAATGATCAGCTTGGCGAACAGGATCCCGCCCGGCGCCGCCATGAAGGAGGCAGCCAGCAGGTACTGCATGTCCACACCCATCATGGCGTAGCCCGCCAGCACGGTGCCGGAGACCGAGGCCATGCCGCCGCACATGACGGCGAAGAACTCCGAATCGCTCATCCTGGGCATGTAGGGCTTGACCACCAGCGGCGCCTCGCTCTGACCGACGAAGACGTTGGCCACTGCCGACATGGATTCGGTCTGGGAGGTGCCGAGCAGCCGCGCCATGGCGCCGCCGATGAAGCGGATCACCACCTGCATGATGCCGAGGTAGTAGAGCACGGCGATCAGCGCCGAGAAGAACACCACCAGCGGCAGCACGTTGAGGGCAAACACGAAGCCGATGCCGTCCACCGAGAAGTTGACCAGGTTGCCAAACAGGAAGTGGATGCCCGCCTTGCCGCTCGCCAGCACGGCGTCGACCCCGTGGGCCATCCCCTCCAGCGCCCGGCGCCCCAGCGGTACATAGAGCACCAGGGCACCGATGGCGACCTGCAAGGCCAGCGCCAGCCCCACGGTGCGCAGGCGAATGGCCCTGCGGTTGGTCGATGCGAGCACGGCGATGAGGATCAGCGCCGCCATACCGAGAAATCCTGCTGCAAACATAACTGACCTCCTGGTCGTTCCCTGCTTACTGGAAGTGGTGCTTGATAAAGGTGTTGATGAGGCGGATGAAGTCCGTTTCCGCCAGCTTGGCGCACTTGAGGGTCTGCTCGTGGGAGAGCTGCACGTCGCCGAGCCCCTCCGCCATGTTGGTGATGGCGCAGATGGCCAGCACCGGCAGCGCACAGTGGGCGGCGCTGACCACTTCTGGCACCACCGACATCCCCACCACGTCACCACCGATGATCTGCATCATGCGGATCTCGGCCGCGGTCTCGAAACAGGGGCCGCTGTAGGAGACGAACACCCCCTGATTGACGGCGATCCCCTCCCGCTCGGCCAGCGCCAGCGCCTCGCCGCGCAACCCCTTGTCATAGGCATTGGCCAGGCTGAAGAAGCGCGGGCCGTAGGCCTCGTCATTGGCCCCCGTCATGGGGGTGCCCGGCATGGTGTTGATGTGATCGTTGAAGATGACCAGGGAGCCGACCCCGATGCGCTCCGGGCGCAGCGAGCCGGCCGCATTGGTTACCAGCAGCAGCTCGCAGCCCAGGCGCTTGAAGGTGCGCACCGGGGTAGTCATCACCTTCATGGTTTCGTGTTCGTAGTAGTGGCCGCGCCCCTTCATGCAGACCACGTCCACCCCGTGCAGCTTGCCGAGCACCAGCTCGCCGCTGTGGCCCGCTACCGTGCTGACGGGGAAGCCCTCCAGCTCCTCGTAGGGAATGGTGACCTTCTCTTCCAGCGCATCGGCCAGCACCCCGAGGCCGGAGCCCAGGATCATGGCGGCGCGGGGGGCAAACCCCGGCTTGCGGGCAAGAATGGTGGCGACGGCGTTGAGTACGGGATCGTGTTGCATGAGTTGTACCTCTTGAGGCTGTGAATGAGACATGACGCTCACTCTAGGGGAGGTATTGGACGACAAAAATCGCTAAAATCGGCCTGATTATCCCGATATACAACACAATGACCGGCGTAATGGGGTAATGACGCACCCGAAATGGCCCAAAAACCGCTGCTTCATGCCATTTCTCCGTCAAACGGGTCGCCGGAGGGGGAAAACCGGAGTGATGCGGATCGCGGTTTAAGGAGGGACCTGCCTCCCTGCCCCGCCATTCCCGTGCCCGAACTTTGACGGCGATCTCACCCCTCAAGCCTGGAGAGACCATGTTCCCGGACACCCAATGGCGCGATCGCGTCACCCTCAAGATGTTGCGTTACTTCCATGAAGTGGCCAGCCAGGGCCACTTCAGCCGGGCAGCCCTGCGGCTCAATGTCTCCAAATCGCCGCTCAGCGCCCAGATAAAGGAACTCGAATCCCTGCTGGGGGTGGCCCTGTTTGAGCGCCACACCCGCCAGGTGAACCTGACCCCCACAGGGCGCCTGTTGCAGGCCGAATGCGATCGCCTGTTCGACGTGCTGGAGAGCGGCCTCAACCGGGTGGTGCAGGTGGGGCGCATGGAGCGCAACCAGATCCGCATCGGGCTGGTCAGCTCCATCTTCTGGGCCGGCTTTGGCGAGGTGATCCGCCAGTGTCACCAGCGCCACCCCGAGTGCGAGATCTCCTTCACCGAGCTCTCCCCCGAGCGCCAGAAGCAGGCGCTGGCCAGCAAGGAGATAGACATCGGCCTCGCCCGCTTCGCCGACACCCTCAACATCCACCCGCTGCAGGCCGAGACCGTCTATCGGGAGTCCATGGTGCTGGTGGTATCGGACGAGCATCCCCTGCGGGATCGCAAGCGGGTCTCCCTCCCTGAACTCGCCGCAGAGCCCTTCGTGCTGATGAGCCGCGCCAACTCCGCCTCCACGGATCTCATCATCAACGCCTGCCTGGTGGAGGGCTTTTACCCCCGCCTGCGTCAGGAGGTGGTGGAGCCCAATACCCTGATGGCAGTGGTGGCCACCAGCCAGCAGGTGGCCCTTGTGCCCGCGAGCTACGCCCGCCAGAAGTGGCCCCACGTGCGCTTCATCCGCCTCGAGCAGGGGATCCCCGCCGATCTCTGCGTGCTCCATGCTCCGCCCCTGGCCGGGCAGCCGACGACCACCGCCATCCGCCACTTCATCGACACCATGAGCGAGCAGATGAACCTGCCGGAGCGAGGCTGAAAGCAAAAAGCCCGATGAGGGGATCATCGGGCTCTGCGGCAAGGATCAGGGGCTCACTTCTTCCATGAAGACAAGCCGAAGGGGTTCGGCCAGCAGTTCGTCCGCCTGGCGAGCGAAAGCCTGGAAATACGCGGTCTCACAGTGGGCATCCAGGGCGGCCTGACTCACGAAGGCTTCCCGCATGTAGAAGGTGCCGGGTTCATCCTTCAACTCGAACAGCACGTAATCGAGGTTGCCCGGCTCCTGGCGAGTGGGGCCAATCAAGGCAAGCAGGGCATCGCGAAGGCGCTCTCCCATGCCGTCACGGGCCTTGAGCACCGCGATCGATACCAGTTTGTCTGTCTCTTTTTTCATCCAGTTTTCTCCGTTGTACATCGTCAACACGCCAGAGAGTGCAACCTGGACAGCTATTTATACTGCCGGATGCGCCCCCATCAGACGTTGCCCAGTGTAGGCAGGACGGTGGGGGCCATATAGGGGGGCAGAATGAACACTGTGTTCAACGGGGTGGATAACCACGCCGTGCACGGAGGAACAAACGAGCGGGAGGGATCATGGCGCAAAGGGTGGCAACGGGACCCGCCAGGGGGCGGCACGGCTTGCTGCCCCCTGGTCCAGGCTAAGGGCCTGCAGACCAGCGCTCAACGTCAAGGCAATAGGTGGTGAAAGGGTGTTCGCCCAGACGTGTTTTCCTCACCCAGATGGCCCGTCTGGCGAGGGAGCGGTAAGGTGGGCGGGTATCCAGCAGGTGAAAGAGGATCGTCCGATGGCCAAGCGCCCTCGCCCACCCCATCATCTCGTTGAAAATCGCCACGCCGCTTCCCCAGCCGCCCCTGGCGAGCACGATGGCAAGCTCCACCCCCTCGTCATCGGGCTGGATACCGCACCACCCCGCCAGGGTGCCATTGAGGAAGATGGCGCGCACGCGACAACCTGGCCGGGCGTCAACTCCCAGCTTGAACGCCATCCAGTCGCGCACCCCGGCCACATCGAAAAGCGGGTGAGGGATCAGGTGCTTTCGCAGCGTCTCGTCGTTAAGCAGCGGCAGAAAATCCTCTGCCCTGACAGCAGAAAAGGGGCTGAACACCATGGAGGTCTCTCTCATTGCGCGAAGAGGCGCCCCTAGTAGGGGCTGCCATCCTTGTGTCTGGCTGACCAGGCGCCATCGGCACCCTGTACCAGGGCCAGATCGTCGTCGGGATAGTCGACGGTGTCCCCTGGCAGCCTGTCCCCCACCTCGAGATAGACGGCGTCCACCTCACCGTGGTTGAGCAACTGGTGGGCCAGGCCGCTGCCCCCCTTGAAGCCGATGCACTCCCCCGGCGACATCCGGTACTCCTCCTCCCCGTGGCGCAGGGTGGGATTGCCCGAGAGCACATAGACGAACTCGTCCTGCAGGCCGTGATGGTGCTTGAGCGCCGAGATGGCTCCCGGTGCCAGGGTCGTCAGGTTGACCCCGAAATTGGCGAGGCCGAAATGATCCCCCAGCCTGCGCCGGGTGCGGTGCTTGACCAAGGAGGCAAAGGGCTCCGGATAGAGGGACTTTGCCTGGTGCTCGGGGATGGCCGTTGCCTGAATGGCGCGTTTGTCAGTCATGTTCTGATCCTCCCTGTAAATGACGTCTCTCTTTATAGCCTGCTCCTTAGCGGCGAAACATGGGCAGGGGGTTGAAGGGGTGTCTCACACACCATGCCATGCCCAATTTCAGCAAACACCGGTGAAATCCTGCATTGGGGAACGCGGCTTTCAATTGCCCCAGCAAGGTAGCGGGCAAGCCCATGGACACCATGCCAAGGGAGAAATCGGCAATGTCGGCCCGGCGAAAGAGCTCCACCAGAGCAAAGGGGGAATCATGCCGGGAACGCAGAGCGTGATGCCCCTCAATCATCTGGACTATCTCGTCGACCCACTCCCTCTTGCCCCGCGCTAGCAGATAGCGCTCAGCATCCGCCTCCGATGGGGCAAGGTAATCGAGCGTGCGAGCAGTCCAGAGGCCGATATCGTGAAAACAGGCGGCGATCTGGATCTTCTCCCGCTGCATCTCATCCAGAGGGCCCTGTGCAAAGCACAGATGAATGACCCGGTAGACATGGTTGCGATAGCCCGTGAAGTCATCCCCTATCACCCCTTTGAAGGGAGACAGGATCTCCTCCACCAACGGCAAATGGTGTTCGATATGCATTCAACCTCCTCTGCTCCTGCCCGATGCCCGCCTGGCCGATGCCCGCCAGGTGGCAAAGACGCCCTGATTTTCGTTTGGCTATCTTAATGGCACACCGGAAAATGGGAAGTCGCGTTGGCGACATCACCAATGGAATAAAGAAGATGGCCCGCGATCACTGGGAAGCATCCTCTTCCAGCGGCCCGGGTATGGAGGGGCACCGGCACATGCAGACACGGTGACGAGAGCACCTCAATCCTGACCTTGTTAAGCCCGGATCGGGGATTGCCGATGGTGCTGAAGGCCGCCCAGGAGCAAACAAGGATCAACCCTGGCGGCGTTGTCATGTGTCGGGAGTCGTAGCGGCGCCCCGGAAGGGGCGCCAGAAGGGTATGCAATTAACGCATGCGGAAGCGACGAGTGAGCAGCTTCTCAGCCTCGACGATGAGGAAGATCGCCCCCCCGATCGCCAGGGTAACGCCCCAATAGTGCAAGGGGATTGCCTCGGTGCCAAACAGCATCTGCATGAAGGGCAGGTAGATGATGGCCAGTTGCAGTAACAGCAAGACACCGCTCACCAGCCAGATCCCCTTGTTGGTCAGCAGACCTCGGGTCAGGGAGAAGCCATCGCTGACGCGGCAGTTCAGCATGTAAAACCACTGAGCCGTCACCAGCGTCTGCAACAGCACGGTTCGGATGAACTCTGGGCTGTGACCCCGCGGCTGCAACCAGGCTTCCAGCGCGAAGGCACTGATGGCAATCAGCGTTCCCACGAAGGCAACGCGCCAGATGGCAAAGCCATCCATGACATGCAGCATGGGATTGCGGGGCGGGCGACACATGATGTTGCGTTCGCCAGCCTCGAATGCCAGACCAAACGACAGGGTGGCAGAGGTCGCCATGTTCATCCACAGGATCAGCACCGGCGTCAGCGGGATCAGGTTACCTGCCAGCAGTGCGATCACGATCAGCAGCCCTTGTGCCAGGTTGGTGGGCATGATGAACAGGATGGTCTTTTTCAGGTTGTCATACACCCGGCGCCCCTCTTCCACCGCACCGGCTATGGTGGCAAAGTTGTCGTCGGTCAGCACCATGTCGGCAGCCTCCTTGGTCACCTCTGTCCCCTTGATGCCCATGGCGATCCCCACGTTCGCCTGCTTCAATGCGGGAGCATCGTTAACGCCATCCCCTGTCATGCCGACGATCTCGCCCCTATCCTGCAGCGCCTTCACCAGACGCAGCTTGTGCTCCGGGCTGGTGCGGGCGAAGATGTCGAACGCGACAGCCGCCTCGGCCAGTTCGGCGTCATCCATGTGCTCCAACTCGTAGCCGGTCACGGCCTTGTCGCTGTTGCCCATTCCCAGCATCTTGCCGATGCTCATCGCCGTCTGCGGATGATCACCGGTGATCATCTTCACCCGGATGCCCGCCTGCTGACAGGCGCGGATGGCCTCGACCGCCTCGGGGCGCGGGGGATCCATCATGCCTGCGATACCAAGGAAGATGAGACCCTCCCGCAGATCGCCATGCTCGAGGCTAGTCATCTCGCTACTCACGGGTTTACAGGCCGCCGCCACCATGCGCAATCCTTCACGGGCATAGTGGGCCATCTCCTCTTCCCAATACTGGCGAACGAATGGCTCTGCACCCTCCTTGCTCAATTGCAGTTCGCAGAGGGCGAACATCACATCGGGAGCTCCCGTCATCAGCACCAGTTCCTTGCCGTTGATGCTGTGATGTGTCGCCATGTACTTGTACTGGGAATCAAACGGTATCTTGTTGAGTAGCCGGGTGTCTGCCACCGGCAGATTCGCTTTCGTCGCCAGGACCTTCAACGCGCCCTCGGTGGGGCCACCGGTAATTGTCCAGTGACCGCAGTCATCCCGGATCAGCTGACTGTCATTGCACAGATCCACGGTGCGCAGATAGCGATCCAGCACACTCTCCGGCGAAATCACAACCGGCGTATCTTCACCTTCCAGGTGAATGTTCCCCATGGGGGCATAGCTCTCCCCCTCTACCCGATAACAGGCATCGGCGGTGATCACGGCCTTGACCGTCATCTCGTTCATGGTCAGTGTACCGGTCTTGTCCGAGCACACCACTGTCATGGCCCCCAGGGTCTCGACGGTCGGCAGTTTGCGAATGATGGCCCGTTTGCGCGCCATGGCCTGCACCCCGAGGGAGAGGATGATCGAGATGATGGCGGGCAAGCCTTCCGGCACCGACGCGACAGCGAGGCTGATCAGCGACAGCATCAGTTCGCCGAGGGGGATATCGCGCAGCAGCACGCTGAACACGAACAGCGCCGCCATCATGGCCAGTATCAGCATGAAGATCCCCTTGCCGAGCTTGTCCATCTGCACCAGCAGCGGGGTGCGGTGTGTCTCGACGGCGGACATCATCTGATTGATGTGACCAAGCTCGGTATCTGCACCGGTGGCGATGACAACACCGATACCGCTTCCCCCACTGATGGTTGTCCCCGAGAACAACAGGTTGGTGCGATCCCCCAGGGGCAGTTCACCCACCAGGGCATGGGCATGCTTGTCCACGACGGTAGACTCACCGGTCAGAATGGCCTCTTCGACTCGCAGGTTGTGGGCTTCGATGACCCGCAGATCGGCCGGGATCCGGTCGCCAGCACGCAACACGACGATGTCGCCCGGTACCAGCTCGGTGGTGGAAATCGTTTCATGGTTGCCGTCGCGGATCACCACGGCATCGCTCGACAGCATATGCCGAATGCTTTGCAGCGACTTTTCGGCATTATTCTCCTGAATATGACCGATCAGTGAGTTGACCACTGCCACGCCGAGGATCACCAGCGTATCGACCCAGTGCCCCATCCAGGCGGTCAATACGGCGGCAGCCAACAGGACATAGATCAGCACATCGTGAAAGTGGGCGAGAAAGCGCAGCCAGGCAGGCTTGCCCTTTTTCTCCGGCAACGCATTGGGCCCAACAGCGTCCAAGCGGGCCCTGGCTTCATCATGAGTCAGTCCCGAGGACTGACTGGACTTTTTTTCTAATACTGCCTCCACGGATAGCTGGTAATACAGGTTATGTCCGTCTGAGGGGGGAGATAGATTGGTTTTCTCAGCGGTGATTTTATGCAAAACATAGGCTCCTTGTGTCACAAGTCTGAACAAATACAATGGCTATAAAAATGGCGGGCCAGAGTAATGAAACAGGAGTGGTTGTTTTTTGATCCAGAACAACAACTGCTCGATATAAACAAATTGAATATTTGATTAATTTAATCTTGAATATCCCGCCTTTTAATGACCATTATTGTGCTGTTGATCACCATTAATAAATGGCTATTCATGGCGATGTTCATCCTTTATTCATCAATATACTTGGCACTTTTTTCATGACACCAAAACAAGAAGCATCCTCTGCCAGAAAATGCCGGTAGAAAGATCCCCGCCCGGGCGTTGCCACAGACGACTGGAGATGAAGGGGATAGTTAGTCCTTGGCCAGACTCGCGGCCAGTCGGCGATTGATACGAAATATGGCAGAGGGCCTGCCAGGAAGATGACCTCCTCTCGACTGCCGCCCTCTCTACGGGAAGGGTGTGCCAGCCAAACGGGAAAATGGTATGTCGATATGCCCCTTCACTGACGATATATAGAAAAATAGTGGCCTCCATAGGAGCGGCATAATCGACGACCTGGTGCCTCGACTTGAAGCCCAACACACTTCATGCTGCCATGGTGCTGACTGTTCTCTATCACCACTAACTTACTATTATTTCTCTAGTTTTCTTGGTTACATATAAGACTGTCCATCAGCAAGATATTTCACACCTCCGGCCATGTTCGCCTGTGGATAATAAGCCATGATGTGGTGATAATTTCCAAGGCTGACAGCACCCCTCATCAGTAAATATTGAAATGCGGTGGCACTGCTCATCTCCCCATTTTTACTCCCTCTATATACATTCAAGGTTGAACCCCCAACAACATTGGCAATATCGGGAAACCAACTGTGCCACCATATCCAGAGCATCAGCCTGCATTGAAGTGAAGGCCATCCTCGGAGAACCACCTCGCAGTGTCATGCAACCCATCGACACCGGACCTGAGAGGGCGTGGCGCCGCCAAGGGTTACGTTTGAGTATGATTATTGGCACAATCTATACCACTCAGCTACAGCACCTCAATCCTGACCTTGATAAGCCCGGATCGGGGATTGCCGATGGCGCTGAACGCCGCCCTGGAGAGATCGATGATGCGCCCGCGGGGGAAATTGCCCCTGTCGTTGACCCTGACCACCACGCTCTTGTCGTTGGCAAGGTTGGTGACCCTGACCAGGGCGCCGAAGGGCAGTGTCATGTGGGCGGCGGTGTTGGCGTGGCGCTGGTAAGGCTCCCCGCTGGCGGTGCGCTTGTTGTGGTAGCGATCGGCGTAATAGGAGGCGAGCCCCGTCTGGGTATAGCCTCGCCAGTTGCCCGCACTGCCTGCATCAGGCTGGCTGCTGCAGGCGGCCAGCAGCAGGCACAGAGAGGCCAGCAGCCCTTTTTGTCGCGTCGTCATGCGTTGCTTCCTCGATGGGACAGAGCGACCAGCATCGCCAGTCAGGCTTCCGTTAACAGGGGCCTACTCTCTCATATTTCCCATGGAAAACGGGAGGCCCAAGCCTCCCGTTTGTGTGTTCACCCGTCAGCCCCTGTCAGGGGAAGATGTCAGGCGATGAGCTTGTCGTCGGCGAAGCCAAAGCCGCGCAGCCCCACCACATGCACATGCTCGTGCTTGCCCTGCACCTTGCGGATGAGCTTGTAGGTGGTGCCCTTCTCGGGGCTGATGTTCTCCGGCGCGGCGATAAGCAGCTGCATATCCTGGCGCTCGCACAGTTCGAACAGGGTGGCGATGGATTTGCCATCAAGCCGCGCCGCTTCGTCCAGGAACAACAGGCGGCAGGGAGCGATGTCCTTGCCGCGCAGACGGCGGGACTCCTCCTCCCAGCTGATGAGCACCATCAAGAGGATGGCCTGACCGGTGCCGATCGCCTCGCCGGTGGAGAGGGCGCCGCTCTCGGCCCGCAGCCAGCCGTCGGCCCCGCGCTGCACCTCGATCTCCAGCTCCAGGTAGTTGCGATAATCCAGCAGCACGTCCCCCATCACCTGATAGTTGCGCTCCCCCTGCTCCACCTGCGGATTGAGACGCTGGAAGAGCTTGGCCATGGCCTCGGAGAAGCTGAGCTCCTTGTCGGCGAAGAGATCGTTATGCATGGCGGTTTGGTCAGCCAGCGCCGTCAGCAGACGGGTGTGGGCCTCGCGGATATTGACGTTGAGGCGCACCCCGCGCACCAGACCGAAGGCGATGTTCTGCAAGCCCTGGTTGAGCACCCGGATGCGGTTCTGCTCGCGACGGATGATGTTGGTGATCTTGGCCGCCACCTCGTGGGAGGAGAGGGACAGATGGGTTTCCCGCTGCTTGAGCTCATCGGCGAGGCGCGCCAGCTCGATCTCCATCTCCTCGATGGCTTCCACCGGATCGTCCGAGCGGATGATGTCGTTGCGGATGCGATCTTTCAGGTAACGGTAGACCTGCACATAGAAGGCGACCTTCTGCTCGGTGCTGCGGTTGCCTTCCGACAGACGCAGCGCATCGCGCAGGGCCTCGTCGTGGGCCACCGCCACCCGCAGGGCGCCGAGGGCCTTGTCCGACATGGAGCGCAGCTCGTCGCTGTCAAGATAAGCCAGCTCGCGCTTGTTCAGACGCTTCTCGACGTGGGTCTCCCGTGCCAGACGCACCACCCGCGACCAGCTCGCCTTGTGACCCACCAGGGATTTGCGGGCGCTGTAGTAATCCTTGCCTTCGAGCTTGAGACGACCGCCAAGGGACTCGATTTCGCGCTTGCACACCTGCAACTGGGCCTCGGCGCTGGTGCGGCGGGTCCGGGTGCGGATAAGCAGCTCTTCAATCTCTTTCTTGTGGGCACGGGCCTTCTCTTCCATGTCATCCGACAGGGTCAGCCCCATGGCCGCCAGCTCCTGCTCGAACTCCGCCAGGGTCTGCCCCTTGGCCGAGGCGCTGGAATCGAGCGCCGTGCGCAGTTGCAGCGCCTCGGTGTGGCGCTGGGTGATCTGCTTGTGCTGCTCACCGGCGGTGCGGGCCGCCAGCTCTGCCGCCTTGAGCTTCTCTTTGAGTCGCTCGCTCATCTCGGACGCCTTGCCCAGCAGATCTTGTGCATCCTGATAGGCAAAGTGCGGCAAACGGGCCACCAGCTGATCGAGGGCGTAGCAACGGCGCTTCTGCTCGGCCAGCAAGTCGCTCACCTCGTCAAAGGCCGCCTGCAGGGCCGCCAGATCCTGGGGATCCTGGCGCAGCACCTGCACCATGGTTTCCAGTTTTTCCAACGCCTTGCCGTGTTTGGCGATAAAGGCTTCGGCTGTTTTAAGCGCCTCCACATCGGCGTGAGCCGCCTCGAGGCGGGCCGCCAGGTCTGCCTCGGCAAACAGGTGGGCAAAGGGCAGCATCCCCTGCACCAGCTGGATATGACGGGTCAGCTGGGCGGCAGCCGCTTTGGCCTCGACCAGCAGCTTGTCGCACTCGGCGATGGTTTCTTGCAGCTTGCGCTGCTCGTGCTGCTTGGCCTGCACCTCGGCTTCGGGGTCCGGGCGGAAGGCGATATCCAGATGCTGACCGATAAAGTCGCGAAAATGCCCGTAGAGGCGGTGATACTTCTGCTGCTCGAAGGCGGCCTTGGCGTAGCCCTCGATGAGGTTTTCCCGCTCAAGGTCGAGCTGTTCGATCCGTTTTTCCCGGGCGGCGCGACCAAACAGCGGCAGCTCGGGGTAGCGGGAGAAGCGCACCTGACGCTTGCTGGTGCGCACCAGCACGGCGTCCCCCAGCTCGTCCGCTTCCACCAGATCCTCGTCAAAGGAGTCGGGGTTGCCCTGAATGAGGTAGATATCTTCCGGGCAATCTTCCAGCTTTTTCAGCCGCTCGATGGCGCCTTCGAGGTCAAGCACCACCAGGGCGCTGCGAGCCGGGCCGTAGAGCGCGGAGTAGTAAGGGGCATCATCGATAGAGATGTCGTCATAGACGTCCGAGAGCAGCACGCCCCCCACCTGCTCGGCGATGCGGGCAAGACGGGGATCCGCCTCGCCGGCACCCAGCTGCAGGTTGCGAATTTGCATCTCCAGCGCCTGTTTCTGGCCCTGAATGCGGTTGCTCTCCTGCTCGAACTCCCGCTCCTTGTCGAGCACGCTCTGCATGCCGGAAGAGAGTTCTTCGGCGGTGGCCAAGGCCAAGCCACTCTGCTCGCGCAGTTGCTCGAGTTTTTCAAAGGATTTGAGCCAGCGCGGGGCCAGCTTGGTCAGTTCCGCGATATCGCGGCCCAGCTGAGTGCCCTGATGCTCGAGGCTGGCGCGGCGCTGATTGGCCTCCGCCTGCTGATCGGAGAGCTCCTCCTGACGGGTGCGCTGGGCTTCGAGGAAGATCTCCAGCTCGTCCTGGCTGGCAATGTGCTGACCAGACGCCTGGGCCAGCTCGTCTCGCAGCCGCAAGAGCGTCTTCTGGCTTTCGCTCTCTTTCTCGAGGCGAGCCAGGGCGGCGCGCAGACCCTGCCCCTGGGCAATGCGGGCCTTATCTTCGATGTGGCGCTTGAGCAGCCCCTGCGCGGTAGGCCAGGCGGCCTCGCGCACTGTCTCGGGGGCGATGCTGAGCAGCAGCGACAGCGCCGCTTCGTGTTCGGCCACCGCTGCCTTGGCCAGCGTCAACTGCTGCTCGGCCCCCAGCACCCGGCTGGTGAGGCTCTGCTCGGCTGCGCGGAACTGATGCAGGGTGTCGCTCGCCTGCTCCGCGCCGAGCCCCGGCAGTTCGCACTGCTCGCGGGCGTTTTCCAGGGCCTGCACCGCCTGACGGTACTGGATGGCGCGGGTCTGCTGGATATCGAGCGCCTGCTGGTAGTCGGCCAGCTGGGTCTTGAGGCTGTCCACCTCTGCCTGGGCCAGCTCCTTGCGCTCCTCCACTTCCAGCAACTGGCCGTGGATCTCTTCCACCACCGCCTGCTGCTGCTCCAGCTTGTCGTTGAGCTCCGCCAGATCGGCGCGATAGAGGGCAATCTTCTTTTGCAGCGCCACGGCCGCCATCACCTTGGCCAGGTGCTCGGCGGCGGACTCCAGCTCGTCGGTCAGGAGCTTCTCGCGGTTGGTGAGCTGATCCACCTCGTCCGCCAGATAGATGGCGCGCTGCTTCTCCTCGGCCAACAGGCGGCGTTTGCCAGCGAGCTCAGAGCGTGCCTTGAGGGCCAGCTCGGAGAGACGGCTCTTCTCGGCAGCGCCCCGCACATACTCCGCGGCCACATAGTGGGTGGTCTCGGTGATCAGGTTCTTGAAGAGATCCCGCTGACCCTGGGTCTCCTTGATGGCTTCCAGGGTGCGGCGGTTCTCGTAGATGGCCGCCTCCATGTCCTGGAACGCCTTGCGTACCCCGGAGTTCTCCGGCAGCAGGTATTCACGCAAGGAGCGGCTGATGGAAGACGAAATACCGCCGTAGAGGGAGGCTTCGATCAGGCGATAGAACTTGCCGCGATCCTTTTGATCCCGCAGTTTCTTAGGGGTGATCCCGAACTCGAACATGAAGTTGTGATAATCGGTCACCGTATTGAACTTGGCGACCTTGATGGCGCCGAGCTCCGCTGCCACCCCCTTCAGATCGGCGAAGGCACGTACCCGACCCTTGCCGTCGTCGAGCTTCTCCAGCAGCAGATCCGTGGGCGCCAGGTGCTCGGGCACATCCACCAGGGCGAACGGGGTGATGTTGACCTTGTTGTCACGGTTGGCCACCTGTTCGAGGTGGACGCCGACCCAGATCCGCTGCTCGCGGCTGTTCATCACTTCCAGCAGCGAATAGCAGTGGCCGCGCTGCAGCTTGCCGTAGAGCCCCTTGTCGCGGGAGGCACTGCTGGAACCCGCCTCCGTGGTGTTACGGAAATGGAGCAGTGACTGATCGGGAATGAGGGCCGCGATAAAGGCCGCCATGGTGGTGGACTTGCCCGCGCCGTTGCCGCCGGACAGGGTCGTGACCAGCTGGTCGAGATCGAAGGTGCGGGCGAAGAAGCCGTTCCAGTTGACCATGGTCAGGGATTTGAATTTGCCTCTCACGCCACACTCTCCATCAAACCGGCAGACACCATCAGTGCCGGCACATTAACGTTGCAGATCATCTTCCACCTCCAGCTCCAGCTGCTCTTCGTCCAGATCCTCTTCGATATCCTCGAACAGGGAATCGCTGCTCGGCATCTCGTCGTCGTGGAAAATGGCCTCCCCTTCCTGGATCATCCGCAGTTGCACCGCGCGGGGATCCTCGTCGGAGCGCACATCGGCGGCGAAGCGGAACACGGATTCGTTGACCCGGAATTTGTCGCTGTTGCCAAGGGGGGTGATCATCCCGAGGCGTTTGAGGCGACGCATGGAGGTGCGGATCTTCTCGAGGAGCTTCTTCTTGTCCAGATCCGTGCCGCCGGAGCGGCTGTTGACCATCCGCAGCAGCTGCTTCTCGTCCGCCAGGCTCAGCACCTCCTCTTGCAGTTCGCCCATGGCGAACACCCCTTCAGAGGCGAGCCTGTCCGGGCTCAGGAACAGGTAGCAGAGCACCTTGCCCACCAGCATATCGAGCTCAGATAACACTGTTGTTCCGATGTCGGCGCTCGGGCGCGGACGCAGGTAGAAGAAGCCTTCCGGCGCCTTGATGAGTTCCACCTGATAGCGACCGTAGAAGATCTCCAGCTCCTGGTGGTACTCCACCAGGGCCGAGTGCTGCTCGAATTCGTCGGCACTGATGTGGCGACCGGAGCGCAGGGCGGTGTCGATGCGCGGAAACAAGGGGTTGGCGATGGCCTCTGCGAGACGCAGGGGCAAGGGGAATTCAGTATTGATCGATGACATAGGCCTGAACCTTGGATCCAGCTTGGTTGATGGGTTTCCATGCGGGTTGGCGGTGGTGTTCGCGCTCACCGCTGGCATGGCCGAGACGCACGGCCTGATCGATCAGGAGGCGCGCCACGTCGAAGTGGGCATGGGCCGGGTAGTCCAGCAGGTATTCCCGCAGCACGTCGGCAAGATCCAGCCGATCTCCCTGCTCCGGGTAGCGGGCCAGGTAGCGCTCGATGCGCTCCGCCAGCTCCTGGTTGATGTCCACCATCTCCACGTACTCCATCTCGAGGGGCACCTCGCCGGTCACCTCCTCGTCGTGGATGGCGATGGTTTCATCCCGCAGCTCCAGCAAACGGGGCTCTTCGGCCACCCGCAACAACCAGCTGTGCTGCTCGAAGTTGCGGATGGATTCCCGCAGCCGCTGGCTGAAGGCGCGGTTCTTGTCCATGTCGATGGCGTTGCGGATGAACTTGTGGACGTGCCTGTCATAACGGGACCAGAGCTCGATGCACTGCTGGCCCCAGGCGGTGATGACGTCCAGACGCCCCTGCAGGGCGTGGGTCAGCTCTTCTACGTGGAACAGATCCTCACGCCCCTGGGCCGCTTCCTGAATGTTGAGCAGCCCCGCCTGCAGGCGGTGGCCGGCGGCGTCCAGGGTGTCCTGCAACTCGCGCAGGGTCTGGCCGGTCTCGTGCAGGAGCTTCTCGCAGCTGTGGATGGCATCGACCCAGTTCTGGGTCAGCAGGGCCGCTATCTCGCTCTTGACCTGGTTTTGCTGCTCGTCCATGGCGCGCTGGGTGAGATCGATGCGCCCGAGCGTCTCTTCCAGGGAGAAGGAGAGGCGCGGCAGCACCTCGGCGTCCCACTGCTCCCGGGTGTTGGTCTCGAGCGCCGCCTTGCGGGCGGTGTCGAGCTCGGCCGCCAGGTGCTCGAGCAGGATGGAGAGCTTGATGGAGTCCACCTGGCGCTGATCCATGAAGAAATCGACGATGCTCATGCCAAGGCGCGACAGGCGGTAGAGGCTCTCCCCCGCCACCATGTCGGTGGTGAAACGCGACAGCAGTTGCTGGCGAATGAGATCGTTGATGGCGTTGTTGGCGCGACCGGTGAGGGTCTCGTCCATCTGGCCGAAGGCACTGCTGACATAGCCAAAGGCATCGTGCAGCGCGGCCTCCGAGAGATCAGACTCGTCCTCGGAGAGCGTCTTGATCGCTATCAGAAAGGCCAGCCTGTCGGTGGGGAGGTTCAGCGCCAACCCCTCCTGTCTGACCCATCCCACCGTCTCTGGCAGGGTACGGGATGTACTCATCATGACGTTATCATCTCGTTGTTATAGTCGGCAGGTCTTCGCCCGCCGTGGTGATATAGGCCGGGGTCGGTGGCGCCCCGGCGGCTGGATCCCGCATCGTATTCACGCCGGTGTGTCTCAACCGGCCGGTTTCTGGGCCATCACATGGATGTAGCGCCCCAGGGAAACAAAGGGCTCCTGGCGGCAATATTGCTGCTCCATGGCCAGCAGGTCCTCGAACTTCTCGACCTGATCCTGCTTGTGGCGCATGTAGTCGTGGATGACGCGCACCCCGGTCTTGCCGATGATCCGCAATCCCCCCCGGCCTATCCAGTCATAGACCTGCTCCGGCAACTGGGGATTGGTGGGTGTCAGGGCTGTCTGGCGTTTCTTGCGAAGGCCCAGGCGCACATAGTCAAAATTGCCCACCACCAGGCTCTGGAACAGGAGGCCGTGACGATTGTAAAAAAGCAGCGACAGTATGCCCCCAGCCTTGACGAAAGGGAACAGACCCAGCAAGGTCTGGCGCGGCTCGGCGAGCCACTCCAGTACCGCGTGACAGAGCACCAGATCGAAGGTACCGGTCACCTGGTGCTTGAGATCCTGAATGGGGCAATGGATGAGACGAATTCTGTCTTCCAGCCCCTTCTCGGCGATCTGGCTGCGGGCCAGAGCCAGCATTTCTGCCGACAAATCGCACAGCTCCACCTGATGGCCCATGGCCGCCAGTTTCTGGGCGAAGTAGCCAAAGCCGCCGCCGGCATCCAGGATGCGCAGCGGCCGGTTGCCCAGGCGCGCCAGGCAGGCTTCGATGTCACTCCAGACAATGGTGGTGCGAATGCGCCCCTTGGTGGAGTCGTAAATGTTGCGAGCGAACTTGTCCGCGCGCCCGTCAAAACTCTGATCTTGCTTCAAGACACACTCATCTTCGACCGCCCCGCCATGAGGGCCGCAGGAGGAACCACACAGGATTGGGCCACAGGAAAAAAGAGGGGTATTCTGTCACATCCCGAATTTGCTGAAAACTCAAGGACGTGTCTGTCGTGTTCGAGCTCAACTTCTTTGTCATCAAGAAATGGCTGGGCCATCTGTTGATGCCGCTCCCCTTCTCTCTCTCCTTGTTGGTGCTGGCGCTCGTGCTGCTCTGGTTCACCCGCTTTCAAAAAAGCGGCAGGCTGCTGGCGACCCTCTCCTTGGTGATCATCGCCCTGATGGGGACGCGGCCGGTGAGCTACGAGCTGGCCCGCAGCCTGGAGCAGACCTATCCCCCCTTCGAGGTGAGCCAGCATCCTGACATCCAGGCCATCGTCGTGCTGGGCAACGGTCATGTGAGCGATCCGGCCATCCCAGAGCGCGCCTGGCAAAACAACATCTCCCTGGCGCGCACCCTGGAAGGAGTTCGCCTGGCTCTGGCCTATCCAGAAGCCGAGCTGGTCTTCTCCGGCGCCGTGGCCGGGGATCCCCTGTCGAACGCCGAGGTCAACGCCCGCATGGCGGCCAGCCTTGGCATCCCGCGTGCGCGCATGACGTTGTTTGAAAACAACAAAGACACCCATGACGAGGCGGTCAGCATCGCCGCCCACCTCAACGGCAAGCGGGTGGCACTGGTGAGTTCGGCCACCCACCTGCCCCGGGCCATGGCTCTCTATCGCAGTCAGGGACTCGATGCGGTGCCGGCTCCCACCGATTACACCGCCAAGCAGAGTCAGGAGCCACAACCCCTCTACAGCTACCTCCCCAAGGGGCGTTATCTGATGTATTCCGAGGCTGCCATTCACGAGTGGATTGGGGTATGGTGGGCCCGTTTGCGTGGGCAGGTCACCGAGTGAGCAATCGCGCCTTGCATTCCTGATTTGGATCAGGAAAGCGAAAAAAAATTACGTCATTTGCCGCCGGGTCAGCTATCTTGGGCTCGGTTCAATTCATATAATGTTGCGCAATCAAATGCCTAGGAGATATAGAAGATGAGACAGCACCTGGTAATGGGTAACTGGAAACTGAACGGCACCAAGGCTTCTGTAGAAGCCCTGATCAAAGGACTGACCCCGGCCGCTGCCGCTCATCCTTCCGTGCAAGTGGCCGTCTGCCCGCCGGTTATCTTTTTGGGTCTGGTTGAACAGCTGACCGCTGGCAGCAAGATCGCCTACGGTGCCCAGAACGCCGACGTTCACGAGTCCGGCGCCTTCACCGGCGAAAACGCCCCCTCCATGCTCAAAGCCTTCGGCTGCACCTACTCCCTGGTCGGTCACAGCGAGCGTCGTACCCTGCACGCAGAGACCGACGACGTGGTGGCTGCCAAGTACGAAGCCATCCAGAAGGGCGGCCTGATCCCCGTGCTGTGCATCGGTGAAACCCTGGCCCAGTTCGAAGCCGGTACCACCAACCAGGTGGTCGAGACCCAGCTCAAGGCCGTGATCGATCGCTGCGGCATCGCCTCCTTCGAGAACGCCGTCATCGCTTACGAGCCGGTATGGGCCATCGGCACCGGCAAGACCGCCACCCCGGAGATCGCACAATCCGTGCATGCTCACATCCGTCAATACCTGGCCGGTTTTGATGCAGCCGTGGCTGCCAAGGTACAGATCCTGTACGGCGGCTCCGTGACTGGCGCCACCGCTGCCGACCTGTTCGGCCAGCCGGACATCGACGGTGGCCTGGTGGGTGGCGCGTCCCTGAAAGTGGACGACTTCTCCCAGATCATCGCTGGCGCCGCCAAGTAAGCGCCAAGCAAAGAGGGGCCCCGCCCCTCTTTGCATATCGCTTTCCTATGGACCCTCTCGCCATAGGAAAGCCGATATAGTAAAAGCGGCCAGCCGTATTTTTCAGAATCTTGATTTTCGACAACTCAGATCCAGAGGCACTCATGACCAAACAAATCAAACGTATTGGTGTTTTGACCAGTGGTGGTGACGCACCGGGTATGAACGCAGCCATCCGCGCCGTGGTGCGCGCCGGTCTGCATCATGGCCTGGAAGTTTACGGCATCTATGATGGCTACCTCGGTCTGCACCAGGACCGTATCGTCAAGCTCGAGCGTCACAGCGTCTCCGACGTCGTGAACCGTGGCGGTACATTCCTCGGCTCCGCCCGTTTCCCCGCCTTCAAGGATCCGAAAGTCCGTGCCGAAGCGGTCGAAAACCTGAAGAAACACGGCATCGACGCCCTGGTGGTCATCGGCGGTGACGGCTCCTACATGGGTGCCAAGAAGCTGACCGAAGAGGGCTTCCCCTGCATCGGCCTGCCGGGCACCATCGACAACGACATCGCCGGTACCGACTTCACCATCGGCTTTGATACCGCTCTGAACGTGGTGGTTGACGCCATCGACCGCCTGCGCGACACCTGCAGCTCCCACCACCGCATCTCCGTGGTCGAGATCATGGGCCGCCACTGCGGCGATCTGGCCATGTCTGCCGCCGTTGCCGGTGGTGCCGAGTACGTGATCGTGCCGGAAGTAGCCTTCGACAAGGAGAAGCTGCTGCAACAGATCAAGGAAGGGGAAGCCAAGGGCAAGAAGCACGCCATCATCACCATCTGCGAGCACGTCACCGACGTCAACGCCCTGGCAAAAGACATCGAGGCCATGACCGGCCGCGAAACCCGCGCCACCATCCTGGGTCACATCCAGCGTGGCGGTTCTCCCACTGCCCGTGACCGTATCATGTCCAGCCGCATGGGTGCCTTCGCCGTCGAGCAACTGCTGGCGGGCCAGGGTGGCCGCTGCGTCGGCATTCAGGGCAACGAGATGGTGCACCACGACATCATCGACTGCATCGAGAACCTGAAGCGCCCGTTCAACCAGGAGCTGTACGATCTCTCCACCACCCTGTTCTAAGGGCTGTGGTCTGACAAAAAACCCTCCTCTGGAGGGTTTTTTTATGCGGGCTCCTCACCCCCTCCTCCCCCTGCGGGGGCCCGGCTATCCACTGGCCACTGTCGCCATCTCTTACCCCTTGCCCGGCGGCCCTGAGCCTCTGACCCCACGACCTTCTCCTTTACTTCTTTCCCCCGCTTTTCTGCTTGCTCACCTTGTTCGCGACGGGTCTGGATAAAGGCCTTGGTGGCGCAGTGCCACGGCCCTGCGCCAGGCCTCCCCTGCCCTTCATCCCATCACACTGGCGCCATATAGCAACCCGGGTGGGCCGACGATATCGCCCGCTTCCCCTGCGCGCGGGCCCAATGGCTCGTCCCCCAAAGAAAACAGCGAAAAACGGGGCTTCCGACCACCCAAGGCCCCATGAAGATCGAACCTCCATTTTCCCGCCTTCCCCCTTTCCTTCCATGCTCCTTTGGCGGCCGTTTTGTCGTTTTTCGTACTCTTTTTGCTCCTATCCTGTTTGGGATGAGCAGAAAATTGAGGCTTCATCGGATAACCCTGGCTGGCAACAGCCTTGCAGACTGGGGTTAGGACACAAGTCGTGAGAAAACATGACATGGGATGACAAAAACTGGCTGACAGCCACCAACCTCCCTATGGCGACATCAATCGGCGCATCCCGCAGGCCATTTTGCTGCCGAAAAATGGAGATCACCACAAACACCCCAATCGGAACCACAAAAGAGAGAGTCACAAAAACAACGTAACTAAATGTATTTAAAGACTTTAT
This sequence comes from Aeromonas sp. R7-5, assembly GCF_040908015.1. Taxonomy (NCBI): domain Bacteria; kingdom Pseudomonadati; phylum Pseudomonadota; class Gammaproteobacteria; order Aeromonadales; family Aeromonadaceae; genus Aeromonas; species Aeromonas sp. R7-5. The sequence goes on along the minus strand of NZ_JBFOCZ010000026.1, from coordinate 4,448 downwards.
ATGCATTCCCTTTCACTGGCATCACCATGAAACTCTTCCCAGGACAAAAAACGCCCTTAAACTTGGAAAAATGCAGCCGAATTCCACTACCAAACCATTTTTGCCTCATAATTACATTTTTCGTTGTTTTATCGTTCTGTTGTGGTATCTTGGTTCCATCATGAGCCAACCAAGGGAGATAAAATCATGAAAGAGTTCGTAGTTACCGCCGTTTTCACCGTGTTTTTCACTCTGGTTGCCGTCTCCATGCCGTCGCTGGCACAGCTCTAAGTCGGTCAATCAGCCTTCTGCCACCTCTGCACCAGAGGGGTGGTTCAAAAAACAGACTGCAACATGGGTTTTTGACGTGCTCTGGCAAAGGATGATGCCAAGCCATCATTGAGTGCGATCTGCGCACACAAAACGACCTCGTCGACATCCATGCCATCTTTCAAGGGGAGCCCGGGCTCCCCTTGTCGCATCTCCCCCTGCGGGATTTACTCTTGCCCCCCTGCCCGTCACAATGGCCGCTGGATTTGCCACGCAGGAACCACCATGACTCAGGATGCCTTGCGCCACTGGCGCCGCGACCTTCATCGTCACCCCGAAGCCGCCTGGTGTGAATTTCGCACCACCACCCTCATCGCCCAACACCTCAGTGAGCTCGGTTTCTCCATCATGCTGGGGGATCAACTGCTCGCCAGCACCCTCATCATGGGACGGGAAATAGACGTCGAGGCCCAGAAGGCCCGTGCCCTGCACCAGGGGGCGCATCCGGAGTGGCTGACGCGGATCGACGCACTCACCGGCGTGATGGGACTCTGGGAGAGCGGGCGCCCCGGCCCCACCCTGGCGTTTCGCTTCGATATCGATGCGGTGGAGGTCGAAGAGAGCCAGGAGGCGTCACACCTGCCCGGCCAGGGAGGCTGGCACTCCGCCAACCCGGGCTGGATGCACGCCTGTGCCCACGACGGTCACACCGCCATCGGTCTGGTGTTGGCCGAGCGGATCGCGGCCCTCGCTGATCGCCTCACTGGCCGCATCAAGCTCTTCTTCCAGCCCGCTGAAGAGGGCTGCCGAGGCGGCAAGGCGCTCGCGGCAGGGGGGCAGCTCGACGACGTGGACGCCCTGCTGGCACTGCACATCGGCATTCACGCGAGCAGCGGTGAGCTGGTGGTCAACCCCACCGAGTTTCTCTGTTCAACCAAATTCGACGTGGAGTTCATGGGGCAAGCCGCCCATGCGGGGCTCGAGCCCAACGCGGGCCACAATGCCCTGGCGGCGGCCTGCATGGCCACCACCGCCATGCTCGGCATTCCCCGCCATCGGGACGGCATGACCCGCATCAACGTGGGTCAGCTCAACGGCGGCAGTGGACGCAACGTCATCCCGGGCCATGCCCGCCTGATGGGGGAGACCCGTGGCGCGACGCCGGCCCTCAACGACTACATGTTCAATCAGGTGCAACAGATTGTGGAGGGGGCGGCCCTGATGCAGGGCGCGACCTACCACATCCGCAAACAGGGGGAAGCGATCGGCATCGAGAACAGCCCAGCCCTCATCGAGGAAATCGTGCCTCTCGCAGAGGGGAATTCCCTTGATACCATCCACACCCGCCGCTTCGGGGCCAGCGAGGATGCCGGTTTCCTCATCGAGCGGGTACAGCAGCACGGCGGCGAAGCCGCCTATCTCATCCTGGGAGCCAACCTCGCGGCCCCCCACCATCATCCGGAGTTCGACTTCGACGAAGCCGTGCTGGCCCCCGGAGTGGCCTTGCTGGAGGCCTGGCTGCTCGCCCGCCTCGGCCGCTAGCAGACGCCGGGTGCAAACAAGGCAGCCCATGGGCTGCCTTGTTTTTTTACACCCTTGCGGACATGGGGACCTACTCTCCCAGCACGATCCCGCAGAGATGGGCGAAGTGGTGGATCTCGTGGGTCGCCTCGCACGGGCCTGTCTCCCGTCCCGGGTTGTACCAGCAGGTGGCAAGCCCCTGGGCGGCGGCACCGGCGATGTCGGTCTTGGGATTGTCCCCCACCATCAACACCCGCGCCGGGCTCGGCTGACCCATCTGCGCCAGGGCATGCTGGAAGATGGCCGCCGCCGGCTTGGTCACCTGCACCTCGTCAGAGATAACGAGAGGCTCAAACCAGCTGTTCCAGCCCAGTTTGTCGAGGCGCCCGCGCTGGGGCAGGCTGAAGCCGTTGGTGATGATCCCCATTCTGACCTTGCTCTTCAGGGTCTGCAGGGTCTCCTCCACCCCCTCCAGCGGCACGCTCAGGGCGATGATCTGCTGCAGGAAGGTCTCGTTCATCGCCATGGGCGCCACGTTGACCTGCTCGGCAAAGAGCGAAAAACGGGTCTGCTGCAGGTGGGTGGCGTCAATCTCCCCTGAGTTGTACTGCTGCCAGAGCCGCTGGTTGAGCGCATGGTACTCCGCCATCTTGGGGGGAGTCGGCGCCACGCCGTAGATCTGCAGGGTCCGCTCCAGCGCCCTGGCGACCGGAAAATCGAGCAGGGTTTCGTCCAGATCGAACAGCACCCAGTCATAACTTGCTTGTTTCACGCTTGTCCTTATTGATTGTGCTTGGCCACGTTGTCATGCGTCGGGCGCACCCATCCCCAGAGGGCTGTCGAGCAGGGTCAGGGTCAGCCTGACACCAAAGCCGGTTACCTCGCTGCCCACCACGCCATTGCCCCCCTTGTTGCGAAAACCACTCAGGTCGAGGTGCAACCAGGGAAGCTCGGCGGGCACGAAGCGCGTGAGAAAACGGGCGGCATCGATGTGATCCGGGGAGGCGCCCGGCGCGCACTGTAACAGATCGGCCCACTCGCTATCGAGGTTGTCATCGTAATCCTCGTCCAGAGGGAAGGGCCAGACTCGCTCCCCGCTCTGCTGTCCCAGCGCTATCAGCGTGGTGAGCCACTCGGGGCGGTTGGTGAAGGCGCCGCTGTAACGGCTGCCGAGCGCCCGTTTGCAGGCGCCGGTCAGGGTGGCGTAGTCGATCAGCAAGTCGGGTTTGTCCCCGGCCGCCAGGGTCAGGGCATCCGCCAGCACCATGCGACCCTCGGCATCGGTGTCCACCACTTCGATGGTGGTGCCGTTCAGCGCAGTCACCACCTCACCGGGCCGGAAGGCCTGCGGGCCGATGTGGTTCTCAGCGATGGCGAGCCAGCAGTGCACCTCAATGGGGAGTTTCGCCCGGCTGATGGCCAGCAACGTGCCAAGGGCCACCGCGCTGCCCCCCATGTCCAGGTGCATGCCATACATGCTGCCACCGACTTTCAGGTTGTAGCCACCGGAGTCGTGGCAGATCCCCTTGCCCACCAGCGCGACGCGGCGCACCGGGTTGGCCGGACAGTAACTGAGCCTGACGATGGCGGCCTGACCATCCGCCGAACCACGGGCCACCGCCAGGAAGGCGCCAGCCCCCTTCTGTGCCAGGGTCGTCTCATCAAACTCCTGCCACTGCCACCCCTCCTGCTGCGCCAGCTCCCGGGCATAGGCCCGGTAATGACGGGCATTGAGCTCGGACGCTGGCAGCACCGCCAGGTGGCGAGCCAGACCATTGCCTTCGGTTTCTGCGCTCAGGCGGGCCATGTCCAGCTCGCAAGGGGGGGAAAGTTGCAACTGCTGATAACCCGGTCTTGTCGCCTCACTCCGTTTCTGGGTCGGCAGGGTCACATCGGCGGCGAGCAGGCAGGCGAGCACCACCCTTGCCAGTTGCGCGCGATGCTCATCGTCAAAGCCCTCCAGATGGAGCGCCAGGTGCGTCGCCTTGAGGCCCGCCAGCGAGCCCACCCAGCTGCGCACCTGCTTGTAGAGCCGATGATCCAGGGCCGGGCGGGCATCCATGAAGATCACCCGTTGCAGCCCCTGACTGTCGTCAAGGGAATAGGGGGCCTTCTGACCCAGGGCTATCTGGGTTGCCACGGCGGCAAAGGGAGGCGTCGCCAGCAGGGTATCGCGCGCTGAGTCGGCAATGAGCAAGAGTTTGACGGCAGCCGGCCCTGCCATTACTTCGGCGAGGGAGGTGCTCTGCATCGTGATTTGGGGAGAAGAATAGCTAAAAGGGGTCATCACAGGGTGCGGCCTCATCCATGAACAGAAAGCAGGATGATACCGAACAAATGGCGAGAGGGATCGGAAAAACACACATTATTGTGTGCAAGCAACAGATGCTGGAGGGGATCAGAGAGGTAATGCAGAAGAAAATCAGTCAGAAGTTGGTTGCGGGGGCCGGATTTGAACCGACGACCTTCGGGTTATGAGCCCGACGAGCTACCGAGCTGCTCCACCCCGCGTCCGAATTGTATTGCCACCACAAAAAGCAGAGCAGTTGCTTCTTGCTGTCTTCGTCTCCACCACAGGCGCTAGCGCTTGCCATGGATACAAATAGTTGGTTGCGGGGGCCGGATTTGAACCGACGACCTTCGGGTTATGAGCCCGACGAGCTACCGAGCTGCTCCAC
>NZ_JBFOCZ010000025.1:21389-126927 GCF_040908015.1 Aeromonas sp. R7-5 | reverse complement strand
CGTTTCATTATGCGCAGTCAGACACAGGCCTGTGGGTAGAACAAAGGGGCCAGTGGCCCCCTTAGTTATAAATGCACTCGCTCAAAATCGAATGCTGTTAGCTGGATGGTCAGCAAATCCTTGTCCAAGCTCAGATTCATGAACAAAAACACCATCATCGCTAGGATGTACTTCAACTGCAATTGGACGAGTACCATGAGCAATCATGCCTGTAACCGTACCAGCAACACACTTCCATGCAATCACTGGGCGAAGGACACCATCAGAGGTACTAAGAAACCAACCAGATGCAGGAAGGATTTGAAATGGCATATCGGGAATCACTTTATCTCCTAGATAGAGCAGGTCTGAAAAAAGACACTAAGTCATTGATGCCGATAACTAGCTTTATCGGCATCAATCGCCTTTGGCTACGCCATTAGCAATACGTCCTGCTACAAAAGCCTCTTGCTCAGCGCAATCATCACACTGGACGGATTCGGGGTCTTGAGATTGGGTATAGGCTTCGAGTAAATCATCGCCTTCCAAAAGACGTGCGCAATCTACCCATTCATCACCGTCTCGATGACCACAGCACTCTCGTGAAAACCACTTTCTAAACAGTGCTTGTTGAGGGCCTGAAAGATTCTCATAGCCACCGTTATCTTTAGCATATTGAGCAACACCAGCTCTCTTACCGCCATCATCTTCGCGATCAAAAGCGTCATGATCCAACAAAAATGCAAGAATTTTATTATTTACCATCAGAAAGGCCCTTTAAAAACATGATGTTATAGATTATCGGTCAAACCTTTACTGGGACTTAATCGGAGATTGATAAATCAAAAGAGATAACACCCCTCGCCCGTGCATGGTGTGAGCATGGTTGTCTGGGAATTCCCCCCGTATTACTGGACGGAGAGACCGTCTTTCAATAGAGATTGGTACCGGATCCGACGATAAACCAACGGGGCATGGCTACGGCCTAAGTAAGGATGAATCTTTATTGCTCGGTATGACACTTTGATGCTTGGTATGGCACTTTATTACTCGCCAACACTTGACTATTCGTTCGCGCATCTGGCCGCGACCTTTTTCAAGGTAGTAGGTCGCGGATCTCGATGCTGGCCAGTTCTGTGACCCAAGCGCGGGTCCAGCCTTCCGACCACTTTACAAAAAAAAGAAATCTATTATCTTATGTGAAGATTCAAATGTTTCCGGAGGGGACGTGCAACATCCAATTGATCTTCTTTATGCCCATCTAACTCACATTTTGGCTCCCGCATTGGGGGAGTCGGTTGCGACTGTAGCGGCATGTTCTTGCTGCAAACGTCCTGCAAGTTCGTTCGGCAATGTGGGATATCAGGGGCTAGATAGCTATAAAACACCTTTCAACCACTGCGCTCCCTGCCAAGCCATGTTTGTCACTGATCCCAATATCATGGGGAACGAGCGAACTGCTGGAAAAAGCGATAAGAAAGTGGGTCAGCGTTTTGGGATGATGAGTGGTGTCGGTTGGGTGCACGAAATTGCAGATGCCTCTGGGGTGCCTCATCGCTCAACGCTACTTGCCCCGCCTGGGGTATACGACAAGTTCCCTGCATCATTTTTTGAATGCATTGATGTTGTGAAGATTACCGTCGGCGGCCACCTGCCTTGGATCGCAAAGAATGCAAAATTCCCTCTGCTCTACATAGAATCGTTTGGCCGTAAAACTGCGGCGCTAATGCGCGGGCTGACCATATCGCTGTCGCCGCACGCGCTCTATTGCTGTAGTGATGCAGGCATGGATTCGGTTACCAGAGTTGAATGCACGATAGATCTGGTCGCGGCAATGCAGCTATCTGAGGGCCTAAGTTCACTGACAAGCCCGGAACGCAATGCCTTCAATAAGCTTGTGGTTGATATATCGAATGGGCGGATCTCTCCCAAACAGGCTAGCGAACAGATTAACAAGAAGCCAGCGTTCGGACCGATATTTCGCACCTTACCAGCAGATCCCCATCAGCGTATCAAGTTGATTAACATCGCGGACAAACTCCAATGATTTACTATGAAAATACCCTCAAGCTGCGTGAAACTGATCCATCTAGCCCTTATTTGGTCCACCAGCGTCTTGATTATCTGGTACAGGAGACATTGCGCAGTAAAGTGCCATATAGCTGGCGACGCATTGCCCACCCTCATGAGCCCAACACTACAGTCATTTACTTGCGTTCGGCAACACAGCTTGGCCTGGCTGGCGAACAAGCAATAAAGCTTGAACTGAACGTGGCGGATATTGTCATGTTCAACATCAACTTCTGCTTCCCTATCAAGCATCCGATACCTGGGACCACAAAAAAACGGTCGATGCATCTGCCAATGGCTATTTTGCCTGATGTTCTAGCCAGACAATGCGAAGGGGCAGGCCTCTCACTCCAGAGCCACTCAGCCAACAGCCCCTACCTAGAGTGCTACCACAAGAAAAAGCAGAGCTTCACCCTCCAGTGCAACCCGGTCAGTGTAGTTGCTGAGATCAAGGATGTTACGCTGGCAGAGCTGGCAGTTGTTTATGGCATTGGCCGTAAGCGGGTGTTTGGCTACGGCCAGTTGTCGAACCTGGAGGTGCTATGAGCCCATTGCCAGAGGACGGGATCCACACAGCCAAGTTCGAAGAGCTGATGGCCGCTGGCGGTCTCATCGCTCGGGATGAGCAGACCCAATATGCGCTACTGGCTGAGCAAGTGCTGGCTGATACAGGGAAAATATCGCTTCTTCACGCAGATACCGGCCTAGGAAAGTCGCTGGGCTACCTCTTACCAGCCATGCAGTTTGTACTCCGCGACCCACGTCGCCCTCGGGTTATCGTCGCAACGCACAGCCACGCACTGATGCAACAACTGCTCGAAAAAGACTGTGTGCTGCTGACCAAAGTTGCCCGTCATTATGGACATAGCCCGTTGTCTATCGGTCGTCTTCTTGGGCGGGTCAATTTCGTATCGCCAAAGCGGGTAAACATTGCCCTCGCCAACCGCTCTCTGTCCACCCTAGAAGAGCGCGAAGTGGCTACCCTACGTGACTGGTCAGGGACGATTGCAGAATTTGAGGATGAGTTTGGCGGACTCCCCTGCGACTTGTTGGCCTCTCAAATTTGCCTGACGGCTGAGTGTGAAAATGGGGCATTTGACGAACAGCAACAGGCTGAATCTCAATGCGACATCGTGATCACAACTCACGCCATGATCGCAGTAGACATGCTGCGAAATAATGCGCTTTTGGCTGATAAATCACGGCCGACAGTGCTGATTGTTGATGAAGCTGATGCCCTGGTGGATCGGTTACAAGAATGGACTCAGAGGCGCCTGAATCTTGTTCGTGTCGCCTCCCTGCTGGGGGAGCATCTTACTGCTAGACAGTTAGCCCCTCTTACCAATTCAGTTAAGACAATCCAAGAGCGGCTAGGGATGCAGCAATATGCTTGGGATACCGAGTTGGCGGAACTGGCGCGGGTCACCATTGGAAAGATCGAGAAGATTTGCCGCTTAAATAATCTCGACAAAGATGTCTCAACATCCTTACAGCAGCAGCTCCAGATGATGCAAACCTCATCCATGGGGATCGGGGTTTCTCAGATACGTTGCGAACCAGCCATCGTGTCACTCTCACCTTGGTTTGTTCGGTTCTTCGGAAAATACGCAACCTCAGCCTTTGAGTCGGTACTCCTGACTTCTGGCACTTTGAGTATCACTCCTGAACCTGTGAACGGTACCACATCACTTCGAATTGAACTTGGCATCGAAGACACCATGCTGGGCGCTATTGCCCTTTTCTCACCAAAAATTTTTGGCAACATGGCCCTGACGCTAGCTGGTCCCTCGTTTCCGTCTATCTACTCAGGAGCGCACCAGTACGGAACACGCCCAAGCCTCTCTGAAAAATGGTTGCAGGCGGTAGTTCGCCAGATCACCAACCGTTCCGGGCGAGTGGTTGTGTTGACAGCCTCGCATGAAGAGAGCCAAAAATTGGCCGCGATTATGTCACCAATTGAGAACCGGCAGGTTCTGGTCCACCAGCGCGGTATTCCGCTCAAGTCACTAACTGAGGAGTTCAAGAAAATATGCAAGCTTCATGGAAGGGGAGTAATGATCACCGCGGCGGGTCATACTGGCCTCAACATAATCGACAATTCAGGTTCAATTGGATTTGACCATCTTATTATCACTCGCATTGCCTACGGCCAACCTCACACTTCCGAAGTTGAAGCTCTGGTGAGTTTCTACAAGAAGACCAAGAAAATCGACCTGAGTCAGCAACTCCGCAAACAGGAGTATATGCGTACTCAAAACGCCGTTGTTCGGTTGATGCGACAAGCCATTGGCCGTGGGATCCGTTCACCTGACGACTCCATTGAAATCGATATTCTCGACCCCCGCTTTCCACTGTCTCACGATTTGTCGTCCAAACATGCCATCCTGCGAAACATCATTCCCGTTCGTTTTCTGCAACAGTACCGGCAGGCCAAAGTGCTGTTAACTGACGGTGAGCAATCACCAGCAACACCAATGGAGGTTTACTTTTGATGTTCGAATTTGAGCCCTTTCGCTTGGTCATGTCGTTAAAGACCCCGGTGGTATTAACTGACTACCCCCCAACCCTTGATGCCTTGGTTTTCGAAGCGCTGAGCCAGCGCTCCCCACTGGCTAGCAGGGAGGAACTCTTGCAGGAAATGAGCAATTACCTTCTCTATAACGACCAACTTGGTGTCTTCCATGCCTCGGCAATGAGATTCGGTGTCACCATGGCCGTTGGCTTGACTGTCGGCAGTTATGTCAGAGCTGATCGGCATACTCCCGAGAAACTATCTCCTGCGATGTTTGCCCCCAACGGAAAAGGACGCTATGTGAAGATCAAGCTCAAGGGAGGACCGACCAAACGACGCTTGCGGGAAATGCCAGCTTACCAGGCCCCTTTTGCTGTGTTCGATGGGCTGGGGAACCCCTACTTAATAAAGGGGTTGCTGGATTTTTTCGTTCTGGGCTTAGGTTACGACGCTCAGAATTGCCAGATGGGAGCCTTCGATAATCTGATCATCACACCCATGCAGGAAGATACCAGCCTTGTCTTGTTGAATAAGGCTAATCGACCACTCCCGGTATCATCCGGGATCGCTGGGATAGCAGGCCTATCTCCACTACTACCTCCTTATTACACAAAAGAAAAAATGCCCATTGTCGCCCCCCAAAGGGTCCGTTCAGAAATGCTTCACCAGCTGATTTAACTTCAAAAAGGAAATACCATGACTCAAAACACCTTTGTTTTTGACGGCCACCTAACCGCTGTAGAACCCCTGACCGTCAGCATGAAGAACTCCCAAGGCCGCCTCCCACGTAATGGGGGAATTGATGCCCCGGCCTATTGGCCTGCAACCACAATTCGCGGGTCATTGCGCCATGCTGCGCACCGAGTTGTGTTGATGTTCAATGAAGACAATAAACGCCCACCATTTGACCTCGCAGAACATTTCATGCTGGCCCAAGGAGTAGATATTGTGGGGGATATTTCTACTCCCGCCGATGATGAGGTAAACGCCGAGCAGCATCTGCGCGAAGGCAACCCGATGTTGAGTCTATTTGGCTTATGGGGACTTTCTTCAAAAGCCAACATAGGGAACGGCTTCCCCATAACTACCAACTCGACGGCTCTGTTTGGTGGCGGGGCTCGCAGCATCATGTTTGAACGCAACCCGGAACTACTCGAAACGCTGGATCAGTCAGAAAGAAATCGGCTCCAAGTAATCTTGGAAGAGCAGAGCCTTGCGTCAGCTGATATCGTGGCGTTAAAGGACAAACAAAAAGAACTAAAAAAACAGCTAAAAACGGCGACAAGCGACGAAAAAACGGTGTTGTTTGAGCAGATCGCTGCACTAGCATCACAAATCCAGGCTCGTAAGGATCAGAAAGGGGAAGCTCGTGAATCTATACGTCGCCCTATCGATCAGTACGAGGCGATCTGTGCCGGTACCGTGATGGAACACCGCATGTCCCTAAAGTCGGTCAATCAGATCGAACTGGGCTTTTTCATAGCCGTTTTGCTAGAATTTGCTCGTTTCCCCCGAATGGGCGGACACCAAGCTCATAACTGTGGTTTGGTATCAGGTTCTTGGGAAGTGAAGACTTGGCCGCCGAAAGCTTTGAGCCCAGTCACTATTGGTTCGATTGCATTTGATGGTGAAGGGTTCCGGGTTGAAGGTGACGCGCTCCTCTCTGCCTATGATGCTTGGTGCAAAGACGTCACAAGTTCCTTCCACAAAGTAAAGGATGGTGCCTGATAGACGTGTTGTATTGCTTCCGCCCAATGGTTGGCGGTTTACGACTATTTTCTTAGGTGCTTCTTCAAAGTCCTATCTCTCATCCCTCCTTTAGCTGAGGGCCAATTAAATGGCTCATCGTGTAGGAACGAACGTCCAACACGGCGAGTCATTTAAGTCTCACCATTAACTAATGGCTATGCCCCAATTAAGTGTTGCATGGGGCGCCTCATGCAAACACGCTTTGATATTCTCACTTTTCCCGTAACGCTCCTGCATCCTTCACCAACCCAGGCAGTTTACAAAGCGGCAAGCTAAAATTGGTACTATTAGTGAGTCATGATCTGTCGATTGGTTTAGTGTGCAACCTAACTTCAAGTCTGTTCTACTGGTACAATCTTGGGCTGTGCAAGCCCAGTTCAAGCATAGTGGTTTATTATCAACCTACGGATGCCATACAACAAATTAAGAGGTGTGTGTGAATGTACAAGAATCAGGATGAGCTGATAGCAGCCATCTATTCGATGGCTGCGCCAGGTGGCACCATCTTCCAGAATGTCTCCGACTTCTTTCTTGAACGAGGCATCGCTCTTGAGCAGGTCAGTTCTGGTCTGTGGGTCTTTTCATGGCTCAAGAGCAGCCCCCAAGGGGAAGTAACAATACAACGCGACATCCCCGGTCACGGTGCTGTATTAGTTCTCCCCACCCACGATGACATGCTCATGCAGCGAGTTACGGCATTGATTGCCCGCGAGTGTGAAGGACTGAGTTACGTTGCCAAGTACGGCAATGTGGAAGATTGGCTCTGCGACGGCTCAGTGGAAAAAAGTAAGGAGGAACTAAAAGCGGGAGCAATAGTGGAAGACTTTATAGAAGGCTTCCACGATATCGCCGATACAGCCTTAATTAATGTACTTGATAGTTATCATTTAATAACGGAGCCTGAAATTTCAACTCTTCTTTTCCATGGTGATTTATCCGACAACTGCTTAGTTGGCACAGCTTTTACACACCTTGCTGATGAACCATAAATGTAATGGCCGAGATTCTATTCCTTCCGTTCGAATACAGTGACTAACACTCGCTTGTTATTATCATCGTTAATGACCATCAGGTATTTGAATTTTGAATCCCTGTGCCCCCAAACCTCCACATTGTCCACACGACCATATTTTACAGCTTTATGACGAGCGACCTTATCATCGAATGGTTGAAGCTGTAGCTCTGGGTGTTGAAGGCGGCCAACAAGTGATGCCCATGGCTTTTTAGGGTCGCCAGATGTAATCCGTGCTTGATACTGGTTGAGGGCATGTTGAGTAACCAGTACCGGCCCAATAGCTGGGGTGTCGATCTCATCATAGGTCTGAGTGAAGGCCTGCTTGTCCACATCAAGGATCTCTACATTCCCCTCACTTGGCTCATCCATGTAATCCATGCTCTGAGCCACTTCAATCATGGCCCCCTGCATCCTGCCAGTCAGAAAAGACGCAAACCTAGTGGCAAAAGCCTTACTTGATTTTCCTAATGCAAGTTTCTTGATCGCACCTTTCGATACCACTAGCTTGTAACCGGTACCGCCACCAGGCTCCCGGCAGAATACCTGCTTGTCCAATGCCAAGTATCGAATGGCAATCAGCTCAGCTATGAGATCCGACTCATCATGCTCGAAGTCCGTGTGAACATCCAGAATGCCCTTCCTTTTCGTACCAACACGCCAAAATACCAAAGCGGAATTGCGGGATGTCTTTTTGGCGACCGTGGTCAATGTCATCATGATATTTACCTCGTTATGGTTTCAGGGTGTTGATCGGCCTCACCGTCAAATCCCCTATTTGTGTTTTATTCAATGGTATCACTACATCTCAAAATGCAACTGCATAGACTGGTGCCCCCCCCGAGCTCGGGGCAACAACGTACATCAATCTTCCTCTATTTTTTATCGCTGGTTCTCGACGGGAAAAATTTCACATGTGAAATTTTTCCCGTTCAAGTGTGGCACCGTAGACATGCTCACTCTGGTTTTTCCTTATGAGGCAAGCAGGTTGCAGTATCAGGGGCTCTTGATGCTTTTCAGTTGTAAAACAAAGATCTAGCGCCACCCGAACTTCTCTCGTAACGGGATGAACTCTTCGAGCAAGTTGGATGAGTGATTGATACGAATTGGGCTGTTGGGCATTAACCTCGACCCCGGCTGGAATTTTGTTATCTTAAAATCCAAATGCTCCTTAGCCGAAGATAATGGCCCCCCACACATTGGACAGTTTAATTGCACCCCGAATGGGGCCTGTTCAATATCCCCCTTCCACCAAACTTTTTTACAGGTTCCTTTGCACTTATAAATTGGAAGTTCGTCTAAATCCGAGTTGGTGATATGGTACTCGGTAGTGACTTCAATCATAATTTTCCCTTTTATTGCTGTTAGCGGCAGGTATACCATTCACGAGAGCACACACCGCCATCAAGTTTAAAAACCCCCATATGACCTGATAGCCATGCTCGATGAAGTCTTGTGCCAGCAATACGTCGCCTCAACCACCTTGGCCATAGATGTTGCTGGTACCCCTCAAGATATGCCCACAAAAGAATTCGCTCGATGATTCAATCCTCACACCTTGAACTCAGGGTCGATAATCCAAGTCTTCCCCTTGCTTGTAACGGCCGAGGGCTTAACTCGCAACGCATAAATAGCATGTCGGAGGGTGAGCTCTCCAGCTAAAAAATGTTGTGCTACCCTGAGTATGTACCGCATCTTTGCTCCTTAGACTCCGCACCGCACCAGCAACTCAGATTGGTTGAATGCATGAGGGATCATGATGACTTCTTTTGGACGTATTAGTCATATGTGTCTACTCTAATCCCCGCAGCATCCCCCATCAAGTCTACCAGGCTTTAACCAGAAACCTGATAAGATCCACTTAGCCACCTGTTTTCGAGGCATAAAAAAGGGCCAGCACTATGGCTGGCCCTTTTTATCATCGTGATTCACAGATGACTGTGAGGATGCTTTTTTTGCTTTTCGCGCTCATGGAAAAGGTATGCACTTCCAATCGCAAACAATACTAAGAATCCAAACAGACCACCCAAGATGGCGATGCTGCTCATTCGTCCTCCCTATTGCTCATGCCGGTCAGAATTACCCCTGTTAACCAAAGGATAACGCCCCCCAGCAGTACGAGCAAGGCTTCGTCGGCGGTTATTGTATCTCCAGTAACAACTACGCCGACAATGCCGACACTAATCGCGTTAACGGCAACCTTACGCAGGTCCTCCCCAATTGCAATCATTGTCTTTTTGTCAGGTGCGAACATCTGCACCAACCATGTTTTCATGCGCAAAAACTTTTTCATCGTTTTCTCCAAAAAATGGAGGGCGCATGTCTCCCCTCAGGGGAAAGCGCCCCCTGAGGGTTTAAAAAATCACCTAGGCCCGGAGGGCTTTTGGCTTGTTATGAATGGCTTCAATGATCTTGGTTGCCTCCTTGGCATAGGGCCCGACTATCTCCACCTTGTTTCCCCTTCTCGCGAAAGAGCTGGTGAACATCATTCGTTGCCCATGCATTAAGTGGCTGTACCGAGAACGCATCAAATCCATATATGCCGCGGAATCACCCTCCCACCCAAGAGGGGGTGAGAAGGGACATACTGCGTCGTTTCCAGGAGTAGTATCAACTTTCGATGAGTTAAGAACGGCCATATTCAGCTCTCCTTCTCGCAATGAAATCGCGTAGATAGCGAGCATTTGGGAACCCAAGGCTCCCCTGGCTCATCAAAACATCATTCCAGTCAACACCCTTCTCCCTAGCTGGGATGGGGAGTTTCGGCAGCAGCACGTAAACTTGAATGCCAAGCTTTTCAAGCTTCGCTTTGAGTACGTTTGCTGACTTCTCACCAGTCACCGACTTATCTTTGTCTGCCCAGATCAACACGGTGTGAACACCGTCCGGAACCTCGAAAGACTCCATCAGGGTCGCATTCACAGTTGACCACACTGGGATTTGAGTCACTCGATAGGCAGATAGTGCTGTCTCCAGCCCTTCGGCCAGACCCAGAATCCCTTCCGTTGGTTCGCCCAGCCTCACCGCGGCGCCATTGACATCCAATCCATCCGGAATAGGCATCATCTTCTTCGCGCTACCGACCTTGGCCTTTTTACCGCTCTTGGTCAGATAGGTGCGGTGGAGCGTTACCAGATTGCCAGCAACGTCTCTGATAGCGCACACGATAGCCGGAAATTTCCCGACCTCATTGCCATCTTCGTCGTAGTAAGGCATTTCTGGATTGAACCGCAGGCAGTCTGATTTCTCTACTTCATCCACGTTGAACACGAGTTCGCGGCTTTGGAGGTAGAGCCTCATAGGCTCGGTTATCCGGCAGGAATACGGAACGCACCCGGCCCAAATTTTCTCAATCTTCTCGCGAAGACGAGCGCTGTAGACGCGTTCACGCTCCATCCGCTTCGCCATTTCTTCTTGAAGTTCGAGTAACCAAGGCTTCGGTTGTTCACGGAACATTGGAACAACTGTCGCCTTTTGGGTGGGTTCTTCGCGAGACGCCTCCTGTTGAGGATCCGTCACGGTAGTCACAACTTCATTACCGCAAACTGGCTCAACACCGCCGTTTGAGCGAGCGCGGAGCTCAGTTACCGTTGCACTATTGCGCTTCACCACCCAAGTATTGCGGTGGGTTTGCATGGGTTGCTCTTTCACAACATGCCCCTGCTCATCCTTTACCTGGATGATGACAGTTACGGGCTCACGCCCGAGGTTTGTCATGACGATCTCATCGCCCAATGCCACTCCACTTTCACTAATAGCTCTCTCAAGATCCACTCCCCAGGAAGTCAAATTGACACCAGACTTACTACGGAGCACTGCGAAGTAATTGAGCTCGTTTTCCTCTTTGTGGTCAAACGGCGCTTGGCCGTGATCAATCAGAGTACCGACAACAGTCTTGTAAGGTTTACCTTCACGAAGCTTGTTGTTCACCTTCATAGGCTCTTGCTGAACAGGCGCTTTGGCTTGGGCAGGAGATCGTGTCGGTGCAGCGGCTTGTTGATACTGGGGTTGCTCTTTCTCAACCCCCAAATAATCACCAACCTCGCTCAGGCACTGTTTAAAGTCCCAGTTATTGAGCCACATCAGCAGCTCAAAACCGTCGTGTTTGGCACCGCATGAGTTACATACGCCGCCACCAGTCTGGTGGGCATCTTTGTACAGACGGAAGCCATCACCTTTACCATTCCGGTTTTTTGTTCCATGAACAGGGCAAGTGACATGATGACCAGGTTTACGGAGAGCTGGTTCAAGATGGGGCGCTAGGGCCGCCAGGATGAATAGCCAGTTCCCGTTTGCAGCTTCACGAACAGTGTCAGCTTTGTAGTAAGACATAGGTTTTCTCCTTAGCGTGAACCCCAGCATCGAGGTTTCCTTAACCCCCCGTCGCCAGGGTTTTAAGGAAACCCCGACACCGGGAGGATGTGCCAAGGAGGCTCCCCAGCCGGGGAGAACTCCCCGGCAAGGGGTTTAAAAAGGTCGCCCCCGAAACGGAGGCGAATTTTGTGAACATCACAAGCACAAATGGGTGCCCTCTTCCGAGGCCATCATGATTGTGACATCTGCGGTAACAGGATCTGACTTAATCACAACTTCAGTTGGTTTGAAAAAGCCATCTACAGTGGGCATGGGGTAATAAAGACGAATCTTTCCCCAGTTCTTGTTGTCGGTAAAAGCGACCTTTGTCTGAGCAGCGCAAAGTTGCAAAAACATGGAGAGATAAGCCTCTGCCGGATGTTTACCAACAACACTGATTACTCCCTTGATAAGAGCTGGAGTGACGGCGACATTCGTCATGAAGCCGACTTGTTCCGCAATTATCGAGTGATCCACCAGCAAACCATCATCGATGGCATTCTGACGAATTTGAGCATGATCAAATTTTGTTACTTGGTTCATAAGGTGTACTCCAATGTTATGGGGTACACCGATCCCGTGCGGGAGGGTGTACCCGCAGGGGTTATATTGAATACACGGCAGATTCGCCGTGGCAGGGAGTTAAACCTGCATTGATTGAGGTAAATAAAATTTGCTGTTTGTTTTTGGCGACCAGCTATCGCACGTTTTCGTCCTCAAAGAGGACAAAATCAACTTACTGATGGCCTGACCATGAGTAAGATGACTTGGGCAGTAAAGCAGGGGTTGCCCCCTGCCCTATTATGCCGCCTTGAGGTGGCGAGAGAAAAAATCTCTGGTTTGCTGAATAGCCCCCCGAAGAAGTTCTCGTCTGTAGCCAGCGTAGACCTTATCATCACTAGCGACGGTCAAACCGTGCAGACTCTCTTCACCCAGGACAATCTCGTTTTCACGAGATAGCACCTCAATACGTAGGCCAAGCACTCGCTCTTTCCCCTCCAGGATAGAACTAATCGTTTGGTCTCTTATGTCATCATCCCAGTGGTTCATGTCGAAATCCCGTTCAGGGAGTTCTGTCACTCGCACCAAGTAATTTTCAGTAGTCCGTTCCCAAACTACTTTCTCTTCGTATGGCGAGGCCTCGATCAACGCATAGCCGTCGGATTCGAGCTTCTTTGAAAGCTGTTTCACATCATCCGACAGTTCCAACACGAAACGATCCCAGATATCTTGCCAACGTTCTAACATCGCTTGATCAATCCCTTCAATGCCGGTTCTAAGCATGGTGTCATCATCAGGAAAGATCTCAGTGAAGGCCACGTTGCTATCAACACGCATGGTGTTCCAGTGACTGTAATGAAGACCGTAGCTGTTTTTGCTGATGTCCAGCTCGCAGAACTGGAGCTCCGCATACTCACGAAGGACAAAAAACATATTATCAATGTCTTTTTGCGCCATCAGATTCTTCACTCTGCTGACAGCATCTACTTGCCCTTTTGTGGTGCTTAACAAGCGCTTCATTAGCACCTGAGCATTATCAATGCCCAAACATCCGTAGAACGCCACGCCATCACCCTGACAGTACCCAAGACTGTACTCAATGGTCAGGTCATCCGGGTATCCGCATTTAACCAGTTCGTTTTGAAAATGCTGTTTAATCATTGGTATCTCCTTAGTTTCATTGGGAGACACCATCCCCTCGGGGACTGATGTCTCCATGGGGTTAAGTCATTACTTAGCTGGAATTTGGAGGTATTCTCTCTTGCCAGTGACAGGATGATTGCGATGGCGGAATGAATGAGCGCCACAGCTGCTTCCCATGTACTGCCAAGATTCAAGCGTTTCGGGATGGACACACTCAGTATCGCCGAAGTTGATGTCCTTAGACGCCAGCTCGGCCCACATGCGGTTCCACTCGTGCGAATCGCGCTGCACTTCAAATCCTTTCATCATCGAACCTAAACCTCTGTTGAGCCTATCCAGGTATTACCAAGATAGGCATCAGCGCCTTGAAGGCGTTCCAGTGGAATATCAAGGGCGCATAGTTTCTCATGTGTCCAACCCCCTACAGGAGAAGCATATTCAAACAGGACATCAGTTCTGTCGAATAAATCCACGATCTGGAGTTGGTTAAAAATGACAGAGGGAATGAGGATCACTCTTTCCCCCGGCAAGATATCAGTGATGAAAATCATAGCGATGCTACCTCTGTGATTTGATACGAATCTCTTACGAGCTCACATGACGCGGTAGGCAACCTTCGCTGGGGATTAAAATCCAAGGAGCGTTCTCCATCATGCTCTCCAGTTCCGAAATGCGAGAATTGGTGTCACCGGTCTCTTCGCCCTTCGCAATAGCGAGATTTAAACGCTCCAGTTCATCCTGAAATTGCAGGAACTTTTCTTTTGTCATTGCAGCCATGGTGGTTTTCTCCGCTTTAAATGGAGGTACACCAAGCCCGACCGGGGCATGATGTACCCGGTGGGTGAAAGTGGGATAGATGGAATTGTGCTCTCACAGCATTTTGCGAGAGAGGCACAGTCACTTTTTGTTGATCTTGTGCGAGAGGGCGGCAACAAACGGCATGAAGGGATGGTTCGCGGGTAGCGAGCCAACTAACTCCAGCGCCAAGCCTTGCTCTCGGCTTTGAATGACGTTGATGACCTCTTCGATGATTTCATCATCAAGTTCGGCCTGGACGTTCTCAAGTTGAGAAACGAGAGAGTTCAATTTTTCCATGAGGCATTCTCCTTTGTGGGGGTTGGATCACCCCCAGAGAGGGCTCTCCGGATTGAGGAAGTTTTGCTGTTTTGGGCCAGCTACCATTGAGCCAGCAAACGCTGACAATGGGGAGATACTATGTGCCCCAGATCTTTTTGTAAAACGCTGTAACTGCCTTTTTGGGGTGCAAAAAAACCCTCCCCGTATGGGGAGGGCCATGTTATGCAGCCAAAGACAGTACAACCTGTCCCTTATGCGGTTTACCATGCTGATGCCCTTGGCGATGGATTGCCTTGATCATCGTTCTGACATGCCGATGCAGGACCTCAGGATGACGCTTTGACAGTAAATTCAACCAGTCCAGACTCAACGCTAACGCTGAACCCTCGTTAAGCGCAGCCAGAATGCCCTCATACTCTTTCACAAGCTCATGGATAACCTTACCAGCCCAATTACTGCTAGCATGTTCCAGAAGTTCGCTGAGAGCCTTATAGGCCTTCCTTCGCGTGGCGATCATGTAGCGACGGATGTCCGTATTACCGGCACCTTCCTTCCCTTCCATGACACTCATGCCAAAAGCACTGGAGTAGCCAAGCATTGCACCGGATACGTTGTTAAACCAACGAGCTTGGTGCTCTCTAGCCTCCGCCTGAGCTTCCGCATCAAGACGAGCCTGAATGAACAGGCCTGTCGGCGTTTTGTGGTGGAGGTGGTATCTGAACGCAAGATCTAGATTCAGCCACCAGCGCACCGTTGCCAGTCTTCCTTTGATTTTTCGTTTCACCAGATCCCGGTACTTAGCATCACTGAGCACCTTGAGATCCTTGCGTTGCTGGAGGCCTTCCATCGTTTGGTACCCGGTGAGGCCCATTTGATGGTAGGTTTGGCCACGCTGCATCATTTTGTGATACAGAGCGCCCTTCCCCTTTGCAAGCTGGATTACTCCAAATCTGAGGTAGAACTGTGCTGCACTGCCGGGGGTATATTGTCCTGCCAGTACAGATTCACGTAATCGCGGATACTCTTCCCAGATAATGAACGCTGCGGAATCCGGATCTACCGTCACCTCGTCATCCTCTGCGAAACAAACAACCCGCCTTTTTCCATCCACGGTATTTATGACCCGCACTGCTGCCGGATCATCGCCACCGTCAAAGTAGGTCATCTCCGCCATCGGATCGGCCAAGCCATCAAATAGGGAACCATCCCCCCAACGGGCTACCTTTAGCCACAAAGGCTTCGGGATTGGTGTCTGAGGAAAAGTTTCACACTCAGCTTCATCTTCCAACAAATCCAACTCGCCGAACGACCAAACCCGGTGATAAATCTCCAGGGCTTGGAATGGTTTGTCGTTAAAATGGTGGAAGGACCACATGAAGTCGATGTGGACCAGCGCTTGCTCCGAGACGATCCGAAACTGTGGTTCAGCCATACGACGATTCCACTCGTTATCCTCGATCAGCCCCATAGCCAGCATGTCAGCCTGTTTTTCGGCTCTCTGCTGCTCTACATAGTCCATGCTGCAACAAACATGAAGCAGCCTCTCGATGAACTTCGGATGGTAAACGTCTGGCTGAATTTTGATGTATCCGCCCTCATAGATCGTTCTCCCAATAGGATGGCGATCTTCCCAAGCATAACGCCGCTTAGCTAGATAACGTTGGATGCGGTTCAGTCCCTTCATGTAGCCATGCTTCTCAGGGTCAGTGGCGAGCAACGTCTCCATGGACTTGTCCAGCCCGACAGCCTGACAAGCCCAGCACCCGAAACGGGCACCGCAGGCGTCACTCTTCTTCTTGTCTATAGCAGACCAGACACATTCCCCTGTCGCAGCCTTGTAGAGCTCGGCCGTTTCGGTATTGCTCTCCAAGTAACTTGGTAAAGGGTATGCTGGCCCCATTCCTGATGACAGCAACAGTTCCCACACGTCGCTTGCCAGCCATTGCTTTACAACGTACAACTCGCCGCCCTCTTTCGTTTTCACGACACGTTCGGCGTTTCCTTGTTGTTTCGCAATGTTGGCCGCACGGATGGAGCTCTCAGCATCACGGCTACCAAGCATCAGGCAGACCTTCTCACGCACCTCCTTGGGGAGTTCTCGCATGTAGGCCGCTTTGGCTCTCTTCGCCGCCCCGACCTTTAGATCTTGGGAGCACTGCCTAACGGCACTCCCCGTGAAAGTTGGAAGTCCCCGTCCAGTAAGGATTCGGCCTGTCCAACTTTGAGTGATCCCTGGTTTTGCTAAAACGATGGTCAGCGGCAGATTTTCCTGCGCGATGAAACGCTCCAGCGCGGCCAATTTTTTATCCGCCAACCAGCGTACTTCCGGGCTCTCGATCAGAGTATCCGTGTGGATAACAAAGTGGTGCTGACTAATATTTTGTCCTGTCCGAACAGCCCGGATCAGAGCCATCAAAAACAGGTGCAACACTGTCTCTGAGTCTTTTCCACTTGAGTACCCTAGCATCATTGTCCACCCATCCAATAGAGCTGTATGGATAGCTTCTACAGATGAGGTGATCAACGATGCTAGGCTGGTACCTCGACTGGCATCCACGAAGTTCAGATCTTCGTTATCTGCCAGCGTTGACCATACCGAATCCCACTTGTCCCCCCTAAGAAGAACTGCGTGAGGCTGTACCGGCACGTCAAAGTTCAGTGATTGTTGCATTTAGGGCCTCCTGGTTAAGTTAAGCAGGGTGCCCTCCCCTTCCGGGTAAGCACCCCGGTAGGGTTTGTTTCAACGACACTTATGCCACTAGCGAAGTTTTGCGGCGGCTAGGTATCCGAACGATGCAGCTTTTGACTTGAGTACCGGAGTCTTTGAAGGTTCCAGCAGGCAAGTCTTCTGGCTTTATTCCAAACGCATCCAGCAAGGATCGAAACCCCTGATAGATCCGGCTTGAGTTGCTCGGCACGGCCCCTGACATGATGGAGTGGATCTCCACATGGTCAGGAACAATCGAAAGTACATATTCAACGTGTTTCACATCCTGGGCACCGGAGAATGGCGGGTTCATGAGCACAACGTCTACATTCGCGACATCATCAGGAGTGACATCGAAAATATCGCGCCCAATAACACGGCCACCAGCTCGGCGGAGAGACTCATGGAACGGCTCATAGAGCTCGACCGCCAACACCTCTTTAGCACCGGCAGCTAGAGCCCGACGAACAATGGAACCTTCTCCGGCCGATGGTTCAAAAACCACCTTACCGCTGAGCTTCAAACCATCCAGAAGACGTTCACCAGCAAGATCTGTGGTCGGATAATACTGGAGAGTTTTCTTGATGTTGATGTCATGCCCTTGCATAAGCTTGGTCAGTACATCGGTTGCGGTTTCCTGACTATCAAACACAAACGAGGCGTCTTGATACTTCCCATTTGCTTTGGTCAGTGCTTTTCTAAGTGCCTGATAGGAAAGCGGTGAAAAGGTGACCACGGTTGGCAATACCAAGCGCGGGCCATCCACCACAAGCAATTCAAGCATTTTGGCCATTGTCAGATCGATTCCCTCATCACGTAGCTGAGATTCGGAAACCGGCTCGACACTCAACAGTCGGTACTGGCTTACGTTGTCTAGGTATTTCTTACGGGGTACACAAGGCACATTCCTCGGGGTTCCTTTATGGCCCTCCCAAGTCACGACACCGAGGTGTTCTCCCAGCCGATACACACTCCAGCTCACGCCGTTGTCCACGATTGTCACATGCCCTTGACGGTGCATGGCAATGGCGTCTTCGACGGTAGCGGCTTTGTATTTCATCATCTGCTGAACTTCCACAGGAAGGTCACTGCATTGCACGTAATTAGTCATCGTTCTTCTCCGGTAGGAGAAGGAACGGCCCCATCAGGGGCACGTTCCCCCAGTGGGTTAATAAAAAATTGCTAGTTTGCTGTTTGTTTTTGGCGACCAGCTATCGCACGTTTTCGCTCTCCAGAGAGAACAAAATCTGCTTACCGATGGCGCGGCCATGGGTAAGTAGACTGTGGTGAAAGCAGGGGTTCCCCCCTGCCCTTTAAGACAAATGACTGAGCCGGATTGGCTCAGGCAATACCTCTCATCAGCTTGACGAAATCGATGCTCTCTTGCATTGCACCGGGCGTCTGACCTTCGAGTTTCACCGCCAACATGCCAGAGTCTATCCCGTTGACTGCATCCATATGTGGATACGGGGGGAAAGTCTCTCTTGGTGGGGCGATGTAATCACCAAACACCGCGAACAACTCCCGGCACTCCAGCGTTGACCCATGAAGCAGCGCAGCTTCCAGTTGCTTCGCATAAGCGTCGTCTTCGCGAGACTTGCTGATGGCTTTATCCAGCAGCTCAAGGGCCCCGGTTCTGCGAGTCTCTGTCAGCACATAACGCAGCTTCTCCAGCGTTTCCGCCAGGGTATACGGATTGGTTAATCCCATGCTCTCTTCCTTCATGATGGGGAGGGAACATGGCCCAGAAGGCGGCATGTCCCCCCTCTGGGTTGGTATTGAGATCTGGCTAGTTGGTTCTGACATAACAAGCGGCCAGCGCTTGGGGACGCCAGCCATTATCCATCAGCTTCGCAACCAGAAACTGTGTCTCCGAACAGATGTGAGGGTTTGTTGCCTTCACGCCGAGCTCGTTAAGCAACGGTGCGTACCGAAGATGGAAGGTGTTACACCAGGTCCGGTAAACTCGCCAGTCAACAGCCAGATACTGGCCTTGGAGCTCCACCTTGAAGGTGCTGCATCCCTGGTACTTGGTACTGTAGACATGAGGCTTGCGCCGGTACTGCATGAACCACTGATCCCATTGTTCGAGATCCGCTTCCTCCACTTCCAGGTTGATATACCTGTAGCAGGGGATTGTCAGCAGCTCTTCGTTGGAAAGAGGTGCGAGTGTTGCTTGATATGCCATGTTTGTTCTCCATTGAAGGGAGAGCAAAGTAAACCCTCACCGGGCTCACTTTGCCCGTTAAAGGGTTATTGGATTATCCCAGAAGGTACGGAGCAAGCCCGGTAAGGAAGCCAAGGATTCCCAAAACCGTTCCGACTACGCCCATCTTGATGGACAGCTGAACGCTCTGATCCCGATGGTTCCAGAACCATTGCCATACTTCCCAGCGCTTAGCCCTGCGAACCTCAAGATCTACAGCGCTCTTGAACCGGACGCCAAGCGCATCAACCGCGTCGTAATCCAGCGCGATCGCTACCTTGGTGATAGAGAGTCCACCAGGGTTACCCATCGCATACCGCAAAACTTTTGCGTTTGTCTCAGGGTTCACGATGACAACTGGCTCCCTGCGGAAGAACCTGGCTTTATCTTGCCTCTTTGAGTCCATGTTAAAATTATGGAACCTGGCAATGCTGTGTTGAAGCCCCGAATCCTCTACAGGTAGGGGCACAACCATTTCGATTCTCATGACTTACTCCTTTTCGGATAAACCGGGGTAATTGCCTTTCGGCATTACCCCGGTGAGTTACTAATGGACAAGTGAGGACTGAACCATGAGCGCATCTCCGTACATCATGACCGGGAGGTACTCACAGGGCCCATGGCCATGGCTTGTCTTCGAACCAGTTCGGGAGTAAACGGCTAGTTGGCCGTCCCGGACGTGGATGGGCATCCCCAGCTGTTTCGCCGTCGGCGACAGCGTGAGAGTGCCTTTCGTATCAACCAGAGCAGTTGCCCAGTGGAAGTCACCCCCACCGATGGTCGGCTGAGAGTCGTCCACCAGCTCAACCATGAGTGGTGTCAGCCCCACCCAGCTCCAAAGGCTGTTACCCAGCGATGAGGCCAAGGCCTCGAACGCAGGATAAACAACCGACTGCCCGAGGATCTCGTGAGCTGTCGTGTCCGACAGACCATCAATTAGCTCAACGGGAATCCCCTTAATCCGGCAATGCTCTACCGGTGTGAAAAGTCTGGACAGCTCACTCTGCTCCGGATGGACAATGAACGGCTCAGTCGATCTGCACTTGCTGTATCCCTTACCTACCGTACCGCAGAAAGCTTCATCGCCAGTCAAAAGCTGACGAGAGAAGCCTTTGCCCGCGGCCTTGTCTCTCAGTTCTTTATCCGCCAAGTAGTCGAATGACTTCCAGCGTTGGGAATCGAGCGCTACCGGCTCCAGGATGTCGTTGATGCAGCTTTCTTTGGTACGGACAGGCTGAACCTGTTCAAGGTCAAACCCATCAATCCCGTGAGAAAGCGCAACGACGCAAAGACGCTTTCGACATTCAATGACACCGAACTCGTTGCCATCGAGTATCCGCTCCTGTAGCGAATAACCGAGCGAAGAGAGGACAGATCGGATCACCTCCATACTGGCGGTTCTCTGGTACTCAGGCACATTCTCAATCAGCACCATTGCCGGATTGAGGGCTTTGACAAACTCAAGGAAGTTGAAGAACAGGGCACCGGCATCCGAATGAGATTCGGCGTACTCCAGTTTGTTCTTGCTCCGCCCACTTTTTGAGGCCCCAGTGCAGGGTATCCCGCCGATAACGAGATCCACTTGAACTCCACCTCTATTCAGGTTCACGGCCTGGATTGGTGACTCAATAGCTATCGAGTTTTCATCCCACAGCTCAGGATTGTTGGCGAGGGACGAGTCAAGATATGACCCCTCCATCTCGACAGCGACCGCGATAGAGCTTGCGATACCTGCTTTCTTAAATCCCGCATGGATCGCTTTATCCAGCACACCGCCCCCATGGAAGAGACTGCATACCGAAAGAGGCTCTCCTTTCTCCAGTTTGCTGGTGAGGCGGTTGACACGCTCAACGACTCGCTCATGTTGATGATGAGCGGAGATCAGAATCGCGCCTTGACGAATGAACACCCGGAGCATCTCAACACCGTCAAAGACGGTAGCGAGCTCCTGCGCGTTCAAATCGATGATGGGGGTGACACGGCCATTACGCTCCCGCTTGCTGACCGTGAACTTGCCTTCTTCCTTGACCCGCAGAACGATTTGAGAGTCTTTTAACTCCAGATCGAACTTAGTGCCAGGCGAGTAGCCTTCACGCAGCAGCTTGTAGCCTTCCAGCCACACACGCGGTTTGCCCCGATGTTCCCCTAATTTGGTGTTAACGATAGTAGCCATTTGCATCTCCTTGATGTAGGGAGGGCCACTACCGGCCCAAAAGGGGGGTGGCCCCCAATTGGGTTTGTGTGTTGTTAATACAAAGCGATCTGCATTACTGAATGGCGTGGGAATACCCAGCCATGTTTTCGGGGAAGGTGTAGCGGTTGATGTCCTGACTGCGAGCGAGTCGCAGATAGACCTTTTTCACCCGTACCTCGTCACCGTTGGGCTTTGCAGCAACATTTCCATTGAACTTCTCAGTCACCAGTTGTTCGGCTTCCTGTTGATCGCGGCCTAATGAATAGGCGTAGATCACGTCGGTGAACCCCAGCCCGGTACCCATCGAATAGATCACGTCGTCAAAATAGACATCGGCGAAATAAATGCTGTATCCGTCTTTGAGGTGTAATTTTTCCATGATGCTCTCCAAGTAAATTGTGAGCGCATCACGTCCCAACCGGGCGGATGCGCCGGTTGGCTTGTTGTAAAAAACAATCTAGTTCGCGAGCTCTTGGCCGCTGTAGGCATCACCTAATCTTAGGCAATCGAGCACATGCTGATTGGTAACTTTGTCCCGACACCACTGATTGAAAAGTTCTGACCATGCACTGGGATAGCAACCAGCACAGGCCTCTCGCTCCTCACGAGTTTTTGCCTTGGACAACCTTGAGTTGTACGCAGCTCTGGCCGCAGCACTCACCCGTTGTTCCAGCAAGTCATAGATCTGGTTGAAGTGAGGGTCTGGTAATTGGCTTGCGTATTCCATGTATTGCACTCCTATCGTTGACATGGGCGCAATGCCCCATCAGGGGTTGCGCCCTGGTGGGTTAGTAAGTCTGCTTTAGGGTGTGAGGCTTAATGGTGAGCCAACGCGTAAACGTCAAAGCAATACTGCCCTGACTCACCGCTGTCAAAGCCGGATGTGAATCCCCCCTTCAACTTGGCAACGAGCTCATCCAGTTCGCAAGCTTCATCCAGACCAACATCGCTTTCGATGAAGGCGGTCAACCAGTAGCCATAGCTATCGGTACCATGGGTGAGCGCCTCCTCCTTTTCAGTGAGGAAGCGGTAGCAAATAGACTCGGCATCGAGGTTGTTGATTGGCCGCTGCTTCTGAGTTTGGCATTGAGCCACGCGAAGTGTTTCTTTGATCGCCTCAAGAACCAGGGTTTTGATATTTACATTCATGACGCACTCCTTAGGGTTAAAGAAGGACGCACGACCCCAAAGGGCGTCTACGTCCCAATGGGTTTTTGATGGTCTGACCGGTGAAACCGGCCCGAGTAACTATGAGCTGTTTGTTTTGGGAGACCAGCTATCTCACGATTTACTCTCGACAGAGAGCAAAATCTTGCTTTCCGAGTAACACAAAATTTCACATGTGAAATTTATGCCCCTGGGAAAGCAGGGGGTTACCCCCCCACTTTAACCCGCGCAAGGCGGTTTAGGATAGACTCAACGCCTTCCCGAATACCTGATGGGTCATAACCCGCTTGAGCGCAACAGACGACGAACGAAAACGGATGGATGTCATCTGACATCATCCATCCCATCGTCTCCTGTTTGATCTCCACACCAGCTCGACCATCGGCCAGGACTCTTAGGCTATGCCAGAGCAGTCCGTCTCGTAATTGCAAAACCTCATCATCAGTCCATTCAAGCTGTGGCTCGAAAGGTATGATTTCTGCGGTCTTGGGTATTTCCTCCGGGAAAAAAAGTTGTAGCTCAAGCTGGCTTTCTTTCTGGAGCAACTTCACTGCGTTCATGGTGACTCCTGTGACGGGCACCATGTCCCCCATAGGGGCATTGTGCCCCGATTAGGGTTGTGTTCATTCCTACTGCTCAGTCCTCGTCGTCGTCGCAAATACAGAGATCACGAGACACGATTTCTGCCGCTATGTCTGCATAGTCGTGACCTAAGCAGAACCATTTCTCCGCCAGTTCATAGGCGTCGTTAGACGGCACGCCATAACCATATGCAACCACGTAGTCATGGAACATGTCCTGGTCGAAGGTACGACCATGCGCCTCCATGAACCAGTCCAACGGGCACTCCAAAATGCGATGTCTGATAACATCACGTTCGTCGTACCCTTCTTTGATTGCATCGCCTAACATTTCCCGAGACATCCCCGGTGGGGCGATGATCTCAAGATTGATACCTTCACTCCCAGACTGCTTCTCATCGAACGGCAGGCCTGCCAGTGAAAGGTGGTTACGTCGGCACCAACCGATGGCTCGCAGGATCCGGCTTTTATCAACGCTTTGAGCTGCGTATCGATTAAGCTGCATACCCACCTCCAGCAGTCTCAGCCTGTTCGAGCTCACTCCCCTTTTCGACCATAGATTTCAGGTCAAGCTGGTTCAGGTCCGAATCCAGCGTACAATCAATCGCAGATTGCACAATGCCTTTATGGGCGAGTGACAGCACGGTCTTCAACGTTGAAAGCAGAGCTTCGGCCTCATTGTCGATCTGGTTCAGAACATCGAGCAAACTCCAATCTTCGAAAGGTCCCCAAGCCGAAATGCCATCAGGAAGCTGTTCGTTTGGATCTTCACTTTGTTCAGCCAGCACGCACAAATACAGATAAGCTGAATAGCCATTTTCATGTGTTCCCAGATTACTGAGCATCATCGCGGTAGCATGGCTGTAGGCGATCTGTTCCAATTGGGTTTTGATGGACATATTCTTTTCCTCATATTTCAGAGGAGCCCCCCCCTCGGGGGTTGGCCCCTCCGGGTGGGTTAAATTTCAAGGGTCACGTCAGTTTTTGCTTTAGCGCAACAAACCAATACTTCCCCTTCGTTCACAAATGCTATCGGTATCTCCTCATAGGCGACTTGGCCTTTGATGAGACGAGTCCTGCACATGCCACAAAAGC
Organism: Aeromonas sp. R7-5; assembly: GCF_040908015.1. NCBI lineage: Bacteria > Pseudomonadati > Pseudomonadota > Gammaproteobacteria > Aeromonadales > Aeromonadaceae > Aeromonas > Aeromonas sp. R7-5. The sequence goes on along the minus strand of NZ_JBFOCZ010000025.1, from coordinate 102,581 downwards.
CACTGCGACAATGTGTTTCGACAGTAAGACCCTTGCGTTCGATTTGTAACAACAGCACATCACTGTTGGCATGGAGCTCAATGTTCATGGTCATGTTCCTTAGGGTTAATAGAACGTGACCAGCCCATCCGGGAGTCACGCCACGGAAGGACTACTCAGCAAGTGCATAGACACCAGCCTCGCGTTGAACAAAAAACTTACTGTCTTCGAGAATCTGCCTGACATTTTCACGCCAATACTGACTATCAAAGTGTTTCGCATAAGCCTCTATCTCTTGATAAATCTGCTCAAGCGTTAACGTCTTTCCTTGCATCACACGCCTTATTGCTGCACTCCAAGTAGTCGCAACCGATTTGGTTGCTCTACGGTCAACAGCAGGAAGAAGACGAAGCGATGCCATGGAATCACTACGACGAAACACGAGGAGTTTTTCATGTGAGATTCGGACTAGCTTCCCAGCATACTGGGTACGGTCACTGACACAGTTGTGCTGCGTCTTGATGATCTCATCCACCAGCTTCCCAGGAGCCAGACGTTCTACGAGGCTGGATAGGTTGTAGTAGTCCCCTTCCCGCCTCATATTGCCCATCAGGATCCCGTAGTGGCCACCAGGTTCGCAAGCATCATGAATATTCATGATTGCGAGCTCCAGAGCCTCCACAAAGGCAGGTAAGGTCATTCGACTCATATCCCACTTATGTGGTTCTCCCCACTGTTCACCGGAATATTGGATCATGTCCCAGTAAGGTGGATGCCACCAGATTAGATGGGCTGGCTCTCCGAGAAACTCCCGGAAGTCGTCCCGCAGCAGATTGAACCCCTGATGCAGATCTGTACCTTTAAAACGAACTCCAAGTTCATTGGCGACATCGACACTGGATCCTCCCCCGATACTGGGGTCAGCAACCAAGCCTCCAGGCCTTTTCATGTAAGTTTCAATAAAGTCCCTCACAATGTGGCCCGTGCAATTGCCGCGATACTTGTTGTTTCCATAAGGCCCCCGGTTTTCATAGGAGCATACTGACGATTTGAACATGGTGTCCTCCATCTTGGATGGGGCGCACCTACCCCCGTCAGGAGCATGTTCGCCCCTGGTTAGGGATTAATTCTCCTCGTACCACTGGTACAGACGATCGTAATCACGTTCGAAGGCTCCTTCATCAGGAGACCTCATCATGACCACATCACCTTCACAGTAAGTACAGAGCTGTAGCTCATGTACGTTTACCCAAAAACCACTGTAAGGAGACGGCACGAAAGTGCTCTCCCAACCGGTTCCAAGGTGATGTTGGAAAAACATCCATACATCTCCACCAAGATATTTGAAGCGCTCCATCTCGGAACCATGCACTGTCAATTCAGGCTTGGCCCGCCCGGTACTCAGGCGTTTCTTGATGATGCGCCAGATCCAACGAAGCCGAGCAAATTGTCGGGTGGAATCTTTTTTGAACCACTGGGGATTACGTTTGTACCAGTAGAACTTGGCAAAAACCTCACCAGATAGAGAGCGCAGTTCGTTCTTATCGAGTTGTTCGACAAAGCGACGCATTGAACTATCACGGGAGATCATTGTTTCCAGGGTGGATAGGTTGTTCATAGGGGCTCCTTAATTGTGTTTTGGAGCCACCAGCCCCTTGGGGCAGCATGGCCCCAGAGGGTTGTTATTAAGTGTTAGCTATACCGGATACGAGGCCAGTACAGAATGGAGCCATGCCCCATACTGTCTTTGCTACCTTGGCCCAGTAACTTGAACGCCTCCCCCATCTTGATGGCTACGGGGGTTGCATCCTTACCTGGCGGAATGTCGAGAGCAAGACAATAACGTCCGTACATACCGCGACCAGAGTACGATCGAAGGGAATACTTCTCCCGATCGGAATCACAACCTTTGTTGGCTTCTTCCACTGCTCTGACGAGAGCTTGAATCAGCACTTTATGTTTGCTTTCCGGATCAAGACTATGAACGTATTCAACATTCAAGGCTTGACCATTATTTCTTTCTACCGCAGTACAGAGAACACGCTCCCTAGCCGCTTGTAGCTCTTTTTCCATTGGTTTCCAGATTTCCTCGGCCGATTGCTCGACATGGGAAACCACTTCAAACCAACTCCAGAAGTCAAATCCTTCTCGGATAGAACAATGCTCAGGCTGGCGCCCTTCACGAACATCATTCTGGAGCCGTTCAAAAGCCTCGTTCCACCGCCCCGAATACTCAGGGGCAAATTCGAGAACCTGCAACGCAGCCAAACCGAGAGCTTGCTGCTTGATAGAGTCAATCATGCTCCCCCCTATCAGCGTTGACTGGTGAAACGAATTGCCTTACCCAAGAAATCAGCCATCAGGTGATTCCCGGAAGTAAGGAAATATCGCTGCCACTGCCCCCAACTACCGATTGAATCGATGCTGGAGGGCGACTCAAATACTCCCCAAATCTTGAGCTCACAACCAAGGGCCAGCGCTTCGTTGACCTGTTTGGTTATAACCTCTTTACCAAGGGAAATACTAAGCTGACGCGGCGGCTGCATAATCATGCGTTCCGCCTCTTCAAAATCGATCTTTTCGATGACACCGGTAAGAGTATCAATCGCGTAAGTCACTATTTGCTGTCCTGAGTTTCCCCAGATCCAATGAGTTACATGGCAGGGATGAACTCCAACCTTGGTCGGAACCAGGGCAGAGCCACAAGTACGGAGCACCCATACCAACTTACGGCCACTGAAATTCTCTATAAGGGATATGTCATGTGACAGGTCCTCTTTATAGATTTCAGGCAGTTTGTTCTTCTTGGAGATGCTCAGCATTTCTGCTTTGATTTTTTCGATGATGGTAGACATATGCGTTCCTTAAAAGTTTAGGACGCACATTGCCCAACGGGCGCAGTGCGCCCAAGGGGCTTAGGTTGATTGCTGTTTGTTTTAGGAGACCAGCTATCTCACGATTTACTCTCGACAGAGAGCAAAATCTTGCTTTCCGAGGAACACAAAAAATTTCACATGTGAAATTTATGCTCCTGGGAAAGCAGGAGGGGAGCATCCCCCTCCATGCTTAAATTGTTGCATAACAACAGCATGAGCTATACCGCTCAAACTGCCCTTTTCGGGTGCAATACCCGTGGCAGAACAGCCCTCCCAAAGGGGACAACTATCTGGAACAATTACACTCTGCTGAGTGTATTTATCACTTAGTTACCAGCGAAATAGAACCACTGGTGGATTTAATGCGAAACTCTTTCATCTTGTTTTGGATAGCCCATTCGGCCCATGCCATAGGCAGGGTTACCGAGCCATCGTCATCACCAAAAAGTTCACACTTATTCTCGTAGAAATCGTCATCTAGCGTGGGGTTGCAACCTGCTGCATAGACTACTGTTCCACGAGAAGCAGGACTACCTTCGACCTTCGCGTTTGTAATCAAATACAAACCATGATCACCCACCAGCACCAAAGCAGGCTTAACTTTGCTCTGGTTGATGTACTTTGACGAAGGCCAAAAAAACTCACCCAACTTCTCTGCCTCTTGCTCACTGCGGCCATGTTCATCGCGTGGTATACCATCCGAATACATGGCTGGATTGAACAGATCATCAGTGCTGGCTGAGTAGGCTTGTGCAGCCTTGAGTTCATCAACAAGCTTTTTAACTTCTTGGATGTTGAAAGAAATGATGGACATGAGTATTCCTCGATAATCTGAGGCCTCATCCCCCAGCAGGGGGAAATCAGCCCCCAGTGGGTTTTAGTAAAGGCCGGTTACCCAAGGGGTAACCGCTATCGTTTCACAGCGCGGGACCAAACTGCTCCAGCACTAATTTTTCACACCAGCCCAGTATGCGGGGGTATATGCCGCACCGCAGAGAAAAGAGCCGTCGGTTTTCAGTACCAGCACATCCCGGTGGTCTGCTGTCAACTCCACTCCATTCAGGTGCGTACATTCATAATACGATCCCTCACAAAGCGCTTTCAGCGTGTAGCCTTTCGTGGTCGTGATGGTGTTTTCCATGATGATCTCCTCAAAAACTTGAGGCTTCATCCCCAGCAGGGGAGCTCAGCCCCTGGTGGGTTTTAGTATCCGTAGTGCTGTTCTCTTGCAGATACTGTTGGTCGTTTTCCTTCGACTTCGCGAACCAGTGCAACAATTCGGGTCAATATTTCTATTTGCTCTGTGCAGAGCCCCATTCTTGTGCCAACTGATAGCACGGCCTCCTGCGACCTGTTCTTGTCAGCTTGTTGCGCAGATTTCTCTGTGCTGCTGTTGCTATAAAAATAACCCCAGCCGCCTCTGTAGTGTGGGGGAAGCTCTTTTCCCCAACCGAGGAACCCCCCCTGTTGGAGCTGCCGGTAAATATCTTCCGGCCAACTAGACAACTCCAAATGTTGCAGCTCATAAGAGTCCGGGCGGTACCACTTAGAAAAACTGGCTTGCACAGGATCTGATACGGTCACACAACCGCGAAGTTCCCAGCAGTCCCTCTTTTCGTCAGCCACCCAGCTGATGTCCGCACAGATGGTTTTGTTATCTAGTTCGAAGATTGGTTTTTTCATGATGTCTTCCTCGAAAATTTGAGGCTACATCCCCCAACGGGGGAATCAGCCCCGATGGGTTTAGAAACTGGCGGCCACCCCCGAGGGAGTAGCCGCTATATGCTCAATCAAGCAGCGAAGGAGGTCAAAGACCGCTCAAGCAACTTGAACAATGTGCGTTGGAGAGCCGCCGCGTCATCAATGACAATGTTCGTTGGGAACAGTCTTGTTACCGCGTTAGTCTCAACTCCAATGCCTATCACTTCTACATTACTGCATTCACAGAGGTTAATGACCGAACTACAGGCCGGGGCATTCTGAGGTGCCCCATCAGTAACAACGATCAACATCTTCCGCTCTTCACGGGTCTTGGTAAGCTCAAAGGCGGCGTACCAAATGGCTTCTGCCATCGGAGTATTACCTCTCGCCTTGAACCCAAAACGACCAGCCCGGTTCTGAACCGGCTCCCCATGCTTCACCGCGCTGAACACCGGTTGTTTTTGATCACCACCGAAGAAAGTAACGGCCGGATTCACACCGGGGATCGCCTCCAGCGCCATAGCAATGGCGAGAGATGCTTCCCGAGCGATGTCCTGACGCTCCTTTCCATTAGCTGCGCGATAAGACATGGAAGAACTCATATCGACCAAAATATGCACCGCTGTATTAGGGCGCTTCTTGGCCTCCGGTTTGAGGAAGACACGAGTGTCGCCAGTCACTACGCGATGTAGCTTCCGAGCGTCAAGACGCTTCCCAGACCGTTGACTACGATGGGCAACTCGCTGACTGGCTTGAACTAAGCCATACAGCTGCTGTCTTATCTTAGTTGTGGTGCTCTTCACATCCCCAATGAGGCTTTTACCAGCGGCGGGATTGTCGTGAGTGTCACTAGCAGAACGAACAGTCGAGTAGCTACTGTTCCCCTGCTCAAGCGCCACTTGGTTGAGCTCGGCCTTGAGTGAATCATGCGTGTCACCACGCAGATCACCGGCACTGGCATTTAGAACCTGTTGAAGCAACTTGGCAGCATCCTGTTTGGACGGGCCATGTTCACCACCAGCAGATTGCTGTCCTGCTTGAGTACCCCCATCGGCATTCGATGAGCTTTGGTCACCTTGCCCTTTCGGATCAGACTGACCACCAGCCCCTTCTTGCTTCTGGTTTTGGCCTTGTAGATCTCCACCATTGCTACCAGCACTTTGGTTTTGATCTTTCCCACTCCCCCCCTGATGGTTTTGAGACTGCTCGCCACCTGCGTTTTGCTGGTTTTGCTCACCCTGACCACCTTGGGATTTTTGTGCTTCTTTCTCCTTTTCCTCCTCAATCATCTTGATGATTTCGTCGGCCAAGGAAACAACCTCTGCGGTTGATTTCGTATTCACGGCTTTACGCAGCAACGCATTGAGCCGAACAACGACACCTTGAGGGAACACGCGCCCGATAACGGCGGTGGCTGAATCGAGGTATGGATGCAGAACAATTTGACCTACAGCCTTAGTTTGCAACCAATAGAGACAGAACCCTGTCAGGATCGATGCAGGAGCCTCATCGTCAGTCACATGAGCATAATGGCCCGCTTGAGCCATATACCTAGCGACTTCATTCAAGGTTTGCACCGTGCCAGGGAAGAGCTCCATCATGGCCCGCTCGATGCGGCAGTCTTCTAAAATGTTGGTCAGCTCAGCATGAAGTCCTTTACGGCGGTGCGCACTAAAATCCGTAAAACGGACGTGGGCTGCCTCGTGGGCCAAATATCCCCAGACGGCATCCATGTTCGGATAATCGTCAGGAACATTCGGCACTACGATGGTTTTTCCGTCGGTGTAAGCGGTATCGTGACCGATCGCCACTTTGACACCGAGCTTCTCTCCATAAGCCGCGGCTACGATGGGCAAAGCACTGTAGATGGTTCTTTTTTTGGACATATCATTTCTCCTAGTAGAGAAGGAGATAGTCCATCCCGGAGGGTGGCTATCCCCTCCGGGTAGATTTGTTGAGCACGGCGTTTAGAAATAAAGATCGTTTACGCCATCATCTTTAGGTGGCGTTTCAACCACAGGGGGTTGGTTCACCACTACATCAGTCACTGGCATCTCCAAAGGTTCCTCCGTCGCTACCGGCACTCCCGGTGTGGCTTCGGTCTTCTCCTCTTTCTGACCACCAGCATCATGATTTTCTATGTAGTTGTTGAAGAATGCTTCGATGTCATCTTCATCAACCTGCATCTCAGCTTGCGCATTGGTGTTCCCGGTCTCGGGAGCAACAGATGCGGTAGGCTGCGCATTAACCTGATGAACCGGTTTCTGATCGGTGCTAGCGACGAGCTCGGCACAAACCATCCCCACAGTCATCCCTTCCACAGTGAGCGCTCCATTGGCGTATTGTTCAATACGTCCTTTGTCGCTCATGATTAACACTGCTGCCACAACTTGATAGAAGAAAGGTGCAACGACATTTCGACCATCAGCGTGTTGATCGTAACCCCGAAGGGTTTGATCGAGCAGCTTAACCAGTGGGGTAAAGGCATTATTCAGAAAGCTCAGTCCGTCCACTTTATCGCGGATGTTCCGAAGAGTTTGTCGTGTTGTGACAGCACATTGGTCACGACCCGCCAGACGCTCCGTGTAGAACTTATTAGCTTCCTGGGTAACTTCAGCGATTAGGTCATCTCCGAGGCTCTCGACCTTGCGGTTGAGCTTCATTGCATGGCCTTTATCGCTATCGGCAACAATCATGAATGCCTGATATTCAAAGGCTATTCGCTTCTCAACTGTCTCCTTGGGAAGAGCTCCAGCTCGAAGTGCACCTTCGTATTCAGGGTTCTCCTGACACCATTCATCAACGGCCATGTTATAGCCTCTGATGAAGTCTTGTTTTAGAGCATTGAACTGGTAGCCCACTTCATCGAGCTTTCCAGTAATTTCATCTACCTTCTCTATCGGTACGGCAAAACCGTTCATGAACGGCATACCGAATTTCAGCAGGAGGCGACGAGTTTCTGTTTTCAGACGATGGAAGCCTTTCAGCTTCGCCGGATCACAGATTTTTTTACTACCAAGCAGTGCTATCTTTTCCGGAGGAATTTCGCCCCCAACGCCCAACTTCAAGTCGGATGCGGTCAAACGGGTCTGTCCGCTCCAGATATCGAAGTCAACGTGAATGATGCACAAGCGATTCAGGTGGTTCACTTTAGTCATGATGCTCTCCATATTTTTGAGGCGCATCACGTCCCTTACCGGGCGGATGCGCCCGGTTGGGCTAGTAAATTACTGTTAATTTGCTGTTTATTTTTGGCGACCAGCTATCGCACGTTTTCGCTCTCCGAAGAGAACAAAATCTGCTTTCCATTGGAGACTCATGGAATCCACAATGGAAAGTGGGTAAAGCGGGGTTCCCCCCGCTTACCACCAACTTGATGTTACTTCTTCCGATAAATCTTGAAGAGGCGCGAGAACATCCTCATTCACAATGTACCGTGGTTTCACCGAGCCTGTTACCGTTACACGGCACCGTTCGGATGAACTTTCTCTATATTTTTCTATGTCTTCGGGCTTAACACCCGAAGCCTTGTCAGCCAACAGCTTCTTGTAGTCCACCCTGCCTGCTGCCTTGTACCTTGTCACCATCACGCCACAGTAGTCGGCATGGAAGTATTGCCCCATGAGGGCCTTCATGGTTTCAAGATGAGGCTTCTGCCTTTCCTGCAACTCGGCCAAGCGCTGTTTTAGCTCCTGGACCTCTGCATCATAAAGACGGTATTCCTCAGCAGCAGCGATCCATGCGTTAACCTCTCTACCTTGCGGAATGAAGAGATCTTTCTCCGGATCTTTTTCTGGCTCCTTCTTGTCAATCACCTGCTGCCAGAACCTCTGTGCCTCAGCCAAGATCTCATGAATCATGGCTTCATCACGGAGTATGAGGAACTCCCGAATCTCCCCTTCAAAGTAGAAAACTAACCAGCCTTGCTTTGCTCCTGTTGCCAAAAGCTGATGTTGCACTTGCGGGTAGTAAAGCCGGTATGCGTTGCAGTTTGCTTTCTCAAGACAAACCTCTTGCCAGACAGTAGCGCTCGGGCATTTCAACTCGACCGGTTCACCACAATCCCTCAGCCCATCCAGTGAAGCTCGGATGAGGGGGTATTGTTCCGACTCGACACAGACAGGAAGCAGCAAGTCATCATGCTTCTTCTCAAACGCTTGTCTTGCCAGATCTTCATTTGCAACCCCCCGGCGAACCAAAGGATTGAGACTCAGATCGACTTCCCGCGCATATCCAGTCTTCTCGGCCCACAGTCTCCATCGTGTTTTGTACGGGGAACGATTGAGCAGAATAGCAGCGTCGGTGGCTGTGATGCCTCGACGCCGCCATGCAAGCCAATCCTCCTCGCGTTGCGACAGGTTGACAATTTTCATGACGGACCTCTCCAGTGATTAAAAGGGAGATCCCCCCACCAAGGGGGGATGCCCCCCGGTGGGGTTTATTATTCGTACCATTCACTTGCGTCCAACTCTGGCAGCGGTTCCGCCGACTCGGTAAGTTGCGAATGGTCTTGCTGTACTACCGGCTCTACTTCTGCCTGTCTTTGAATATCGACCGGCGCTTGGACATCCTGGTAGTTGGTCTCAACTGGCGGCATATGGTCCAGTTCCTTCTCACGAAGGAAGTGAACTGCATAGTCCAACTGAGAGCCTTTATATCGCTCTTGCACATACTCATGTGCCGCAGACCATGCATTGGCTTTCACGGCACGACGAACGAGTGTCATCAGTGTTGGATCCAGCTCTTTGTGTTCAATGAGCACAACTTCCGGTCCTTGCTCTGATTCACTCTGGCTCATGTGCTCCGGAGATGGAAGATTGCCGATGGCGGGGTTAATCGCCGTAGCCTGCTCCATTTCACGGATACGTTCAGCTTCATCTTGGTCGTAGAGGCCAGAGAACCCCAACGCAACCCGAGCACACTGAATCAACCCTTTGTGACGAAGTTGACGCTTGGTGTGGGTTTGCCATGGGCCATTAATGGTGTATGGACCATACTGACCATTACCTTGTGAGGGCAGACGATAGACCTCATCGATAAACTCCTTGATGCGGGTAGGGCGAGATCTGTCCTTACGGTAAATCACACACTCAATCCACTCAGGGCACTCAACGTTTGCCCCAGGCATTTTGACCATCTTGTCCGCATACACGAATTCGACGCCATCGTACTGGGGGTGGTCATTAATAATGCGACTCCAACCATCGACACCCACAACAGGGAAAATCCCTTTGTTCTGTTTGTCTGGAAACGCATAGATCTCTCGCGTGAATGGGTTCAAGTTGTACTGTTCTGCAACCACCAATAGAGCCAACATCTGCTCATTAGTTGGCGCACTGCCGTCACGCTGCTTAAAGGCCGTGGCCTTCAAAGCCTCATAAAATTTCTCTTTATCGACACCGAAGCGGGCTGCAAAACGGGCGATCAGGGATTTGTTATCAGACATGGTGTTTCTCCTGAATTAAGGGGGACACCATGCCCGTCGGGGCAATAGCGCCCCCGAAGGGTTAATAACAAATAACTTGGAAGGGAAATGCCCCTCCCAAGGTTAAAAGAACAAGTCTTCTTGCTCGGTTTCTATCCCAGCCAAACGGATTAATTCAGACGCGAGACCAAGCCTTTCCGCATCTTTCCTCACCTCGTCATAGCTGAAACCGAATCGCTCAATAACAGGTACCAGCGAATCAAAGTTCGAATACTCGAAGGGATTACCCTGCTCATCGCAGAAACTCACCCAAGGAGCATCGCCCACACCGATAAAAGTCATTGCATATTGCTGCTGCAAGAAAATCAGCGTCAGCAATGGCAAGTGACCATGCTCCAAGCGAATTTCACCAGCGCCTTCCAGTGTGTCCGGATGGATAGTGTTTTCGCCTAGGCTTCGGTCAACTCTGAGTTCAAAGCCACTGTCAGTATGCATCAGCACACTGGGCAATTGCTCATCACTGCTCTTATCTCTTTTCACCGTGAAGCCTATCAGGCTGGCTGCTTTGACAAAGGTACCGAGGATGAACCCTTTGTAAATTTGTCCCCCTCCTGAGGGAGGGGTAAACAACCAATTGATCGAGCCGCCACCAGAGGTGTGATTCGACGCTACTGTCACCAATCCCTGCACAATACGAGTCGTTGCGTTTACCAGTACCTCGTCAAGGTAGACATACCCCTGCTCGATTAACTGCGACACATACTGCTTTTCCAGGTCTTTATAGACCATAGGGATCGTTTCGAAGGTGTTGGCTTCAAAGGTGGTAGAGAGTATTGTTTCGACCCATTTCTGAGCCTTTCCATTGAGTATGACCTGGGAAATCTCCACCAGCCGGAAATGGCCTGGAGAGGAGGAGGTTGGCTCACGAAGCATTTCGAAGCCTATTAACTTCTCTTTCACTTCCCAACCAGTTTCATTGGTAAGAGTGTAACGACGACACAAATATTCATTGAGCTTCATCATCACACACTCCCTTAACGCCACTGCTCGCCAAACACATCCTTCGCAATGCGCAAGATGGCCTCACGTTCCTCTTTTGCTGCCCGGATCAGCAAAGCTTGATCAAGGGCATACTCAAGAGCGTTAGGGGCGCCACGGAAGGCGAGAGACAGCTTGGCCCAGCGCACCAATGTCCGAGTGGACATGGTAATACTGAGTTGACCATCTTCACCGTTTTCACCAAGGAACAACTTCCGAATCTGGTTGGCAATACGCACCATTCCATTACGAATGTTCTCCGGTAAATTTGGTGTTACGCGACCAAGGATGCTGAGTTCTGCAATGTCCTCGGCGTACCCAACCTTAATGAAACGATATCGATCCATTGAGGCGATATTCTGCATCATCACGCCCTGGTACAAACCAGAAGCATCACCGGAACCAGTAGAGTTGCCGGTAACAACCACACGAAACATCGGGTGCGGCTTGATGATTTCCCCACCGTTCTGAGCGATCACAAGAGGACGACCTTCAAGGACATCATTAAGACCAGCCAGCTCGGCAGGATCAGCCAAATCCACCTCATTGATGAGGAGAATATGGCCTTCACGCATAGCAACTGCCAGCGGTCCATACATGAACTGCATAACAGGTGGCTCACCAGGTTTCACAGCAACCAAAGCATGGTGACCGATTAGATCGCACAACTCCATCCGCCCATGGGCCGTGATTTGCTGTACAGGCCAATTCAGACGACCAGCGATTTCAGTAATACCTGATGTTTTTCCTGATCCGGTAGGACCGGTAGTGAACAACCCGTCACCGCCAGGTTCTTTGAGAAAGGCCAAAACCTCACGCAAGAACTCTTTGCGGAAAACGTAGTTGGGATCAGTAGCAGGGATGAAAGGGTTTGTTGCATCGGCGTAGCCTATGGCCAAAACCTTTTCCGGGATGCTTGGCATACCGAAGACCTTGCTTACTGAGAATTGAGCGTATTGAGACATAGATGCGTTCCTTATAAATGGCAGGCGCATCTACTCCCGAACCGGGAAGATGCACCCGGATGGGTTAGAAAAAACTCTTGTTTGCTGTTTGTTTTTGGCGACCAGCTATCGCACTTTTCGCTCTCAGAAGAGAACAAAATCTACTGACTGATGGCTGAGCCATGAGTGAGCAGACTTCAAGTTAGAGGTGGCCTCTTTGTGAAGCCACCTCTCAATGAACGAACATCACCACATCATCATCCTTGCCAATGACGCCTGTTGCTTTGGCCCATTTCTCCGCTTCGCTATGCGCCATTTCGGCGCTGGAGTAGAGCTTTGAGTCAAACCTTACCTCACGCCCGTCGGCAAGGTAGATGACGCCTTCGTTGTCGTCATATACATGTTGTTGCATTCAACATTCCCCCTGTAGCTTGTCGTCAAAGCCCACTCGCTCAGCAAGCTTTAAAGACAAGCCACAGAGGCTTGACCAAAGAGAGAGGTTACCCTCTCTCTTTGTATTAACTATCAGCGGAAGCCAAACCACTTGGTCATCTTCACCAACGGGCGAGAGATGAACCAAGCGGGAGGGATACACGCAGCGATGATAGCGATTTCCATGATGTTGCTCCTGGAGTTAAAAGGAGCAACACCCCCATCAGGGATAGTTGCCCCGGTGGGTTGAAACAGTCATTAACGACAGAGGTTACCAGACAATATTGGTTCCCTTACGCAAGTACGCAGGGACATCGAGATCCGGATAAGCCAGCTCGAAATCAATATGCGGAACATTAAATGCTTGCGGTTCAAACACAACTGTAGCTTTGGGCTTGCTGGCTTTGGCTACGTTCTTTGTCATGACGGCCTTCAAAGACCGCATTGCTGGCTCGACAAGCTTGTTCTTGAGGAACAAACCAATCGAAGCAACTGGGAACTTGTTCCAGAGGAACAAGCCGACGCGCTGAAACAACTTAGCAAGGGCAACAAACGAAAGTGCGAAGACCTTCGCGCCGATGTAAAGCATACCCAAGGCGACGATCAGAGCAGCAATGAAAGTGATAATGTGCATGGTGTTACTCCTGAAAGGTAGTTCAGGGGCAACACCCGATAACCGGGAGATTGCCCCCGGAGTGGGGTTTGAAAATGCCAGATGGCACATAGCAGAATGCTGTTTGTTTTTGGAGACCAGCTATCTCACACAAAGTCGCAGAGCGACTAAGATGGTTCAAATATAGCGGAACTATTTCGGATGGAAAACGCTGTAACAGTCCATTTTGGGCAACTTGAGCGATCTGATTACCAAAAAAATCTCTTTATCCTTATCGTGCGTTTACCTCGTACCCTAAGGAGCACATATCAATGGCAGAAGCACAAGTAGCTACCGTGGCAAGCCAGCCGCGCACTAACGTCAGCCGTCCTGACTACTCACGTCCGGTGTTCAAACAATCACTGACCATGAACAGCCTCCAGGCTCAACGAGTCATGGATCGCAGTTTTGACCGGGTTTCCAATTCTTTGTTCTCTATCGATGTTATCCTGCGCATCATTGGCGAACAGGATGAAATCGACCAAGTTGAAACCGTCATTCTGGAACTCATCGCCAAGGTTTCGGAAGATCTTGATAAGAGCCATGGCCAACTCAAGAAGTTGATGGAAGACAATGGCATCCAAGGTATGCCTGGTTACAGCAAGCCAAATACCTATGACATTGAGATCAGTTCACCTCAGGTTGCCCAGTTTATTCACCTGATCCGTAAGCTTGATGCTCTGATGGGGATTGTCGATGCTCTCTGGCTCAACGCCATCCTCAGCAACAAACAACGGACCGAAGCCAACTATCAATGGCAACAACGACTATTCAAACTGGCTGGTCGTATCATCGGCATCGAGAAACGTGCCAGAGTTTCCGCCCACGCTAAAGGTAAAGAGAGTGAAGTCGAGCAGGCTGCTCCTATCGCAGCCGAACACGAATTGGATACCGAAGCCGAAGCTGAGAGCGAGTCTCAAGCGGAAGCTGTTGCATAGATCAACCTGTGACAACCCTTGTTTGCCCCTCAATTTGTTGAGGGGCTTTTTTTTGCTTTTTACAATTGCATTTTATGATACTGTGATATTGTCTAAACCAATGAAGTAAAACCCAAATTCAGGTAAGGAAGGAGAACAAAATGAACAAGTCTCTGATCGCCACTACAGCTTTCTGCATGATAGGGCTCGTAGGTTGCGCTAGTACAAATGGCGGATATTCGGCCCCGAAATTCAAAGCCGAACACAGCCGCGCCTACAACATTGCTGAGGCTGGTGGACTGAAAACGGGGATTCAGGACGCGTCTGTTCCACGCGATCAGTTGGAACGTCTAACAGACACTAAAAGCTTCGGGGCCGCTTATGTACTTTCTGGCTATGTTGCCCCTAGTCTTGCTGGCTTATCTAATTGGCAGGGCGGGCTAGTCAACCTTGCTAACTGGGCAATTGGCCCAAAACAACATGGCTCTCGCAACAGTGTGATCGCTTGGATGCCAGCAAGTGAGGCCGCGTCTTCGGCAGATGCTCAGACAAAATTTATTTCACATGTGAAATTTTCTGTCGAGTCATCTCTGACCGATCTAGGGGCGGAGTTTACTTTGCTATATGACAAAGACGGCAACCTTACATATCAGTTTTACAAGAATGAATGGGGCTGCCCAACTTGGACCAACGGTAAGAGCAAAGTCTCTGATATGTGCTCGATTAAGGTGCGTATAGCAGAACCGCTTAGGGGGGCCGCTCCGACGTTTGTTGCTGGAGTTCAAGGTGATGCTTACGCGTTCACTTCCGGCCATGATACTCAGTTTAATTTCATTAATGTCACAAATGGAACTGGCGCCCACGCCCCAGAACAAGCTGTCTACGCAAAAATCAGCCAACATCTCCCAACCTGGAGCTTCATTTATCTAGCCCCGAATAAGGTTACTTTGGAAAATGGCGATAAAGTAAAATTCCCATATCTGCTTGAGAAAGGTAAACCCGAGCTCTTTGTTTATCCTTCATGAAACCTTAACCACGGTTCTGGCCGCCATACTGGCGGCCATTTTGTTCATAAAAATCCAAACCATAGCCCTCCCCGCCTGAGTTCTACCAGCTGACGGAGCCTGCTGCCGCAGCCGGTGCGCCGATACCATCCGAGGGCCCCCGCCCGAGCTCTACCAGCTGGCGGAACCTGCTGCCGCAGCCGGAGCACCGATACCAAGGCCCGATACCATCCGAGGGCCCCCGCCCGAGCTCTACCAGCTGGCGGAGCCTGCTGCCGCAGCCGGAGCACCGGTACCAAGGCCCGATACCATCCGAGGGCCCCCGCCCGAGCTCTACCAGCTGGCGGAGCCTGCTGCCGCAGCCGGAGCGCCGGTACCAAGGCCCGATACCATCGAGGGCCCCCGCCCGAGCTCTACCAGCTGGCGGAACCTGCTGCCGCAGCCGGAGCACCGGTACCAAGGCCCGATACCATCGAGGGCCCCCGCCCGAGCTCTACCAGCTGACGGAGCCTGCTGCCGCAGCCGGAGCACCGGTACCATCGAGGGCCCCCGCCCGAGCTCTACCAGCTGGCGGAACCTGCTGCCGCAGCCGGAGCACCGGTACCAAGACCCGATACCATCGAGGGCCCCCGCCCGAGCTCTACCAGCTGACGGAACCTGCTGCCGCAGCCGGTGCGCCGATACCAAGGTGTCGATGCCTCTGCGAGCCATGTGCCTACAATTTTTCCGAATAAAAAAGGGAGGCATCACGCCCCCCTTTATATCCGCAGTATTATTATGGCTGCCTAGCTCCTGTTGAAACATCCATGTTTTCTGTCACCTTTTTCCTTACAGCATCAACATCAACTCCATTTAATCTTTCAGTTGCTCTCTCCTGAGCATTTTTTCTACCCCCATCAATATTAAAGTCACTTCCTTGGCCAGTCAGTTTATTAATATCCATGTTTTGTGGGTTTGGAAATTTTCCGTTTTGCTGCAAAATACCCAACCACTCGGTCAAGTCCACTTTATCCCAATCAATATTTTCAATATCAGTTAGAAGAACGCCTTCACACTGAGGTTCCTTTGCTGAGCCGAAGTTTTTCCCCAATTGCGGTCTAACTTGCTCTTGAATAATTCTTGAAAGAGGCGAATTAAAACAGCAATACGACTCTCTCTCCTCAATGCACTGCCCTAAAACTTTAGTCTTGCAGTATGATCCAACATAGGTGCAATTATTAAGCGCTCGCTGTGCATTCATTGTGAACTCATCCTCTTCGCATTTCCAAATCATTTGAATCATGACCATAGTCACGACGTAGATCGTGTAGATAGTCATAGCTGTACTCATCCATGTTGTAGCGGTTTGCATTAATTGCTCAGCTGCTTGTTCTGATGCTGCCGCAGCAGCCTGCTCTGTTGCTGCATCCTGCCCTGCGGACTTGAATACATCCATCATGACTTCTTTGATCTGGGCTTTAATTTGATCGATAAATTGATCAACAAACTGCTCAATTGGCTGAGTGAATGAGTCCACACTTCCCGATAGGTTTTCAACATAACTGGTGAACGGCTTAGTAACTTCGGTCCAGCCTTGTACAGCAGGGTCACGAATTACCTGATATGCCCCCTTCATCACATTGCCATCACTCAGACTCATAACGGCGCCATCAAGCTTAGGAACTGCCATTATTAAATCAAGATAATCAGACAATGAGATATTGCTCGGCTTTTCGCAGCAATCAGATACCCCACCGACAGCAATCTTACATTCCCCCTTTTTTCCTGCAAAAGCTGAGCAAATGATATTTTCCTCACCTGTTGGTTTGTCACTTCCGTCTTTACCTGTGCAGGTCATGTCCTGAGTCATAAACTGCGCGGCGTTAAGCAATGCGGTTGCTTTTGCAAAATCGGTGCTCTGAGTTTTCGTCATATCGAGACAATCATCACCCATGCAGCGAATAGGTCCACCACACTTGAACTCAGTCTCTTTTTCCATGGATGGGACTTTTACATCAGTTCCGCAATCATAGGTATCCTTGAAAACATAGCATGTGCCTGACTGGCCCTTTGCTCCGTCAATACATTCCGAACTGATAAAACCACATTGAGGATTGTTTTCATATTGCTTACATGAATTAAGATTCCCACCATTATTTATCGGGCAATGTTTTTCCCCCTGAGGATCAACCCAGCATTCCATTTGCCCCTTATAGTAATCCCAGTCAGCCTTGACATGTACCTTTCTACATAAACGATCAATTCCAGGCAGCGGAGACTCAGCCAGATTATTTGCACAGACACGAATGCCATTAAGCATAGTGCATTTATCCGCATCAACTACCGGCATATCAGTACACTCAAAGGATCCATTAGCAAATTTATCTACGACACCTTTAGCTGAATCCAAACAAGATTGCGGAGTCCATGTGTCTTTTGTTACGACTTTTGAAGGATCAAACTTTATCTTGATTCGGCCAAAACCTTCACCAGCATCCGCTACCGAAACTCTGATTTTAAATGTAACTATATCACCAGGCGATACATTCTTAAAATATTGAGTAACATTTACATTAGGATTCTGCTCCCAACTTGTATTTAGCTCACATTCACCCGCTGTTTCCGGAGGGAAATTATTATTAGGTCCTTGCCAAACCTTTGTTTCTGAGCCAGATTTCCCGACCCACACTTGCATGTAGTCATCATATTTTGCATATTCCAGAGTTGCAGAAACGATTGCCTCCGGGTTACTTACTATAACTCTGGTATATTCTTCATAAATGGTACACCAACCATTCCAGTAGTTATCACCTACCTTACCTATCCATAACTCAGTACAGTCAGGCCCGCACGACTTTATGTTATAGGGGCCATCATAATGCTTCACTACCGAAGCATCATAATCATGCAAAACTTCACAGTCTGCACTCTGATCCATTGCCCTCTGGCAGCGTTCATATTTCGGAACATGAGTATTCAACGTAGAGTCTTTAATAATCGTCTCAGCAGAGCAATCCCCAAAACCTTGTGAAATAAGGTCTATGTTTTTATAGGTGTCTTTGCTCATGTTGAGCATCGGATCATTTGAAAAGTCAGGCCTAGAACGATTAGTAGCATCAAGCAACACTTTATATGCCGCACCGGATATAGATGGACTACTACCAGTAGCATCAGAATAAAGGGAGCCTTGAGCATCCCCCCCCTGTGAGTCCATATTTGTATTCGAGTCGTATATGCCCTTTAAATTATCTACATTGGGATTGTTCGCATCTGGGAAGTAGTAGCTACTCCCTTGAGTATTGGAACTGCTGGTACCAGGAAATAACTCGTTGACGCTAAAACTAGACTGCCCAGACGTATCAAATTTTCCATCTTTAATTGATGGCAGTGTGATTTGTCCATTCTGTACAGAGCCAGATGCTCCCTTGAATGAGTTCGCCATCTCATTGCCAAGATCTTGTGCATTCTTTCCTACTTGAGCAATGCCGTCGGCGGCGTAACCATGTACTGGCAGCATTGAAATAGTGAGTGTCAATGTAACTGCAATAAGCTTGTAGGCTACCGATTGATTGTTCATATAACTCCTTACCGATTGCAGCAATCGTTCCAGCGCCAAATGGTGTATATCGGGTCTTGGCCGATGGCTGGAATCGTTTTGGATAGGCCCCAAGTCAATGCAGACTCACCGATAACATGGGACGAGTTAGTTTCGGGCACGGGATGTAACAGCGTGAATTTATACTGTGTCTTTGGCATCGTAGGGCTTATCACACCTCGACACATCGCTTCATTTCCCATTGTCTTCCATGCAAGGCCTCGGCGGTGAAGGGCCGTCAGCACTCTGGCGCTCAATAAGGAGCTATCTCTGATAACCCCCTTCCCTCCATTCTGGTTACCACTCAATGGATACAAAGCCCCCCAAGATCCCGCACACCAGAACATTTGCTTTAATGGCTTACCTGCGGTTGAAGACACTGCATCTGCGGTACAAGCCATAGCAGCTACAGGGTTAGCGACTAGGGCCGCCTCAGGATTAGTAAAGAAAGCCAATTCATCGTTGTTCCAAGTAGGATCCAGTTCCGAGAGGTACATGATGTCTAGGTCCATGTAACCATCTGGGTTACATGCCTGTTTGACGAACAGATCCAGCATCGTCAGCAACGGGAAGGCATAGTAGTGGTAGTGCATGAACGAACCGTCGCCACCATCCATGTCTCCTTCACCGTGGTGTCCTTGGTTCGTTCTGTCGAATGGGAATCTCATGCCATTGAGAACCGATGAGCAACCAGGTACACGTTGGAACTCGATGAGCCGAGCAGGCTCCCACATTGAGGTGGTGACCCCAGGCCGAGGAACCCCCAAGTTGTCATTGCACAGACACAGCGGGTTCTTAGCTGAATCATCTGGATAACTACCACCAGGACCACTTATCGAGACGCCAGCAATTCTGATTGGGAAAATGCAACTCCAGCAGACGTCAGTTATTAGCTTCCCGCTAATCACATCGGCGTTCTGACAGCCAGGTTCAGCAGCAACTGTGCCCCCCAAAAAAGCTGCCAAGATGGCAATGAACCTCAATGTTTTTTTCATCATGTTAAGGCCTTTAAGCAATTCATATGTTTATCCAAGATTGTCGGTTTTCCATGGTGAAAACCTTGCTGCAACAAAAGTCCAAATAATTTGGCACTCTGCTCTTGGAGCGGAGTTTCTATTTGCTCAGCAATGACCTGAATTCCATTTTTTCGACAATATTGAATGGCTAGATAGTCAACTAACAGATGAAGTCTGTTTGCATCAAACTTACAATAGTCCCACGAGTATTTACTTAACCTTGTCATAGTCGAGTTCTCGTCGCCGTAATCATCGAGTGCAAACTCGCCTCCTAAGTTTTTTAGTGCATCCCATCTATCCGATAAAGACTCATCCTCAACACCCTCGGTAATTTCGATAACAATCTTGGTACTCCGAGTTTCGACAATTCTGCTGACAATCCCTGCCCACTCTTGGAAAAGCACGTTTGTACTTAGCGTTTGTTCTGAGACATTAATAAAAAGAGCGCAGTGCTGCCTACATAAAAGAGGTAGGTTGTTTTCAATGAACCTTGCCACCTCAATATCTACCCTCCCCCAATCAACAGGAGGCTTGATGTTTTGTGGTGCGATCATTCGGCCTTTTTCATACCAACGAGCCAAGACTTCCGCCGCAATAAAAGAGCCAGTGCCGACGTGTTTAATTGGTTGAAAAACCGGAATCAAAATCATTACTCAGCATCCTCTGCGAGCTCACGAACAATGAATTTCCTGTGTTTAGCGGTAATGACTGTCGGTGTATGTTCCAACTCAAATCTAGAAATAAGATCCGGAGTCAACAGATAAACAGGCGCGTCGAACTGGTCTGAAACACTTTTGTAAGAGTCCCATCCTTTCTCTTTATCCAGAGCCGTTGCTATAAATGTGACTTTTTGCACCCCTGGCTCCTGCCTAATTTTGGGCAATTCTTTGGATAATAAAGCCATCTGTTTTTTGTCCTGAGGATCAAAGACCACTACGGCCTGGGTAAAAGGCCGCGTCCCAGGTTGGCATTCCATGCGGAGATCACATAGGGGATTGATCACCTCACCGGCCCGAGCAAACACTGAGCCATCGGCAGCAGCTATATCTTTCGTAACTACGACGCTTGGATCTACTTCACGAGTTCGGGTTTTTGTGGCTTTAGGCAACTCATTGAATTTTTGTTTGCTCCAGAAGCGCGCAATAGCTTGTTTCTTCTTCTCAGCCCAATCAATTTTGGCGAGACGAGCCTTGGCTACGTCTATCAGGTCGGGTTCGCTGATGCCTTCCACAGGGCCTTTCACACCGAGATCCCCTGTTTTGCCGCTATCTACTTCCCTTGTCAGCCAAGAGGGATCTGCCAACCCAGATACTTGAGCCACGACCTTGGGCGGCTGACCGAGTAGTTGCTCGCCGTCAAGCATGATGATGGTTGGTACTGACGTAACATTGTGTGTCTTGAAAAGCTGGGGGTTAATGATGATATTCGGCACAGGCTCTTTCTTAGCTGCCAGATCCTGTATGGCTTTTACACCTTGACCAAGGTTCATTCCGTCAGGAATGCCTCGGAACACGATCACCGCATCAGGCTGGCCTGATACGGCAGTGAGCAGATCATCAAGTCCCTGAGTCCCCAAAGAGTGCGAAGCAAAGACAAGCATCCTATGGTCGGTATATGCCCCTTTCTCCACTTGCCTACGCTGCATCTCTTTCAGGGTTTTATCGGTTGACTGGAGCTGATTGAAGAACTCCTTTGCTTCGTTCTGAGCCTCATTCATATGTCGATTTTGCAAGGGCAACGACATGTCGAGGTCCGATGTATTTTTAGAGGTAAGCCTACCTTGCTCAATTAGGGCAATATCTTCCTCTGTCAAAATTGTATTTTGAGACCAGACATTACCAACCATGGTCAGCAACACAACTGCGATAACCCTCTTATAGGAGGGGATAAGCGCGGCCAATGATTTGCTCATCGCTCACCGTCCCCCAATAGCGTGAATCGAAACTGAATGGGCTTTTCCCCATAAACCAGTAGTGCCCGTCCGTCAGCTTCTGCTTACCGTAAAATTGGCTCTCATTGAGATGCAGTCTACGAGCGAGCTGGAGTCCCTCCCCCACAACTTCGCCGTTCACAGTGGTATTCCATGTCTCATCAATCTGCACTATGTCCCCAGGAATACCGGACAAAATCTTGACCATCCGAGTTCCGTCTCTGTAAAACGGCTGCATATTCTTAGCGTGAAAGGCGTAAATAGCCCCCTTTTGAAGTGAGCGATCATGCATATCAATCAGAAATACGGTGTAACCAGGTAGGCATTTTTCATTCTGCGGATCGATACCTATGCGGTACCGGTTTATGAACCCATAGCCTGCGACCAGCATAACGAGCAATGTCAGGGCGGCCTTCACACCAAACCGCGGCCATGACTCTTTTCTGACCAACCAATTCTTTGGTGATAGGGTCATCTCAGCAAATCCTCCGGTAGGTAAACATCACTCGGAGCACCTACCACAGAACCGGCGTCGAGAACCAAGTAGCCTGCATCTTTGAGTTTTAGGATCGCATCGTTGGTCTTGACCATCAGCTTTTCCACCTCTTCCGCCGGGGCTCCAGCAGGGTATGAAGCTGCCACTTTGGTAAAATCGACAACCACAATGGGCGGAGTTTGATTAAGTCGCTCTTGCATCGCCGAAGTTCGTTCATTCAGCACGTAATAGCTGCTACCAAAGCCCCCTGTGGCCCCCAGTACAGCTGCGATTGCTATCGATTTGATGTCCATTATCTTCTCTCGTCTATGCTGCTTGTCCGCGGGATCTCATCACCGCTCTGATTGCATCTGGGATGCTGAGGCCTTGGTTGACGTACTGCTCAATGGCATTCACATCTACCGGGTCAGTCGAGTACAACAACTTCTGGAAATCGCCGACGATAAGGCGACCTACGCCCATACCTGATTTCGACTTGATGAAAATCTCTGAATAGACACCCTGAATGGTGTGAACGGTCTTGAGGGTGTGGAAGCCCCCCTCAGTGAGGGACAAACGACCACTTCGCTTGACTGACTCTACGGTCTCTTCTGTCTGCCCAAGCAAGTACATGCTCGCCGAGTTCTCAGCAATAGCTCGACCTACCGCGTTTTCATACAGGTCATTGATGGACTGAGTTGCGATGACAACACTACCGCCATATTTCCTGAACTTCCGGTACGCGTGTTCCATGAATACAGAGACTTCGCCTTCCTTGAGCAGATCCCAAGCCTCATCGACGATCACAACTTTTTTACGGTTGCGTTCCCCAAGGAATACCTCTTGTTGGATCTGATAGATGAGCTGGAGCAGGACTACTTGGCGCAGGTGCTTACGTCCCTGGAGCTCATCCAGCTCAAGCACTGTGAATTGGTTCTGGAAAGAGACGTTGTTCTTCTGTGAAAAATACTTTCCATAGCTACCTTCTGACGTAAAGGCATAAAGCTGCTGGCCCACGTCCTTCAAGCGCTGATCCGCCCCCTCAAGACAACACCGAGCGATATCGTCCACTTTCATCGTGGTGCCTTTTTCTTCCCAGATGGAGGACAAGACCTGCTTCAACGCAGAAACTTGCCATTCACCCAAGAGCCCTTTAGCCGAAGCCATCGCACACACAAGACTAACGATGGCATCCTCCTCGTCCTCATAGTTTTGGATCAACTCGAACGGATTGAGGCAAACGTGGGTACCTTCTTCAAAATGCACAAAATCGCCCTTGAGCATTTCTGATAGCTTCTGATAGGACTTCCCGGCGTCGATGACCCACACTTGTGCGCCTTCGGATAAGTAGGAAAAAATCAGCTCATTGGTCAGAAACGACTTACCCGACCCCGACTCCGCAGCGATGACCAGATTCTTGTTGGTGTTACTGTCATGAAGTGACAAGCTCATGAGCTGCCCATTACGTGAAATAAGCGCAGCATGATGCGTCCCGGTACCCTTCCACTCACCAAACACAGGCAAAACGACAGCTGCCTGCTCGCTTGTCATGGTCTTGTATCGAAACAGGTCACGAACGGCGTCCCGATCGGTACAAAACGGGAGGCAGTTAAGAAAGACCGGAAGGGCAATAAAGCGATCCTCCATCAATTCAAAACGGCTCTCACGCCAGGTACTTCTTGCTGCTGTTGCAGCCGATTCAACCCGCTCCTTCGTCGGGGCAAAAATAACGAGCGAATAACTGATTTTGACCGGTTTGGCTCCCTCTTTCAGAGACTCGTATACCGTGTCAAAGGAATCCTTTTTGTCTGCCAGAACAGGAACAAACTTGAGCATAGGGCCGTAAGCCTGGTTAACAGTGAACTGGCGCTTTCGCTCAAGAGTATTTTTGGTGCTTTCCACCTCAGGGAAAAATACGTTGGCAACCACCATGTAATTTTCCTTGATATTTGAGTTCCCCCCCGTCAGATCCCCCGCATATGCGATCGCATCGCCGAAATAAGCAATATCAGGCAGCTTCTTCGCAGACAGCACTTTGGCGTGATAGTCCCCCAAGCGGATACCGTTTTTGCTGACCTCAAGGTCTGTGCCGTAATCGAATAGTTGTTCACAAAGAGGTTTATCTGTTTCCCAACTTGCAGCGTCATGGCGCCACGAAGCATCCGGTCCCCAGTTGAGGATAGTGCTCATGATCCGCACATAGCTCACCGCGGTCATAGTTTTGGGTCGCAAGCCAACTGTTTGCAGAGACGACTGAACCTTGGTTTTTAATTGGTCAAGTTCCACGAGCTCTTGGTCTGTAGGTGTATTGCCTTTGATTGGCACTTTGCACGTAACAAACAATTTGAGGTCTTGGATTAGCCCGTTGTCGTAAATACCCTTGTTGGTTTTCGCTGTAATCCGTTCGGTCGTGTGATGCTGGAGATAGTTGATTCGCTCCTGGATAACTGAGCTCAATAGACTGTGGCGAAAGCCATCCCGAAGCCCTAACATTTGGTACATTTCTTGGCTTATATCGGGGGATCTGAATAACAGAAACTGGAGGGTCGTCTTGGAAGGAAACTCCTGATTCAGGAAGCCGTTCATCCGCTCCTGAACTTTTTCATCCGCACTACACATAGGCTCGCAGATAAAACCGAATCCGGCACTCTCGTCATCCATGAGGAACACATTTTCATCTTCGCTATAAGCCAGTACGGGAATAATCCCCGCGGCCCTTAAATGTTCAGGGATCAACGCATCGTTGAGTCTTTTTTTGATAGTCACTATCACTGTGCACTCTCCAGCCATGCTCTCAGGTTATTCGGGCGCCCATTACTCACACGGCCATCAGGAGCAACGACAAAAGGCACCCCTTGGATACCGATCAGGTGGGCAGTCATCAGGGTCTGGTCATATTGAGCAGGATCGCATGGAGATTTTGACGGGAGAGAACCCAGATTGTTGTTCAGGAGCGCATCTAGGGCATTGGTTTTGTCCTTAGCGCAGTGAAGTGCTTTGGCCAGCCGATTTGACTCATCTCCCAATGCTGGGATAACTACGATCTTGAAGGTGTATTCCTCAGCCAAGGGCTTGGCCTCACCAATCAACTTGTGGCAGACACTGCAACGTGGATCGACAAACAACACCACATCCTTAGGCCCATGCCCAAAAGAGATGGTGTTCAGCTTGTCAACGTCCATCCCCATCTCTTTGAGATGCAGTCTTTCTGCAACATCTCTCATTTCTGACATAGTGCTGAGGGGCTTTTTACCCCACACATCGTAAATCTGCCCTGATATGACAAATCGGCCGTTGTCTGAGATGAAAACTATCTGCCCATCACTCTGGATAGCCCTGACTCCCTTGATCGGGAGTGCCACAATCTCATCAATCTTGGCCGCTCTGGGATCTGTAATTTCCAACTTCGAGGCAGCCATCACCTGAGTTGAAATAGTTGTGATCCCAAGAGCCATCAGCCCTCCAAATATTTTCCTCAGCATGTTTACCCTCATGTCGAACTCCTAGATGCATGGAGTTTATCTGGGGGGATTAAATAGCCTCGACTCTGTAACGGCCCAATTTGGTCACATCCAGCGGTATCGCAAAAAAAAGCCCGGTTGTTAACCGGGCTTTGACGCATATATGTCCACAGATTAGTTCAGGGAAACAGACTCCGACTTACCACCGGAATCATCTACCCCAACCAGCGCGATACTCGGCATCACGCCATCCTTGCCCTTGCTGATCGTCAGTCTGTCTGCCGTGATGGCTTGCACTTCCCCACCCACCGTCCACTGATAAGACTTCATCCGACCATCCGGGTCTTCACAGCTCGCATAAACGATCCACGAACCGATCGTCTCCCGGCTGCGCACCGTGCACGTCGGCAACTTGTTCTCTGCCACCTTGAGCACCAGCTTGCCTTCTACATCCTTGCCCATCTCCGATGTCGCCTTGAGCTTGATCTCGTGCTCACCGGCCTGCAACGTCGTGCGACCATAGAACCCCGCACTCTCCAGTGGCTTGCCATCCACCAAATACTGGCGCGTCAGGATCCGGTCTCTTGGGTGACCACCTGAAATGTACGGCCGCAACAACACGTCCAGTGGCTCCCGGTCGTTGGCATTTGAACCGGAATATTGAAGGTCGATCACATACTGCTCGGCTTCGCCCAGCTTCACCGGCTCCTCCAGCTCTGTCTCGTTGCCTCGGGCATCCCGTACCTTGAGCTTCACCAGGTATTCACCCGCGCTGCCTATCGTCAGCGCCCGCACTGCCGGTTGCTTCTGGTCTTCTATGACTGCCCCTTCCGGCAGGGTCCACTCGTAGACCACCTCGTCCAGCTTGCCCGAAAAACCGATGGGGCGGGCCGTCACTGTGAGCGTGGCGGGGGCTACGTTTGCAGTCTTACGCACCTGCATCCCGAACCGCGGCCACACATACTCCCACACGCGAGAGTTCATTGAGTGGGTAGCCTCCGCCCCCTGCTCCCGGAATCCCTCTATCCAGGCTGTGTAGGTCGTCTCTACCCGCTCCTTGGTCAGGTCCTCGGCACTTGGTGTGTATTGCGCCGTGTCTCCCTCCACTTGCTGCCCGTTCGGCAGGGTGAAGACCCCCTTCACCTGCACATCCATCCCTTTGTACGGCAGGCTCGTCGTCGCCTTGAAGGTGTAGCTCTTGCCCGTCTCAATCACTGAGGGGCCCGACACATACGGCCGTGGCGCCTTCACCGCCCGGAACTCGACGGCGGTTTTCGCAACCCGATAGGCATAATCATCGTTCGCTGGCGCATCACCTGAGCGGACCCTTGCCCACAGCTTGATCCGGGTATCCTTGTCACTGCTCAAGGTGAGCGTCGGACCTTGTTTGTCCCAGGTCTTGCCGCCATCAGTTGACCATTCCACAACAGCGTTCTCCGCGCCGATCTCCTCCTCCTTCACTGTCAGCCGGGTCGAGAACGTTCCCTCACTACCCACAAACAGGGTCTGCGGCCCTTTCACTTCCAGCTTCGGCTTGTCATAGGCGATCACATCTACCACCTCGGTATAAGCCTCGGCGCCGGAGTTGCGGTTGATCACCTTGGCCCGCACCTTGTACTGCCCCTTCTGGAACACCTTCACCATCTGGTACTTGTAGCGTTCCTCCGGGGTAGTGCTC
The DNA here is from genome assembly GCF_040908015.1 of Aeromonas sp. R7-5. Lineage (NCBI taxonomy): Bacteria > Pseudomonadati > Pseudomonadota > Gammaproteobacteria > Aeromonadales > Aeromonadaceae > Aeromonas > Aeromonas sp. R7-5. The sequence goes on along the minus strand of NZ_JBFOCZ010000025.1, from coordinate 75,479 downwards.
TCCCAGGTGGCCCCACCGTCACCGCTAACGTCCCATACCACGTCACCGGCCGCACGGTAGTCCTGACGGTCATTCAGCGCCAACTTGAACACTGCGGTGAACGGCGCCTCGCCTGACAGCCTGCGAGCATCAACATTGGCGCCTATCGCGCCGCCTCGCAGTACAGTCAGGAACGCTGGCCGCGTGGATTGCACTGTCCGGGAGTACCCCTCAAACGGTGAGACCAGCTCCGCCTCCGCCACAATGCGCACCGAGGTCGTGTCTACCTTCGACAGGTCTACCGCAAAGCTCGCTGTGCCGTTCGGCGCATTCACAAAATCCGTCAGCGCCTCGGTCTTGTTATAAGCCATCTGCCGGATCAACCGCACCTTCCAATTCCCCATCGTGGCCGCGTCGAACACCTCGGTTGGCTTGTACTGATCCTGGATCTTCACCTGCACAGGCAGCGCCTGAGTGTCGATGGCCGTGTCACCAGCCACTTCAACTACCGGCACCAGGTTATAGGATGGCACCGACACGGCGCGGTATACCGCCTCCGTCTTCACCTCCGGTACCTTGTTATAAGCCGCCTTCACCTTATAGGTAGTCTCTTCCCACAGGCCCCGCTGATCGGTATTCAGCCGACGGTAAACCTTGGTGTTCGAGCCCCAACCGGGAGAGAAGGTCTCCGATTCCAGGGTATCGGCATTACGGCTGATCGTTACGTCCAGATCTGCCCGCTCCGAGGTGATGGTCGCATCCCCCAGGTAGTCACCCAGCATCGGCACCATGTAGATGTTGTCCTTGAAGCTGTACTTCGAGGTCAAATCCACAGCTGGAGCCGGGGGGTCGATGGCATCGATGGCAAAGGTCTGATCATTGAGGGTTACACGAGTGCCATTCTTGCTGAAAATGCTCACCCGCCAACCCAACATGTGCTGCATTTTCTCCGTCACGGAACCGCTCAGACCGGGGGTGGTTGTTCCCTGATCTTGTACCAGTCCGTCCGGGATGGCTTGCCACTCAAACAGGCAACTGCGACTGATACTGCCGGAAGCCTTGTTGGCCGCATCTTTCTTCGCCTGATCGGCACTGAGGGTCACCGAGCAGGCTGGCCCCAGATTCTGGCTCATCCGCACGTCGAAGGCCTCGATGATACGGTTCACCTGTGCGACCTCGGGGCCGGGGGTGTAACCAACGGCACCGTAAGCACTGGTCACCGTCAACGTGCGACTGCCACCCCCCACCTTCACCTTGGCGCCGTCGCCGCTGAACAGGTAGAGGCTGTATTCGAGTGGTTGTTCGCCCAGGCTGACGGCCTGGCCCACCAGTCCCGCCAGTTTCAGGCCATCGGTCTCCTGAGTGCTCTGCTCGGCCTCATCGGGAATGCGGTCCCACTGCAACAGACACACCGGATCCCGGATCGGGTCGGAGCGCTTCGCTTCTTCCTCTTTGGAAGTGAAGCGGCAGGGCACCCCGACATCTGGCAACGCGGAGATCTTCACCGGGTCGATCACCTGGCGCACAGTCCACGATTCCGCAGAGAGTTTGGCCGTCGGCTTCCAGGTATTCACGTCCAGTACCAGGATCGGTGCGTTGGGCGCCGCAGTGGTGACCAGCAGGCCGGAGGAGCCGACCACATCGGGCACAGCGGGTTTCATCGGGATGCTCAGCCGTCCCTTTGAGGCCCCGAAGTTGTGTTTACTCATGATCCCCATGGTCTGGCCAGGTTCAATGCGTACTCCGTTGACAACCAGCGGCACTTTCGCGTCAGTTCGCAGCGTGGCGAACACATCGTAGGAACCGGTTACTGTAGAGCCATCATTGAGGGTCAACGGTTCTGTCTCGATGATCTTGCTGCCATCAGCATGGATAAACTCCTGCGTCACAGCAGGGATCATGAGCTTGCCATCCATCCCATCAGCCAACCTCACCTGCCTCGGGGTATAATTGAAATTTATACTTTTAGTTGCCTGATTACCTTGGTCATCTTGTGCAATAACTGTAAGGCTATATGATTCGCCCGCCTTCAACGAAGGGAACATGACTGGGTATTCAAGTTTAAATAAATTGGCACTTATAGCTCGGACAGATAGGAATACATTGTCCGATGAGGGACCACCTTTTAAATTGACAGAAGTAATCGATGGTTTATCACTCAACGCATCAGTCACATTAATCTGAATATCATCAAGTGAAGGGACGCCACCTTGTGGGGCCTGAATCACAAGATTGGGCGCTGTATTATCGATAACAATCTGCGATATTACTTTTCTTGCAGTATTACCATAAGTATCTACAGCTACAGCCTCTAATGTATATTTTCCATCAGGAATGCCTGTAGTAGTGAACTCTCTATTCTTTGTATTATAGCTTTCATCATAGCTTTTTTTTAGTTTCAGTGGTACTCGGCCACCTTTTTCATCAATGGCGTCAACACCAATATCCCTCGTATCCCACATACCAATCTGCCAATTATTAATTCTATCATTATCAATAACTCGAACCGCGGCAGTCTTGGTCGATGCATCCCACACAGCGCTATTAATCACTGGCGGGTTAAAATCCCAATAGGTGTACAGATATGTTGCATGTTGTGTTAGCGAGCCAGACCCGTTCCTGACATATACTGGATATGGAATATAACCTCTACCCGAAGTGAATGTTACATTGGGGTTGAGTGTGCATGATTGACTACCAGCCGGGATAACGCATGAAGCTCCGTTTACACTAACAGTCTGATCATATGACCTTGGTTCTACCGTAGTGGTGTATCTATCGATGCTAGATGGTGTTTTAATCGTGGGTGATGTCCCACTTACCATTGGCATCCCTGCCACTCCATATGAAAAATCAATGGCTTGCGGTCCCTGCTGAGCAGCACCGCCCAGCTTCACACCATTCAATGAACTAAAATAAAAGTTCTGATATACGCCAGAAAGCGTCTGAATGTTCCAATAGGACTGGGAGCTAGATGGTATCGCTACCGCGCCCTCATTATAGACAAAATTAGCGTCCTGATTATTATATGAAAATTTCAAACCATACTTTGTCCCATTGAAATCAACGTGATCCGCTTTGGCGATTTTCGTTCTAAACTTAATTGGGTTTTCGTATGACGTTGCTGATTCATATGGTTGCCATACGCCAGACTGGCTATTCCACACCTCAACAGAATACGGAGGCATAGTTCTATCTATTGCGCTAATGCGAGTTTTTTTTGCGATATTTCCCGCTGCATCAACAACCTCAACGCCTATTTCATACTCAACTCTATTTGTAGGTGCAACATCCCCCCCAGAAGCATCATTTGCGTACAAAGTTATGCTTGCAGGTGTATTTTTTGTCAATGCCACCGTTTTACTTCTTTTCACACCTTGTGGATCAATGGCAAAGTATTTTGCCGACACGGCGCCAGAACCTGCATCTGTAATTCCACCAATTGATATTGTGTTGTTGATATTATCTGGCCCGAAAATATCAATGCGCCCCCATGTCCACCCACTTACATTAAAAGTGAAATCACCACTAATGATTGGCGCAGTTGTATCAATAACCAGACGCTCACTGGCTGACTGGATCACCCCCCCCTGAGAAGATAATATCTCTGACTTAATCTGATACTCGCCCTCAGCTGGAGCAGGAATTACCAACTCAGCCCCATAATAGGAATTTCCTCCAACGGTAATTCTATCCGTTGCTCCGAGTAAAGAACTAATTGCCGACGAAACAACTGAACCATCAGATCTCAAAATAGAAACCTTCACTTTTCTGTCAATGCCTGCACTCACAGAAAAGGTCATGTTTCCAACAGGGTTGGCATAGATAGCCCCTGATGATAGGGATTTTTGCTCTCCAGAAGGTGTTGCAAACCGGTATGCTAACAAGTCTGCATTTGCACTCCCGGCAGTTATAGCTGCGATGGCCCCTATTAGGGCCGGAAGCCTAAGTCTTGCGTTGTTCATTACAATCTCCATTCATGAGTTATACGAACCCAAAATGCAGATTACGGGGATAACTTGGATTAGAGCGGCTGTGTTTCTGCCCTTTTTGGGCGCATTGAGAAAAATATTTGGCTGTTGATGAAAAAATAGGGCAGCCCACTGGCTGCCCTATTTTTTCATGTGTCTGGCGAGTTATGGTGCCTTAGCCCCCAAGCCCATTGGTGAGGTGGATTGTGGCCGGGGCGATCTTGTCGGCATGTTCCAGTGTTGCAGACATGATCGACTCAACCACTGTCGGGGAGTTGTACAGCCCCATCCCACCACCGATACCCATGGCGAATGCCATCAGGCTCTGGCGAGCGATTCCACCGACAACACCAACCAGGATCATGGCACCAGCAACGATTCTGCCAAGCGTCCCCTGAGTCCAGTCTTTGAGTGTCGTCCACACATCATCAAATGCCGTCCCGCCGGTCCCCGCATGGACTGAATCGGGGGCCAGAACAAGAGCCACCGCCACCAGCCCCATCAAGAGGAAGAGGGCACTGTTTTTATTTACACCGGAGGCATTAGCCGCCATACCTGCATGACCTACATTCATGTTCATTCAGAACATCTCCTACTTTGTTGTTTCTGTTTTTGGTTCGTGCTGCACGGTTTGCAATGGTCTCAGCACCGGCTCACTTTCTGGTGTGCCATCCCCAATCACCCATCTGCGTGGTTCAATCTCCGTGTAGACATATCCCGTTACAATGAGGTCACCATTGGTATCCTCCCAGGGTGCCACCCAGATACGCATAACCTGCGCAGGAGTGCGAATGGGAATAGGGCGATCCGGAAGGCGCGGTGCGACATACGTGTCGATCACCGGGTCTCCAGAACCAGATGCGTTCGTTGCAACAGGAGGGGGGTTATTACTGTTTTTTCCCTCACTTTTTGCATTGGACTCATCGGCATTCATCGGGCGGGGGACGTTCCCGTCATTAGTCGCGGCATACACATCACGCGCAGACATGCACTGAACCCCATTTGGCATACCTGGACAGCTGTATTCATCAGCTCCGATGTTGAGCGATGAACACCCTGCTAGTAGCAAGAATGCAGCACCTACCCCAAATAGTCTTAGGGATACTACTCCAGGACCTTGTTGAACCTCGTCTGTGTAACTGCCCTTTTTGGTCACAATGCTCATTTTTTCTTGTCCCCTCCAGACGAACGGATTTGTAACTTGCTGCCCTTGGTGATGATGATGTCAACCTGACGCCCTGCATCAATCTCGATCACAGGGAAAATGCCCTCAGCCATATCGATGTAGAACTGCGCTATGCGCTCCAGAGCCTTTCCAGCGCCTTTCGCAGCAGCGCCCTGCACCATGTCAGTAGAGAAGACAGACTGATATTGGGTAGAGGAACCAGGGTTTGTACTGACGACAGGAACTGGATTGACATCGAAAGCCTCCGCTGCGCCACTCAGGAACCCTGCCATCAGCGATTTAGCTATGATTTGGCCTTGTTTGGATACCACCCTCCCACGAACACCAGCTTTGCCATCCTCACCTACCGCATAGGCATCGAGCTTTGCCTCGATCACCCCACCATCTTCACGTACACACGAGAACGTTTCCCCACGCAGGTAGGCGCGTTCTGAACTCAGATCACCGTAGCCAGAGACAATGAGGAAACATTCGCGAACATCGGCTCGGAAGCGGTTCGGGAGAATCGCTTCTTTCTGTATGCGGAGAGTTGATGGAAACGGATCGCGGCGAGCGCCCTGGGATGTTGGGGCATCCATACCGTTAATCAGCACACCTGTCAGGATTGAGCCAGATGGTAGGTACATAGAGTCATCATCAGCAGTCTCCGATTTGTCTGCCTCAGGAGCTGTCTGGGTATAACTGACTATTTGAATGCCTGGCTTTGCGCCCTCTTTACCGCTCCCCTTCCCCGTGGGACTACCCTTGGAGTCAGGTAAAGGTGCATCACGGAAAAGGGCTGCTGGATCCTTATAATCCAGTTTTTTGTCCATGAATTGGCTATTAGTGGCAGAGCTAGGGGCGCTAGCCTGTTCATCCCCGGCAGCATCCTTGCCCCGTGCTTTATCCCTTTCTTCTTTCTTGGCCAACTCGGCCAACTCGGCGTTCTGTTTCGCCAGTTGCTCAAGATCCTGACGCAAACGTGAAAGTTCCCGATCGACATCTGCATCCTTTCCTGCCTTCTGCTTGTTTTGCTCCAGTTGTGAATTGATGCGCTCCAACGCCTTTTTGATATCCGCGTTTTCACGAGAAACCATCTTCACGTCGGCAGAAAGGGAGTCGATCCCAATTTCCCTTGTATTCTTATCAGTAAGTACGTTCTTGATCGTTTCCTGACGCCCGCGGGGTTCCCCTTTCTCGGGGGCACCAGAAAACACGGTCACAACAGAAAAAAGAGCAAAAACACCACCAGAAACGGCTATCCAGCGCTTCTTCTTCGGATCAAGCTCACTCCAAAACTGGCGGATGTTCATTGGCGACCTCCCAACAGAGATGGCCGTTTAGAGGCTGTGGATTGCCCACGACCTTGCTTCATCGCGACATAGATCTCGGTCTTTTGTCCCGGTTCGAGCACATTTAGCGGCCAGGTAGTCACAGCAGCTACCTCCCACCCCCCACATAGCGCCTCTTTAAACTCGATAGTCTGAGTGGACGTATTCTGGGCCACACCAATGAACACGTTTAGATTGTGCCCCATCATGTACTGGCCCCTGGTAAAATCGACCCTAATACCTCCAGATGCACACTGTGGGACAGCTGCTCCGGCTGGTATGTTGTTCATGGTGTAGCCTTGGGGGACTTCACCAAGGGCTATCTTGCGGAACACAGTGCGTACCGTTTCGACGTAGGGCTGGCTTTTCTCCCAAGCATCGGCCTTAGTATTGGCAAAGGATCCGCTCATGCTGGCTCCACCAGTAAGTTTGAGGAATACCTCACGGGGAGGAATTCGCCGAGGTACCATCGTTAGGCTCAACGCCTGTGCCTCTGACCCTTTTTCGGTGATAAACATCGTGACTGGATATTCCTTGTCAGTTGCAACGTAAACCACGTTCTCCTTAATACACACTTCACCACATTGCCCATCAGTAGTGGCTCCGCTCAGCGAAGTAGAAACCACTTCTGGATTGCCAAAAGGGGTAACGATTCGGTTGGGATGACCGATGGCGATCGGGATTATTTGGTTCACACCGGGATTCATCGTAAGTACAGGGCTCTCATTAACCTGCCCCATTACACCGCTGCTTCCGATGGGTGCTGGAACCCCCTGTTTCATTACTTTCGCCGGTACGACAGGAATATCCTCAGAGGAGTCAGCCATGACCCCTGTTGCTAACAGGGCAAGCGTCAAAAATGGGTATTTAACGTTGAGCTTCATTGGTTCTCCGTTCCTTTTCTTCTTCTTTACGCTTGAGTTGCTCCAGTACAGTCTTGGTGCGTGGCTTACCCATATAGGTTTCCACGTAATCGATAGATGGGGCGTAATTTGAGATCTTGATAATGAATTCATAAGTGCGCTCCCCACGTTCTTCCTGCTGCGAGGAGGCTCCTTTCACATAGGAGTATCCATAGGCGAATACCTTGTTGCTCTTCTCTTCGTACTCCACAAAGCGGGGCTCGAACCGCATCGTTACGCGGTCTTCTTTGATTTGCTTTGACTGGATCTCAATTGCATCAATGACATCCTGGTAGATTTCCGGTGAGAGCATGGGACTCAATCGTTCTTTAACAAAGTCCACTGAACCTGGGGTAACGTTGCCAAGGAGTGTTGCAAGCGCAAAACCCCACGCCTCTTTGTACGAGCGTGAGGCATTGCTTTGTGTCACCCATGCCTCCTCGGAGAGGGTAAACGGTTGCATGGTGACGATAGTCTCTTTAGTGAAGACCTTGATGACCAGTAGCAACACAATGACTAACAACCCTGCTTGGATAAGTCGGCCCCATTTGTTTTCGGCTTGGGTCCCTTCCCAGGTTCTGAGATAGGCTTTCAATTTCAAGGTAAGTACCTCCGTACAAATGGGTTCTTCATTGACTTGGCCTTAGTTGCTATGAACCCGGCCCAATAGATCATGTGGAGTAGGTAACCATCTGGGTGGTTATCCCGAAATCGGCGATAAAGGTTGGTAACGAGCAACCCTCCAATGAAGCAGATGAGAGCCTTTCCGATGATTACGCCAATTGTCAGTCCCAGTAGCATTGGTGCCAGTTCATCGGCACTCCACAGGAGTAGGTGGGGGGGTTCATCGACCCTCCGCGGGATTTTTACAGGCTTCATTGCAACCTCCATATCTTCATGGCCTGTATTTTCATTCAGTTGACTCAGTTTCCTGCTACGGCTTTGCGCCCATTTAGGGCAGTTACAGCGACAAATAAAAAAAAGGTGGCATCATGCCACCTTTCATTCATTTACCGGCCTGCTTATTGGCTCTGCCTTTTCACAAAGAAAGGCCTGAACTCACGCCCCTATCAAAGCGAGCATTTTGTCGATCCCAAAGCCTACAGAAAGGCCAAATACGAACAATGCCAACCTGATGAGAGTGAATAACGGCCAAGAGTCTGTGCGCCATGCCTCCATCTCTACTTTTCTGGTTTGAGTTTGCACCGACACGATGAACTCCAAATGAGGTTGCCTTTGGTATGTGGATTTTCTCTTCCTCAGTACCGATAGCACAGCGCTCTTGAGGCCCTTTTGGGGCGCGAGACGAAAATCGCTGGAGACGAATGAATATATGGAGGTGGAAAAATTTCACATGTGAAATTTTTTACCGGTCTGGCAGTACCTCTAAATTTGGTCAGAGCTCACTCTAATGACGGTTCAACATATCGATGATCCCGCGCTTGGCATCTGTTTTCGTGAACGGGCGAATGGTGTTTTGCTCACCACGCACCAGAGCTAACCTAAGGAGGCAGAATGGCTCAAGCCCAGCTAGATCGGTCGTAACAACGTTAGCTTTGTCTGTCCAGTAGTACCAGCATCCATTGAGCACCCAAGCATGACGCCCATCCAACCGCCCTTGGTATTCCAGCTCACTGACCGTCAACATGACTTTTCGTTGATTCATGGGGTAATAGCCTCCTCGGCAAGGGCACAATTCCAGCACCTCAAGGCAACCATGATATTGTCCTCATTGAGGTAACCCATTACATCCTCAAATCGGTAGTCGGTGTTCTGTCCTGTCGGGTCAAAGCTGCACCTGCAAATTATGAACACCTCGCAACAATCTTCCACCACTTGAACTGAGCAGGCGGTAAATGCCGTATTGTTGCCACACCGCGGGCAGGCCGTCACAGTAGAGTTTGGTTTCAAAGTAAACTGTCTGGTGAGCATCAATACTTTATGGGCATGACCAGTATCATCAACGGCGAACCTCCAGCCTTTTGGTATCCTGACGTCACCGCCGTGCTGGTGAATGATCAGAACACCATCTTTGTGGTGAAAATTATGGTCTGGCAGAAGGCCCGCCACATCCACAGCATTATCCCCCAGCCACCGCATTTGCATGATCTCAGCCATGTTTTCCCTTAACTCCTATCGCGCTCACAGCAGTTCGGCTGCGGAGATCTCGTCCTCAATGTCAGACAGAGCGGCTTTCATGTCCGCTGGGGTCATCGAAGACCAGTCGCGGATTCGCTCGCTGATGCTCTTGAGCAGTCCTTCCTGTTTCAGCAGCTCGTCGCCGACGAGGGCAGCAAGCCCCCTCTGTTCGAGTTCATCTGTCGAGTAACCTCGGCAAATTTTCTGACAGACCACGATGCGCCGAGCGTTAGCTTTCTGCTGGCCACCATAAATAGGTGGGCAGATCGCGATAGGGGCGCTGCCCCCCTTCTGCTCGATGATAACCTCAGCATCATTGCTACGAGCAGGGTGCTTTTCATTGACGACCCAAGGGCCTTCTGTGTGTTCCAACAAACTACCCTCGATCAGTTGATGCCCAACGCGGACTTAATTTGGTTGGCCTTACGGGCCTCCCCCAGCTGGACGCCGCGATCATAGTGGCGATTAATCAGACCGATGCAGAATCGAATCTGCTCGTCAGTCATTTCAGGTGGGAAGCTTTCGAACAATTCACCGTCGGCATCAAACACAGCGGTTTGTCCCTGATCTCCCCATGCCCTGACGATTGCCAGATCTGACTGATGAATTGCTGTTGTTGATCCCATGATTTTCCCTCAACTATGCAGCGATTGCTGCTTGGGTTCGATTGTTACCACCCCGAGATCGCACTCGAACTGGATAGTTTGGCCGTGGTCTGATGCAACCCAGCACATCACCCTGGCCATGCAGCCAAGCGCCTCGCTAGTGCCAAGGCTGGCAACTGCGGCCCCAATTTGCTCGGCAAACTCTCGATTGTCAGCCATTGCGTTTTTTCTCTATCTCTTGGCCATTGCCTTGAGGCAATGCTTACAGGTCACGGCAGAGCGGTCAGAGGTGAGCGATGCCGCGTTCTTTACTTTGACCATCAGCTGGTCGCACGTCCTGACTTGATCCGGCACAAGGCCCTCTCGCTCCCATTGGTCACGAGCAATTTGCCGATAACCAGGGGCTACATCTGCCCATTGCTGGAGGTGCACTTTCATCGCGTTTTTCCCTTAACTGCGGCGGCGAAACAGCTTGCGCCAGTTGATAGTTATCGAGTCGTCCAAGCCCCATAGAAACACGATCAAGATAACCCACCAGGACAGGTGGCCTGCCAGAACTAAAAAACAAACCAGCAAGGTAGCCAGAGCAGGCCCGACCTTGAGTTGATTCGATACAGTGATGAGCTTGCTTTCCTGTTCGTCCATCTTTTTCCTCGACAATTACGGCCAGCGCGGGCCACCTCGGTCCAGCTAGGAATACAAACCCTGCCAGCCCATGACTCAGGGCTCCAATTTTCCCGGCCTTCACATCAATGCTGATTGGGCTGGATACATCCAGATTGGCTTGCGCCAAAATCTTGCTGGGTATGCGAACAGCAGCACTGTTCCCCCAATGCTTAATCACACATGGCTGTAGCTACACATGTAGCTACATTATTCCCAGCCCAGACATGTGTCAACATATGTATCTACAACAGTGGTAAATATCTGCTCACAAGGTCACCATAAACGCCAGCCTGATGACATTAGGGGGCCTCTTGGTGCTCATACAGTGCGGTTCACGGAAAAGTTAGAGATAGGTCTTATTTCACTATGAATGAGGGGTTACCTGCCCACAGTGGGGGCATACAGAATCAGACTTTTTCACAATAAAAGCTCTTTCCAAAGAGGCCTTAATTATACGATTAAGTGGCAACCTTATCGTTGCGAGTGCCATTGCAAAGCAAGAACCGATTCCTACTGCTGGATTTTCTACAGCCCGAATATACTCATGTCCTATTGCATCAGCTGCCTCCTGAACACCTTTGAGCTGGTCAATGAAATTCAAGTACCAATTACGGTATTCACAGGCTAACCATGGCGATACTGCAAAAATAATTGAAGTTGCAAGGAGAGCAACCATATCGGTTCGAAATGCATCTCTTTTCAACTCATACATGGCACTAATAAAAAGTGATGTACACAGAACAAATTTCATTGGGAGTGGATTAGACAAGCCATTGAGATATATTTCCAGTCCACACCAGTAAACAAACAGAGCAAACAATAATGATGGCACCAAGAGAGTGTCACGAATAAATTGAGCTTTGCTCCCATCAGGTCCATTAAAAATATTCACAACTATCCCCTTACATGTCGTGGTCGCCCCAGGTCAACCACATCCAGCCACCTCTACCAACAGTATTGTTTGTATAACATCGGCCCCAATTAACTTGGTTTTCTGCTTCAAGTCTGCCGCTAAAAAATTTCACATGTGAAATTTTTTAGCGGCTCGCAGGCAGCCATGAAATCGAATCAGCTAACTTTTTGGGGTGTGATCTTCTTGAGTTCCTTCTGCGTCATGTCGATCCAGTTTTGCGGGTTTCCGCAATCAACCTGGGTTGCTGCGGCCGTCAGGATGGTTTTATAAGTCGCAGACTCCACCATCGAGTCAACAGCCAGCATAAAGCCATACATTGGATCACTGCGCATGGTGCTAATCATCATCTCGGCCGATGTGTTCTTGAGCTGACAATGCTCCGCCCGAATAGTCATCACATCGTTCGCTACCTTCACACAGCTGGGACAGGCCGCATCCAGAGCCTTAATCTTATCGATGTTGTTAGTATCGCCCGATGCAGCAGTAGCTTGACCAGCCACCAGCACTCCCATTGCTACCATAATCAGCTGCAAACAATTTTGTAATTTCATCGCCATCATCTCCTACTCATCTTTCAAAAAATGCCCCTGTAACCAGAAGCGCTAGGTCTGGGTTAATTTCCCCAACTGAATTAGCTCACTATCGCTGGTCCGTGCCAAACTCAGACACGGCCAACAGGAGACAAAAATCAACTCACGCTATCAAACGCGTTTCTGGAAATTGCTGACGGTAAGACCTATCAGCACACAGCAAGCCATCATCGTCAGCGGGATCACAACCGGGTCGAGTGCGAAGGGGATAAAGAAACAAATGAACAATCCGGCCATGATGAACATCGTTCCTCGCACGCTATAGCGATGCAGCACAGGGCTTGCATAGTCGAAATTTGTCCGCTTAATTTTCCAAGTCATCCAGCCGTCATAGATCGCCGGAGCGAACAAGATCAGCATGTATGGAGCCCATGCCAGCAGGAGCGCAGCTCGGGTGTAGAACTGGAAAATGATGCTCACAAAAGCATCCATTCGACCATTAACCCACACAAACCACTCTTTACCCATGCCTTCCATCCCTCTGGACCGGGCTCGCTCTGCTTCGGAGGGGATCAACGTCCTATACATCCCATCGTAAAACCCGGAATCGATGATGCTTGATTGGTACCAGATGGTGGCTTTGTCATGTATCCAGTTCTGAGCCTCTACACCTAAACTCTGCTTCACCAATGAAGACTCTTTTTTGATCGCTCTGTCAGTCCAATCTCCTGGAATCAACAACAAAATCGCAAGCAGCTCAAGAGTGAGCAACCAGACAACCACTAACCACGGCTTGTTCATAATCTGTTCTCCTCAAAACATTTTTCACGCTTTCACATATAAGCAACTCATACAACAGACCTCTCAGAGAAGGCTCATCCTCATGTACATGTGGGGTAATCGAAAGGTCGCCGGGATGATTGGTGGACCACTCCGAAAATGAGGTGCCTGACTCGACAGACCAGACATCCCCCCCATTGTTCGCTGCGATCTGCACTTCAAGAGCCTTGCAAGTTTCGGTAATGAGCGAATCTAAAAAGGCACTGAGCCTTGCTGGGTCTTCGTATTTATATCTTTGAGCATGGAAAACCAGTTGACTGTAACGGAACAAAGCCTCTTCTATGATCGGATAAATAACCGGTTCCTGATTTGCCTTAATACTGTCACTGATATAGTCACTAAGTTTTTGGATAATCAATTCAGAAGCAGGCCAATCCAACTGCAAAATACTCAATATATGGGCATTCTTACGGCCTCGACTTCTTAGTGCATTCATCACTCGCTCAAAAGGGTTTTTACCTACGGTCACGACTTGATATTCCTCATATCTTTTACACCCCATGGCAGACCCCTTACTTCTCGGTCAAGATCGGCAGGCGACCCTTCACAATTTTTCCACCTGAAATTTTGGCTATGTACTCCAGATTTGGCAGCATCCCTAGCAACTGTGCGGGGAAAAGATCGGCCTCTTCCTCCATCAACCGCTCGCCTTGGTTACCACCATGCATAATTGGCTCACTCCCGTCGGTATTCTGGCCCTGTGTTCGCATGACGTACTTTAGCCGTGTTTTCGGTAGGTTTTCGGCTATGTACTCTTGGGTTTCCGCATCGACAATCCGCAGAGCAAACACGTTGTTGATGTTCCCAAGAACCTGGAGTGCCTTGTCTTTGCTACCCAAGCGGGCAGCAAAGTCAGCGAAGGTCTGAGTTGCCACGAAAAGACGTAGTTTCGCGCCGCGCCCTTTGTTGAGAAGCTGAATGAAGGGATCGTTGATAACCTCTGCGGCTTCATCGACAAAGATGTTGACCGGGAGGTTGTTCACCCCGTAGTTGTAGCGGTCTCCAGCTACCGCAGTCAGATCTGAGAGGAAGATCGAACCTAGGGCGCTGCCGACCATGTTATCGGTGAGAGAGTCGAGACCTAAATAAGCCACCTGGGCGTTGTTGATTATTTTGGCCGAATCAGTGATCTGACGCTCGTCACTGAGATCGGTTGCATCAGGTGATAGAAGTGGCCCGAGCTCTCCAGAGGTCAGCATGTTCATGATCGGGAGTAAGTTAGAGACCATCTTCGAGAAGTGGGTCGCATCATGCTTAAACATATTAAGCAGACCTTCCAGCTCAGAGCTCGGGTGCTCAGGCTGGATAACGTTGTTGTAGAAGGCCATGAAAGCAACGGCGAGCTTACTACGCGAACCATTCGCTGCCTTTTCCAAATATGGAGCAGCTGCGGCCTCCCAGTCGGGCATCACCCGTTCTGCGTAAGCCTGCACAGCTCTGATCACAAGTCCATCCGCACCACCTTCTAAAAAGCGTCGGAGCTTAATCAAGTTGGGACGGTCATAAGCCAAGATCAAGCCTTGTGCGATATTGTTCAGCGCCTGCCAACCAAACGATTTGAACGGATCCCCCCCCCCCTCCGAGGGGATGAGTGCAGCTAAGCGACTGGCGATCTCTGTAACACGGGTGAAGTTTCGCAGAGGATCAATCCGGACAGACTCCTCCGGAAACGCTGGATGGAATGAGACAAACCGTTCTGCTTGCCCCATCGCTTCACAGGCCCGACGCGCATTGTCACGCATCTCCTTATCACCTTTCGGATCGATGATAATCACAGCTTCGCCACGTAGAATGGCTTGGGAGATAAGTGTGTCGAACATTCTGGTCTTACCTGAGCCAGTAGTTCCCACGATGAGAGAATGCCCCTCAGTGTGCTTGAGTGGCTGCGTCAGGTGCTCTTCTTTTGGCTCAACCCCATGGATCCACGGTTGGCCTATAGGGACTTCTTTTTTCTTCTTACCCCGTATTGTCCGAACAACCTTGCTCGCGGTTGACTCAGTACCCACGATAGAAGTCCAGTCTCGTTTTAGTATCTCGAACACTCGCTGAGCATGACGATTTTCCCAAGCAAACCCATGCCCAAGCCACATTTCCTCCGGTGATGCCTTAATCATCTTTTGCAGCTCCCGGATGGAAATGAACTCCAGATCCCTTCCCTTTAAATGCTTCTGGAGCAAATGAAGTTTTATTGCCTTTGGTAGGCGAGCCATTGTCATGACACCACAAATTCCCGCCATCCAGTAAAACGGTTCAGGTGGCATATCCGTCATTCTCTGGACGCCCAGCGCCACGCCAGATGCGGCCACCCAGCCAAAAACAGCGCTCATCTCATAATTTGGCCGCCACGGCATTTCATAAGCGAGTGGGTCATAGGTCATAGTCACGATTTATCTACCTCCAAATAGAGTTTTCCTTGGCGTTGTTTGAGCAATGGTCTGCTTTGTGCTCGGCGTAACGTTCCCCCCAGAACATGCTTGCTGAGCACTGCATATTCCCCAGCTATGACCTCAAAGGCCTTGTCGCTGGTAACGAGAAATCCTTCCTCTTCAAGCACAGCGCTGACTAACCACCGTCCGCTACGGTTCTTGATCATCTCCTTGAGCATCTGAATCGCTTTTTCGGCTGTCATTTTCGGTGGGAGATATAGTTCCTCATCAACCTCCGCCTTCGCCGTGCCGACGCCTTTATGGTTCTGATCCTCCAGGAGGTCAGGGGCTGGCAATGCCATGCTTCTCACGTCGAATTCCCGAGCCGGTTTCTGCTGTTGTTCAGGCTTTGACTTTTCACGTTGCGGCAAGCGAGCGATATTCTGAGTCCCCACAGTAGCGGGCTTGACTGCCGGAGCCGTCTGAACGGGTTCGTCTACTTTTTCCTTCCGCGGAACCTCCTTGTCCGGTTGTGGGGCTGCCTCGATAGCAGTCTCGATTGGTTGTTCTAGCTGTGGGGATGGTTCGATAGGAACGCCAACAACCAGCGCATCGGCAATAGCGGGCTGTTCTTGCACAAGCACCCTTTCTGGAGAAGCAGCCGGGGAATCTACCCCGCTAATTTCCGCTGTACTTGGTTTTCGCGGACTTCTCTTTTTCTTCGGCTGGTTTTTTTTGACCTCTTTTTTGACCTCTGGAGAGGCAACCAACTCGAAAGTATCTTGATAGCCCCCCAATAGAGACTCTGCCTGCTTGATGGCTGCAATAACCGCGTTGGACAATTGTTCCGTCAGAACAATCGCTTTGATGCCATTGAAGTCCTGCACCTTGCGTCCTGACATTATCGGATCGGGCACAATAGCTTGAGCCTGGAATAGGGTCGTCAGTATTTCTGACGGAGCTCCAAGTGCACGAGCCCCCTCCGGGTACAAGATCACGGCTTGGCCTTTCATAAGGCACAGCACTTCGCCTAACGTGGCCTTACCTTCCAATACGGGTAAAATGGCTTTTTCCAGAATAGGTCCTGCCTCTCCGAACGTTGCCATCAGCGCCACCAGCTCACCCTTAGCATCCTTCTCAAGCGCAGCAACACTTGACTGTTCTTCACTTAAAGGCTGGCCGACTTGATCCTCATAGGCTTGGAATGGTGGAATTTCCTCGATCGCCCACGATGGAGGTACGGCCATCCCATCCATTTCGCCGGTTGACTCGTCATTCATGAAATCCGGAAAGATCTGGTTCATTAGGCCCAGCTTGGGTGCATCTGTGTTGTCCGGTTTAGTAGAACTCTCACCCAGGTTCGGAGCCGGTGTATGACCAGACTCATCGGACATGCTTGTACCTGCAACAAACACATCGAATGGAAAGTCGAGGCCACCCAAGCCCCCACCAACATCCATGATGGCTTGCAGCGGGTTGTCCTCGGCCAGTGGAGGGGTACTTTTCGCGATCTCCTGAGGCGATAGCTCGGGCTGCTGTTTTTCGGGCTCCTGCGAAGTGTTTTTTTTGCCTTGTTTCTTCTCTCTATGACCACCAGCACCTTTTGCTTGTGGTGTGGAGCTAACTGTTGGTGACGCTTGCACAGTCTCGGTGGCTGTGTCCTCACCGCCCCCCAAGAGCGTCATTGCATCTCCAAATCCCAACCCAGCCAGTGCATTCATGGCTTCTTGCTCAGCAGACAGCAAGTTATCGCTCATGCCACTAGCTGAGTCATCATCAGCGTCATTCGTTTCATCAGGATCTATGAGCTCGATAGCCGCATCGCCCACATCACCCACAACCTCACCAGCCACAGCAGCTGGTGGCTCAGTAGTAAAAACCAGCTCATTCGACTCAAGGCGCAACATGAGGATCTTGATAGAGCCTGTAGCCTCTTGAAGCATCTCGGGGAGCACTTCCCAGTACCGGTAGTACGCTCGATCTCCTTTCTCTTGCACAGTGTTCGGTACGGCAAACCCGCGTTCGATCAGGATGTCGGCAAGGGTGTCCGGATCTCGCGGAATACCCGGAATTTTGTCGTGACTGATCAAGTCGTAGAGGTCACCCAAGTTTCTCCAAGCGATAAATACACCTTGCTGGAGATGCCAGACCTTAGCCCCTGGCTCATTGACCTTCCATTTTCCTGTTTTAACCAAACGGCGAATTGCGTCGAACACATACCTTTCAACGGGCACACCATAGGAAAACTCGTCCACGTTGAGCCGGTTCTGTTTCAGATCTCTGGCCACGCTCTCCTGATCGGCACGAAGCATCAGTCTGGTCACCGGCTGGTTGACGCTGGTACCTGAAATAGCCTCAAGCATTGCCTCAATGATCAGCGGACCAGACTCCGAGAGATATTCTCTGGTCTCAACCGGGATGATTCGATCAACAGCCAATAGGGAGAACTGCTCGTGGCGCTTATGGCGCTTCTCGCGCCAGCGAATAAAATATCGGTCTACGTGATGGCGTTCGGCCCAATCGTGGAGAGATTCAAAGTAGGGGTTCCAAGTCACCGCCCCATTTTTGTCTGTAATGGACACATCTGCGAGCGGCTTACCCACATCGTGCAGCAACCCTGAAAAGCAACTGGCCAACCGCCATCTAGGCTCATTATCGCGCCGCTCCTTAGGCGTCCCCTCAATAGAAAAGATCACAGACTCGGATGCCTGAGCAGCCCAAAAAGCGACCTCTAGGCCATGACGAAACAATCCACCAGCGCCCCGATGGTGATGAGCCTCCGATGCGGGCAGAAGGTGAACAAATGCTGCATAACGGCGGATCACCGGCAATACAAGCCGGTTGAAGTCCTCAACAGTGAAACCGAGGGAATTTCTGACCTTCTCGATCAGCTCTGCTTGAGTAGCCAGTATCTTGTCGATCGGGGCAACAGGTAGACCTTTAGCAAACGGAGGGTAGCGAGGGATGTCTTCTTCATCCATGTCCTTCAACGGCAGAATCCTGCCACTCTGATGGAGCTCGCCCTTACTCCCGCCCCATCCAAACAACTTGTTCAGGACATTCAACATGTAACTTAACCATGTTCATCGTTTTACATCCTTACATGCTCTCAGAACTATTTCTCTTCTCACACCTGCCTAACTGTCCAATTTGGGCAGTTTGACGAACGAGGTTCCACTTACTCCATCGGTAGAATGGGGCATCCATGATGGTAAGGAAGGAATGACGCGATGAGACAACGGCTATTGATTCTTGGGGCCGCAATGCTGGCTGGGTGTGCAACAAACACACCGAAGGCTCCTCCAGCTCCACAGCCCCCGGAGATCAACGACAAACCTGCTCGGGTCAGCCGTGACCTGACTGTTGCGTGGGACAACTATGGGCGGGGTGGGGCGGCGCTGAGACAACCGGCGTTTGTCCATGTTTTGGGACAGGATGGCTCGCTGACATCCAACATAACCAGCACAACATCAGAAACCATTTCCCTTCCTGCACCGATGCTGACGCCTGGTGATATCGCAGCGACTATGACGGCGTTCAAAGGGATCCAATCCAGTGCCCGCCAAGGCTATTCCGTTTATGAGATTTCCCGCTGGGAGCGCTATTGCAATGCAGGGAAAGGGATGGACGAGCACGACTGGCGCTTTATCGATGCACAAGGTGCAACAAATGTTCCTTCGGAAGTGCTCACCGGCTGCATCCCGCCTGTTCACACCTACCACGGTTATTTACAGGCCTGGACCCATTTCTGTACCAGCCAAGGAGTGACCCCAGATGAACGACGAATTGTACGTGAGTCTGTACGCCCCTACTCAGTGGTGAATCCATGCAAAGCACTGAAATGACCAGCAATGCTGATCTCGTCAATGCCTTCACTCTTATGCTCCAGGAAGCTGCTTCCAGGGGGAGTCCACAGGAGGCAGCTTATGTCATCTCTGGGGTACTCAAGGATCTGTCTAAAGACCACCCGCAAGTCAAAAGCTTGGCCAGAAACTGGAGCGAATTGGCAAACCCGAGCCAAGCGATGATGGAGACTGTTTAATGGACCTGTACATTTGCGAAAAACCTTCACAGGCAAAAGATCTTGCCGGTGTATTGAAGATTACCCAACAAGGAGACGGCTTTCTCCATGATGGGGGCAAGCGTGTCGTAACCTGGGCGTTTGGCCATTTGCTTGAGCTGTATATGCCCGACGACTACGACGAAAAATACAAATCATGGTCTCTCGACACTCTGCCAATTTCGCCGGGAACATGGCAGTACAACGTGCGCAAAAGCTCCTTCAAACAGTTCAAAATCATTGAGGGCTTGGTGAAGAAAGCCAGCACCGTCTACATCTCAACAGACTATGACCGTGAGGGTGAAGCTATTGCGAGATCGCTCTTAGAGCGGTTCCGATATTCAGGCTCGGTGCGCCGTGTCTGTCTAAGTGCACTGGATGAACACAACATCCGAAAGGCGCTTGATAATGTGCTGGATGGTCAAGCGACTTTACCCATGTACTATGCAGCTATGGCACGGCAACGCGCTGACTGGCTGATCGGCATGAATATCAGTCGCCTCTATACCGTCCTAGCTCGTCAGATCGGTTTCGAAAGCACGCTCCACGTTGGCCGGGTGCTCACCCCGACCATCGCACTGGTGTGCCAGCGCGATAGGGATATTGCGGGTTTCACACCATCACCTTACTGGGTACTGAGCGTCAACGTAGCTGTTCAGAATGGGCAGTTTTTAGCGCAGTGGGTAGCGCCAGAAGAGTGCAGTGACGATCAGAGGAGGTGCACCAATAAAGCCTATGCTGAGCAGGTAGCCTCCCAGGTTAATGGCGCCCAAGCTGTTATCAGCAAAGCTGAAACAACTCCGGGTAAAGAGTCCGCCCCCCTCCCCTTCAATCTCAGTGCTCTACAACAGTACGGCAACCGTCGCTGGGGTTATACCGCTCAACAGGTGCTCGATGCAGCGCAGTCTCTGTACGAAACGCACAAAGCCACCACCTACCCACGAACCGATAGCCGGTATCTACCGGAAAGCCAGAAGGAGGACATATCCGACATCCTCCAAGCGCTCATCTTGTCCGACCCAAAAGTCTCTGGGCTGGTGGCCGGGGCTGACCCACATCGCAAGGCCAGAGTGTTCAATGATAGTAAGGTCACGGCACACCACGCGATTATCCCAACCCCAGCCAAAATCAACATAAGTGCAATGTCGGAGATCGAGCTCAACTTGTACGATGCAATCCGCCGTTTCTACATTGCTCAGTTCTACAGCGAGCATGAATTCTCCAAGACCGTCATTGAGGTGCAAAGTGGCCGCCACCTATTTACCGCTTCTGGTAAGACACCTAGCAAACAGGGTTGGAAACTACTTTTTACCTCTGACAGCGAGAGCGATCCCCAAGATGAAGTTGATGAGACAGACGCACCGATTGAACAAGAAAAGTTACCCCGCATCAGTCAAGGGGAACCAGCACAACTAAAAAGGCCTGATCTTGCGAGCAAGATGAGCCGCCCTCCCCCTCACTTCACCGAGTCAACACTGTTGGGGGCTATGGTCAACATCGCCCGATTCGTGACCGAGGAGAAGTTCAAACAGATCCTTAAAGACACAGCCGGTTTGGGAACAGAGGCATCCCGAGCAAGCATCATCGAGGGCTCTGTGAGCAAGGGATACATAAAGCGCCAGAAGAAGGTGTTGATCGCCACCGAGAAGGCTCATGCACTCATAGCCGTACTACCGCCAGCGATCAAGTCTCCAGGTATGACGGCAGCTTGGGAGCAAGAACTGGAAAAAATCGCCACTGGCGCCGGGAACATGTCTGTCTTCATGAAACAGATCTCATCCTGGATATGTCAGATGGTCGAGCAGCTAAAAACGGCGGCCCCAGCCCTAACACAAAACGGTGGAGCGATGGCGAAGGCATTTGCCGGGGCAAAACCCCAGTTACATGTCTGCTTCAACTGTGGTGGGGAAACCCTAAGCCGGATCAAGGGGAAAAACGGGTTCTTCTGGGCCTGCAAGAATGAGGCTTGTAAAAAGACTTTTCCTGATAATAAGGGTAAACCTGAGAAACGAATCGCAGCAGAGGATTGCCCTCTCTGTCCAGACTGCGCCAGCCCGATGCGACTGCGAAAAGGCAAGGCCCCCGGCAAAGTCAGAGCCACCAAGTTCTGGGGCTGCACAGGGTACCCTGATTGCAAGACCACAATGCCTTTCAAAAAATCCGACTTTCAGGATTGAGGAACTTGAAAGGACTGACAGCGAAGAAGGGGCCTATAGGCCCCTTTCTAATTTTATAAGTGAGGTTATTGTATGTGAGTAATTTGCTCCGTATCCGACTTTATTACTCGAACACAGTTATCACATTAAAAAACAGGCATAGGTGGATATAGAACAGTATGATAAATCATTGCCGTTTGCCGCCAAATAATTCTCTTGGGGATCAGTAATTTTCTGCGTCTGAAAAGGAGCATTAATCGCAAAACGGGGTGGCATGGAGTAGATGGATTATGTTCGATACGCCATCCCATTCTGGTAAGCCGCTTGGCCAAATAGCCGACTTTAAAAGGACTATCTACTTTTATCGGTTTTCTGACTTGAGTGCCGACTAGCTCTATCTGAGAGAGCAGAAGTTCAACAGACTCTTTTGTCGGTTTCAACTCAGGAACTTTACCTTTGGCACTCATCAAGTGTGGGTGAACATAGCCATCATCATCAATCCACCAAGATAGAACTGGGTCTACCCCATGTAAATTTAGTCGAGCTCCTTCATGCATTAATCCAGCAAAGATATATTGCACGCATACAAGGAGAATAATACAACTCAGAATGAACCCATCAAAACCAATATCATCAAGTGCTTTAGTTGCCACTATAGCAAAAAGCAGAGTCATAATTATAGGATATGTATTTGATGGGCTTGTCAGTCTAATCAAATAAAGGGGGGCGCTTGGCGATATACTTACATGATAGCTCTGAACATACATTATTAATGTAGAAATTGCAGCGAACGCCGTAAAGATTAATATAAAACAGCCTAGCATAATATTTACATTTCTCTATGTTGCTTGATCTTATCACCCGCGTGCCGGTGATGCGCAGAGATCGCAATCCTGCTCGGAAGACAACTTTGCCAGTTTGTGGCACTGCAACGTAACGGCGCCATGAGTACGACCAAGCACCGCAGCCATCTCACGATATGTCATGATTCGTCGGTGTGCTTCAAGAAAGGCATTATCCTCTTCGGTCCAAGGTTTACCTTTTGGGCTACACAACCCTTGTCGTAGAGCTTGCTTTTGTACCGATAGTAACGATCGCCCCATCTGAATTGCGATCTCTTTTTGGGTCATCTTGCCAAAGTTGGTAGTCAGAAATGCCTCTTCATCTGCCGTCCAGCGAGGTCTTTTGGAAAGACCGAGGAACTTGCAGCGATGCCTCACCGCCTCCACCGTTCTGTCCATGTGGCGGCTCATTTCTTCATGGGTCATTGTGGCATGATTGGCCCTTAGAAAAGCCTCTTCGTGCTCAGTCCACGACACCCCGTTAATCAGCACCATTTCCGCTTTTGGTGTTGAGCTCATCCCGCTTTTCCTCTTACTATCTTTTGCTTATCAGGGCTGAACTGACACCCAGTACCGTTATTACCGCAAGCCCAACAAAAACAGTGCCAGATGCATACCACCCCTTGATATAGCCAAACAGGAGCAACAGTAAAAACACGTAAAAAACATTTCGCGAACCCATGACTTGCACAAATTTTTTCATGCCATTTTTTCCTCTATGAATTGTGATTAGGGTCGCCGCCCCGAGTCAGACTACCTTGGTGGCTGCGGCCAGCAGCCCCTTAACCCGCTCGATCTCACTGGTGCTATGTGGTGTCCCGCCAGAGTTAATGGCGAGGTAATACCGGAGTAGGTCGGCTCGGTTCGCAAAGTTGTGTATGGCGAACTGCAAGCGGTAGTTGGGGCGATTGACCGCGTAGCGTGAGCCGTCGAGGTCGCAGGCTTTCAGGCCGCCAAAAATGGCGAACTCCCCGGCCATGAACATGCGAACAGTTGTGAGGCGCTGCAATCCGTCCACGATCTGGAGCTCGTTAGGCAGGTCTCCGCCGTGGTGGTTGTCCCAGTGCGGAGCGTTGAACTGGATGATGCGCTGGCTATCCCCTACGGTGCCCCGGAATATGCCCTCCATGAAGGCAACCCGCTGCTCAGGCGTCCATACATGGCCGCGCTGGAAATCAGGGTCAAGATTTAGGCCCCCCCAGTCCTTATCGTAGCCATTCAGCATATGCTCGATGTAACGGAATGGAGCGTCTATTGTGTAGCGCGGATTGGGTAGCGGGCAAATTATCGCATCCAGCGCGGCGTTCTTCTCTTCGTAGCTCATTTCGCCCTCAATGGGGTCTGCGGTGAATTCTTGCATTTTTCGTCCCTCCTCTACCTCATTGGCATGGATGGTTGGTGCTGGCAGTAAGCCGTTCTTGAGCCAAGATCAATTCATGCCCTGTGATTCTGTCCACCCCTTTGACATCCCGCTGGGGGGGACGGATCTCCAAACCATTGACAACCCCCGTCAGCATCCACTGCCGCAGTTGCCCTAGCGTCATTCCCATCTGCTTGGCAGCGTCCCCCATGCGCCATGAGTGCTTGAATTGAAGGTCATCTGCTACCGGATCAAAGGTGCCAGCCAACATTTTTTCCAGCGCCCTGCGTGCCAGATCCTCAGCTGTGTCTCCGTACCTGGCAGTGCTGTAGGTAACCATCTGTCCCTTGTGCTGGGCTTTCCATTGACATTTTGAGGCCTGAAAAGACAGCCCGATCGGGAGTTGTTCGGTTATACGCCCCCCATCGTTGCTCAACTGGGCCTTGATACCGTAACTAGAACCATGCTTCAAATTAGCAACCATTACTTCATCCTTTGGGGATGGGGGACATCACCACTTCATTATCGTTGGGCCATTCACCGCATAGCAGGTGCAGGCTGTCGCCAATGACTTTAAAGGGGATGCTCCACTGTTCTTTCGCCAGCGAACAACATACGGGTTCACCTTTCACTTGAAATGACAAACTAGCCTTGCTGCCATCGACATTTGTTACACCAATACATTGGTACTGCATGTCGCTACCTTGTTTGGCTCTCAGCTCCTTGAGATAGTGAACGCCGACGCTATTGCCCATCACCATGTGATCTGTTGGAGAGCGCACATATTGCCCTTCCCCGTAGAATTGCCTCAAGGTTCGATCCTGCATGTAGGTATGGCCTAAAGTCCAAAATAGCCAGAGCGGCATGACCATAAGGACACATGACTTCAATATCGACTGAGGGCCGATTTCAGCCTTCATAGTTATCTCCCCTCTAACTCAGATCCTTGAGTCTCTCGCGTTGTTCTACCGGTTCATTTTTATTTCACATGTGAAATTTTTTGACCCTATCGCGCATCATCTCACATTCGGCCCGAGCCCAAGAACCTTGCCAATTCGTCCGTTTACCGTACTTGCGGTGAAGCTTGTGCATTTCCGGCAAATTTTTCTCACTGATCTCATCCCAGATGTCGTGCCAGACTGCATCAAAAAAAGCACCTTGCTCAGGTTGGTATTCAAACGCACAAGCATGGACAACCCGAACCCTAGAGTCGTCACGGAACGACGGCCCAACTAACTTGATGACGTCTTCCGAATACTCCACCACTGTCACCGATTCTATTTCTGGCTTGTTCAAGATGGCCCCCAGAACCATCCCCAACCCCAGGCCATTGATGAGGACTTTTCCCTTGGCTCTGCGAATGAAAGCCCTGTTGGTACGGATCTCCATTGGGGTATTTGACATGACCACAATATCTTCCCGCATCAGCCGCGTGTAATTACCTGCGGGGACAAACTCATTGATAGCACCTTGAATTTTTGCTCGTGCCAAGGTCATTTCAGACTCTTGAGCCGAAACGCTGAACGCCTCAACGCGCCAAGGGCCACTGGCTCCCTCCGGCACGTTCACGTCAATACGCATGTTTTTCCCCATTTTAACTGACTCAAATTATGAGCCAATATTAAATAACTAAACTCTCTAGTCAAGATGTTGATGGATGGCTTCCCCAAAACATCACAGAATCATTTTTTGATTTGACTAACGCCATTTTTTGATGCTGTAATGTGAGTGCCAAAAAAAAACCCCCTGGGCGAACAGGGGGCCTACACACACTCTTATCGGAGGAGTTAGTATGCAATCCCATCATACTGTAAGTAACGACGCCAGTCGATCTGCAAAGCGGGTCCGCTTGGTCGATGTCCCCAATATGCCGCTGGAGACAGCGCTTCCCCTGATTTCTACAATGCCTGAGTGGTGCGGGGAGGCGATAGCAAAGTTGTGTAGCTCGAAGATAGGTAACAGACAGCCATCCTAAGGTTGTCTCAATGACCCCTGGCACATGGCCGGGGGTCTTCGTCTCAGGCGCCAACAACTTTGTTCTGTCACTACGCAGGAGCATTCAATGACACCTCAGATAACCCCCCTAGTGAACAAGGCGCTCTCGCTAATTGAGCAAGCGCGTTACCGGATGGGCACAGCTCCTTTTGTCGAGGCATTTATTGACCAATGGGCCTACCTCCAGACTGGGCTCTATCCTGCCGTCCATTCAATTCCAAATGAGCTACAACCTATTGCTATCGAGCTATCGCATGTACTGTCAGCAGCTATGCGGCAGGATCCCACCAGTGACGTGCTTGGCTACGTGCTCAGCATGTCTGGGTTTCACAAGAAAGGGACAAACTACTTCCCGACTCCACCAGAAGTAGGTCACCTTCTATCGCTGTTGGTGGGTACAGCACCGTCTGCTGACTTCTATGAACCTTGCTGCGGCTCGGGAATAAATGCCATTAAGTGGATGGATAACTTGCTGGAGAACCAAGGGCCAGAAGCCATGAGCAGCGCATCGATTTATCTCGAAGATATCGATAGATTAATGGTCAAGTGCAGCATGTTGCAGTTGTTATACTTCTTTGAGTCCCGCAATGTCTCTCCCAAAACACTCAGCATAGTTGGAGTCGATAGTCTGACTCGGCGCCCTACCGGGATCGGTTACTACGCCCAACACCATGCCACGGCTACAGCGGCCGCATAAAAAAACCCGCCGATGGCGGGTTTTTTATTTCGAGACTGGCTATAGCTTGCCATACCTCTTCAAGAACGCGGCTCTGTCTAAAATTCCCCAGTTTGCCAGCATGTAATAACCTGCTGCGCCTGGTTCGCCCGGAGCTCCCCTATACCCTCGGATGAACAAAATCTCCATCCCAAACTCTTCTCGCAATGCGGAAATTTGTCTCTTGATTGTTGACTCAGGGATGCCTGTTTCCAGAAACAGATCATTCAAGCTAGGCCTGTTCTTCTTCGACAAGGCATTCACCAGTTCAAATTTACGTTTAATGTCTCGCGAAATAGTCATATGCCCCCGTTCTTGACAAAACCCCGGCGTGGCAGGGCATTCACTTAACCTTCAATACTCAAGATCTCGATACTTGATGCTGGCACATTAATCGTTATTTCCTTTCCATTAAAGTCCAGCGTCTTAACCCAGATGGTTGAAGGGTTCAGGGCAACCCGATCTGTCATGATAACCCCTTTCTTCACTTCCTCACCCACCAGCACATGGACAACGAAGATCAGATTATCGGCTCTAACCGCCTTCCATTCCCGATCCTTTTCCATGGGGGGGAGCGCATCCCCACCTTCCTTGTCAGTGTTGGTTTTGTTGGGCTTCTTATGCTTTTCGGGCTCAGCCGGTGCGGAGTTACCTGTGCCTGTTCCGGATACTTCCTCAATCAGGTCAAGATCGCTATTGCCACTACCACTGCCAGCCTGATGCTTGTTATCTTGTTCCGACGTGACATTTTCTTGTTCCGGTGGAGGTAGATCGCTATTGCCCTTTCCACCAGCCCCATCATTATCGCCCACCAGCCCAGGAAGTTGGACGCTATCCAGCTTTTCCTGGATGCGCTTTGCATCATTTAGCAGTTCACGACTCTGCTTACGGGTGACCCCATCAGTCATCGCAACAGCACAAATGGCTCGACAGCGATCGGCATTTAGTTCGAACAGTTGACGCAGGTTGTTCAGGGTTTCTGTGTCAGAGGATATGTCGCCGTCATAGAGCTCACGCACACAGTCAGGCATCTTTAACAATGACAAATGCGATGAGACGAACGAATTGTTCACGCCCAGACGTAGAGCAATGTCTTTCTTCTTCCAGCCCGCTTGGGCGAATTTGTCCAACGCTTCTGCAATTTCCAACGGGGTAAGATCGTCACGCTGGATGTTCTCTATCAGTTCCCCAGCAGTCTCATCCAGTTCGTCTTGGTCCTTATCATTTACAATGATGTCAATATTTGGAATGGCAGCATGTTTACAGGCCCTCCAACGGCGCTCTCCCTTTTGGATGACATATTTACCATCATCCCCCTTGGGGGACACAATGATCGGCGATTGCTGGCCTTCTGTAACAATAGTTGCCGCAAGTTCTTCAATATTCCGGAAGCGCTTGCGAACCTGCGCCTTCGAAACCACATCTGTAACAGGTACGCTCAACACCTGTTTCCCTGTCTTTCCCTTTGCGACATTAGCAAGTTCGGATAGACCTTTAAGGTTACCAAGAGCCATCGTTAACCCACCTTATCAATCATTTCTTCCAACACAGCTTGTACCTCTTTCGCAGCAACATGGCCGTATTGCAATTCCCACACAGGAATGCCATCGGTCGTTGCGGTATCAAGAGGCGGGCGGTGCATAATCTTGTTCTGGAACAGGAGATCCGGCACCTCCTTTTGGAGTGCCTTTAATGCCTTGTCATGGTTAACAGAGCGATCCATATCGTTAATTAGTATCCCCAGGATCTCCAAATCCGGGTTGTACTGGGCTCTAACACCGATGATGGTATTGAGAAGACCCTCCACGCCATCTACAGCGAACCCTGACAGCTTTACTGGACATGCAACGTGGGTGGACATCACCAGCGCGGCCACAAGCTTTCTACCAAGGCTAGGGGCACAATCAATAAGCACATAGTCATATTGCTCAAATAATGCGGCCAAGTGACGTGCTGGGTTCATAGCTTGGTCAAGAGGCACAGCCTCCATCTCAAACAGATCCGGGTCGTTCTTGGGTGTGTGAATTAGGTCTGCTCCGCATGGACAGTGCATAACCTCTATATGAGGTAGTTCATGGGCAAACAGCTCTGCTGTCTTTGTACCCGAAAAAATCGGCTCGAACTCACCATCGCCAAGATCACGCTTGGCGGCCAGCCGAGAGGAGGTGTTACCCTGACCATCCATGTCCATAACGAGCACTTTCTTCTTCTTCTTCATCGACAGATAAAAGGCTTGCTGGATACATATGGTACTTTTACCCACTCCGCCCTTCTGGTTGGCGAAGCTGATGACTTTTGCCATACCGACCCCTATGTTGTTTTCGCTAGGTGATACAGATCACCCCCCAAACTTTCACATGTGAAATATTCTAGCGTTCATAAAATGATGCTGCAATCGCTTATTATGGTTCTGTAAATACATTCAGGAAGCAAAAACGGCCAGTTGGCCGTTTTTGTAAGAGTTTGCGCTGTCAGTACAAATCTCATCTGTGGTAGCTCAACCCCAGTCGATACTGTGACACCTGTTCCTGGTAGCCCACCAGATGACAGCCGGTTCTCCTCAGCTATCAAACCGCCAGCCCTCTATTTGGAACGGAATCGGCGACAGTCACCATCGACAACTCTCGTGCAAAATCGGACTCAAAACCGTGTTCGAATCCCTTGGCTCGTCAAACAAGGAGTCCTTTGCAGTAAATCTCGACTTGCTGCGCCCCATGAGCAGTAGCAGATATGGCAAGGGTATATACCGCTTTGAGCTTTGGCTGTACCGCCGCAATTCGTTGTTCCATGCCTTTCTCGTTCACTTCACTCAATTACAAGCTCCCCCATTACCCACCATTGCAATCGCAGGGTTCATCCAAAATCCATCGAAACCGGTGAACATCTCGGCCTGCTGCCTGATGTACTCAAGGATGTTGTCACAGGCGGCCCAGCGCCGGTCATTGCGCTCTGCCGCGAGGCCGCTCTTGTTGGAGCCGCAGAAGGGATCAACCACGAGCTCGCCAGCCTCAGTGAGGAACCGGATTGCCAACTCAGGTATGTCTGTTGGAAACATTGCTGGGTGAGGCGGCAGCCCCAACTCCTTGGCCACCTTTCGGATCCCCATCGTGTCAGCACAACGATGGCCCCGCTGGATCACGTTTTTGGGGATACGCCCCTGTGTCTGTTTTCCGAAAGCATTACCCCGTAGCCGGTAGGCCCCATCGCCGTAGGTCACCACTCGGCGATCGCCACCCGCATCCATCAGGCGCTGATGGGCGTCGGTATGAGGAAGCAGGACCCTGCGATTGTCCGAGCGGACACAGCTGGGGTCATTAGTGAACCAGTACACCGGCTCCCACCCTGAACATAGCTGGACTCGATTCACGCAAGCCCATTGTGTTGGCGACGGCGGCTTGGCGGTGTTAATCCACGGCCACCGGTCCATCAGCGACAACCCTAGTCGGTCATGCAGTGCCAGCACCATGCGCTCCAAGTACATCGAGCGCGAGGGGAGCTTTGACTCGAAAATATCGTTGCTCACGTTGAGCACGACACTACCACCGGGAACCAAGTTCTTCACGATGGGTTCGAGCGTCTGGGTGATGAAATCGACCCACTGCATCTCCTGTACATTGCCATAGCCGCGGGTGACCCGCAGTGGATAGGGGGGCGAGGTCACACACAGATGGATCGGTTCATTGAAATCAGTGAAAAAGCTCCGGTTATCAGACCAGACCGCCAGCCCGAGTTTCGTGGAGTAGGCCACCAGCCTGACGCCACCCAAGACCTCATGGAGACCCTTTTTGGTCTTGTTGGCAAGCGCCCAGATCCCACGTTCTCCTTCGACCCGTTGAAGCAGGTTCATGGCTTTGAGCGTCTGCTGATACCAGCGGATTTGCCGTTTCAGCTTGCTGTGCTTGGCCTTCCCCTCGCCGATCTCGCTTTTCTCCTCCAGCGCTCCCCTGGGGATGCCCGCCAGCTCGGCTACCGAGTCATAGAGCTCGGTGTTGGAGAGAGGCCTATCAGCCTTGGCATAGGCCTCCTGCACATGAAACAGGTCAAGTTGATAGTTCACTACGGCCTCCATCGCGTTATTCTAGATCCGGGCCAGTGAACAGCCGGGAAAATGCGTCAACCACCTCGGGCTTACTCACACTGATCGTGGAGTAGAACGGCCACAGGCTCAACCCACCGCCTTCAAACCAAGAACATCGTAACTGGAGTGTCTTGTCAGGTAGGACTTTGAAATCGACGTGCTGAGGTTTGTCGTGGCGGCACATATCATCAAGCGTTATGCCGTACTTATCCTCCAGCAGGCTTGACGACATAGCCCCACTAAGCCCCTCGCTGTTCACCCAGTACAGGCGATCGATGGTACCGACAACGGCAATACCGAATACCCCCAGCCACAACACGGCCTTGATCATTGGAAATGTGACTTGCAATCTGAACCTTCCTTCTTAGTGAATGAACTGAGCCCTACCACCGCTTCCGCAGTCCCAAAATATCCCTCACATCCCGCACACAGAAGAACCAACTTACTTGTGGCAGGAAAGCATCGATCAGAACGCAAATGGCAATGACAAATAGCGGGCTCATAAGCCAAAAACCGCATTGTGCAGTGACCCCTGCGACACCGATGCTGATGAGCAAGATTGCAATCACGGAACAAACTATCTGGTGTCTGCGGCGCAGGCTTTTCAGTAGCGCGACTTTATCGCAACGGTCCATGCCCCCCCCCTACTGGTGGAGCGCTAACATCGAGACAGGCTGGTGGGTTGAGAGGTGCGGCAAAATCAGAATGAAGCATTGGCATGAGCGGGGCTGCGGCAAGCAAGACCCCACTCTCCCGGAGAGAGAAGCACTGGACACCATTACTGATTACCAACGAGATCCAACTCTTGCTGATTCTCATCGGCTTTGTCACTTTTCGGCTCCAGAGCAGCCAGTTTGGCTTTCAGAGCTTGCAATTCCTCAACCTCTGCCAAGTTGAGGGTCAGGGTAAAGGTTTGACCGTCAGAGTTGGCCTGGATGCTATCCAAGCGGCTGGTGATGGCGCTTACTCCGCGGTGCATCGCTTCTACAACCTTTTTGCCCAGTCTCGGTACCTTTTCAACTGACTTCTTAGTCAACTTTTTCGGAGCTGCATTGGGCGTTCCCGAATTGCCTGAGGACTGTTCCGCTTGAGCATTTTTCAAGATTTCGACCGCTTTGGTTCCATGCTCGTTGAAGAGTTCTTGGGCATAAGTGGCTGCAACAATTCCCTCCTGAACCATGCGTTTCAGCTCAATGGGCATATTCAGCAGAGCACGATCCTGGCGAACGCTCTCTGCGTGAATATTGCCTACATAAGTCGCGATTTTCTGGTCACTCCAACCCCACTTCGACAGACGCATAAAAATCACGGCCCGCTCCAGCCGGGACAACGGCTCACCAGAGTTGCTGGTGACAACCAACAGGGCCTGCTCAGCTTCATCGCCTTTATGCTCAAAGACTGGAGTCCGCTTGATGTCAGCACCTTCCGAAATGGCAAGATGCAAGCCTCGCAGGCGGCGATGCCCCTCACGAACAAAGATTTCGCCGTCAATGACTTTCACGACAATTGGGTCGATGTGGTCGCCCCGCTTGTAGGCCTCCGCGAACATGCGGATACGGGCTTTGACCTCTGGCCGCTCGTAGTAGTCCCCCTCACAAAATGCCCCACGGGCATTGAACCCTTCTTCTTCCCGGATTCGCATCGGGTTGATCATGTAGAGGTCACTTCGAGATACGTCCGACTCAACATCGTCCTTGCTTGCCCTGGCAAAAGCCTTGAGGGAATTGATTGCTGCCATTTGTTGGTTCTCCTTTTGAGTTACCGATTTTATAGCATCATTTTTTGATACTGTAAACTTCTGCCGGGCAAAAAAAAACCGGCACTCCACAGTACCGGCATCTTCTTGTTACCACATCAGATTCACAACCCAATCGAGACTCTCGAAAGCTTATATTTTCCTACAATACAGCCCAGCCTCAATCTCATCCTCTCTTTTCTCGTGAGCCAAAATAATGTTGCCTATTTCCCTGATGTTTGTTGGCTCTCGCAGCGCAGCATCAAGCATCACATCAAGGGTTTTGTTGCATTTTGCCCGCCTAAATTTGATGAGCCAGTCTTTTCGATCCATTTCCTTTCTATTCATCTACAACGCACCCGTTAATCCAAAATAACTTTGCGCTTACCTGGCTGCACAGCATCGGCTCCGTCATCCAGAACCTTTGGCACAGCGGACGAAGCGCTGACAATGACAGGCTGGCCGCCCCTCGGTGTGGTTGCGATGAACTCATCTCGTTGTTCTGGCGTCATTCTCCACATCTGGTCTGCCACTTGATTGAATGCAGCCCCGCCCCTCAGGGTGTCTATGGTGGGGAGATCGTTGCGTTGACTTTCCCCACCCCCATCGTGATCGGCCTCACTTTCAGGCTGTGTGTGCACCAATACCAAGTACAGTGCAAAGGCGATCACCATCAGTGCAAGGGTGATCACCACAGCCGCGACTACAGCGGCTAAAAAACCTTTTAGAGCAATCAGAACGAAGATAACGGGTACGAATCCACCGACTACCGCCAAAGGGTCTCTCTTGATAATGCCAACGCATACCCCTGCAATGGCTATCATGCCAGAGAGGGCATATAGTGCATCGTGCATGTACGTTGTTATTTCATCGGCATTGGGCATCATCATCATGATTCCTCACTTAGCATTGAAGAGCTTGCCCTGCTGATAGATTTTCTCCTTCTCAAACAAGATCGCCGCGGACCGGCTTTGGAAGGGCCCATAGGTTTTGCCGTCAATCAGTACCTTCCACTCACAGCCCCAGCGCCGCGTCCAGGCCGCCAGCTTTGAATCGTCAGAACAAAGCTTACGGATGACCAAGAACGCGGACATGAGGAGCCATGAGGTAGGAACGATACGGGATACGCGCTGTTGGCTGAACACCTGAACATCCAGCCCCCGGCAAGATACTTCATCGACAAAGCCACAGACTTCACCTCCCTTAATCACAATCCGCTTTTTGCTCATTCCGACCTTCCATTAATCCAAAATAATTTTGCGCTTACCTGGCTGTATATACTCAGGTTCGCTGTTCTGAGCCTCAGGTGTTACGGCCGATGAGCTAGTGACAACGGGTTCGTTCGTATTGCTCTGCTGCTGACGTTCACGCAGGGTGTCTATAGATGGAGGTTCGCTATTACGACTTACGGGTGAGCTGCGTTGAGCAGCGGCAGCTGCGGTTCTCGTTTGCCTCAGCAACACCTCAATTCGCTCATCACTGACACGATCGGCATAGCTACGGTAGCCACGATAGATAAAGTAGATAAAGACACAAACAACCATGGGCCCAAGCAAGGCTATTGGAGTAACCTCCCAGCTCCCCTCACCTGATGCAGCTGGAGTTTTAGTAACACCAGAGGAAGAGAAGAGATCCTTCACGATCAGTGGTGATATCATCAAAGGAATGCACATAAGAGCCATCGTGAAGTTACCATTGGTCAAACCACGAGCCACCCCCACGAGAGCTATCACCATCATGATGATCTTCATTGCAGGGCTCTCTAACCATTGCAATGCGACCTCGGGCGCAGAAATAACGCTCAGGCTATTCAGTGCCTGAGTTTTTTTTTCTGCCTCAGTCGGAGAGTTTATGGTTGCTTGCCCTGCACTGACATGCTCCATTTTATGAGCAGGGAGATCGCTCCCCTCGGTTACATCAATGTTTACCGGGGTTTGTTTTACCGGAACAATGAAGTATTTCACCGCCAGCTGCCTTGATTCGACCTTTAGGGACTCCAGAGTGATAGGTGCCCCTTCCTTGACAGTGAGAGCCTCAGCTAACGGGAGCTCCTTGGCGTCCCTCATCCCCCCTAATAAACCAGAAAATCCCGTGTCAGCCACCCTGCAACGAAGGCGCCCCGAGTAGCTGCGGTACTCTCCCTTCCCTGGACATATAAAGTACCGGCCTTGCCCCTCAGACCCTTCTTCTCTGCGCCATTTACTGCTTTGAAACCAGACTTCTTTGCTAATCGCAGCTTGCGCGGCATTGAAATCAACGAACTCCGTATCACCTTGGGAATTATCTCCCTGTTTCGTACCGCCGTTATTGTTCGAGAGTGCTTGCCCAACAACGAGGCCAGTCACAAAATCACTGGCCATGGATGCAGAGGAAGCAATCATGAGACTGACGATCAAAAGTAAGAAGGGTACCCTTCTTCCCCTCACTACCATTTGTTGCTCTCCATTTCTTGCTCTGTGAGAGCCGCACTAAAGTGGTACTCCGGCTTGAGCTCCTTCTCTTCAATATCCAGCACATCTGGGCGGATCTTTTGCTCCAGCGTTTCACAGGCCTTTCCCTGAAACCCGGTAAAGTCGGCCGCAATTTTTCCGCCTTTGATCTTGATGTTCACCTTTTTCACTTTGCTACCTCGTTGCTTAACTTTACGACCCCATCTGAATGGAGGAATAAACGCACCGGCACCTGAACCGTCACCATGAGATCTCCTCGGCCTCCAGCTCCAACGTACCGTCATTATGCTGTTTCACAGTGACGTTAAACCCCTCCTCGCACAGTTGCTGTTCGTAGTGGAAAGCGATATAGCGATCTTGGATCAGACTACTGGCAGCTTTAGTCCAGGTACCGTAAGAGCCATAATTTTCTTGGTATTGCTCCCAAACCCCATTGACCTCCTTGTACCCGATGCGGTGCTCTTTGTTGTTTTTGTCGATCAACACCAATGGGTAGCGCTCAAAGGTGTACCCAGCCCCAACTCGGTACAATTTTTCGTTTTCAACGACGACACCAACCCCCTCCAGAGCCTTGAGCAGAAGCTCCTTGCTTCTGTAGGCAACAGACACTCTTCCTTTTACGATATGGCTCATATAACTACCCCTGAAAACACTCAATCGAGACCGACTTCTTTTTTCGCCACTGGCCTATTGGTTATTCCGCGATAGCAAGCTTCCTGCCGATAACCCCCTGTTCTTCCTCCACCCTGTTTGCCGGATAGAAGCCCTGATCGCGGAGAAGGCGGATCTGGTTGATGTCTTCTCTACGGGTCTCACTCGTCGGTGTAATGTGTTTCACAGCAGCTACCAGCGTTTCGTTATCGAGCTCTACCTCCTTGGCGTTCGCCAGGTACAAGGCATCTATGACTGCCTGCTCGATTTCAGCGCCGGTATATCCCGCGGATTCACGCAACAGCAGGGGCATGTTGAAGTCGCTGACATTTGCCTTCTGCTTGGTGATATGGATATCGAAGATCTTCTCTCGCTCCACGTCTGTAGGCAGGTCGATGAAAAAGGCCCGATCCCAACGGCCTGCTCGCATCAACTCGGGAGGCAGTGACTGAACTCGGTTGGCTGTGGCGACAATGAAAATCTTGCTCTTCCGCTCTTGCAACCAGTAAAGGAATGTACCAAGCAGGCGCTTGGATACTTCGTGCTCGCCATCAGCGTTTCCAAAGAACTTTTCCATCTCGTCAATCAGTACGACAACAGGCGAGATCTGCTCGATAGTTTGCAGGGCGCGGGAGAACTGGCGCTCAGTTTCTCCCAGATACTTGCTGTAGAACCGCCCCATATCCAGACGAACGAGGGTAGTCCCCAATACACCAGCCGCAGCCTTGGCAATCAGTGATTTACCACCTCCAGGGACACCGGCCAGCAGGACACCTTTCACAGGTAAACTCTTATCCCAACCAGCCTTGCGGATCTGGAGGAACTCTTTGAGGTTCTCCAACCCCCCCACGTTGGCAATGTCGATGGCTTCCAGCACATCAAGACCGACATCGCGCAAGATGTGGGCCTTCTCTTTGCGGATTTCCCCGAGATACTCCTCGTTCTTGTATTTCAGGTAGGCAGAGTAGGTGAACACGTTCTTCATCTGGGTATAGGACAGTCCCAGAGCGTGATTTGCGATAACAGCGCGTTCCTTCTCATCAAACACGCCACTCTCCTGAACGTTTTGCTCGCAGGTGCAGAGCAGTTCCAGGATGTCTGCATTACTCATGGCTGGAAGATCGAGGTGATACACGAACTCTTCACTGAGCAGTTCCTTTCCGGCGATGATGTAGTTGATCCCCTCGTTTTCAAGGAGGGTCAAGGAAGCTTTCAGAGCAGGCATGGTCTCAGGGTTCGCCCGCTGGCGGTCAAAAAAGTAGGTATCAAACACCACTACGCCCTTTTGCTGATCCTTTTTTGCTTCCTCAGCAAAGGCCTTCAAGCTCGGTGGGTCTGGCAACTTCTTGAATGGCATTACGACAAAGCGCTTACCGACCGTCTTTGCAATGTTTGAAAAAACACTCTCAGCTCGCCCCAGCTCGAAAGTATTGACGTTGATCACCGGGAAGGAGAGCTTGATTGGGATTTCAAGCTTTTCCAATTGCTGCGCATTTTCCTTCATCACTATTCCTTAGTTATTGCATCGAAAATTCACGCCCTCACCATGGATGACGTTGTTCAATTCAGTTCTGAATGCGGCAGGCCATTACAGCCGACTGATATTGCTTTTGCGAGACATCGACTCCATTGCCGACAAGCATTTCGTATACAGGCAGACAAGCTTGTCTCTTCATGTCCAAAAACTGCTCGTGGATAAGGCGGCATTCAGCCTCGGAACTGGAGGCTGTTTGATTGAGGGCCGTAACTATGTCCTTCAACTGGTATTCCAAGCTCTTGAGGGAAGAGCTTGCCGACGCCAGATTGGCGAGCGAGAGCACACTCCCAATATCAACCCCATCGTTCAGTCCAGAAAAGTCCATGCCAAGGTCGAATAGCTCGGCACTCATTGAGTGATTTAGCGAACTAACCAACCCCTGGTGCTCACCTATGGCATCAACAAACCGCCTGACCGACTGTTTGGCTTGGTGAATGCCATCGTTTGCCGAGTTATTTGAAATGGAGGACAGCATTGAAATACCCTTGTCTTTGGTGAAAAGATCCAGAGTTTCCATTGTTTGTGCTGACGAGACACTGGCCGCTGCGCGACCAACGTCACGCAAAGCCCTTTCACCAAGCTCAGCAAGGCGCTTGTGATCCTGCTCCATTCGAGTCATTTCATCTAGCTGCGCCTGAACGCGAATCAAATCCACGGCCATAGGATGTTCGTTCACCGCTTTCTGGATGACCAATGAGAGCAAATTTGTTTTCAACTGTTCCCGACTATTCTGCTGGTGGCGCAGACTGCGGTTACACCTTTCCAAGGCAGTGAGGATGGAAGTCATTTCATTGCGATTGCGGAAATAGGTTTTCAGTCGCCCCCAGAAGCCTGACTGTTCAATGTGCTGACACAAAGCTGCATAGGCAGTACCTTTCTGCTCAACCTCACCCGCGATAGCAGCAATCTTGTCTTGGTACTCTTGATCACTAACCAAGTATTTCCGAATGAACTCTTCCACACCTTCCCCTAAAAAATTTCACATGTGAAATTTTTACCCTACCGCCAGGCGGTACAGTGAACAGTAAAAACCAAAATTGCAGGCAAACGTTAGCATCATTTAATGACCCAGTAAACAACCATGGTCACATTAATGTGAATCTATTTGAAACCCATTAAATTTGATAAAAAACATCACAAAAGAGCTCATGACACAGCCTTTTACAGTTGCATTATTTGGCCCTGTGATAGAGTGAATACATAACTTGAGAGGAGCTCAACAATGAAAGACTTAATCAACATTTTTATGATGACCCTAGTTGTTATTGGTGCCGCAATGCTGCAAACAACTAACTTTGGTTACGCTGTGCTAGCGGTCGCAGTGGTTTACTGGTTTAAACCTGCACTGGACCTGCTCCACAAAAATTACTGGGTGGGTTTGGTGTTCTGGGGAGGGGTGGCTTTATTCGCTTGGCCGGGAGCTCTCGTAGGTGGCCTGTTCTATGGCCTACTCGCCACACCAAATGGTCAAACTGAAAGCAAGGGTAATGTCACCAGAAGTAAGAGATCCATCAGGCTTGTTTCTAATGGTTATGACATTGAGACTGGGGAACGCGTCGGCTCAGTATTTTGGTAAGCTCTCGGGCTCTCGGGCTCGCAGAACGCTAACATGTCTCTTCACTCCGGGCCTGATAAATCTCTTTAGCTTTAGCTCGCCCATCGGTAGTTAGAGTGAATGCCAGCATCAGAGTTGATGATCGGTACTTGCTCAACAAACCATGGGTGACCAAGGTATGGCATGATATGCGGAAGTTCCGATCATTAATCTCTTTACTACGTGTCAGGTTAAGCATCTCCAGTAGCTTCATACCAGGTACAGGGTCAAACCTTCTCCTCGCCTCAATAGAGAACAGGATGTACAACACGTCCTTTTGTATCGCTGATAACCTCATACCCCTACCTTATTCATGTGCCACATGAATAAGGCTCCCACAATGGGAGCCAAATGTACAGCTCACCCTTATTCATGTGCCACATGAATAAGAGTCAATTCACAGCATCTTTCAGGGATTTACCAGCCTTGAATCCAGGGATATTTGCAGCAGCCACCTCAATTGGCTCGCCTGTTTGCGGATTACGCCCACTCCGCGCAGCTCTCGCTCTTACCCGGAAGGTTCCGAAGCCAGTGAGGGACACAGAACCACCTTCCTTGAGCTCGGTGGTTATAGATGCAATCAAAGCGTTAACCGCAGCTTCGGCATTTGCTTTGCTGATGTCAGCGTCTTCGGCCACTTTCATAATCAGTTCGCTTTTGTTCATACCGCCCCCTTATTGCAAATTAATTTGAACAACTCGTCGATCTTTCAACAATTTAGGATCTACATCCTCAATAAGTTGAGCCATTATAACAGCCTTCATGTCATGACTAATGACCTGAGCTATCACTTAATCCAATTCATCGCCCTGCACCTATAAAGCTGTGGTGCGGTTAGTGCTTTCTTCGCCACTCCCAAGGGGGGGTTCTCTCCGATTCCGGTAATGCCCAAAGTCCTCGCTTATCGGCTTTGGCTTCGGCCTCCAGCTTGAACAACTCCGGTGTTTTAGCGTACTGCCGGTACACCCACGCACTCCCAGAACGGACCATTTCGGCATTGACCCATTTGCCATCAACATAAAGGTTGGCGACCAAGCGGCCATAACGGTCTTTGTCGAGCGCCTCGACTTTGAGCATTCGACCAAACACCAGATCGGATAACGCCTGTTTCGCTTTTGAGCCATAAGGTTGTTTCTTTTCTGGTGTGTCGATTTCCGCCAGCCTTACCCGGTACTGGACTTTTCCGCTCCGGCAATCTTTCCCGGAGTCACAACTTTGTTCAGTCAGAACCCTGACAGTATCGCCGTCAGACACTCCCACAACCTTTGCAGTAAAGGCTTCTGCCCATACCAGAGGGGCTACCACCAGCATTGCTACCAGGAACGCAGCCCCCCCCGTTTTTTTCACAAAACCTAACTTCATAATCACTCCATCCAAATTACTTGTTTTTCCCATTAGGTTGAGCCTTGGCCCAACAGAGCCTTGTTTCATTCTCCTTGCTGTCTACTATCCGACAGGCATCCCAGTTAAGAGATGACCAGTGAGCAATGGCAGAGGCCAACCAGTACCAAGGAGCCGTAAACACTGGCGGTCCCCCTTCCCTCGTTTTAAATACCTGGAATCGCATGTTGATCCTCCTGTATGAATGAGGTCTTAGGCCTTGTAATAGAAATTTTTTGTGTCTGGATATGGTTTGAAGCAATGAACGGTGGCTCCCCCCAAGGAAAGCACCGTAGCCTCTGCTTCCGGTGCTTCCTCGGTGGTGTCTTCACGAGCCCCCCCGCCAAGCTGCTTCACCCATTCGGCGGCGAGCTGCACACCCTCATCAAACGGAACTTTGTTCTTTTGAAGCACATCCAGATAGGAAAGCAGCAAGCAGTGAGGAGTAATGACGGCAGAGTCCCAATCGGTTGCGAGCCATGCTTCGTCCATATCTGCATACCAGGCATCGACCTGGTGCTTTAACCCGACTTCGGCCATCATGCCGAACTTACCGGCGTTCTTTCTGCCTTCCTCTACCACATCAACTGGGGCGTCCCAGTAGAGGACTTCTCCGTCCGCTTCTTGGGTCGCACACGTTGCACCTTGCGGCCAATATCGCCGTTCCATGATGAGCTCGCGAAGTGTTTGGTTGCCAACAGGAGCCTTGTAGTCCTCATCGAGATTCACCACTATTGTTTCCGGCTCCCGTTCCACAGGTGGCAGGTATCTAGCGACCAGAGGCATAGTCAAAATCACAGCCCCATCCATGTGAAAGGATGTTGGTGCCTTCACTATTCTGTCTATCAACCAGCACCAAGCATGAAGCAGCCGATCCTCTACCTTGTCGTCAGCTTCAATTTCTTGAACGAACTGGTCGAAACGAATCCGACTATCCAGAAACAGACCTGTGCTCTGACACTTATCGCTGATCGTGTGAATGAGCTCCGCCTGTTCAAGAAGCATTTCTCGGGTGACTTTTTCTGCACCCCCGAATGCGTCAAACAACTTTGTCATGTGGTCACGAATTTGCATGTTCTCCCCCCTCAGCATCGAATTGCTTTGCAAGCACAGGATCACCTGCCCAGCGAAGGGCGTCTCCCATGTGCGTGAAAGCGCGTTCATTTTCATCTTGCTTATTCACCCTGACTGGCGTCTTTTGGTCACGAGGTT
Organism: Aeromonas sp. R7-5; assembly: GCF_040908015.1. NCBI lineage: Bacteria > Pseudomonadati > Pseudomonadota > Gammaproteobacteria > Aeromonadales > Aeromonadaceae > Aeromonas > Aeromonas sp. R7-5. Next base: position 34,307 of record NZ_JBFOCZ010000025.1, on the reverse strand, counting down.
GTAGTAGCCAGTATCCAGCCTCTTCCCTGATTAGTTCTGCGGCCACCAGCAAGCCGCTCTTCGTTGCAATGATCATCATCAGCTCCCGTGGTTAAGACAGTACGCATAGACAGTGATGGCAAGGCCCCATGCGAGCACAATGACAGCGACGGTACGCTGGACCCACTTCGATGCACCAAACCGCGCCAAGGGCCTTCCTAGAGACTGGACTGGTGCCGTCTTGCGGATAGCGCGAATCCCCCAGGTGATAGCCAACAAAAGGAAGGCGGTGGCCGGGTATATTCCAACCCCAAAGAGATTTATCTCTCCGACCGCTAGCTGATATATGAATGCAAACAACATGGCTACCGCAGTCAATACAGCCACAACTTTGATCCCGTTCCGCCAGTCCCACGCTCGACGTGCATCACTGGTAAAACACACCATCGAGACAAGGAACGGCATGAATGGCAGGTTCATGCTGGTGGATTTATCCATGAATGCGTCAAGCCCCAGAAACATGGCCGTCATCACCACATAAAACAAAAGAGCGGGGACAAGCATGTTGCGTAAAGACTTAACCTGGTTGATGTTCGCGTTTTGAGTCTTGCTCATCAGTTCTCGCTCCACTTTCACATGTGAACGTTTTTATTGGTTTGTTGAGTCGTTTGGTTGCGACTCAATCATCATTTTTCGCATCACCGCCATGATGGCCTCAGGCGGCTGAGCCCCCCCCAAGAGCTGGCTCTTACCTGTTTTGTTATCAACAACAAATGTGGCCGGTGTGCCGTTGATCCCTAGGCTCTTTGCTTGCTGGATGTTTTCCTGAACCTTCTCATCCATCTTTCCAGTGGCCAGGCATTCTCGGAACACTCTCAAATCGGCCCCGACGCCAGTAACCACCTCAGCCAGATCTTTTACCCCAGCCCCATTACCCTGGGTTTGTTCGAACATGTCATTGATGAAGACCCAGAACCCGCGGTTCCCCTTCTGTTCTGAAATGCACTCAGCGGCCACAGCTTCCTTGAGAGCGGCTGGATTATGGAAATCGAGGGGCATGTGCTTCCACTGCCAGTTCACATTCCCCTTACTGGCATCAACAAGCTGTTTTGGAGTGTCATGGAATCGCTTGCAATAGGGGCATTCGATGTCAGAAAACTCGACCAGAGTGAAGCGAGCATTGAGATCACCGTAGATGTGCTTGCCATCACCGACTTGTTCAGCTGCCGCGTCAAACTTGGCGTACTTCTGACTTATGTTGTCCTTCTGCTGCTGTTCGACCAACTTGTTGATGCTGGCAGCCACCGAGGTATCGAATTCCGCGAGATTTTTGAACGTGACAGAAGTGGCCGCGGTAGCACTCATGTTGCTGAGCGTGCGGTTCATCTTGTGGAGGTCATTCGTCAGTTGGCCCAACTTCACTGACTGGTATATCCCTATACCGGTGCCGAGGGCCCCCAAGACGATTGCTGCGATAACACCTATCTGGATTTTCTTATTGCTTTGTTCGGGCATGTCAAACCACTCCTGATGGGAAAATAGTCAGGACGCAGAGGTCTGCTGGAGAGGATTAGGCTGGAAGGACTTTCCATGCAAAAAGAAAGGAGGCCAAAACCTCCTCTCCGGGATCACCGCACTCTCTATTCATCAAACCAGCGTCCAGGCCAGATGAATCAGCTGCCTAGGGCAGCAGTTAAAATGAATGTGCAAAACTTGGCGTAAATTGGAGCCAAACATACCGAGGCCAGCACCATCCCAAAGGCTTTTGACGGTGCACTTTTGGCAAAGTGTGGCAACCAAGGCATCATCCCACATCCCGCGGCCAATATGGCTCCTATCACACCAAGGGACGGGAACATCAAAACCTGAGCAAGGATGAAGATGCACTGTGCGTAGGCGGCATGGCTCATCGCCTTTTGGTCCTCGACCGTGAACTCAGCCACGGTCACTTCATTGGTTTTCTCCATCACTTTGTCCTCATGCAACATCGGGCTTTCCGAAAAAGGTTTGGTATGTGTCATAGTCCGCGGCCAACATGTGTTTTGCTTCGGGCTCACTGAGTTGATGTAGGTTGATCAGGTCTACGTTTTGGGCGCTTGATACAGCCAAGTCCACAACGAACCAAGTTCCACCTTGGGCTATTGCCATAACGCGAACTACTGAGAACACGTTAGATCGAATCGTTGGCAGCTGCTGGTGGGACACCTTCGCAACTGTTGCTGTAGCTCCAATCCATTGCTTATCGAACATCACCACATTTAGCGACTCAAAAGCTCTTTTGGCGGCTTGAATACTGGTGCGAGTCATTTCCATCTTCTGGCTGGCGTTGAGTTGCAAGACAACAATTCCACCCATTATCAAAGCAAGGACCTTCATCCCTGAGATTGCTAAAGCACCTGACAGAACTAGGGCGCCAACCATGATGACGCGGCTATATTTGAACTGGGCCAAAGCTTGCCTCCTTTTATGCCTACCAGCCTACAGGATTCCCCCAAAATGCAAGCCCGTGGAACTGCCCGGATTGGGCACCAACAGAGCTAAAATTTCACATGTGAAATTTTTATTTGCTGAGTTATCGCTGACACTGAATGTTGGAATCGCCAGACAGAGCCTAATTTTCACCTGTTTTTATTAGGCTTCGCGGCGAATGACAGTATCATTTTATGATTCTGTAATCAATGCGCCACCAGCGACTTATTGCTGCTGCCCATGTGAGGGAGGCTCTGAGTAGGAATTACCATTGGGAAGTGAAGGCGTTGAACCATGGGTAACCGACCTATCGATGACTGCACCGTGTTCTAGTTGCCATAGATGCTAGCCTAGGCACCGGCGAAGAAACCTTGTTACATGCAAAAGTCATCGAGTCGTGAATTGATGTTTGGGGGTTAAATCAAGCGCTGGATCTTCCCCATTTGGTAGTTAACTAAGGCGAAGGAAAAGCAAATTGGTACTGGCAACAACAACGCCAGGATCCGTAATTGCGTTGATGTAGATCTGCGTTTAGCTGGAGTAAGGGGCGAACATCCCTACGGATAAGGCCATACAAGAGCGCTGCTTCGCTCTGTACAGCGTTTCTGGAGTGCAGGCAATGACTTATCACCGCAAACACGCTCGGATGGCGTCATATCGCATCCTGATGCTCTTGCTATCGCTGGCCAAAATAGAGAATCGAAAAATGTATTGAGAGGACAGTTTGCTATTGCTTGATCACTCTAATCATTAGATCCCTGATCTGTAGATCCTACTTAGATCTTCTTTAGATCCTAAGATCAAAGATAAAGGATCAAAGATAAAAGATAGAAACCCCAACCTGTTGTTTTTATTATATTAAATGGCAAAATTAACCCCCACATAGATAACTTTAACCCCCAAATAGCCGGTATTAACCTCCAAATGGTATACTTTAGCCTTCATTGTGGGTATTTTGACCCCCTAATAGGTTTTTTTGACCTCCAAAAAAGTGACATTTAACCCCCAAATAACCTTGGTTTAACCCTCAAATAGCTCATTTTTTAGGGGTTTAAATGAGGCTTGTTTCAGGCTTTTCAACAGCTTATACGTAGATATTTACAGCCTATGCACAGGTTGTTAAGGATTATGTTTGACTGATGATGCGGTAGAGCGAATTGTGACAGCAATCGCAAAATATGAGGCCGAGAAGATAGGTTTACCTGCCAACCAGAAGAGTCTCGCGTTTTTTAGCGGCCTTGTGGATCGAGCCAAAATACAACCTATGTGCCAATTCCTCCGGGATTCTCCCTCTCGAAATCCTGACCAAGTGGTTGCAAGGTTTGTTGCTTTCTTTGACGATAGCTCGTGGCTTATTGATGAGGACGCCGATAGCGCCCCCCTCCCTGCATCGGTGCCGGATATTGCATCATCTGTTCAAGACGTACACCAGGCTCCTGTGTCAGAGTCTCTTAGTCCCTCAATACAGCCAGCTAGCCCCCCTGTATCCGCCATTTCTGAACCAGCACTGGTATCAGCTGTATCGCAGACAGAATCCAAGGATCTGGAGCCCGAGTCGTTATCGTCAGAGCCTGTTGCAAGGGTGTTTGATATGTCAGAACAAAAGGGGCCTTTGCCTGTCACTTTGGACAATCATACACAACTGGTGATCGGCACCGGTATTTTCCGCACCCTCAACAAGAACCTAATCAACAATCCAACCTTACGCCCGATGTTGGACAGCAAGATCATCTATGAGGTTGATCCGCGCTTTATGAATGGGTACAAGGCAATGACGCTGGCAGGGCCAGTGCTCGACTCTGACTTCGACATCAAGACGTATCTATGTCTGGTCAAGTTACTTGGATCGATGACCGACGCTCAATATGAGAGAGCAGCGGCTTCCAACATAGAGATCACGCCCGAGCAATTCTATTCGCCATTAGCTGAGTTCTTATCTCCCGCAGAATTTGGGAGCTACATCAGCGACTTCATGCGGACCGATAAGATCCTGCACTCCATGAAGCGTCTTCACGCATTCCAAATGACGCTTTTCAAGCGACCTGAGGATGCTGAGGGTCACCGTGGCAAGGAGAGCAAGGATAGCTCTAGGATGAAAGGCTCAGTGATGATAGTAGGCCTCGTAAGTGTCATTGGCCTGGATGGTGACGGCATTATCAGGATCACCCCCAACTTGCCAATGCGTGAGATGTACAGGGCTGCAAGCCGCCTTATTGCAGTCAATCGGAGCACCATCATTGGGTTTCAACACCCAATAAGCCGAATATTTAGCCTCTGGTTGACAACAATCGGGAATGGGCAGTTCAAAAAGGATTGGGTCTACATCAACAAAAAATTGTCTGTAAGGGAGATTCTTGAGGGTATTCACCCCCTAACAGAAGGGGGTTACTACAAGAAGAGGCACGTAAAGATGCTGGAAGTAGCCCTTGTCGAACTGGTGGGATCCGGAGTTCTGGAGTGCGCATATCGCAGACACACTGAAACGCAATTCGCAGCGATTACCCCAGAGAACTGCAAAGTGTTCAGCTTAGATGGGCTAAAGGTCGAAGTTGAATTGATCAGACATCGCATATCTCACAAGCAGTCCCCCCATGATACCCCAAGAGATGGAAGGGGGGAGCTGGAGATAGAAGAATTGGTGTTTGATACGCCAATCGAGGTACCCGCATTGACTCTTAGCATAGAGATCATGCACATCTTGAAGTCGCTTAACTTCAAGCGAGCTCGTAACCTCAATATGTCCGAAACTGTTGCGCTCTATCAGGCTGACTTGGCTAATGTGGCTGCAAGAATCAAGCTTCTCCACAAGGCTGATCCTGCATTGTGCAGGAAAGCAATGAAGTCAGTTCTTGGGTATAAACGAGAGCGCCTGGCAAAGCTTTTTGAGGCAGGCCTAAATGAGCCGGAGAAGACCTTTATGGCTGAGGTGTGCACTGAGTTCTGGGGCCCCATAACCAGCACCAGTTCCAACACAGAGAATCGTCTCTACAACCTTCTCTCCATGATGCCGCGAGAGTCACAAATCAAAGATCCTGACAAGTGGGCGATCACCTATGAGGCACAGGTTCAAGATTTCTTGGCTCTGATGGTTACCGAAGAAGGGGAAGCCATGTTGAAGGGGGTCAGGGCGGCCATGCTCAATTCTCGGTTGATCAACCCTCTGACCAAGGCTGGCCTGTCGAAGGAAGCAAAATTGGTGAAATTCCGGGCGGAGGCTGTCAAGTAGTAACAGTCAACTGAGGACCTCTCCAGTCAGTAGCGTCATTGCAATCACCAGTCACCTAATTGCAGATGCGCTGGCCTAGTGCCAGCGCATCGCGATACTTCCTCCACATTCCTTAGTTCGACGCTATGAACCTCAAGGTGAAAACAAAAAAATTTCACATGTGAAATTTTTACCCGTTATGTAGGCTCAAAGTCGCACTATGTGATCGTGGTCTTGCCAGACCAGATCAGCGTCCTGTGGCATCTTTTTCAAGATGGCGATCAGCTGCCGTACCTTCATGCCGTTTTCTCCTTAACAATTTCACTTCCTCGAACCCTGGCCCCAGAGCTCGGGAAGTGGGCCGCCATACGGCCTACTTCATCAATTACTCTTGGATAAACTTTCGTCCTTGCTCAAACCAGGCTCGCGCCTCGTCATAGTTATCCAGATCGAGAGCGGCCATAACGTGGGCAAGCCCTGCGATAGCTTTGGTCTTGTCGAGCACTCCTGCTTTATAGTCATCAAGGACATGCCCTAGGAAGGCATCCATATTTTTGTGATCCTTGCTTGTCAGAACGGGTTTAACTTTCATCTATTGGTCTCCATTGCTGTTGTTGCATCGCCTGACGCAACACCCCATTTTTTTCCTCTATCTCAGTGCTTGATGCACTGGTCATCAGATCCGAGTGCACTTTCCAGAGCTGCACAGATGGCGTGGCACTGGGCTTCAAATTCAGGCATGGACGATTCGAGAATCTTTTCGTAAGCGTCAGCCATGATCGCTGCGATGATGCCATCATCAAGATCCAGCGTCCCATAGTAGGGGATGCGAGTATCAAAATCAGGCGACTGAACAAACAGCTCGCCACTCACAGACACGATGCACATATCAACGCGATAGTCTGGGATGAGCAGCGTCTTGACTACTTCGATATGGTCTGCCATGCCGTTTTTCCTCTTACTCGATAAATTTCTCGATGACGCCATCAGCCCCGATCAATGGGATGATCCGCACCAGCACTTCATCCATTACTCCGGGTTCAGCCTTGGCGACGAACTTGGCTCGGCGCTCTTTCCACGAGAGGGTTTGGATCAGGCTTGAGGCGACAACCGACGGCTCATCAATATTGCCTACCGGAACTTCGGTTGGATGATTGCGAATGCTGGTGCTGATTGGGCAGCAGATAAGCAACCCGGTTTGCTTGTTGTACTGCTTCGAGGACAGTACCAGGGCGGGTCGATATTTACCGATCTCCTTGCCCTTGACGGGTTCAAAGTCCAGCAAAATGATGTCGTTACGATCTGGTATGTACTGCGCCATCAAGCCCCCAACTCAGTAATGGAAGGTTGAGCAAGCTCATCGGCATGGGCGCTATGCGCATCCAGCCCTTTCAACAAAAAGGCTTCACTGAACGGCAGGTTTACCTTTCGCTTTGTATTCACGGCAGCTTCGATAACAATTTTCCCGGCCTTCACATCAATGCTGATTGGGCTGGATACATCCAGATTAGCTTGCGCCAAAATCTTGCTGGGTATGCGAACAGCAGCACTGTTCCCCCAGCGTTTAATTTCACTGTGCATATAAAATCCTCACACATAGCTGTAGCAACATGTGTATCTACATTATTCCCAGCTCAGGCATGTGTCAACATGTGTATCTACGACGACTCGGTGACGCGAACGCCGGTTGAGTGCGTCAGCCAGAGCATCATCACATCGCAGTCGTACTGGCGGCCAGTGATCGAGGTTACCCGGATCACATGTTTGAGCCGTCTAGGCCGGAGGGCGGCAGGGTATCGAGAGAGTGAAGGACGGGCCTCCTGGTGATCATACCAGCAGGCCCTGATCGTTACCCCTATGAGGGATCTTAGTTGAGCCAGTTTTATCCACAAATTCTGGGGATAGGTCCACAACAACCTGTGGTTAATCCTTGAGCTGGCTTACCGTTGGTGGAGTGATCGTCGCCTGCGGTTCATCCTCCCCAGAATAACTGGGAGGGAACAGCACTGCGTGGTGCATCAGCGCAAGCTCCCGCCATTCATGGCTAGTTGGTAATCTCCAGTTCCTCCAAATTCTCCAGCTATTCGAGAGTACGGGGAGCTGCAATGTTCCTCTCTGGATCGACAGAGCGACCTTCACGATCCAAGGGCAACGAGTGGCAGGATACCTCTCTATCTTCCACCCCTGTTTCGCTAACCGGGTAGACAGGTAATCAAGCTTCAAGGGTGTTTTCAGAACAATGGGTCTGCCAAATGGGCCTACGTCTTCAATATCGGCCAATAGGCTAAGCACTTTTTCCTTCCTCTCACTGAAACATGTCATGCCGGTGTGACTCTTATTGTCTAAGTGCGCATGGAAATTTCCACTGTAATCGAGCCACCACTGCAACTCACGAACCGGTTTTTGCATGATAACTCTCGCGCCTTTGTGCAGAACCGCTTGGAATCCGTAGCTGATGAAGCTTGAAAGAATGAGCACGAAGATGCTCCAACCAGTTGCCCCATTAAAGTAGATGTTTCCTATGGCACACAGAAAAAATAAGATGGGGATGATGAAGAACACAGTCATTGGGCTCATGAGTAGAATCAGCCAACCAGGAGATGAAAGGGTTATCGTCTCCAATCTACGTTTTTGAAACCAGGCGATACCGATTACGGCAAGACCGATCACAGTAGAAGTGATGGTGAAAATGTAGAAAGCGTAATACATCGTTACCTCCATAATAAGGCGGTGAAAAGAGCCGGTGTAAACTGGGACAGCTCAGTGGTGACTGGGGCGAAGTCGGCATCCAGGCGGGCCGCGAGCTCTTCACTGGTCACGTCGTCGTTTTGTTCGCGCAATTCCTCGTTGAGCTTGAGCCGCTTGATAGATAGACGTCCATTCCTCTCCATGGGAAGAAAGGGCCAATCGGCCCGAGAACACAACCAAACCTCAACGAGATGTTGAGTGGAAATCCCCGCCACAGGTACAGGCTGGCATCACCAGACCTGTACGTATCGACTGATAGCGCTGCCATAGTTTGACCACTTTCCTCTCACTGAGCAGTTTTGTCTTGATGTAACGGACTTTCTCTCCGGTTGCTGTGTCAGTCACCGTTCTGACGTAGCCATAGTTGGCGACAGGAATGTTGTACTGATGCAACAGAATGATCCGGTAAACGGAGAGCTGGATGATGTCAGATTCGTAGACCTGAATTATCGGACGAGACTTGGTATCAAGCGGGATTAGCACTCCTCGCTTAGTCTTATACACCTGGTCAACCCTGCCATGCATCGGTACCGGCAGGGTTGTAGCGATATCCTGCTCCGATAGGAACAGAGTTGCAGTACGCAGTTCATGAGGCATGTTCTCTGTTTCCCACCAGCTCCAGGCTTCACCTATGCCTCGTCTACGCCACAAGTCCACTTTTGCAATGATGAAGGGGGCGACGATGAGGGTCACTATCCAGAGAACTGCCTTCATTACTACCTCCGCCCGCCGAGCTTTTTGGTCTTGAACCACTCAGGGTGATTCATTCTATCCATGTCCCGGATTTCCATTGAAGCCTTGAGAACTTCGTCCGTGCTCAGGACCGTTTCTGAGGTGCGCAAGATAATCGGTCTGAGTAGCCCATCATCACCACGAGTAGGGTAGATATTGAGGATCAAGTGCAGACGTTCTTTGGCTCCAGCAATAAGCCTCCATTGGCGGTATGTTTGAGTAGCTTTGGCGTAGCCGACCAAGGCATGAGCAAGCCCGGAGCTTTCGTTGATTTTGAGCGTTCCCCGAGAGAGGCGGATCATCGATGCAGCAATGACAGAAGTCATTACCTCGATTGGCTGGTGGGTAGGTACGCGGATGACATCAAACTCATCCTGCCTGATAGTGAACAGCCTAGTGTTCCCACTTCGGTAATCTTGCACGTAGATAACGTGGCTTTCGAAAGGGTTGGAATGATTGAATGCATCCATTCCCCAACCAGCGGCAGCTAGATGTGCGTCTGATACCGTTTTGTCGTAGTCAAATTCCACTCTAATTTTCTCCACTTTATGGCGATGGAATTTTCACATGTGAAATTTTTCCATCAGTCATCATGTCCAGTACCGCCCTCGATAACCGCATTCCTTGATGTTGTTGGACGAACTCACCTTGGTAGAAGAATCCCGGTTCGCTTAGAGGGTGAAAGATTCCATGGGGAACATCATCATGGTCCCCGAACCACATCCGGAGCCGCAGGTCCACCACCCAACCCCCATTGAGTTCTATCCAGTAGTGAGGCGTCACGATGTCTTTGGTCTGCTCGTTTCTCACCATACCGCTCATGCAGTAGTGGGATATCCCGGCCGCTTTCAGTAGGTGGCTCACGGCCCAAGTCATGCCATCGCACTCCAACTGACAATCGTCCAAAGCCATCAGCACCGCTTCGAGCTCTCGGTGCCATTCTGTCAATTCGGCCTCAGCCACCAGCGCTTGTTTGCTCTCTGTCAAGAAGACATCCTCTTTGTCATTGCCACCCCTCTATCGCATTCAAGCTTGTCACCTTCTCGTTGAACAACGAATCGGCCAACCAATCAAAAGCCCACCTAAAAACAACCTATCCGCACCTCCCTAACCCCCCTCGGCGTTGCCAAGTATCCCAAGCAACCCCAAAGGCTACGTTTAGATTGCTTTTTGATGGCTCCTTGTCGTGCGCCTAGCGTAATGGTCAAAATCCCCCCATTGATTACGGTATCATTTTATAATACTGTAATATGAAAATATAGAACGGTAAAGCAAAAATGGTGAGCTGTTTATGAGAGGTAATGTTCAGGGCGATCTGTTTGACGACAACGTGGTTATCCCGTCTATCGAAGGGGCCTTGACCGGTCTTTCAGTTAAAAAAGGTTGTCACGTTGAAACATCGTATTTCTCTGCCCCGGAAGTTGATCTGGCTTTGTACGATCACGTCATAGTCTGTCTATCTGGCGGCAAGGATTCGATAGCTGCCTACTTGAGGTTGCTCGATATGGGGGTAGACCGCTCGAAGGTGGAGTTCTGGCATCATGATGTCGATGGCCGGGAGGGGAGCTCTTTGATGGATTGGGGGTTTATGCGCGACTACTGCCACCGGTTGGCTGAGGTATTCCAGGTGCCGCTGTACTTTTCGTGGCTTGAGGGCGGTTTTGAGGGGGAGCTGCTAAAGGATAATGCCTACAGTCGCCCACACCACGTTGAGACGCCTGAGGGACTTCTGGTGCTGCCAAGGGATCATCAGCGAGCATCACCGTCCACTAGGCTTCGTTTCCCCCAGCAATCACCTTCACTTCAAACCAGGTGGTGCTCTAGTGCTTTGAAAATCGATGTGGGTCGTCGGGCGCTGAACAACCAAGATCGATTCAGGGGGAAGAAGATCCTATTCGTGACGGGTGAGCGGCGAGAGGAAAGTACCAACAGGGCTAAGTACAACCAGCTGGAGGCCCATGCTTGTGACAGGAGGAACGGCAGGACTGCGCGGAGGGTTGATGCTTGGAGGCCAGTGCTGCATTGGCCTGAGGAACTGGTATGGGAGGTACTGGAGAAACATCGCGTGAGCGCACCAGTACCCTACCGGCTTGGGTGGAATCGATCGTCTTGCATGACTTGCATATACAACTCCCCGCGGGTGTGGGCAACGATCAAACGCTATTGGCCTGAACGGGTGATGTCGATTGCGCGTTATGAACAAAGCTTCGGCGTGACGGTCTCAAGGAAGCGGATTGATGTGCTTGACTTGAGTGCTGGAGTTTCACCGATACAGATTTCTGATGTTGATGCGCTGAATCAAGTTTCAATGGAACAATACGTGTTGCCGGTGTTGGTGCCAACGGGACAGAAGTGGGAATTGCCACCAGGCGCGTTTGGCCGCGAGGCATGTGGTTCGGACTGATATGGAGTGAGGGATTTGGATGTTATTTTGATGGTTTTGATAGGGATTGTGACATCTGTGGTGCTGGTGCGCTTCTCGGCAAGAAGAGGTATGGGGGTCGAGCTCACTTGGGGTCAGTCGCTGAAAATTGTCCTGTGGCGTGGTACCGCGGCGCTGGTGCTGGGTTTTGGCTTGGGCAAGATCGCTGGTTGGAGTATCCAAAACGGTTTTCTGAGCGTGTCTGTGGTTAAGGGGAATGTTCTCTTGCTGGTGGGCGTTCTCGCGATTTGTGGTCTGGCCTCATTTGCTGTGTATCAGTGGATCGTTCACAGGATCACAGGAAAATCCATCACCCTAAAAGCGCTGGTCAAAGGTTTTATCCATGAGCTCGGCCATCTTGTTGTGATGTTGGGTTTGCTGTTTGCGCTATTCCTTGTCGTAGGGGCTATTTACGAGTATGTGAAATAGCTGCTTATGCACAGATGTGGTTGGTGCAGGATAAATAAGATCTGGTTAATGGATCGATCAAGGTTAAAGAAAGGATAAAGCATCTCTATTATGACTCAAGATATTGTTAATATTGTATTTTATGAAAAATTATCGTGCAATAAACCTACTTGGATCCGTGCAGCAAACCTACTGAGATCCGTGCAACAAACCTACCGTCACCTCCGAAATCATCACCGGTTTTGCACAGTTGGCAGTCGAACTATCCACATTTTCCCATGACATTTCGGCTTGTTGTGCAGCAAACCTACCGTATGTAGGCTTACCGTGCAGCAAACCTACCGAGAAATTACGATGTGGTTTTGTGTTGGTGCAACAAACCTACCGCGCTTTTCGTTCAAAAAAAGAACCGTGCAACAAACCTACCGTCTATCGTGCAGCTAACCTACCGAGTTGGCCTGTGGTTATCCACAGGCTATTGCTTTCATGAGGGGCGATTTTGTATTTATTTTGGTCTGCATGGGCTTCGTTCCGATCTGTCAACTTTCGACAGATTTCGTCATCAAGACATTTTCGTGCAATAGGCCTTTCGGCTGCGTTCTAGCGTGCAGTAAACCTACCGAAATGTGCTTCTCTTGGCGATCTCCTATCGTGCAACAAACCTACCGCCTTCCCTCCAGCCTCCTATCGTGCAGCAAACCTACCATCTCCCCTTGGCCTCCTATCGTGCAGTAAACCTACCGTCTTCCCTCCTGGTCTCCTATCGTGCAGCAAACCTACCGTCTTCCCCCCTGGTCTCCTATCGTGCAGCAAACCTACCGTCTTCCCCCTGGTCTCCTGTCGTGCAGTAAACCTACCGCCTTCCCCCCTGGTCTCCTGTCGTGCAGTAAACCTACCGCCTTCCCCCCTGGTCTCCTGTCGTGCAGTAAACCTACCGCCTTCCCCCCTGGTCTCC
>NZ_JBFOCZ010000025.1:0-20892 GCF_040908015.1 Aeromonas sp. R7-5 | reverse complement strand
AGTAAACCTACCGCCTTCCCCCCTGGTCTCCTGTCGTGCAGTAAACCTACCGCCTTCCCCCCTGGTCTCCTATCGTGCAGCAAACCTACCGCCTTCCCCCCTGGTCTCCTATCGTGCAGCAAACCTACCGTCTCAATCCTATGGGGAGAGCCTCCCCGGTTAAATTTGGGCAAAAAAAACCGCCCCAAAAGGCGGTTCAAGTGTTTAAGGAGGCTACTACTGCTGAGCTATTTTTCCCTGTCTTGGTGTTTGGACTCCCTTCTTTGCATCGAGCTCTTGATTCAGGTTGTCCTGGTTGAAGATCGCGCAAGTAACTTTGTCCAGCCCTGCTTTCACTACATCGTGATTCCCATGTCTCTGAGCGTCCGCCATAGTTGCGATCAAGCGGCTCGTTGCAAAAGATGATGGTTCTGCAACTGCACCACATTCATCGGCGAGTTTGTTGTTAACCATCATGATTACTTCAATGAACTCATCCACCCCCCTCAACGACTCGTACCCTTTAGTAAGGTAGATTGCTTCATCTGAGACATATGGGACAAATACCACATCCACAAAGTCCGCATCCTCGAAAGCATCCTCTGGAGAGGTGTAAGAAAATCCCGAGATCGAGGTGAGTGCCAACGTGACAGCCAATAACTTTTTCATGACCTGAACTATCCATTATTTAGTTTCAATGCATCAGTATTGTGCTACCAAGGGGATTCATCTGCAACGCATTGCGGGGTTCTTGGTTTTCATGTACTCCACGAACCTACCGTCACCCACGTAGCTATCGTGCAACAAACCTACCGCTTTGTTATTCACGCAGTGAACCTACCGCGTGAAAGAGTCTGAATTGTTTTTGGGGTCTGATTGAATGCAAAACATACTGTGACAATTTTCGATAACCCCGCGAAGATCCGTCCATCGAATTGTCAGGGGCGTTATGGTGCAACAAACCTACCGTCACTCGTGCAGGTAACCTACCGTGAATATCCACAGTTACTGCGAGATCTCTGAAATGCAGTCGGACTGCTAAGGGGCCCTGAATGAACTCTGTGGGTGATAAGCCCACGGTACCGGCATGGCCGCAGCGAGAGTGTTAAGTCCAACGCTAGGCTCCCTACACAACTGTGTCTCGTGCTGGATTGGCAGAACAACCAGTTAGCCGGTGGTATGACGACGGACGATTGTGGGGGGCGGTTCCACCAGTTGCCGGAAAACCCGATCGCCGGGTGTCGAGTGTAAAATGCAGCTCCTTGCTCCTCCGGCCGAGCTGGCATCTCTGACGATGCGCTTACGACTTCCTGGGATTCCGGTATCTCGGATTAAGTGCGCTCCTGCTTGGTCAGCGCCAAGATCCATTCGTCAATGGTGATAGGGCTTTGTTGCTGGTGGATAGTTCCAACGCTGAGCTTATAGCCTCTATACAGCTCTCAGGAGTGCCTCCGTGACGTTGGAGCCTATCTCCTAAGCTGGGTGCTTCGGAATGCGTCTCAGGCGGTCTTGAGAGCCTGTGTTGATGCGTGATGATGGAGGGACGGTATCTGAACGGTGGCGCAATCCAACCGTGCAGCAAACCTGCTGATCTTGGGTGGGCAGGCAAGGGGGAGGTTATGTTGTTTTGTTGGCGCGAAAGAACAAAGCCAGTAAAGCTGGCCTTGTTCGTAAGTTGCGGAGCCATTTGTGGGTTATTTACTCTTGTCGCTTATTGTCCTAGTGCTTTTTGCTCAATCTGCTGCCTGCGTTTATTCGAGGCCATCATCTGCTTTACGAATTTTTCATGTGGCAGGATTACATATCTCACATCAAGTGTCTTGCGGCCATCTTTAATTTGATTAGCCTCATACTCGCTAATTATTTGCTCCCCAACTAAAACATCGAGAGCATTTTTCATAGCTCTGATATTTTCTGGCATCCTCGGGCTTAATTCTCTTGGGCTTTGGCTCAGGAAACTTTTTAGCGACGGCGTGTAAGGTGTGCTCAATGATGCTTGAGTCCAATAATGGCTCATCCGCTTATATATAAATCGCGCAAGCGGGGAGCGTATATTCATCCCGATTTTGTAATTGTACTGTCGGTACGTTAGGCTGATAATTGATTCATGCACCAATGGGTGAAATTGCACATAACAGCGAGCATCCTGCTTTTTATTTTTCAGATCGTTGAGAGTGGTAAGTCCAACCATCGGGAAAAAACTGGAGCTGAAAATGGTTCCGCCATCATTGCTGATGCATTCGAGAGTTGCGCCGCGGCAAACAAGAATAGCTTCTTTAATTTCGTAGAAACTGTAGGTATGACCAAGTTTTGCTAGTTCTTGACGTAGTTGATGTAGCGAGAACATGACAGAAGCCTTGCCTTCAATAACAAGACCAGCACCTTTCACCGCGAGCTTACGCAAAGCATCTTCGACTATTTCCTCCCGTTGCCCAGCATATATAAGAACAGATCGGCCTCCCTCCTTCTCAATTATTGCCGGTTTAATTTTTACGGTGAATTGCTGGCCCCTGAGCGTGCACTGTCTCGTCACTACGGCGTTTGATAGATCTTCCCGTTCTCGTTTGGTGTCCCAAACATACTTAGGTAGAGCGTCGTAAAGCTCGATTGTATTCGAGTATTCGCTCTCCTTTCCTGGTGACTCGATAATTTCAAAAAGACTCATCTGCGGAGAGTTCTTCTCAATGAGCAACTTCTCGACGTCTTTGTCTTTCGATTTTCTGGTCATGTTTCGTCAGTGCCGTTTAGTTGATTGTCCATGCAGCAAGTAACGTCAGCAATCCCATCGCTACCGTGGCCGAAAATACCACTCGATAGATCTGGTGCTTTCCTTGCGCGGCATGATTCATGAATCGTTGTGCCGCTGATTCATATCGTAAATGCGCCATCTCACCCCTCAGGGTGTTTTCGTTGTGTGACGACAAACTTGGGTTTTGCTTCACTGTGCGTACAGTTCTTACCGCAACTGAGTCCTTGTTGACAGACTTTATCAGAGAGGCGCATTTACCCAGTTTCGCCAGTTCAGTTGCCGATACAGATTCAGTCATTGTGTCATACCTCGTCGCTATGTGTCTTGTTAAGTAATTTCTCGTATTCGCATAACGCTCGACGGATTTTCGAAAGGGCTGCGGCCCGTTTCCTGAATATCACATAGCGGGACTCTACTTGCGCTATGAGAGCCTGTGCCCACTGTGGCTCGTTTTTGAAGTTTGCCATGCTGTAGTTGGGGTTTTTCCCCTTCTTGATGTATGTCGAAAAAACGAGCTTCTTCTCATTCGGAGCTGTGCTGACGAATCTGTTTCGATACCACTCTGCGCTTAGTGAAACCTTTCCGATGATTCGTACACGGGTGCCGATTCGCCCTTGCTCATCTTCACCTGCATCCTCTCGCGCTAGCTGGTGTGAGGCCCAGTACATATCTGCTTCCTGCTGTGCTTCGACTGCGAGCACAGCGAGGGCTCGTTCAATTTGACTTCGTACCTCTGTTACAAATTGCTCCTTCTCTAACGATAGAACGTCCGTTGTGATCTCAGAACGCTCATCGACTAGAGATGGCTCTAGTAGCTCCAGCCATCTAGTTGTAGGTAAACTCGCCAAACAAACCCCCCAATCCCCGGCCAATTCCTTTCCAGATAACTATCTATCTGGAAAACTGCTCATAATTTTCCAATACAACCAAAACCTTTGCAACAGGCTAACGCAGAGGTGGAATTTGTCAATGAGTCATCTATCTATCTGGAAAACTACTAACTGTTTTCCTTTTTCAGATGATGATTTTGGTTTTTTTAGTATTTTTTTCCAGATAGATAGAAGAGTGGTGCCAGACTTTCATTTTTAGTCGAGCCATCAGGGCATGTTGAAGCCAAGCGATACTTTGGGAATTGGACGGCTCGGTGCTGGCTAGGCTGATACGGATGCTCAGGAGTAGGGTGGGGGGCAAAAAATCACTGAAAAACGACCTAAACGCCCATTTTCGGCACATTCAGAGGCATGGCTATAACTTTTCGGGCGGTATTCTGTGTTCCTGTGGTTGGAAGTCCACCGAAAAGCCACCTAAACACGAAAGCGGAGCGTTTTATGAAACAATTTATTTTGGGCCTTGATATTGGCTACTCGAACTTGAAGATGGCCATGGGGTTTAATGGGGAGGATGTCAGCACTATGGTGCTGCCCGTTGGAGCCGCCCCGTTGGCGCTGATGCCTCAGCAGCTGACTGGGGGTGAAGGGGACTGCATTCAGGTTGTTATTGACGGTGAAAAATGGGTTGCAGGGGTTGAGCCAGACCGTCTTCAAGGCTGGGACAGGGAGCTTCACGGTGATTACCCTGCAACAAAGCCATATAAGGCTCTATTCTATGCGGCCCTGTTGCTGTCTGAGCAAAAGGAAATTGATGTTCTTGTTACGGGGTTGCCAGTGAGCCAGTTCATGGACCCAGAGCTTCGAGAAGCTTTGAAAAGGCGCTTAGAGGGTGAGCACCAAATTACCCTGAAACGATCTGTGACAGTGAAGTCGGTGGTTGTGGTGCCGCAACCTGCCGGTGCTTATATGGATATAGTGAACTCGGCCAAGGATGAGGGGTTGCTGGAGCTTCTCCAAGAAGGGAAAACCATAGTCATTGACCCTGGTTTCTTCTCTGTTGATTGGGTTGCATTGGAGGGTGGGGAGGTTCGTTATCACTCATCAGGTACCAGCTTAAAAGCGATGTCAGTCCTACTGGAGGCGATAAATCTGTTGATTAAAGAAGAGCACGGTGGCTCTCCAGGAATAGATAAAATAGAAAAAGCTATTCGTTCCGGTAAGGATGAGATCCTCTTGTTTGGTCAGAAAGTGGGGCTCAAAGAATATTTGGAACGCGCGTCTTTCAATGTTGCTCAAAGTGCGCTAATTCCAATGCGGACTTCGATGCGAGAGGACGGAATGGATGCGGATGTAGTTTTGCTTGCTGGTGGTGGAGCTGAGTCTTACAAGGCTGCTGCAAAAGAGCTATTCCCGAAAAGCCGTATTGTTATGACCAGTAATCCTCTGGTTGCTAATGCCAAGGGATTTTGGTTCTGCGGCTGATATTTTTCTATAAACTGATGGAGGTCGTTATGCTAGGGGGTAAATGGGATGGCAAAATCTCAAACCTGAACATTTCTGATCAGGCTTTTCCGGAGCTTCATGCAGAGCTATCCAAGATGAACCATAAAGCGCGTAGCGATAGGCTGCGCTCTCTTGCTCTCTTAGGTCTGTATTCTCTTCAAATTTCTGGCAAAATGACGACTCCAGAGTCACCGGTACAGCCACTTGTGACGCCTGAGAATGATGGGGTTAATTCAAGGAAGCAGTTGCTGAAAAATAAATTACTGGATTCAGTATGAATAAAGATTATATTGGAAATAATGAAGGTGAAGGCTTGTTATTGGATGGGCAAAAAAAATGTTTGATCAATCTCTCAGCCTCGGAGAGGCGTGAGGTTGTTATTTCTGAGCTCAAAAGAAAGAACCGCGTGTTGATATTAATGAGAGGTCTGCCTCTGAATGAGTTTAGAGAGATAATATCTCGCTTGGAAGCGGTGTATTCGGAGCTTGAGTTGGAGCAAAAAAACAAAGAGGAGCTTGAAAGAACACGAAGGATTGAAGCGGAAAAAATAATAAGCGATATGAATGCTCGTGGTGTGGATATTGAGTATTTGAATGAAATTATTGTTGGTAAATCTGAATTGGATAACGCTAGATATATTAAAGATGGGGTGCCGTGGAGTGGGCAAGGTCGCCGACCGGAGGTTTTCAAGGGGCTTGGTGCTGTGGAACTTGAGCGATACAGAGTGCCTGCTAAAAGTTAAAAAATAAGCGCCTTTGGGCGCTTATTTTTTAAATGGGTTGTATATATGTGGATTTATGTGCACTCTTTTTCGGTTTCGCTATCCATATCCAAGCTTTCTTTCTGCGTTGATTGCTCCTTACAGTAAGGACAATCGACACATGTTCTTTGGTTGAATGAGGTGAAGTATGAGCAATTGCAATGCTTGCATAACTCCATCATCGCATCCCCGGTTCGCAATTCTTTTGCTAGGCACCACGCATCGCTAATGTCAAATGCTTCCCATCTAGGTCCGTTTAGGCCAGGGATTTCCTTACGGATGGCATGATACATCCGAAATGCCTTGCCTAAGGCTGCTACATTTATGGAGCGCACAACACCGGCACCACCAATATTTGAGTACAACTGCATCAGTAGTGACGCCTGGATTTTCGATGCGTGACTATGTATCAGGGTTGCTCCGCCTCTCACGGCTCGCGATTTGGATTGGTTTACGGTAAAACCCTCTCCTTTCAGTTCTTGCCGTAGTTTGCGAATTTGTTTGTAGGTCAGCCCAGTTTCTAATGTGATGACGTAATTGATGTAACCAGCGAGCACCATGTGCCGAGCTGTAATTAACTGCCCTAGACCAGAACCACCAGTAATCATCTCAATCCTCCTTGACCCAGAGATTGTTGAATTTTTTTCAGCAGGGAGTGCGTTATGTCCTCTCTGCCCTCTTCGAGAATTTCTTCAATAACCGATGGGGAACAACGTAGGCCGATTCGTGTCACTGTGGTTGCTGCCATCTGCCTCAGTTGGCTGTCGGTGGCCTGTGCTATAGCGCTTGCCAGTTCATACGAGATCCCAAATATCTCTCTTGCAATTTCAAGATCGCGTAATGCCATCCGATTAACCAAGAGCCAATACGCAACATCAAACTCTTCCAGCGAGCGCCTGATGGTAATTGTTGGGTCGTATCTTTCCCTGAGAATGTTGAGAATGCTGCATTCCGAGGTTCGAAGCTGGAATGACAGGCAGACGCCCGATGATAGAGCTTTGAGCTGCTCAGGGGTGGCAGTTGCCAGTTTGCGGACCGTGCTCATGTTGAGTGAGAACTGGCTCGCAGCAATGTCTGGGTGCTCCCTGGAGAGAGTGCTGAGCAAATTCCAGAGTGTGTAATCGAACTCGAAAACGTTAGGGTCTGCGGTCTCATCTTCCATTGTCAGGGAGCGCATATCCAGAGTGCTAATGATGTCCAGCTCCATGTTTCACTCCAGCTCCCTGAGATTACGCCAAATGGCTAAAATCCGAGAGCCGTAGTTTCTGGCCCTCAGTTCGTCGTCCCAGTTGTGGTAGCGACCAATGCCTAGTTCGAGATCTCCGGGAGAGGATTCGATGGCCTCTGACAGCACTTCTGTGCCGGTCATGATGTTTTTATCTTGGTCAAGGAGCTCTTCATAGGACGCCACTCGATGGCCATTCCAGCGCAAATTCACTTGCATGATCCCAACGTCGATTTTTTTTCCGTAAAGTCGTTGCCACTCCAAAAATTTCGCTCGGGTATCCTGTTGGTTCTGGCCATAAAATGGGCCATTTGGCCCTCTTAGGGTCCACTGCCACGGCCCCACGTTTCCGTCCCCACGACCTGAGGCTGACTCAGCCAGCGCGATCGAGTAGACCAGCAGAGGGTCCAGTTTGTAGCGCTTGGCTGCTTTGTCGAAGCTGGTGCCAGACAGGTTGATGGCGTATGTCGATGAAGACCATATTGCTGACGCGAGCATAATCGCGCAGGTCGCTTTCCGTTGCATCAACTCACCTCCCTGAGTGGGATACCCAGATAGTCATATCGTTCCGGCCATAACTCGATTGGTTGCATGTCCAGCGCTGAGGCAATTTCATGCTCCCACCGAGGGCTGGAACGGTACAGGGCCGTCGAGACAACCTGGCGCGAGATGTTGTGCTTGCGCCCAATTTTTGCCAAGGAGAGCCCTCTGATCTTGAGTTGGTACTTGATCCACTCGCGTTTTTTTGTGAGGTCGCGAGGTACCTCAGAGCAGATCTCATTGCTCATGTTTGATTTATCCATTCTTGCCCCTTTGTGCCTAATGGCATCTTTTTATTTGCCTAAACTGCATTTTTTTCGTGTTTCTTTCTGCGTGATTTGAATTTATGAAATGGACGCTTTAAGCAGGCATTTATAAGTCCAAATATTGATACTGTCAACCAGGTTGACTATTTGGTATGAATCAGTGGCTAAGCGCTAATAATGCGGATTTGGGTTCTTTGATTTGAAAGTATTGATAGAGCGATTCAATCGCTCTTTATCGATGTTTCATTGGAACAAAGTGAGTTTTTTATTTTCGTAAACTGAGTAGATCATCACGGCAAAATGGCGTTCTTTTTGCCTGATGGGACAAAGCTAATGTTTTACCAATACAAAGTTGTTTTGGTGGGGAGTGAGCTATTTATATGGGGATAAAAAATGGTTCGGCCATCCAAATGTGGATGAGCTCTAAAGGGATGCGACTTTAAAGGGGGTCGATATGGAGTTGAAGCTCTGGAGTTCCAGAGGGGAGCCAAAGCGCAAGCAATGGCCTGTCAAGTAGCATATCGGATCCGATTGACGTGTTCAAGAATGTAATGAGTTGTCAGTATTGGTAATGGCTCGTACAGCCAAAAATTTCACATGTGAAATTTTTGGCTGCCGAGGTTGAGGGGGCGCTCGCATCATGGTTGCATTTTATGCGACTGTGGTAAGATCGGGGTACATGGTTGATTGTGGGATGGCGTGATGAGGAAGATGGTTAACATTTTGCTCTTGGCTTCTGTGCTTTTGGGCATTCCGATGATGGCTGATACCCCCTGGGGAATGGCTTTTGTGCTCGGTCCATTCGTTGTGTGGGGGGGTATTTTTTGTGCGTTAGTTCACAAAAGTTTATGGGCTTCACTTGTGTTATTGGGTGGTGTTGCTTATTTCCAATGGCAAAT
This sequence comes from Aeromonas sp. R7-5, assembly GCF_040908015.1. Lineage (NCBI taxonomy): Bacteria > Pseudomonadati > Pseudomonadota > Gammaproteobacteria > Aeromonadales > Aeromonadaceae > Aeromonas > Aeromonas sp. R7-5. The sequence goes on along the minus strand of NZ_JBFOCZ010000025.1, from coordinate 12,141 downwards.
AGCCCTTGCCATGTTGGTTCTTTTGGCCATTGTCAGTGCCATCAAAAAGACGAGAAGTAAAGGTGTAGTCCTGCGAGGTTCAAGCCGGGATTCGATTGATGGAGTATATGGGCCTACTTCTATTGACGCAGCAGAAAGAGCTCGTTGGGGGAAAGGAATAGGAATAGGCTTGGGGGATGACTAAAAAGGGGCCGATGGGCCCCTTTTAATTTGTTCACCTAATTGAACCCTCTTTCTGAGATGTTGTATCCCCTGATCGGTGTTAGGTAACTACCAGCTCGATCACCGGCACCGGAAGCATTTTGCAAGACGTTTACCATTTGGTCTGTAAATCTCTCGTTTTCAGGTGATAGGACTGGCTTCCCATTTTCTATTATGGGTGAGCCATCAGGATTACGTTCGGCATAATCCATTTTCAGGTTGTTGACCGCTTGATCCATCTGTCCCTTATCTGTACTGAACGATTGCCCGAATACAGCAGCCTGTTTTTGGTTCAAACCATAATGACTCTGTGCAATAGATTGCATGGTCTCTTTATACTCATCCCCGTATTGCTTCATGAACTGTTGCGTAGTTCCAACACCGGCTTCTGTCGCCGCAGAAAGAGCGGCTGCAAAGAAGGCTCCCCGCTGTTCTATGCTCATCCCCTTTGCCGCTTCGGATAAATCTGATTTTCCCGTTATCCACTCTTGTGCGGCATCATAGCCAGTGGCCGCAGCTCCAATGATCCCTCGACCAAGTTGAGCGGCTCCAACAAGGGCTTCACCTTGCCAGCCGTACTGCTCTTTCAGTGCATTATCCCCCCTCTGTGTGGTAGCAATGAAATCATCTCGTTGTTCAGGTGTCATTGTCCGCATCTGGTTTGCAATTTGATTGAATGCAGCACCACCAGCCTCACCTCCTGCTATCAATGATTTCCCTGCGCGGCTTGCCCATTCACCACCGTTATCCAATGTGCCCCACGCTGACGCAGACCAAGACATTGGCGGGAGTGCATTCAACATGTTGTCCCGTGCTTTTTTAACCTCTGGGGCTGATAGCCTTTTCTCTACGTCTTTAGCTTTGTTATCGAGTGAACCAGATCGTGCCTGATGTTCTTGCTGAACAATGGGGCTGGTATTTGGAAGTTGACCAACCTCTGATGCCGGGTTTGTCGCTGCCGTTGCAGCTGTGTTGCTCCGGAAATTAGGTCCAATATTAGGTCCATCTCCTACTGCGCCTTGAACCTGATTCGGTAGGCCAGTAACGTTCGGGCTGTTGAGATCACTGTTTGCATAAGGATTACCGCTATAGCCAGAATTTCGTCCAGTCGCTGTGTTATAGGCCTGTACAACGGCTTGAAATCCGCCAATCTCCTTACCTGGCTCGTAGTTAGAGGAGTTGGTCATAGCCGTCATCCTAGCTGCGGCTTGAGCTACCTCAGGTGTCATGCCATAGGACCGGTAACGTTGTTCTAGCGAAGCTGCTTCCTCTTTAACTGCTGCCGGTGCAGCGTTACGGAAATATTCATTAAGCTGATTCATTGCAGCTGGAGACCGAGCAACTTCGCCACCAAGAGCCTTGAAGTCGGTGTTGGACATTGAGCCCACTTGGGTTTGCAGCTGACTCATGGTGTTGAAGGTGTTTGAAGCCGAAACAACCTCAGAGGCTGATTTCGACAAATTTTGTGACAGAGTATCTCCCCAGGTATGTGAGAAGCTTTCACCCCCCGAGCGACTAAAACCCTGTGCTAATTGGTTTGTTAGTGCCTGACTGTCTGTTTGAGTGTAGCTGAGGCCATTTGCGAATTGAGCAACATCACTCGAAGTTCGGTTTGTTGAATCTTGCGCTGAGGATTCTGTACTGCCGGTAATTCCTGCTCTTACATCAACCGGACTATCGCCTTTTTTACCAGCTGCGCCTACCGCTGCTTTACCTATAAGAGGCATCATCATTTCGGCAAACTTGGCACCATCAATAGAGCCTGATGCCTGCATCGCTACTGCCCCTTTAACTGCATCGGAGTGTGATTGGTCCACCCCGAATTTTTCCATAAAGTTCTTCGCTTGTTGGTCAACAAGCGAACTCTGTTCAGTCCCTTGGGATGAGATGGTGCGTCCGATGTTAGAGAGTCTGGAGTAGGTTTGAGCTTGGTTCGTACTGTCTGAAAAGGCGCGTGTCAAATTGCTTTGGAAAGCCTCAGATGCTTGCTTCTGATTTGCTTGGGCAGAGCTGACCGCGGAGGACATATTCGAACCTAGGGATAACGTGCTGATCATGCCTTCGGCCCCGCTAGCAAGAGCACCACTGAATTGGTTTTGATTGTAAGCCGCTTGAGATTGCATCAATGGCCCCTGCTTGAGGAGATCTGGAGTATTAATTTTCTCGTCAACATGATCGCCGCCGCCGATCTTCGATGCCAAGCTGGTGAAGGCATAAGTGCTACCAGAGACGATGAATAGCGAGATGATAGGTGTTGAGGCTGCGAGCATTCCTCCCGTGGCGATCCAGTGTTGCAACACATCACCACTCGATGACAAGGCGTACATGGAGTTGAGTCCATTGGCGCTCAGGCTCGCCATCTGATTGGTTGCGGCAGTGTGCACGAACAAGTTAATAATTGAGAGAACTGGCATCCACAGCTGGATCCAAAGTATGGTCTGGACATATTTACCGGCCAGTTGCACCCCGAAACTACCCATGACGATGATAAAGGCAATGATCGGTGTGATGGCGTAGATGAATCCCTCAAAGAAGGTCAGCATTGGACGAACAACCGTCATGAACATGGTTTGTTCTGCCGCCCATTGAGTGTTCCGCTGTTGAACTGCCTGGTTAATCATGAGGGCAGAGCCAAAGTCCTGTAGGTCTTGGTAACGCCCTGAGGCTGCTTCATAGTAGAGCGGTTCTAGCACTGCGGCTTTGATGTAATCAAAGGAGGATGTTGTGTTTGCTCCCAGAGCCTGTAGTGAGTCTGAAATTTTGGTGAAGGAGTTATCCCCGGACGCGGGATCTATACCAAGTAAGTTGTTCAGGGCTTCAATAACCAAAGGGCTATTGAGGTTGGCCGTGGCATTGCTAATTGCTACCCAACCATCTGTGCATGTGTAATCAGCTCCATCGGGGTTTGAGGTGGATAGATAAAGACGAGTACCATAAAGCTGGGAATTGAATCTCAGGGCAGTGTCAGTTGAACGATTCATCAGTTCGTCCAGTGACATGAGGTTTAAATCAACTTTGGTTAGGGTGCATTCACGGATGTAGTTGTTCCAGGAGCGACGAACATCGACATAACCGCCACCGTTGGAAGCGTTCAACGCAGTGAATACTCCGGAATCGTAAGCTCGCCGACGAACGTCATTGAGGAGTTTCAGTGTCTCGGAAAAGTGGCTCTCTGTTACGTTAGGGACGATCACTCCGTATCCGGTCTCAAAGAGATTGGTGATGGTATAACCAACGTTGGAGATGATCCCTCCAGTGAAGCCCACACCCAAGGGGACGTTTGCTACTACGCGGACTTGCCCCGTGTAGGCGTCCTCTATTGTTACTGTTGTGCTTGGGCCAAAAAAGCAGGCGTAAATCAGCCAGCCGACCAATATCTGCTGGATATTGATCTGCTTTGCGCCTTGAAAGACTGACTGGATCATGATCATCAAGACCCCGAGCAGTAGGCCAATAGAGACCATCTTCTCGAAATCCCCAGTGCCGGTAATCATGCTCACTGCAATTAGTATTTGCTCAAGAAATGCTGAGTCGCCTATAGAGTAGATTGTGAACGTGCCCATCTCACTGGCTCCTTAGTTTGTTGTCGGAGGGTTGGACACGGTGGCCAACATGTATTTCTGCTTGCGAATATTGTCGAGAAGGGCGTTGTATTTCGTGATCTGGCTTGAAAGGTCTCCATACTGGGAAGAAAGAACTGTGTATTCACTTCGTATCTGCTGTTGCGACTGGTCGAGGAGATCGAGAGCCTCTTTTTTGTATGGGGATTGGCTATTTGCCAAAGAGATCCTGGCTGCCCGGAAGAACTCTTCGGTGAAGCCGTACATCATTGCAAGTGCAATGGCTCCTGACGATTCAGTTGCAAAGAGGTTCGCACCATCTTGAGACAACACAGACAGGTTGCGGACAATCGCTCCCATCCCACCAGGTAGGTTTGTTACGAAGGCTTTTTCGGGATCTGTCAAAGTGCCGGAGTTTGTTGCGTACTTATAAATGACTCCCGGCGTAGAGCTTGTGCCGAGCAGAATGTCTGTGATCTGGTCGCGCATCCCTTTCAGCACGATTGTCTTATTGCCGCTACCAGCTGTACCCGCAGTCAAACAATCGGTTGTGTCGCTGCCACAGGAATAAATTTTTACAGAGCCTCCGGAGATTAGGTCTGACAGCGAAATTTTGTTCCCAGGAAGGGTTGTCAGTGGTGATGTTTTTGCTCCACTTCCGGTCGCGTTGGGATCATTGATAAGGTCCCCAATGATTACCGTACCTGTGAGGGACATAATGGATTCAAGTAAGGTGTTGTCTCCGTATGAAAACCATGAGCTAGTGTTGTTGTTCTTGAGCTGCTTCCAGACAATATTCCCGATCAGCTTTTTGTACTCCGTTGGTTTGTTGGCCTTGAGCTCTTCCATCGGGCTTTTGCCTGTACTTTGGGTGTTTGAGGCGAAGAAATCTTCGAACAGGCCTGTTGTAGTTGCTTTGAGGGAAGCATCGGTTTTATGTTGCATGTCGAAGCTGCTGGTGGCGTCATTCACAATGCCTTGAGCCAGTTGGCACGAGTTGCCTAAATGTTCGTTCAGTGCCTGAACTTTCTTCTGAAAGTTCTCAATCCATTTGGCTCCGTCTGGAAAAACGTTATCTAGGGCTAGTTGAAATGCGTACCCCTTTGCATTAGCTGCAACTGAGCGCAGCAACTGGACTATTTGGTCGGCATTAATGAAAGATAGCGAGCCTCCAAAGAGATCAACACCACCACAACCTGCTTTCCAAGAAGGCGGGGCAAAAGCAACAATGTTCTCATCAAAAATCTTCGCCTTGCCAGTAAAGCGCCCACCAGCCAGAACACCGCGACGTTGACTTTCATAGACGCCAGGTGGCGTGGAGTTACTCATTTGGCCGAAGAGCTTATCCATCTCGCTCTGGAGGCCATGCGCCTCAGCAGTATCAGCCGTCATCATTAAGCTACCAACAGCGATGCAAAGCGCGAGAGTGCTCTTCCTTGTGTGCTGCATTATGTTCATTTATTACTCCTGTAATTTACCCCGGATGTACTGCATCAACTGATCCGGTGGAATGAAGTTGTCTTTGTCATTACTGCTATGCGAAAGCTCTTGCAGATCAGAGCCGAGTTCCTGGGATGCTATGCGCTCAGCAATGTTGTTCTCCAGGTTCAGCACCGGGCGTGTCTGATTGAACTCTTCGTCGGATACCCAACCGTTACGCTTAGCGGCCACCAGTATTCGGTGGTTGATCTCAGGGAGTGACATGGGGCCTTGGCCGATCGGAGCAAACTGTCCATCGGGTGAGGCAAGATAGATAGCAGGGAGCGTGATCACTCCAAGTTGTTTGGCATGACCGTCATCGGTTTTGTATGCAGGGAACAGCCCGCTTGGGAGTGGTTTACCATCCATTGATACCGGCATGATGGTGAACCCCTCACCTTGCTCAAGCATCTTGACCAGCGGGGCTTGGAGGTCGCTGTATTCGTCATCGGATTTGTAGAAGAAAAAAATACCTACACGGCTCGCGACACTTTTGAGGAGCTTGTTCTTTGCTTTGCCTGCATCACGGTCCACTTGTTGTGAGGCGAATGTTGCCGCGGGTCGTCGTGATATTTCGTCAAGGAAGGGGTCTCCCACAACAGCAAGCTCAGTTGTATTCGAAAACTGTTCTGATCGGTCAATTGCAAAGCGCTGTAGGTACAAAAATGTCCTGACGTTTTCGATGGTCGGGTTATCCCAAGCCAGATCTTTGTACTTTGGCAAGTTTTCGCGGAACCACTTAGCAGAGAACATCTCTGGTCCAAGAGCTGCTGGTGGGACTGATGGCGGTACCTGCACCGGTTTGGCTGCGATAACTGGTTTAGGATCAGGCTTTTTGGGTTTTTTCTCTGGTTCTTCTGGAGGATCTTCCTTGTACCAGAACCAACCCTCTTCCTTTCGCTCATAAAAACGTGATTGATTGTCCTGTGACCAAGCCGGGAATGTGTTTCCCAGAGTTAGTGCAGTGACAAGCAGAATGCTTAAAGGTGATTGTTTCATAATCTCAAGCGCGTATTTTCCCATGCTTGATATGGTAGGGGGGGCGGGTCTGAAACTAGAGAGGTGTTGGCGCCCATTAAGGGCGCATTGAGCGTTTTCAAAAAATTTCACATGTGAAATTTTTTGGCTATTGGGTTACACCACCCTCGGTGGCTTCTGTAGCAAGCTTCATTTGCTTTTCAACAAGCCGCTTATGTGTGATATAGCGAATGACCATTTCAACAGCACTGTTCAGGGCCAGCACCCGCATTGCACGGGTTGAGGCTACATAGAGCAGGTTGATCTCGTCATCCCTAGTGGTTGTGTCGAGCTCTGGGTCCAGCACATCAGGATAGTCGTCATACAACTGCACGTTATCCCACTCAAGCCCTTTGCATCGATGCGCCGTTGAAACCGTGATGTCTGCACTAAACTCATCCTTCACCGTATTGAGGCGTAAAATTGCTAGAAGATCGGGAATATTGTCGTAGGAGCTGATGATTTTGATGGCTCTCGACATTTCTGGGTCTTTAGTGGCTTTAGCCACCTCTTGGTACTCACCGTAATCTTGGAAATCGTCAAGAAGCTTCTTGTTTCGAACCCTATCTGGCGCAGCCTTGGCGTACCAATAAATATCCTGGAGCTCGTTGATCTGGTATGCGTCGATCCCACCAACCCAGTAGACCTTCTTTCCCTCGGCTGTGGCGGCTAGTGCTGTCTCTATCACGCCCATCACAGTGCGATGGATAACAGTCCGATGACCTATGTCTCTTGGGAGAAACATAACGACTTGATCCGTGACTCCTCTACCTACAACCGGACGTTTCTCACCTTTTAACTCCAGTAGGGCATTTGCGACGATGGCAACATTGCGGCCAAATCGCCAACTGTGTGTCAGGTATAGCTGGTCGGCCCCAGCAAGATCTTTGCTGTCCAAGGCATTATTGGCTCCTCTAAAGCGATAGATCTGCTGGTGGCGGTCACCCACCAAAATGACTTTACATTGTTGTTGCAGCACGATGCTGCTGGTTACCGGATTTGAGTCCTGTGCCTCGTCAAACAGGATGGTTGTGTACCGGCGAGCCAAGTTTGGCATCCCCAGCTGGTATTGTTTGAGGTAGCAGTCATGCACAGTAGGGAATGGATCTTCTGGGTTTGTCATCTTGCTCCAGACGAACTCGGCACCTTCTACAACTTGGGAAATATATTGGGCCTGCTTCGTAGTAAGAACCTTACCGGTATCTGCCCGAGCGAAGTGTGTGTAAAGGATCCGGAGGTCTGCGCTGGACATGAAGGCGTTCAGGGTGTCCAGGATGTCTTTGGCTAGCGTCCAGTTTTTGGTACCCACGGCTTGAGCTATATCGGTCAGTCGCAGATTCCCAGTGAGCTTGTGCTGATACATGCGGCCAATACTGGCGTAGGCCAGCTGGTGGGAGGTTTTACAGTCCACGTTGGCCGGAAACTTTTCCCGTGCCTCATCACGGATTCCCCGGTTGTAGGCGATGTAGAGGATGCGTGAGTTCAGGTTGTTGTGAGCATACTTGACAAGTGTTGTCGTTTTTCCTGTCCCGGCATACGCCCTGACTACAAGAAGGCGGCCCTTGTATTGGGTGATCAAGGCTTGTTCTGGTGTATCTGGAGGTAACGGCTTCATGTCGCGGAGCCCAAAGCCATATGGCCGTTACCTCGCATCATTTGAGCCTCCATAAAGAGATGAATCCGTTTTTCTTCTCTGGGGAGTACCGCCTCACAGTCCAGATCACTCCACCACTCAGGAGCCTTGCCTTCTGCAACCTCGCTGACCCAGTTATGAGTCCGATAGAGCCATGACTCATCGCCAGGATAGGCTGCTGCCAGCAACATCGCAGCTTCGATCTTGATCTGGAGGTTGGCGGCTCTTTCCCGCCATGATTCCGAATAATTTGGCTTTCGCTTCATCAATCCCCCTTTTTATTCGCGCCCTCCTCAATGTGGAGGGGCCTGTTTGCCTCCGCAAGCTCCTGTTCAAGCTTGGAAATTTTTGCTTCAAGCGACTTGGAATGGCTATCCCGTTCCTGCAACTGACCAGCCATTACGCCAGATGATTTAAGCAGGCTTCGTATTTCCTCCTGAGCATCGGAGAGTTTTATCTCTAATTTGTTTCTCTCATTTTCAGATGCGTTCCATTGGGCTTTTACTGTGGCAAGTTCACCCTGGAGGTCTGCAAGTCGGGAATGCAATGTATCCAATTGTGCTTTGAGCACGTCCCCTTGCTCGTAGGCCGCCCGCAGCTTCTCGGCATGTTCGATATTTTTGCTTTTTTGAACGGTCAGCTCACCCTCTGTATCTACCAATTTTTGGCTCAATGACCGCTTTTCAATCTCGGCCTGCTCCAGCTGGTTTTGAGCGCGGATTAGTGACTGAGATTTTTCATCGAGATTGTCTTCCAGCTCCGCAAATCGCTTTTGAAGCCGATTCAAGTCAGCCAGGGCGTGCTCCAACTCTGCTGCCTTGAGTGACAGAGCTTTATCTGACTGTGTGAGGGCCGTGTTAGTCTCGGCCATCTGGCTCTTGAGGGTTTCAAGTTGCTCTTCGAACAGGTCTGCTCGTTCGGCATCGTTGTTTGCCATCTCAATGGCTTGCTCAAGCTCATCCTTCAACTCTTGCTCCTTCCTGTACATGAGCTCCCTCTCGTGCTGGAGGCGTTCGTTGGTCTCGGTCTGGGCTGCGAGGTAGAGCCTTTTCAGGAAGACGTTGCCGTCATTAATGATGGCCTGGGGCAGCTCAATCTCTGGAGGGGATTGCTCCAAGGCGTTTTCTTCTGCCCAGCGTTTGAGGTAGGTGGATATGGTGGTGTAGCTACCTTTGGAATCAAGAAGTTCACGGATACTTGTGATAGTGGGCTTTTTGCCTGCATCTTTCAGCGCTTGCGCTGCCTTCGCGACATCGGCGTATTCCACCAGCTTTCTTGCCATGGTATTTCTCCAAAATAAGGACGTCGATTTTTCCTGAATGATAGCACAACCATAATTACGGTAAATTACCGTTATTGTGATTTATCGTAATTATCATAATTTTGCGTTGTTTGAGATTTTCCAGCTATCAGCCGTGGTGGTACCTCTCATATGCTCACCGGCTGACACTGCCCAGAGCGGCGGTCATACAGCTCAGCAATGGGAGGGCATGGCTGCGAAGTTGAGGCATTTGCTGGTGGAGCTGGTGGCCGTGAAGCCGTGAATCAGCGCATGACCCGAGTGAGCCGCTGATGAGTCTGCTAACCGAGTTGCCGCCGTAAGGCCCTAAGGGCCTAGGTCATTCTAGTGGGGAGGTGTGATAACTACGGCCATGTCATGGCGAGGGATGATCCGATAAATGGCCGTGAAGACATAAGGCCCCTCATGGGGCCTTATGTTACGTTGTCACACTGAGACAAAGTGCTTACTGATCACTGCGTTCAGGGGGGCTTGTTGCGATAACAGAAACGCAATAATACATGAGATCTAAACCAAAGGCGCAGAGTCAAAAAAAGCTGGGATTAAGAAGGCTTCATGGATAAAACGATGTTTAATCGTAGCCTCTGCATCTTCCAGAGAGGTAACATTGATATCGTTAAGAATTCTGGCCTGAACCCACGTTAGTACAGGTTTTGAAGTAGGCGCGTCAAATCTACTTACACTAACCGGCCCTGCCTTTAGCACCATGAGAACCTCTCGGCGTACATAAAGACAGGCGTTAAATTTTGGGCCTTCAGCAGTATCTTGCTGATAAATTTCGCATTTACATTCTTCAGAATGTCCTGAAAGAATCAGAGTTGAAACGATCTTAAGGGTCATATCCAGTTGCTCCATTTGCCGTTTTACGTTCATCCTGTGTCATCATTCTATGGGGATCTAAGCCCAATAGAACGAAAAGTACGGTAAGAGCGTAACCTTATGTATTTTCGTTAGATAATTCGCTTAACGTACTGCCCCCCTTTTACACCTCTCAATGCACGTCAGGGCCATGTCGTCATCGGATAATATGGGGGGGATATGGCCGTTTTCAACGGCCCACCTTGCTCATCCTGAGCATGTCATCACAACGGAAACGCCTCGATGGCGACCCCGCAAAATGTCCCGATAACACGGGATTCCACCCGGTCGTTCCGCGTTTTGCGCCCTGCCTTCGGGTCAAACGACTTGAGCATCTTGATCTTGGCATCAGCATCCTGGAGTAGGATCAGAGGCATCGGTGCCGTCACCGTTCTCAGTGCCCCCGCGGCCATGATGTTTGCCACCGGCTGCACCTTGACCTCCCGGCGCTCGCGCAGCGCTGCCTCGGGGGTGCCGGAAATCCTGTCGAGCAGCTCTTCCAGCGGCGGTCGAAAATCTGGCCCTGCTTTCTCCAGCTCAACCCGGATACGGCGCATCAGTTCATCTTTGTCGGGCCGTTTGAGCGAGTCCTTTTGCTGCCAGGTGAACCGGATTGAATCCACGTCCCCCTCGGCATAGCACCGGATCTGCCGGTACAGGTGCAGGGTCATCACGCCGGGGCATTCGGCCCGGAGTGCCTCAAAACGCTCCTGGCGGGTGCCGTAGCTGGAGACGATGAACGCCTCGATACCGGCTTTGGCTGTGTTGATGCGATCCACCAGCTGCCGGAGCTCGTCAGTGGCGGCCGCACCGACCTGGGAAGGGGAGAGCCACAACACGCCGACGGTTCGGCGGGCTGACTTCTGGGAGAGCTGGGGGATGATGTGGAGATCCCGGTAGCAGTCGGCGGCGAGCGACAGGGCATCGCTCCCGGTTTGTTCCAGGACGACAATGCTGGTTGTCGGTTCGCTCTCGGCGCCCTTGGCCGTAGGAGTGATGGCCGCGGCGCAGGCGTAACGATAGGGTAGGCGCCTGATGAGTTTTGCAAGGCGATCGAGGTCACGGGTGATGGCCGTGTACTGTTCGGAGATGAAGTTTGTCTGCATGGTGGTCCTTACCTTGGGTTTGTACCGATAGAATATTGGTTAGAGAATAGTCAAAATTAGACCATCATGCAAAGAGGGGTAGAAGACCCTATCGCCGCCGCTGCGCGGCGTCGGGGGAGGGTGAGCCCGATGTTTTATCGTGACAGTCTTTGACCCGGTGAGCCTTACCCCGATCGAGCTCAGCTCCTCTGGCAGGCCCGCGCTCGCGGGAGATTAGATTGAGAAAGAGAGAAAAAGAGAGAGAAAGAAGAGACGCGCTTGTCAGGGTTGCGCTGGGGTAACAGGTGGGCCTCGGGGGTTGGTATGGGGTTTTATACCCCACGATGCATGATGGTCTAATTTTGGCAGGGAATCCAGAAAAGTGGACTAATGTCATGCTCTGTAATGTTCATTCTATCGGCAATTTCTTTGTCCCCCGATAAGCATGGAAAGCTTCTGAGCGACGAATGTAGTGAGTGCCGCATAGTAGCAAAAGTCCCGTTTCAGTTTGGCTTTCTTCGCCCAGATATAGAGATCGATATTGCATCTCGCATCTCTGCGCTTGGGTCTGGTTACTCCACCTAGGTACAAATTTGGGAACACTTTGTCGCTTTCCTGGGCGGGAAGATAACTGAGTGCGAGTTCCGACAGTTTCATTGCCGGTTGACCACCAAGGCGGTCGTAGTCGTGAATAAGCAAACCTTTATCTCTATCAATCTGAGTCCATTTAAGAAGGTTCACATCTTCCCAGCTCAGACCTGTCTCGCATATGAACAGGAATGCCCTGAACATGCCTGAGTCGATGTACCAGTCGTCATTCGTGAGTGCATCAGCAAGAGCTTCAAGTTCTTTTTGGGTAAGAGGTTGGATCAGGCGTTCTGCGTATTGCACTGTCGTTCTCCTTTTGTCCAGTTGTGGGCGAGTAATAGAGTTTCATACCAGGTCTGACGGTAGGCCAACGTTTCATGGTTTTGAACATCCCTCACGGAGGTAATAATGTCATACCAA
>NZ_JBFOCZ010000024.1:0-41791 GCF_040908015.1 Aeromonas sp. R7-5 | reverse complement strand
CAATTAAACGGTGATGTGAAGAATCACATGGCTGGCTGCGAGGATGACACCTCACAAACAAGCAGCAAAAGATTTAGCGAAAGCTAACCGAATGCGGAGCGGTAGTTCAGTCGGTTAGAATACCGGCCTGTCACGCCGGGGGTCGCGGGTTCGAGTCCCGTCCGCTCCGCCACTACTTAAGAAGCCCAGTCTAACGACTGGGCTTTTTTTCGTTTTCGATACCGCACTCCTTTTCTCTCACATCAACACCACCATCATCATCCGATCATCGCCCCTGAGAGAGGTTGCCGCTATAATGGCCGCCCTCAAGCAAGGTGGTGGTATGAAAGCAGAGTATCTACAGCGATTCGGGGGCATAGCCCGTCTTTATGGCCAGCGTGCCCTTGGCTCCTTCAGCCAGGCGAAAGTCTGCGTGGTCGGGATCGGTGGCGTCGGCTCCTGGGCGGCCGAGGCGCTGGCTCGGGCCGGCATCAACCAGATCACTCTGATCGACATGGATGATATCTGCATCACCAACACCAATCGCCAGATCCATGCCATGCAGGGCACGGTCGGCCGTCTCAAGACGGAGGTGATGGCCGAGCGCATCCGTGCCATCAACCCGGATTGCGAGGTGATCGAGGTGGATGACTTCGTCACCGCCGACAACCTGGGCGAGCATATTAAGCGGGAGTTTGACTATGTGGTGGATGCCATCGACTCGGTCAAGGCCAAGGTGGCGCTGATTGCCTTCTGCAAGCGCAACAAGATCCCGGTGATCGTGGCGGGCGGTGCCGGCGGGCAGATGGACCCGACCCAGATCACCGTGGCCGACCTGGCCAAGACCATTCAGGATCCGCTGGCCGCCAAGGTGCGTTCCGACCTGCGCCGACTGCACAACTTCAGCAAGAATCCGGCGCGCAAATTCGGGGTGGAGTGTGTCTTCTCAACCGAGCAGCTGAGTTACCCGGATGGCAATGGCGGCACCTGCCAGGCCAAGGCGGCCAGCGACGGCAATATGAAGATGGATTGCGCCTCCGGCTTCGGTGCCGTGACGCCGGTGACGGCCACTTTTGGCTTGGTTGCCGCGTCCCGGGTATTGAAGAAGATTGCCGAACGGGGGGCCCGCGCCGAGAAAGAGGCCGGAAATGAAGACACAGGGTCGATTGGCGCAGCCTGATCGACCATTGCACTGCGGGTTAGACAGCCTGCTCCCGGATCGCCAACACGATTGCCCTGAGCCCGTTGCCCCGCGACGGGCTCAGGTGTTTTTCGAGCCCCAATTCGCTGAAATAGGCATCCATATCAAAAGCCTGGATAGCATCGGCAGTCTGATGATTGAACGCCGCCAGCACGATGACAATAAGGCCGCGCACGATACGAGCATCGGAGTCGCAGGCAAAGTGCCAATTGCCGTCCTCACCCACTTCTCCCTTGAGCCAGGCCTGGCTCTCGCACCCTTTCAGGCGGTTCTCTTCCTGCTGCCACTCTGCTGGCAAGGTGGGTAGCAGCTTGCCGAGCTGTATGATGAGGCGGTACTGGTTCTCCCAGCCGTTCGCCGCCGCAAACTGCTGGCGGATGGTATCGGCATCGGGCTCAAGGCCGATCCGGGTATAGGTTGCGAGGCTGTTCATAGGGTTGTCTGCCTTAGAAGAAGTCACTGAGTTTGTGCAGGGCGGCCAGCAGGGCGTCCACATCGTCCCGGTTGTTGTAGCAGGCCAGCGAGGCTCGCAGGGTGCCGCCGATACCGAGCGATTCCATCAGCGGCATGGCGCAGTGGTGGCCGACCCGCAGGGCTATGCCCTGCATGTCGAGCAGGGTGGCGGCATCTTGCGGGTGAATGTCGTCCAGCAGAAAAGAGACCGCGCCGGCGCGCTGACCGGGTTCGCCGACCAGACGCAGCCCTGGCACCTGTTGCAGTCCGGCAATCAGATAGTCGGTCAGCGCTGCTTCATGGCTGGCCAGTGAGTCCCTGTCCTGCTCCATCACAAAGTCGATGGCTGCTGCGAGGCCGATGGCGCCGGCAATATGGGGGGTGCCTGCCTCGAATTTGAAGGGCAGGGTGTTGAAGGTGGTGCCGCTGAAGCTGACCCTGTCGATCATCTCGCCGCCGGCCTGCCAGGGGGGCATCCGCTCCAGCAGTGCAGTGCGCCCCCACAGTACGCCGATGCCGGTCGGGCTATAGAGCTTGTGGCCGGAGAAGGCGTAGAAGTCGCAGCCGATAGCCTGCACATCCACCTCGAGATGGGCCACCGCCTGGGCGCCGTCGATGAGGCTCAGGGCCCCGACCGCCTTGGCCGCTGCCACCATCTCTTTGACTGGATTGACGGTGCCAAGGGCATTGGAGACGTGAGCCACGCTCACCAGCCGGGTACGTGGTCCCAGCAGGGCCAGATAGGCAGCGATGTCGAGATCGCCCCGCTCATCGAGGGGAATGACCCGGATGACGGCGCCGGTGCGCTGGGCGACCAGCTGCCAGGGGACGATATTGGCGTGATGCTCCAGGGTGCTGAGCACGATTTCATCCCCCGCCCTCAGCTCGTTCATCCCCCAGCTCTGGGCCACCAGATTGATCGCCTCTGTGGTGCCACGGGTCCATATCACTTCGTGGCTGCGAGGGGCATTGATAAAGCGGGCAACCGTCTTGCGGGCATCTTCGAAGGCGCGTGTGGCCCGGCCGCTCAGGGCATGGGCGGCGCGGTGCACGTTGGCATTGTCGGCCCGATAGTAGTGATTGATCGCATCCAGCACGGCTTGCGGTTTTTGGGTGGTGGCGGCGTTGTCCAGATAGACCAGAGGGTGGCCGTTGACCTCTTGCGCCAACGCCGGAAACTGGCCGCGCAGCCGGGCGTGCTGTTGCTGATTCATGCTCCCCTCATCTCGTCTGGAAAAGTCGGTCATGATCCGGAAAATGGCGGGCAAACACAAGATGAAGTGGCGGGATCCCGTGCCCGGTTTCGGCTGCCTGCGGGATCTCTGCTACAATGCCGCCCCTCATCATAAGCCAAGAGATCCGGCCCATGAAGCTCAACCCCAATCAGAACGAAGCGGTCAAGTATGTCTCCGGCCCTTGCCTGGTGCTGGCGGGTGCCGGATCGGGCAAGACCCGCGTCATCACCAACAAGATTGCCTATCTGGTACAGCAGTGCGGCTACAACGCACGCAACATAGCGGCGGTCACCTTTACCAACAAGGCGGCGCGGGAGATGAAGGAGCGGGTCGGTCAGACCCTGGGTCGCAAGGAGGCGCGGGGGCTGATGGTCTCCACCTTCCATACCCTGGGACTCGAAATCATTCGTCGCGAGCACAAGAGTCTGAACCTCAAGGCCAACTTCTCCCTGTTCGACGACACCGATCAGCTGGCGCTGCTGAAAGAGCTGACCGAGGCGGAGCTCGACAACGACAAGGACAAGCTCTCTGCCCTCATCAGTCAGATCTCCAACTGGAAGAACGACCTCATCCTGCCGGCCCGGGCCATGCGTATCGCCCGCGGGCCTGAAGAGGTGCTGATGGCCCAGCTCTACGAGCGTTACCACCGCCAGATGGTGGCCTACAATGCGCTGGATTTCGACGACCTCATCGTGATGCCGACCCTGCTGCTCAAGAGCAATCAGGAGGTGCGCGAACGCTGGCAGAACAAGATCCGCTATCTGCTGGTCGATGAATACCAGGACACCAACACCAGCCAGTACGAGCTGGTGAAGCAGATCGTCGGCGAGCGGGCCCGCTTCACCGTGGTGGGGGATGACGACCAGTCCATCTACTCCTGGCGCGGGGCGAAGCCGCAGAACCTGGTGCTGCTGAACGAAGATTTCCCTAATCTGCGACTCATCAAGCTGGAGCAGAACTACCGCTCCAAGCGGCGCATTCTCAAGTGCGCCAACATCCTGATCGCCAACAACCCCCACGTCTATGACAAGGCGCTTTTCTCCGAACTGGATGAAGGGGTGAAGCTCCAGGTGCTGTTTGCCAAGAATGAGGAGCACGAGGCGGAGCGTATCGCCGCCGAGCTGATGGGCCACAAGTTCATGAACCGCACCCGGTTCAAGGATTACGCCATCCTCTATCGGGGCAACCATCAGTCGCGCATCTTCGAGAAGGCGCTGATGACCAACCGCATTCCCTACCGTATCTCGGGCGGTACCTCGTTTTTCTCCCGTACCGAGATCAAGGACATCATGGCCTACCTCAAGCTGCTGGTGAACCCGGACGAGGACACTGCCTTCCTGCGGGTGGTCAACCTGCCGCGCCGCGAGATAGGCCCCACCACCCTCGAAAAACTGGGCCAGTACGCCAACCAGCGTGGCAAGAGCCTGTTTGCCGCCAGTTTCGAGCTGGGGCTGGAGCAACACCTCTCCGGACGCGGTTTATCCGCCCTGCAGGCCTTCACCAACTGGCTGGTACGGCTCGGCGATCAGGCGCTGCGCGGCAATCCGGTGGAGGCGGTGCGGGACATGATCAAGGAGATCCACTACGAGGAGTGGCTCTACGAGACCTCCCCCAGCCCGAAGGCGGCGGAGATGCGGATGCAGAACGTCTCCACCCTCTATCGTTGGATCAGCGAGATGCTGGAGGGGGATGAGCTGGAGGAGTCGATGACGCTGGCTCAGGTGGTGACTCGCCTCACCCTGCGGGACATGATGGAGCGCAACGAAGGGGAGGATGAGGCGGATCAGGTGCAGCTGATGACATTGCACGCCTCCAAGGGGCTGGAGTTTCCCTATGTCTACATGGTGGGCATGGAGGAGGGGCTGCTGCCGCACCAGACCAGCATCGACGAGGACAACGTGGAGGAGGAGCGACGCCTCGCCTACGTGGGGATCACCCGGGCCCAGACCGAGCTGACCTTTACCCTCTGCAAGGAGCGTCGCCAGTTTGGCGAGTCGGTGCGGCCGGAGCCGAGCCGCTTCCTGTTGGAGCTGCCCCAGGATGACCTGGAGTGGGAAAACCAGAAGAAGGTGACGGCCGAGGAGCGCCAGCAGAAGGGGCAGGTTGGTGTCGCCAACCTGCGGGCCCTGTTCAAGAAGGATTGAGGTCGGAAGGCTTGGTCTCTCGAGAAGCCTGACCCAGCAGAGGGGGAATATCGGCTCCCGGCAGCGGGGGCGAGATGTGGCGCCCCTGCCCGAGGGCGCAGCCAAGCTCGATGAGCTTTTGCAACTGCTGCTGATTTTCGATCCCCTCGACCACCAGGGTGAAGTCGAGGTCCTGGCAGATGTCCCGCATGGCGCGGATAAGCGCCAGATCCTTGGGTGAGTTCAACATGCGATGGGTGAAGCTATCGTCCACCTTGATGTAATCCACCGGGAAGTGAAACAGGGCGTTGAGGGAAGAGAAACCGGTGCCGAAGTCATCCAGGCTGACCTGGATCCCTTTCGCCCTCAGTTCATGCAGGGCAGTGAGGGAGTCGGCACTCTGCCGGGAGAGCTCGCGTTCGTTGAACTCAAAGATGAAACATGCGGGGATGACACCCTCCTCCTCCATGATGGTGAGCAGTTGCATGATCTGCTCGTGGCTGGCCAGGTGCTTGCCGGAGAGGTTGATGGCTATCCTGAAACGACCGACCCCGGAGGCGGGTTGCCAAAGCTTCAGTTGCTGGCAGGTGCGCTTGAGGATCTGGCGGTCCAGATCCTGAATGAGGCCGCACTGTTCCGCCAGAGGAATGAAGTCGAATGCATCCTTGAGCTCCCCTTCCTCCGTTATCCAGCGCGCCATGACCTCCAGTCCGACAAGGCGGCTGTCACACAGCCTGATCACTGGCTGGAAGTAGGGCACAATCCGCCCTTCCCGCAAGGCTCTGAAGAGCCGCTCTTCCGGTGACCCCGCCTGTTCGGTACAGGCCTCCGAATACATGACGATGCGGCTGCGGCCGTTGCGCTTGGCCTGGTACATGGCGAGGTCTGCCTGGTGCAGCAGTTCACTGACATCGGCCGTTTGCTCCGTCACGCTGGCGACCCCCAGACTGACGGTGATGGTCAGTTCGTTGCCCTGGAGCCGGAACGGATGGCCGATACGGCCAATCAGGCGATTGAGCACGGGGCTGATGTCCTCTTCCCGCTGGCTGTTGTCAAGATAGATGACGAATTCGTCCCCTCCGAGCCTCGCCACCATGTCATTTTGCCGGATGCAGCCTTGCAGCCTGCTGCCCAGCTCCTGCAGCAACTGATCGCCGGCACTGTGGCCCAGGGCGTCATTGACCTGCTTGAAGTGATCCACATCGACGAAAATCAGGGTGAAGCCGGCTGTCTGGTAACGGCGGTAGCGGGTCATGGCATGATGCAGGTGATTCATCAGCAGCGCTCGGTTTGGCAACTGGGTCAGCGGGTCGTGCAGGGCATTGAACTGGAGCCGCCGCTCCAGCTCCTGATGATGCTTGAGCCGTTTCTGCAACCTCAAGTT
Organism: Aeromonas sp. R7-5; assembly: GCF_040908015.1. NCBI lineage: Bacteria > Pseudomonadati > Pseudomonadota > Gammaproteobacteria > Aeromonadales > Aeromonadaceae > Aeromonas > Aeromonas sp. R7-5. Next base: position 35,416 of record NZ_JBFOCZ010000024.1, on the reverse strand, counting down.
GGTTTGGCGCAGCTGTTGGAGTCGCTGGTTGATGGACTCCTCCGAGTTGAGCTCATCGAGTTGCTGTCGCACCCTTTTGAGCTCCAGCAACAGGGTCAGCTGATGGCGCAGGAAATCGAGGAACAGCCTGTCATCGGTTTCCAGAGGCCGGGTCATGTTGAGGATGAGGTGGGCAAAATATTGCTGCTGCTGACGCAGGGGCAGGCTGTACCAGTAAAGCCCCTCTTCATGGCGCTCTACGCTGTTGGTGCTGTGGCACATGGCCCGAATGATGTCATCGTCGTATGTCAGGTGTGGTGGATAGAGTCGCTCCAGTCGCTGGTTTTCCAGCCGGATCAGCAACATGTCGCTGACCGAGAGCATCTGGCGCAACACAGCTTCCAACTGGGCAAACAGGGCATGCTGAGGCAGGTTGTGAGCCAGGCGCATGACTCGGCCGATCTTCTCGATTTTCTCCTGCCACTGGGGATCCCGCTGCATGAGAGGGGAAGCCTGCCCCGCCAGCTGGGTACCGGTCTGGGTTTCGTGCAGGCGTTTGGCCAGGCACTCCAACAGCAACCTCAGGGTGGGTGCCTGATCCGGGGTGCTGCGTGCCAGCAACCACTGCACGTCGATATGCTCCACAGGCTGCACGCACCAGCCCTGACCTTCATCGAGCCGGGTGAGCTGTTCGGTGAGGCGAGGTTCTTCCCGTCCCAATTGTTGCTTGAACACGTCGGGAAGCTGATAGGTGTAGCGCCAGTTCAGCCCCCCGTCGGCCAGCCCCAGCATGGCGAAATGTTGCAGAGGGCAGAGTTTGTCCAGCAGACCGACCAGTCGGGCGTAATCCTCGGGGGAGGCAATGCCGGGGGCGGGAAAATCCATGATGGAGGAGACGACCGCCAGCAAGGAGTGCGAGTCTGGCGGTGTGGTGGGCTGAACTGGCATGCAACACTCCCGAAAAAACTTACCTTCAAGCGTAGTCGGAAGTGATGGGATTGAAAGGGCTGCAAGAGGAGCCCTTTCAATTACTTAGAGCTTGTCGATCATGTAGTGAATGGCGTTCTCGATCTCTTCGTCACTGCAGGTGGCGCAGGTCCCCCGCGGTGGCATCATGCCAGCCTTGCCGGTGAAGCCTTCGATGGCGTGTTTGCGCAAGGTGTCGAAGCCCTGGGCGATGCGTGGCTCCCAGGCGGCCTTGTCACCTCGCTTGGGGGCGCCGGCGGCACCGGTATCGTGGCAGGCGAAGCAGGCACCCTTGAACACGGTCTCGCCGTCACGTGGGCCGGAGGAGGCTGCCGCAGGCGCGGCCGCCGCGGTCGCAATACCTTCCAGATCCTTGGCGGTATAAACCTGGCCAACCGGGGCAATACGCTCGGCGATGGCCTCTGTCGACATGTCATCGGCGGCAAGGACGGCGCCGGATAGAGTGGCAGCCGCCATCCCGGCAGCCAGCAAATAGCTCAGTTTTTTCAACACGCTCATGTACTCCCAGCAGGCTCTTATTATCCCCAGAAAACGACGGGATTATAACCGAATAGTTACAGCCATTTAAACGCTTGTGTGTGAAGTGTTAAGCAATCTGCAAACAAAGTGGTAGAGCGGGAAGGGGTGATCCCACATAAAAAAACCCGGCATGCGCCGGGTTTCGTGAGGCTGAACAAAATAGGGCGCGCTGATTGCCCAGACGCCCCTCGCGCGTCGTCAATCCCAGTTCAGGATCACCTTGCCGGACTTGCCGGAGCCCATGGCTTCGAAGCCCTGCTGGAAGTCATCGATATGGAAATGGTGGGTGATGATGGGGCTGAGATCCAGGCCAGACTGGATGAGGCTTGCCATCTTGTACCAGGTTTCGAACATTTCGCGGCCGTAGATCCCCTTGATGAAGAGTCCCTTGAAGATCACCTTGCCCCAGTCGATGGCCATGGTGGAGGGAGGAATGCCGAGCATGGCGATTTTGCCGCCGTGGTTCATCTTGTCGATCATGTCTTGGAAGGCGCTGGGCACCCCGGACATCTCCAGCCCTACATCGAACCCTTCGGTCATGCCGAGATCTTCCATGACATCGGAGAGCTTCTCCTTGGCCACGTTGACGGCACGGGTGGCGCCCATCTTGCGGGCCAGTTCCAGCCGGTATTCGTTGACGTCGGTGATCACCACGTGACGGGCGCCAACGTGACGGCAGACGGCAGCGGCCATGATGCCGATGGGGCCTGCGCCGGTGATGAGCACGTCTTCACCCACCAGATCGAAGGAGAGGGCGGTGTGCACGGCGTTGCCGAACGGATCGAAGATGGCGGCCAGCTCATCGGGGATGTTGTCCGGCAGCTTGAAGGCGTTGAAGGCCGGGATCACCAGGTATTCGGCGAAGGATCCCGGGCGGTTCACACCCACACCAATGGTGTTGCGGCACAGGTGGGTGCGACCGGCACGGCAGTTGCGGCAGTGGCCGCAGGTGATGTGGCCTTCGCCGGAGACGCGATCGCCGATGGCGAAGCCGCGCACTTCCTGGCCGACGGCGACCACCTCTCCCACATACTCGTGCCCCACCACCATGGGGACGGGAATGGTCTTCTGGGCCCACTCGTCCCAGTTGTAGATGTGCATGTCGGTGCCGCAGATGGCGGTCTTGCGGATCTTGATGAGCAGATCGTTGTGGCCGAGCTCGGGAGCCGGGACATCAGTCATCCAGATGCCGACTTCGGATTTGAGTTTGGAGAGTGCTTTCATGACAGATTCCTCACGGCGCCATGCCGGGTACAGAGGGTAATAAAATGGGGCCCAACCTTGGCCCCCGTTTTAATCAGCCAGCCATGTGATCAAATCACACCGAGCTCGCGACCGATGCGAATGAAGGCATCGATCGCCTTGTCCAGTTGCTCCCGGGTATGGGCGGCGGACATCTGGGTCCGGATGCGCGCCTGACCCTTGGGTACCACGGGGAAGGAGAAGCCCACCACATAGATACCGGCGTCCAGCATGCGGCTCGCCATCTCGGCGGCCAGTTTGGCATCCCCCAGCATGACCGGAATGATGGCGTGATCGGCACCGGCCAGGGTAAAGCCGGCGGCGCTCATGCGCTCGCGGAAGTAGGCACTGTTCTCCTTGAGGCGGGCACGCAGGTCGTGACCCTCGGCCAGCATGTCGATCACCTTGATGGTGGCCGAGACGATGGAGGGTGCCAGGGAGTTGGAGAAGAGGTAGGGACGGGAGCGCTGACGCAACCAGTCGATTACCTCTTTCTTGCCGGATGTGTAGCCACCGGACGCGCCACCCAGCGCCTTGCCCAGGGTACCGGTGATGATGTCGACCCGTTCCATCACCTCGCAGTATTCGTGGGTGCCGCGGCCGTTCTCACCGATGAAGCCGACGGCGTGGGAGTCATCCACCATCACCAGCGCATCGTACTTGTCGGCCAGATCGCAGATGGATTTGAGGTCGGCGATGACGCCATCCATGGAGAAGACGCCGTCGGTGGCGATCAGCTTGAAGCGGGCGCCGTCGGCATCGGCCTGCTTGAGCTGGGCTTCCAGTTCGGCCATGTCGTTGTTGGCGTAGCGATAGCGCCTGGCCTTGCACAACCGCACCCCATCGATGATGGAGGCATGGTTGAGGGCGTCGGAGATGATGGCGTCTTCGGCACCGAACAGAGTCTCGAACAGACCGCCGTTGGCGTCGAAGCAGGAGGAGTAGAGGATGCTGTCTTCGGTGCCGAGGAAGGCGGACAGCTTCTGCTCCAGTTCCTTGTGCTGGTCCTGGGTACCACAGATGAAGCGCACCGAGGCCATGCCGAAGCCGTGGCTCTCGAGCCCCTGATGGGCGGCGGCGATCAGGTCGGGATGGTTGGCCAGCCCCAGGTAGTTGTTGGCACAGAAGTTCAGTACCTGCTCGCCGCCCACCGCAATCTGGGCCTGCTGGGCCGAGGTGATGATGCGCTCCTGCTTGTATAGCCCTTCCGCCTTGACCTGTTCGAGCTGTGCGGTCAGGTGACGATAGAATCCGTTAGACATCCTCGGTCCTCATTGCTGTATCGACTGTGTTATCAGGATCCCGGGCCGTGCAACCCGCACGGTTCGGCGTCGTCACGGTCGCGACGAAACGCCGACAGACCCTAGAATGGGCAACATTTTACTGTAATCCCTGCGTATAAATTCAAATTTTTATGCTGATAATCAACAATTGTGAAACAGATCTCACCCGGCTGGTTGGGCCAGTTGGTGATAATGTTGCTCCAGTTGATGTATCTGGGGGGCCACCTGTGGCTGCACGTAGGGGCGCAGCAAAAACAGCACCCGCAAGACCCCCTGGTAGAGCAGGGGTTTGGTGATGCGGGTGGCCGGGGCCTGGGCAATCTGGAACGGGATCCAGCAGGTGACGACCATCTTGATGGTCTGGCCGAGATCCGGCAGGTCTTCATCGCTGACGGCGATGATGCCGCCTTCGCGCAGGCTTCTGAGCAGCGTCTCCACGGTGGCACGGAGCTGCTCCTGTGCCTTGAGGTATTTCTGCTGCAGCAGCTCGTCGCGACTCAGGATGTCCGGCAGGTTCGCGTAGAAGAAGCGGAACTGCCACATCAAATAGAAGATGGCATCCAGGTAGCCCATCAGATCCTCCAGCCGGATCGCGCTGCTGCGGATCGGGGTGAAGCTGTCGCTCAGGTGGCGGGCGTACTGATCGAAGATGGAGTGGATGATGTCTTCTTTGTTTCTGAAGTGGTAGTAAAGGTTGCCCGGGCTGATGCCAAGGTGTGCGGCAATGTGGTTGGTGGTGATGTTGCGCTCGCCCTGATCGTTGAACAGCTCGGTGGCGCTGTGGATGATCCTGTCTCTGGTCTTCATCGCTGGTCCCTCTGCCGGGCCCGAAGGGGAAAAGTCATCGAGGTCGAATCCCCTTGCGGCCCGTGATAAACTTTTCGGCAATTTCAAATTGGCCCACTATACACAGCTTTAACAGGCAGTCACACGGGGCCACAACGTACGCGAGGCAAACTCCATGATCGTAGTAACTGGCGGTGCTGGCTTTATCGGCAGCAATCTGGTCAAGCAGCTGAACGCTCAAGGACGGACCGATATCGTGGTCATCGATGACCTGACCGACGGCACCAAGTTCGTCAACCTGGTCGACCTCACCATCGCCGATTACATGGACAAGGACGAGTTCCAGGCGCGGATCGTCTCCGGTGACGAATTCGAGGAGTGGGATGACGGCATCGAGGTGATCTTCCACGAAGGCGCCTGCTCCGCGACCACCGAGTGGAACGGCAAGTTCATCATGGAGGTCAACTACGAGTACTCCAAGGATCTGTTCCACTACTGCATCGAACGGGAAATCCCCTTCATCTACGCCTCTTCCGCCGCGACCTATGGCGGGCGCAACGACAACTTCATCGAAGATCCCAGGTTCGAGCAGCCCCTCAACGTCTACGGCTACTCCAAGCAGCTGTTCGATCAGTATGTGCGTCGCTGGATGCCGGAGATCAACTCCCAGGTGGTGGGTCTCAAGTACTTCAACGTCTATGGTCCCCGCGAGCAGCACAAGGGCTCCATGGCGTCCGTGGCCTTCCACCTCAATACCCAGGTGAAGCAGGGTGACAATCCCAAGCTGTTCGAGGGCTGTGACGGCTTCCCGGATGGCGGCCAGATGCGCGACTTCATCTACGTGGACGACGTCTGCAAGGTGAACCTCTGGTTCTGGCAGAATCCGCAGCACTCCGGCATCTTCAACTGCGGCACCGGCCGGGCTGAGCCGTTCCAGAACGTGGCGGAAGCCGTGATCAGGCATCACCAGAAAGGCGCCATCGAATACATTCCCTTCCCGGATCACCTCAAGGGTCGCTACCAGAGCTTCACCCAGGCGGATCTCACCAAGTTGCGCGGCGTCGGCTATGACGGCGAGTTCAAGACTGTGGCCGAAGGCGTGGCCGATTACATGGCCTGGTTGAACCGGGCTTGATCCCCCTCTGGCGGGTGGCTCTGGCCACCCGTCGATCGGATGCGCTTGCATGAACATATTGATGGCTCTCTCCCAGCTCGAAGTGACGGGCGCGGAGGTCTATGCCACCACGGTCGGCAACGAGCTGACCCGCCGTGGCCACCAGGTTTTCTACGTCTCTGACACCCTGACCAAGCCGACTCTGGGGCCGGTCTTTCGGTTGCGCTTCAACAAGCGCAGCATCCTGCGCCGCTTCTGGCACGTCTTCTATCTCATCTATCTGATCCGCAAGCACAGGATCCAGCTTGTGCACGCCCATTCGCGCGCCTCGGGCTGGAGCAGCTACGTCGCCTGCAAGCTGACCAGAACCCCCATGATCACCACGGTGCACGGGCGCCAGCCGGTACACGCCTCCCGCAAGGCATTCCATGCGCTGGGCTATCGGGCGGTGGCGGTGTGCGAGGATATCGCCAGCCAGATCATCGACAACCTGGGGGTGGACCCGGCCATGGTGCAGGTGCTGCGCAACGGCATCGAGACCGACAAGTTCCAGCCCGTGCCGATACCGGACAACGACAAACCGGTGATCGCCATCATTGGTCGGCTGAGCGGTCCCAAGGGGGAGCTCTGCTACCGGTTGCTGGACGAGGTGCTGGATCTGGAAGCCTGCCGGGTGCGCGTCGTCAGCGGCACCCAGGTGCCGGCGCGTTTTGCCCGTTTTCAGGACAAGGTCGACTTCGTCGGTTATGTGGACGATGTGCCCGCCCTGATGGCGGGCTGCGATCTGGTGATCGGTGCCGGTCGGGTGGCGATGGAGACGCTGCTGTGCGGTCGTCCGGCGTTTGCCATCGGCGAAGCCAGGGCCATCGGTCTGGTGACGGAGCAGAATCTGGACGAGGCCCTCGCCAGCAACTTCGGCGACATCGGCCCCAGGGATCTGGCCATCGACTTTGCCGGGCTGAAGGCGCAGATCCCTTCGGCGCTGGCCTCCAAGGTGGTGCCAGACCCAGTGCGCCAGCGGATCCTGCAAGAGTATGACTTGCAAGGCGTCGTGACCGGGCTGGAATCCGTCTATCAGGATGCCGTGGTCGAGACTCTGCGCCGGGAGATGCCGGTCATCATGTATCACCGCTTCATCGAGCACGAGAGCGAAAAGGGAGTGCATGGCACCTGGCTCCCGGTCGCCATGTTCGAGAAGCACCTCAAGCTGATGAAGTGGCTGGGCTACGAGACGCTGACATTTGCCGACCTGGCGGAGAACGGGTTCATCCACCGGCTGCAATACGGCAAGAAGTACCTGATGATCACCGTGGACGACGGCTATCGGGACAACCTCACCCGCATGCTGCCGCTGCTGGAAAAGTATGGCTACAAGGCGGTGGTCTATGTGGTGACCGGTGAGGATCACAATCGCTGGGATGTGGAGCACCCGACCCACCCCGATACCCCGGTGACCCTGATGACCCCGGAGGAGATCAAGGCGCTGGTGGCCTCCGGTCATGTGGAGATCGGGGGCCATACCCTGACTCACCCCCGCCTGAGTACGCTCCCCCCAGAGGAGCAGGCCCACCAGATCCAGGCCAACAAGGCCTGGCTGGAGCAGCTGCTCGGCCATCCCCTGATCTCGTTTGCCTATCCTTACGGGGATCTGAACGACAGTGCAAAATCCCAGGCCGTTGCCGCCGGTTATCGCTATGCTGTGGCCACCAACAGCGGCCCCAGAGCCATGCACCGGGATCCGTTCCAGATCCGCCGGATCGCCATCTTCCCCCGCACAGACATGTTCGGTCTGTGGCGCAAGATCCGTGGCAACTATGTCTTCCGAAAAACCTGACAGGGAATACACCTTGCTCCGTATGACAGATCATGACTCATCGACGAGTGACGATTTTCTCCGTATCTTTCACGGCCAGGCGTTCGGCAACTTCATCTTCCTGAATATTCTGGGTTACACCCTGTTCAAGGATTCGATTCAGCTGATCGCCGACGTCTGCCAGACCATCATAGTGTTGGCCACCCTGATGGCCTTCTATGTGGAGAGGGCCTTCTTTACAAGGAACAGGATCTTTCAACTGCTCTGTCTGGCCCTGGTGGTACAGTGCCTGAGCTGGGTCGCATCCAGACAGTTCGTGCCCGACTATGCCCTCAAATACCCTTCTGTGAAGTCGATGGCATACCTCTTCTTCTTTCTTGGTCTCGCCTACTGGCTGAAGGGGGACCCTCGCCGCATCGTCATCACCCTGCTGACCTTCTGCCTCGGTGTCATTTTCACCTTTGCCTATCACTCCTCCTTCTTCTCCATCGTCGAGACAGGTCTTGATGGGGCCAGAGTAGATTTCAATTACCGCAATGCCCAGCACGGCTCCCTGATCGCGGGTGCCTGCTTCCTGTTTTTTGTGCTCTTGTTGCTTACATCGAAATTCAGGAAGCTGTCGCTGGGCAATGCCGGGATCCTGCTCGGCATCCTGTTGTTCGGGGTTCTCTCCGTCATTCTGCAGTCCCGTCAGTCCTGGCTGGCGATCTCGGCTTCGCTGGCCATCCTGCCCCTGCTGGGGGGAGGAGAGTATTGGCCAAGGTGCAAGGTGGTGTTGAGCTACGCCATCTTGCTGATGACCATGCTGGCGCTGTATCAGGTTTCGTTCATCCGGGAGCGGCTGCTGGCCGGCTTTGTGCATCAGGGGGATGTGCATGCCATCCTGACTGGCAACTGGAATGAGGTAAAAGACGGTAGTATCGGAATTAGGCTGAAAACTTGGTTGGAGGCCATCCAGTGGTTCCTGGCTCACCCCTTCTTCGGGACAGGCTATGGCAGCCAGTCGTTGGTGATCACCCTCTCCAAGACGCTGCCTGACTACATTACCCGGGAGTTTCGTCACCTGCACAACTCCAACATGGAAACACTGGTGTGCTGGGGGGTAGCCGGTTTCCTGGTGTTGTATGGCACACTTTTCTCGGTGCTCCGCCAGGTGCTGTGCTGTCCGGTTTCGTCCCGTTTCATCAAGATGCTGGCCATCTCCTTCATCCTCTATTGGCTCATCATCAACAACTTCGAATCATTCTTCTACATGCGTTCCGGGCAGTGGGTATTCAGCGTCTTCATGGGCGCCATCTACTCGACCGCATTGCATTGGGAACTGAACAGGCTTGGAAAGGAAGGTCATGAAAATTTACGTCATTAGTCTGGACAGGGCCGTCGAGCGGCGCAGTCGTGTCGAGTCTGTGCTCTCTGCCAGAGGCATCCCCTTCGAATTTTTCAGCGCAGTGAACGGCTTTGAGGGGCTGCCCGAGCGGCTGCAGGCCCTGCCGGATGATCAGCACAGGATCCGGTTTCGCAGCAGACCGCTGACGCCCGGGGAAAAGGGGTGCTATGCCAGCCACTATCTGCTGTGGGAGAAGTGTGTCGAGCTCGACGAGCCCATCCTCATCCTGGAAGACGATTTCCTGCCCACCCAGTATTTTGAAGAGGTGGTGGGTACCCTGCCGAAGATCCACGAACAGTACGAGTACGTGAAGGTGGAACCCCAGATCGGTACCGCCACGGCCCTGACTACAGTGGACAACATGCAGCTCATGTTCTGGCACAACAACTCGTGCTGGACCACGGGATACAGCATCTCTCCCCAAGGGGCCCGCCGGTTGCTGGCCCACAGCCAGCGGTGGCTCTGTTCGGTCGACAACTTCATCGGTGAGTCCTATCGCACCGGGCTCATCTGTACCGGCCTTATTCCCTATGCCATCTACAGTCCGCGGGACATGGGCAGCGACATCCAGAATCAGGTCGTGCTGAAGAAAGTTCCGCTGGGATTCAAGTTGACCCGTGAACTCTATCGCTTCTACCGCTTCGTCAGGATGGCCCTGTGGAACATGAAACAGGCGGGGGGCAAGGCATGAGTGCGACCAACAGAACCATTCACGCCATCTGGCTCGGCAGCCGCTTGCCTCCTCTGGCGCACGTGTGTATCGATGACTGGCGCAAGCAGGGTTACGACTACAAGCTCTGGCTGGACACGGATCCGCAGGTCAAACGCTGGATACAGGAGTGCACCTTTGCCCGGGAGTGCTACCGGCGAGGCCTGCTGGCCTTCGTGACCGATTACCTGCGGCTCAAGATCCTCGCTCAGGAAGGGGGTCTGTATCTGGATACCGATGTCACCATCAACCAGGATCCCTTCCCGCTCTTCGAGTCCGTGGCCTTTGGCGTTGGCTACGAATCCGATCGGCTGATCGGCACCGCGGTCATCTACGCCAGACAAGATTCGGCCATGCTGTCCGAACTGGTGCGCTTCTATGAACAGGAGATCATGTCCTCTCCCATGTACATGGGGCCGGAGATCATGACACACCTGGTCTCGGAGAAGCTGGCATCATCAGGGGATACCGCCCTGATCGCCCCCGTGCACTATTTCTACAACTACCAGGGGGAGGCGATTCATTTCGAGCCGGCGGCAGAGCGCTACATGACCCACTGGTTCCAGCACAGCTGGAAACGCTCATCCGGTCTTGTGTTCCTGCGTGCCAAGGCCAAAGGCTGGTCAGGGTATCTCTATGAATGGCAGAAGGAGTTCTTCCGCCTGCGCAAATGACGGCGATATGGCATCACCGTGCTAGACAGTGGGCAGGGGAGCCATGTCTCCATCTGCCTGCTTGCCGGTGACGGGTGTGACTTGACTCCAGAGCTGATCCAGCTGCATCTGTACCTCGCGCACTTCCTGCTGCGGATCCTGACGACCCGTGTCGACGAAGCGATAACGGGGATGAGAGACGGGATTGGCAATGGCGGAGTGTCCGAGGGGAGAGACGATGGTGAGCAGGGGGATATCCAGCGCCTGCGCCATGTGCCGCGGTCCGGTGTCATTGCCGACGAAGAGCTGGCAATGGGCGAAGAGCCCCACCAGTTCCCGTACCGAGCGGGTCTGAACATGGTCAAACACGCTGGCCTGCAGCGCTGCTGGCAGTAACGGCTTCAGGCTGCGGTTGTACTCCTCTTCCCCCGGTCCGCAATAGACCAGGATCTGGGCATTGTGCTCCTCGATGAGCCACTGGGCGACTTTGGCGAAGCAGTCGATGGGCCAGCGCTTGTAATGGCCGAGGGAGTTCACTCCCATGGCGATGAGTGGCCGGGTCGGGTCGACGCCAGCGGCCAGCAGGGCATCCCTTCCTTGTTGTTTCTCTTCTTCACTCAGCCAGAGGTAGTAGTTGCGATCCTCCCTGGCGAGGCCGAGGGGCTTAAGCAGTGAAAATCGATCGTCCACCAGGGTGCTGTTGCCCTGATGCTCGGTGTCATGGCGAAAGCGCACGATGCGGTTGTGGCCCAGGCGCCATGGGAAAGAGTCGAAGCCGATCCGCAGGCGGGCGCCGGAGAAGAGGCAGGTCAGCAGGCCTATCATCTGGCCCTGGCTGTTGATCACCACATTGTAGCGTTCGCGGCGAATGCCCAGCAGCAAATCCTTCATATAGCGCCACTCGTTGCGGCGCGCCTTTTCGATGACGATCAATCGATCGATGTTGGGGTTTCCCTCTGCCATGCCCGCGCAGTAATCCATGACCAGATAGTGAACTTCCCCGGCAGGGTCGTGCTGCTTGAGGTTGTTGCACAGTGCGGTGGAGATCAGCACATCTCCTATCTGTTTGGTTTGTACTACCAGGTATTTCATGGAAAGGGCCTCGAGCGAGGTCGGGTTGAACGTCAGCGCATCAGCATATCGCACTCCCCTGTCAGATGCTGCCGCTATGGGGTGAAAATCCGATCCAACGCACTGTGTTTGCACATATTTTCGACGTTGTTCGGGCTGGTGGGGCCCGGCTGGCAGTACGGGAAGATGAGCGGGGGCATGGCACCGTCGGCCATGCCCCCGATGGGCAAGAGTGATCAGCGTACGATGAGGCCGAGCAGGATCCCCACCACACCGAAGTCGGCATCGCTGAAGGTGGTGTTGGCAAAGCCGAGATCTCCCAACACCGGCAGCAGGAATACCGGCAGGAAGGTGATCAGCAGGCCGTTGGCGAAGGCACCGAGGAGAGCGCCGCGACGACCGCCGGTGGCATTGCCGAACACCCCGGCCGCCGCACCAACGAAGAAGTGCGGCACGACGCCTGGAATGATGACGGTGAGCCCCAGCAGGTAGAGCAGCACCATGCCCACCAGACCGGCGGCGAAGCTCGACAGGAAGCCGATCAGCACCGCATTGGGGGCGTAGGGGAAGACGATGGGGCAGTCCAGCGCCGGCTTGGCGTTGGGCACCAGCTTGTCGGAGATCCCCTTGAAGGCCGGCACGATTTCGGCGATGACCATCCGCACCCCCTGCAGGATCACGTAGACCCCGGCGGCGAAGGTGATGGACTGCATCAGGGAGAACATGAACCAGTGTTTGCCCTTGGCGACGCTGGCGACGAACTCGGGCCCGGCGAAGGCGGAGGTGATGAGGAAGATGATGCCCATGGTGAAGGAGATGGCCACCGGGGTATCGCGCAGGAACAGCAGGCTCTTGGGCACCTGCACCTCTTCGCTGCTGTGGGCCTTGTTGCCGAATTTGGCGCCGATCCAGCCGGCCAGCACATAGGAGCAGGTAGAGAAGTGGCCGAGTGCCACGTCATCGGAGCCGGTGATCTGCTTCATGTAGGGGTGGGCGAGGGCCGGGAACAGCACCATGGTCACGCCGACCACCAGGCTGCCCACCGCGATGAGCGGGATACCGCTCATGCCGCCGGCGGAGAGGATGGCTGCCACCATCATCGACATGAACAGGGTGTGGTGACCGGTCAGGAAGATGAATTTCCACGGGGTGAGCCGGGCGATCAGGATGTTCACCAGCATGGCGAAGAACATGATCATCGCCATCTCCTTGCCGAACGACTGCTGGGCGATGGAGACGATCGCCTCGTTGTTGGGGACGACCCCCTTGATGCCGAAGGCGTGCTGGAAGATGGTGGCGAAGTCGCCCAGCGAGTTCACCACCAGGGTGGCGCCGGCCCCCAGGATGACGAAGCCCATGATGGTCTTGACCGTGCCCTTGATGCACTCGGTCACCGGTTTCTTCTGGGCGATCAGGCCGATGAGGGCGATGAGGCCGACCAGCACGGCCGGCTCCGACAGCACGTCAAACATCAGAAAATTGAAAAATTCCATGGTCAGCTCCAAGCAGATGGAAGCGGCGGCTCACCAGCCGCCCAGACAGTCGCAAAGGGGTTAGAGTGCGCCCAGCTCGCGCAGGGCGATGGCGAGTTTTTCTTTCATGGCGGCCTTGTCGACCATGTTGTCCAGCGATACCAGCCGGCCGTCGACGCCCATGCTGACCAGCTGTTCGGCGATGTCGCGGGTGGCGACAAAGATCTCGGCGCTCTCGCTGCCGGCGGAGGCGAGATCCCGGTGATCCACCTCGGCCGTCACGGCCAGCTCCTTGAGAATGCTCTTGATGCTCATCTCCATCATCAGGCTGGTGCCCAGGCCGTGTCCGCATACAACCAGAATCTTCATGTTCTCTTCCTCTGTCAGGTGCGCCGTGGCGCAGATCAGTAGCGCGCCAGGATGCGCAGGATGTCGTCTTTGCTGGTGGCCGCCATGATGGCCGCCACGTCTTCTTCATTCATGAACAGCTCGGCCAGCTGGGCGATGGTCTCCACGTGGGAGTTGCTGTCGCTGGCGGCCAGGGTGACCAGCAGCCGCACCGGGTCGTTGCCCTCGGAGCCGAAGTTGACCCCCTCTTTCAGTACGGTCAGCGCCAGTCCCAACCGGTTGACGCCATCTTCCGGGCGGGCGTGGGGCATGGCCAGGCCCGGGCCCAGCACGTAGTAGGGGCCGAGCTCCTCGTGGGAGCGATAGAGCGCCGCCACATAGGAGGGCTCTATGGTGCCGTTGGCAAGCAGGGGGGCGGTGGCCAGCTCGATGGCGTGGCGCCAGTCGCGGGCGCCCGCTTCGATGGAAATGACCTCCTCGGTCAGCAATTGGGTCAGCATGGCAGTGTCCGGGCTGGATAGGATGGCGCCAATCTAGCGATCTTGCCCCTTGATAACTGTGAGCTTGATCCCGAAAGTTAGCGCTACCAGATAGCGCTAACATTGATCTGTGATAGCGCTATCATTTCTCTCAAAGGAGGGATTCATCCTGCCCCTTATCGGCCTCAAAGAAGGTAAAATCCGGTTTGAGCAAATAGTCAGTGCCCCGCTTTTGCCTTAAAGTGAATGCCCGTATGCCGAGGAAGGGAAAGGATGTCAGAAGCGAAAAAACGCCGCAGCACGGGTCGGGTGACCCTCAACGACGTGGCCCAGTTGGCTGGCGTGGGAGCCATGACGGTGTCGCGCGCCCTGCGCACCCCCGAGCTGGTGTCCGACAAGATGCGCGAGCGCATCGAGGCGGCGGTGGATGAACTCGGCTATATCCCCAATCGGGCGGCGGGGGCGCTGGCTTCCGCCACTTCCCAGACCATAGTGGTCATCGTCCCCAGCCTGGCGGAGCGCGCCTGCGGTGACATGATTGCCGGGCTGCAGCAGACCCTGCTCGCCGAGGGCTACCAGATCATGCTGGGGGATGCCCAGCACCTGAAGCAGCAGGAGGCCAGCCTGCTCAGCAATTTCCTGCAGCACAATCCGGCCGCTGTGGTGTTGTTTGGGGGGGATCCCGGGGAGGTCATCCGGCAGCGCCTGCAGGCGGCTCGCTTGCCGGTGGTGGAGGTGGGAGCCATGGCGCGCCATCCCATCGACATGAACGTCGGGGTCTCCAACTTCGATGCCGGTTATCAGCTGACCCGCCACCTCATCGAGCGCGGTCATCGCAACATCGGCTTTCTCTGTGCCCGCCAGGAGCAGTGGATGCTGCAGCAGCGCATGCAGGGCTGGCAGAAGGCGCTGCTGGACAACTACCTCTCCCCCGACGCCATCATCAATACCTCTGAGCTGCCGAGTTTTAGCACGGGGGCGGCCATGCTGGGGGAGTTTCTGCTGCGCTGGCCCGAACTGGATGCGCTGATCTGCGTCAACGACGAGCTGGCGGCCGGTGTGCTGTTCGAATGCCAGCGCCGCCATCTGAACGTGCCGGGCAAGCTCGCCATCGCCGGTTTCGACGATCTGGATGTGGCGCGCGCCTGTCATCCTGCGCTGACTTCGGTCAGGATCCCCTATCACCAGATGGGCAGGGAGGCGGCGGAGCTGATCCTGCGCCAGCTGGCGGGCGAGGAGGTGGCCGGCATGAGCCTCGCCCTGGATTTTCAATTGCAAAAGCGTCTGAGCACCTGACGAGCGATGCCACGACAGGGCGAGGCAAGCATGTTCAAGGCGTTGTGACCGAAGACCCGGTCGGTGCACCGCCGCCCTGCGCGGGAACTGCCAGCCGACGTGTTCGCCCGGTCTGTCACCGGGTTGGAACAGAGCGTGGATGCCACCGGAGCCATGACTCCAGGTGGCTGGCTGCACCCTGGTCAAGCTCTGAGCGGAACCACTGGCGAGCCCCATTATTCTGGATAGACTTTGTAGGCCGGTGCACTATCCAAGGAGAATGAGCATGGGTACGCAGACGCCTGATTTCGATCTCGATGATGACTGGGAGCCGGAATCCTGGGAAGACGAGCTGGAGGAGCTGGATGACGAGAGCTGGCAGGACTATGACCCTCTCGACGATCAGTGATCCCCTGTAACGCCTGAGGGCGGGCCTGGTGCCCGCCCGATTTTTTGTGTCGCGAGGGGGGCAGCCCTTGGTGAGAACGGGGCGGGCTGGTTAGAATGAACTGCTCAAATGACGCTGTACGAGGCAGGCAGCGGCTCAACAACGATTCCAACGACGCCAAGGATGAATATGCGCTCACTCGTCATCATGTTTTGTGCCGCCCTGCTCGGGGGCTGTGTTTCCAACTCCGACGACCCTTGCGAGAAGGTGTGGAGCGACGTGGGAGAGGCGGACGGCAAGCTCGGTTTTGCTGGCGATCGGGTGGCATTTCACCAGACCCAGTGCGGGGAAAAAGTGGACGTTGCCCTTTGGGAGCTGGGTCGCCAGAAGGGGCTGGCCTGGTATTGCCGACCCGAGCATCTCTATCTGGCAGGACGGTCGGGAGAGGAGTATCGCGGCGTCTGTCCCAACGACGTGCAGGCCCGTCGCCTGTTTGAACAGGGTCGCCATGGCTGGACTGATCAATAAATCAGCCTTCCTCTCTCTTCTGAAATCTTGCGTGAATCTCTTCGTGAGAAGAGGGACCTACCCTTCCTTATGTTTCAGCCGCAGCGGCTGGCACAGGTAATCCTTGTCATTGGCGCTGCGGGCACACTTGCCACACACGAATTTGGGTTTGCGCACAATCTTGCGCAGCGTCTTGAGATCGGCGGGGATCTCGTGACGGCGCCACTCACACAGCGTCTTGTGACCCATAACGTCCTCGACAGTGAATGCAACGGGTGAGAGGGGCGGGACCCCTCCCGGTGTGGTTACTGGTACAGGTATTTGGTGAAGATGAGCTCGCGGACCGCCTTCTTGCCCGTCTCCTTGACCAGCAGCTCGTTGACCTTGGCCTCACACTCCTTACGCAGCTCCTCCCGGTTCACCAGGGACTTGATCTGTGCGCCCGTCTTGCTGCCAATCAGCCGGATGATGGCGTCGCGGATCAGGGGGTCGTGCTGCTCCAGCAACTTGAGGTCGGCAGCGTCCGTGGCCATCAGCTCTACCGTCACCCGTACATAGCCGAGGGTTTTGCCGTCGCCAAGGTAGTTGGTGATGATGTCCGGATCCAGAGCGTGATAGGCGAATCCTGGCTGGACGGCGGAGGAGGCGGGATCGGTGGCCTCTTCCTCGTTGGCGAAGGCCTGCGTATTCAAGAGGGTACAACCCAGGGACAGCAGCAGAATTCTGAAGATCTTCATCTGGATGGCTCGGCAGCGACGGATGCCCCATTTTTGATGCTGCCATCGGGGCCGTCAAGCACGGATGTTCTTACAATTCGCCATTGATTTACGGATAATAAACCGGTTTTTAACCTGACAACGGAAATCTCCGGATGGTGAAGCTGTGAAGTCCGAGTTGACTGTTCCCCTCGTCCAGCTCGTCCCGTGGCGGGCGCCTGCAGAGTGCGAACCACCCGAGGCGCTGCGTCCCTGGTTGCTGGAGGCCGATTCCATGACCCGGCGCCTGCGTCGTTACAATCATCACCTCTCGGTGCAACTGCTCGGCAATCGCGCCGTGTCGCTGACGGTGGACGAGCAGGCGCTGGTGGCGGTGTCGGCCCCCGTGGGCATGTGCCGCGAGGTGATCCTGCACGGTGATGGCGGGCCTGCCATCCTGGGTTGGACCCTGTTTGCCGAAGCGGCCTTGCAGGGGGGCGGTTTGCAGGATCTGGGAGAGCAGCCGCTGGGAGAGCGCATTTTCGGTGAGGCACCGGCGCGGCGGGATCACCTGCAACTGGCCTGTTTCGAGATAGCGAGCAATCCCTGGTGTCCGGCCGCCACCGTCTGGGGGCGTCGTTCCCGCCTGTTTCTGGGGCAATGGCCACTGCTGGTCCATGAACTTTTCCTGCCCTCGCTATCGTCTCATTCGTTGCCATCGGATAAGGAGCTGGAGTGAAGCTGTTAACCAAGGAGCGGGGACTGGCCTATGCGCAGTTGGCCCGCATCGACAAGCCCATCGGTACCCTGCTGCTGCTGTGGCCGACCCTGTGGGCGCTCTGTCTGGCGGCTGGTGGCCTGCCTGACCCCTGGATCCTGACCGTGTTCGTGGTGGGCGTCTTCCTGATGCGCTCCGCTGGCTGTGTCATCAATGACTATGCGGATCGCAACTTCGACGGTCATGTGAAACGCACCGCCGGGCGACCGCTGCCCATGGGGCGGGTCGCCGAGCGGGAAGTGCTGGTGCTGTTTGCCGTGCTGGCGCTTCTCTCGTTCGCCCTGGTGCTGACGTTGAACCCGCTCACCATCAGCCTGTCCTTTGCCGGTCTGCTGTTGGCGGTCTGCTACCCCTTCATGAAGCGCTTCATCCCCATCCCCCAGCTGGTGCTCGGCATGGCCTTCTCCTGGTCCATTCCCATGGCCTACGCGGCCCAGGCCAATGCCCTGCCGCCGGAAGCCTGGCTGTTGTTTCTTGCGAACCTGCTGTGGACCATCGCCTATGACACCGAGTACGCCATGGTGGACAGGGATGACGACCTCAAGCTCGGCCTGAAATCGAGCGCCATCCTGTTCGGCCGTCACGACAAGCGGATCATCGGCGCGCTGCAACTGGCGACCCTGCTGATCCTGCTGGGGGTCGGGCAGCTGATGGGGTTGGGATCCGGTTATTACTGGGGACTGCTGGGGGCGGCGGCGCTGTTCGTCTACCAGCAGCGACTGATCCGGGAGCGGCAGCGGGAAGCCTGCTTCCAGGCCTTCCTCAACAACAACTACGTGGGGGCGCTGGTGCTGCTCGGGGTGATGGTTCACTACCTCTAACCCGCCCCCCTTCCTGGATGAAAAAAGGCCGCATGATGCGGCCTTTTTGTTGGGTGTCGACGCCTCAGAGCCGGTTGCCCGCCTGGATGGTGCGGCGGATCTTGTTGCTGAGCAGCGGCACTATGTTGTCGGCCAATGCCTGGAAGCGGCCGAGATCCGGTTTGCAGCCCGGATCCAGATAGCCTTCGCTGCGCAGGGTGTGGATCAGGGTGCTGAACAGCTTCTGGTCGAAGAACTCGGGGGCGTTGATGCCGTGCAGGGTGCCGAGGCGTTCCGCCATCATCAGGCCGTCCGCTTCCAGCTGCTCCGCCTCGATGTGGGGCTGGGCCAGCATGCGGGTCAGCACGATGGCGTAGCGCTGCAGGGTCTCCTGGATGCTTTCGGCCAAGAGCAGCAGGCGCATCTGGTTGCCGGGGTTGACCCAGTAGCCGCCGTCGCGTGCCTCGACCAGTTGCTGGCGCAGCAGCTCGGCCAGCAGGGCATCGATCAGTTCAGGCAGCTCGTCCTCTTCATAGCGCAGGAAGAGTTCGGTCTTGAGCAGGGGGTAGATGTCGACACAGCGGGCGACGATCTCGCTGCGGGAGATCCCCTCGCACCGCTCGATCAGGGCCGCCACCAGGGAGGGCATGGCGAACAGGTGCAGTATGTTGTTGCGGTAGTAGGTGAGCAGGATCGCCTGATAGCGGTCCAGGCTGATGATCTGGCCCAGCTTGTCCTCGCTCACCTCGAACTTGTTGAGCTCCATCGCCTGCTCCAGCAGGGTCCTGGCGTCCTCGTCCGGCATGGTGCTGTGCGGGCTGTAGGGCACCTGCTTGAGCAGGTCCAGATAGGTGTTGAGCTGGGCCTGGAGTTCGTCCCGGGTCAGGGCGTGGCGCTCGGCGGCCAGCAGGGCCAGGGCACTCAGGGTCAAGCCGTTGACGGCGGCGGCATCGTTGATGCGGGTCATCAGCAGCTCGGCCAGCTGATTGACGGTGGAGGCCATCCACTCGGGACGTTCCTCCCGGCCGATGCTCTCCTTCCAGGTGGGTACATGTTCGCCGAGGTAGCTGTTGAGGGTCAGTGGTTCGCCGAAATTGACGAAGCCACGGCCATAGTTGCGCAGCTTGCGCAGGATGCCGAGCACCTGCAGGAAGCTCTCCTTCTCCTTGCGGCTCCCCTTGAGTTCGTTGTGGTAGGTATTCACCTCCATCACGTGCTCGTAGCCGAGGTAGACGGGGACCAGGGTCACCGGCCTGTCCAGCCCGCGCATCATGGCCTGCAGGGTCATGGCCAGCATGCCGGTCTTGGGGGGCAGCAGGCGACCCGTACGCGAACGCCCACCCTCGGTGAAGAACTCCACCGAGTAGCCCTTGGCGAACAGCAGGTTGAGGTACTCCCGGAATACCGTGCTGTAGAGCGGATTGCCCTTGAAGGTGCGGCGGATGAAGAAGGCGCCGCCGTGGCGGAAGATGGGGCCTGCCGGCCAGAAGTTGAGGTTGATGCCCGCCGCGATGTGGGGTGGCACCATGCCCTGGTGGTAGATGACGTAGGAGAGCAGCAGGTAATCCATGTGGCTGCGATGGCAGGGGACGTAGACGATCTCGTGCCCTTCCTGGGCCAGCTGACGCACCTGCTCTGCTCCGTTGACCGAGAGGCCGCGATAGAGCTTGTTCCACAGCCAGCCAAGGAAGCTTTCGCCGAGGCGGATCAACCGATAGGAAAAATTGGAGGCGATCTCGTCCATGTAGCCGTGGGCACGCTTTTGCGCCTTCTCCAGGCTGATCCCTTCCCGTCTGGCCTCCTCCTCGATGGCCTGCTGGATCACGCTCGAATCCAGCAGTTGCTTGAACAGCAGGTTGCGGTTCGGCAGCTTGGGCCCGGTGGCGGCCAGCTGCTGGCGGCTGAAGTGGGTGCGGGCCACCCGCGCCAGCTTGTGGGCGATGGCCTCGTCGGTGCCGTGCTTGTCCGCCATGTAGCGCAGAGAGAGGGGCGGGGAGAAGCGCACCAGGTTCTCGCGCCCTTTCAGGATCACGATCAGCGCCTTCTTCAGGCGGTTTGGCGCCAGGCTGCTGATGATGTTCCAGCCGGAGGCCTCCTCGCCTTCCCGGCCCGGGGCGCGGCCCCAGAACAGGGTGACGGGTACTACCTGGATGTCCAGCGCCGGATCCTGCTTGTGCAGGTCCAGCAGCTGGTGGAACTCCTGCAGGAAGGGGAGCGGCTTGTTGCGCGTGCCGAACAGGGGAGGCGGACGATCCAGACAGACGTAGCGTGGCAGCAGCTGACCGTTCAGTTCCAGCGGCGTGAAGGGGCCGGGCAAGCCGAGATCCTCGCAGCACTGTTGCAGGGTCATCAGGTCGGTGATCGAGCTGGTCTTCAGGGCATAGACGATGGGTCTGGCCGGATCCAGCTTGAGCTCGGTGATGGGGTTTTCCGGCAGGCTCTTGTGATTGACCAAGCCGCTGACCGGCCATTGCAGGATGGCTCTGGAAATCTTCTGTCCAAGGGACATGTGCGTCTGCTCTCCAAAAAAATGCGGCGTGAGCATAGCAAATCACCGGCTGCTTGTCGCCGAGAGGTACGATGAGTCGGCACTTCAGAGCAGGGGGAGGGACAAATGTGCGTCGGGTCGCGACAAATGCCAGTTGCGCCTTGCCTTGGCCCCAGCACTGTATATACTGCCAGTGTGCTGTATAAAAAGACAGGTGCCCATGCTATGAAACCCCTTACCCCTCGCCAGGCTGAAGTACTCGAGCTCATCAAGGCGAACATGAACGAGACCGGCATGCCGCCGACTCGCGCCGAGATTGCCCAGAAGCTTGGCTTCAAGTCGGCCAACGCGGCCGAAGAACATCTGAAGGCCCTGGCCAAAAAAGGGGTCATCGAGATCATGCCGGGTACGTCCCGCGGCATTCGTCTGCTGCTCGAAGAAGAGGACGTGCAGCCTGAAGAAAACGGCCTGCCACTGATCGGCAAGGTGGCGGCCGGGGAACCCATCCTGGCTCAGGAACACATCGAGAGCCACTACCAGGTGGATCCCGCCCTGTTCCACCCGCGGGCAGACTTCCTGCTGCGGGTGCAGGGCATGAGCATGAAGAACATCGGCATCATGGACGGGGACCTGCTGGCGGTACACAAGACCCAGGAGGTACGCAACGGCCAGGTCGTGGTGGCACGTCTGGACGAGGACGTCACCGTCAAGCGCTTCCAGCGCAAGGGCAGCCAGGTGTGGCTGCTGCCGGAAAACGAAGAGCTCTCCCCCATCGAGGTGGATCTCGCCAGTCAGCACCTTACCATAGAGGGCCTGGCGGTCGGCGTGATCCGCAACGCCGACTGGATGTAAACATCCGATGCGATGAAGAGGCCTCCTGCGGGAGGCCTCTTCATTTTCATCTGCCGATGGCATCTCCCTCCCCACCTTTTCGCCTCTCCTTCCGGTGCACATAGTCTCGCCGCACGACATGCATTTCGGATATATCCTTTGATAAGGCCCCCGTCATGGTCGGTGATCAGGGAAGGGGGAGTCGCACCGGGCAGTACGCCATGGCAGGGATGCATGATCGCCGGCTCGGTGCGCAGAAGGGAGAGTCACCTCAGACTGGGGACTCGTACAGTCAGTACGCTGCCGTGGTTGGTTCGTCGTTGGGGACAAAGAGACCCGTCAGCGTGACCTGTTGAGCAAGGAGGACAGGTATGGCTTCAAGCTCGCCGTGGGATCCGGTGCCGGCCGCAGCGCCCGCATCTTCCATCACCCGATTCATCAAGGGCAGTCGGATGACATGGTTCTATGCGCTCTGGGTCTATCACAAGGGAGATGGTTGGACCATCTGGCTTGGGTGCCCCAAAGACAAGATTGTCCGCCTGGTTCGTCTGTTTCGCCGTCATCACGACATCGGATTGCCGGATGAGCCCTGGACTGCCCCCGTCATCCCGCTGCGCGTCCCCCTGAGACGTGCCCAGCCGCAGCACAGGCTGCGGCCCTGATCCCTCTTCCTGTACAGACAAGAGCCCCGCCAGAGCGGGGCTCTTGTTTTGGCGCCGATGCGGCTGATCCATGGCACAGACGCTTTCCCGCCGGGATGCAAGACTAGCCAGCGGCGGGGGCAGGCGGGTTACAATGACCCCTACCGGTTTTGCCCCTAGGGCTTATAACATAAGCAAGGCTTTGTTTTATATGGTTAAACCACGCTTTTACCTGCTGCTGTTGCTGTTCATCGGCGCCATTGCGGCGGCTTATTACTGGAGTCAGCCCGCGGTGCCGGAACAGGCCGATTACTACCCGGCGGGGCGAGACATCAACCCGTTTACCCTCACGGATGCGGATGCACAGCCCTTTACCCCTGCCAACCTGACGGGACACTGGAGCTTTCTGTTCATCGGCTACACCTACTGCCCGGATGTCTGTCCGACCACGCTGGCGGATCTGCGCAGCGTCTATCCGGCGTTGAAGAAGATAGCCCCCACTAGCCAGGTGGTATTCATCTCGGCGGATCCCCAGCGGGATGACAGCGCCCGCCTGAAAAGCTATACCGCCTTCTTCGAGCCCGAGTTCAAGGCGGCGACAGCACCTCACAGTGCCCTCTTTCCTCTGGTCCGCAATCTGGGGCTGGTCTATTCCATCGTGGAAGGGGATCGCAAGGATTACCTGATAGACCACTCCGCCTCCATCGTGCTGATCAACCCCGAGGGGAAGCTGGTGGCCACCTTCCGACCCAAAGTGGCACCGGGTGAGGTGCCCCACGTGGACATGCAGGCCATGGTGGCCGACTTCGCGCGCATCGTGCGGCTGGCTGGCGAGTGAGCCCGGCGCGCACCATGCTGATTCCCGCCTGGCTGAAGGATCCTCGCCGCCACAGGGCCGTCTTCGCCCTGGCCCTGCCCATGGTGTTCTCCAACGTCACCACGCCCTTGCTGGGGCTGGTGGACACCTGGGTGATCGGTCATCTTGGCCAGGCCTGGTTTCTCGGCGGCGTCTCGGTCGGTGCGACCTTCATCAATCTGCTGTTCTGGTTGCTTGGCTTCCTGCGCATGTCCACCACAGGGCTGGCCGCCCAGGCTCAGGGTGCAGCCCATGCCGAAGGGCAGCTCGACACCCTGGCGCGGGCCCTGGGCTTGGCGATCGGACTGGGCATGGCGCTGTTGTTCCTGTTGTTGCCGTTCCTGCCTGCCATCATCGCCCTCGGTGGCGGCTCTTCCGAGGTACAGACCTATGCCGGTCAATATGTGTCGGTGCGGGTCTGGAGCGCCCCGGCGGCCTTGTGCAATCTGGTCATCATGGGGTGGTTGCTGGGCATGCAGGATGCACGCAGTCCCATGCTGCTGCTGATCCTGGGCAATCTCGTCAACATGGTGCTGGATGCCTGGTTCGTGCTGGGATTGGGCTGGCAGGTGAAAGGGGTGGCCGCGGCTTCCCTGCTGGCGGATTACAGCACGCTCGGGGTGGGGTTCTGGCTGGTGAGCAGGCATCTGCGCCGACTTGATCCCGGGGTGTGGCACAACGCCTTGCAGCGCTGGCGCCAGTGGCCGGCCCTGCTGCGGCTGCTCGCCCTGAACCGGGATATTTTCATCCGCTCCCTCTGCCTGCAACTCTGCTTTGTGTTCATGACTCTGCAGGGGGCCAGGCTGGGGGATGTGGCGGTAGCCGCCAATGCGGTGCTGCTCAATTTCCTGATGCTGATTTCCTACGGGCTGGATGGATTTGCCTATGCGGTGGAAGCCATGGTAGGGCGCGCCATCGGGCGGCGTGATCGGCCGCTGCTGCGAGAGGCCATCGTTCTCAATCTGGGCTGGGCGCTGCTGATCGCCCTGGCATTCACCCTCTCGTTTGCCCTGGGGGGCCACTGGCTCATCCGCCACATTACCGACATACCGGCGGTGATCGCCGAGGCGCAACGTCAGCTCCCCTGGCTGGTGGCCATGCCGCTGCTGGCGGTCTGGTGCTTCCTGCTGGACGGGGTCTTTATCGGCGCCACCCGGGCCCGGGAGATGCGCAACAGCATGCTGGTGGCGGTGTTTGCCGGCTTCTTTCCCATCTGGTGGCTCTGCCAGGGATGGGGTGTGGCGGCCCTGTGGGCCGCCATGAGCGCCCTGATGGCAGGTCGTGGCCTGACGCTGGGCTGGCTCTGCTGGCGACTGGAGCGGGATGGACGGCTGCTGGCGGGGCAGGGGAAGGCGCAGTCAGTCTGAATCCTGGCCGCCTTGCCAATATCGTCAGCGGTCAGAGCGAGCCTGAATAGTCGAACTGCCGCCAGCTCTCGTAGACGAACACCGCGACGGCGTTGGCCAGATTCATGCTGCGGCTCTGGGGCAGCATGGGAATGCGCAGCCGCTGCTCGAATGGCAGGCTCTCGATGATCTCCATGGGCAGGCCTCGGCTCTCGGGCCCGAACAGCAGGGCGTCACCGGGGGCAAACCGGGCCGCCGAGTGGGCGGTGCGTCCCTTGGTGGTGCAGGCAAAGACCCGTTGGGGGGCGACGGCCGCCAGAAACGCCTCATAGTCAGGCCAGCGCTTGACGTCGGCAAACTCGTGATAGTCGAGCCCGGCCCGCTTGACCCGCTTGTCATCCCACTCGAACCCCAGGGGCTCTATCAGGTGCAACCGGTAGCCGGTATTGGCGCAGAGGCGAATGATGTTGCCGGTGTTGGGGGGGATTTCCGGTTGGTAGAGCACGATATCGAGCATGGAAGGATCCTGGGCTGGTGCGAAACGGGCGCCAGCATACCCAGCACCCGTGTCGATGAAAAGGGGGAGGTCAGGGCATGGGCAGACGGATGGTGATGACCAGTCCGGTCGGCTGATTGCTGCTGGCCCGGATGGTCCCCCCATGACGTTGGATCGCCTCGGCGGCGATGGCAAGGCCGAGACCAGTGCCCCCGGTCTTGGCGTTGCGGGCATCGTCCACCCGAAAGAAGGGCAGGAACAACCGGGGCTGCTGCTCCACCGGCACGCCAGGGCCGTCATCCCGTATGGTCATCACCCACTCCCGTCCCTCCCGGTACCAGTCCACCTTGATGAACTCGCGGGCATACTTGAGGGCGTTGCGCAGGGGATTTTCCAGGGCGCGGGCCAGCAGCTCCGGCCACATGGTGAGGGATTCGGCGGGCAAGGAAGGGAGCCTGAGCTGTTTGCCGTTCTGGTTTGCCTCGAACATGGCATCGTCCAGGATGGGCTCCAGCAGCTCCGCCAGGGGCAGCGTCACCGGCGCTTCCACATGTTGCTGCACCCGCGACAGATCCAGCAGATCCCCTATCAGCTTGTCGAGCCGGGCTATCTCCCCTTCGATGCGCGCCAGCTCGGCGCTGTCCCCCTGCTTGCGGCGGATCAGCGCCTGTGCGAGCTGGATGCGGGTCAGGGGGCTGCGCAGCTCGTGGGATATGTCGGAGAGCAGCTGCTTCTGCTTCTGGATCATGTCCTTGAGGGTATCGACCATGCGACTGACATGTTCGGCCAGCTGGCCTATCTCGTCGCGCCGCCCCAGGTTGGGGATCTGTATTTCCAGGTTGCCCTGGGCGAGTTGGGAGACCGACTGCTGCAACTGCAGTATGGGGCGGGTCAGACGCCAGGCGAGCAACAGACAGAGCGGGGTGCTGACCAGCATGGCGATGCCCAGGATCTGGATGGGGTGATCCAGGATCTGGATGAACAGGAACAGGTAGGAGTTTTCGACGTTCAGACCGAAATAGACGTGATAGGTCTGGCCGTGATGGACCATCTGGAAGGGGCCGGCGATGGCGCGCTGGTGTTCGCTGCCCAGCATGGGCTTGGCCGGGTTGTCCGAGTCGAGCATGAAACGGATCACGAACTTGCTCAGCCGGGTGCTGGACTGCATCTGCCCCTTGGCATCGCGTAGATAGATGTTGTCCACCGGCAAGAGGCCCGCGGCATCGATGGCCTTGGCCAGATCGAAATCCTGCTCGGGAGCCGCGCCCCGTTGCAGCGCCGCCAGGTTGTTGTTGAGACGAGTGACCTCGTGGGCCGGCAGCGGGATGATATTGCGGGGGTCCAGGGTGGGGAGGATCACCACCGCAGCCACGACCAGCAGCAGGATGAACCAGAACCAGAGGAAGATCTGGGTGGACAGGCCGTTGAAGGTGCGGGCCGATTTCATGCCTGCTCCAGCCACAAGTAGCCTCGTCCCCGCACCGTCTTGAAGCGGGGCTGGCCGTCAGCCCGCTCCGGCAGCTTCTTGCGCAGGTTGCTCAGGTGCATGTCGATGGCCCGATCGAAAGGTTCGAGCTTCTTGCCCAGCACCTGCTCGGAGAGCAGGCCCTTGCTGACGATCTGGCCCGGATTGCGCAGCAGGCACTCCAGCAGGCCGAACTCGGTGGCAGTGAGCTCCAGCAACTGATCGTCGCAGCGAGCCTGTTGCAGGCCGGGCTGCAGCACCAGATCCATGAATCTCAGCTCGTCCGGGGCTCCGCGCTGGGGAGCCTGGCTCTGGGTCCGACGCAGGATGGCGCGCACCCGGGCCAGCAGCTCCCTGTCGTCGAACGGCTTGGCGAGATAGTCGTCGGCACCGGCCTCCAGCCCGTTGACCCGATCCTGGCTGTCGCCACGGGCGGTCAGCATCAACACCGGGGTGTCGTGGGTCTTGCGCAGCCGGGTCAGCATCGCGAAACCGTTGAGTCTGGGCATCATGACGTCCAGCAGCACCAGGTCGAAAGCCTGTTCTGCCAGTCGCTGCAATCCCTCTTCCCCATCCTCGGCGACGGTGACCTCAAACCCCTCCAGGGTCAGGATTTCGGTGAGCAGCTGGGTCAGTTCGAGATCGTCGTCGACCAGGAGTATTTTGTTCATCTGGGAGTCACTCTGTTGATTTTGCACGCCAAACTGACGTCCGGGTCAGGGTATAATAAGTTTTTACGCGTCGGAGGAAAGCCGGTTTTGAGCCACCAACACTATTCCCGCTGGGTCACCCTGGCCAGCATGGCCGCTGTGACCACCGCCACCCTGCTCATCCTGGGCAAACTGATCGCCTGGCTGATGACGGATTCATCCAGCCTGCTGGCATCCCTGACCGATTCCTTCATGGACATCAGCGCCTCTCTCATCAATCTGCTGGCCATCCGTTATGCGCTGGCCCCTGCCGACGAAGAGCATCGTTTCGGCCACGGCAAGGCGGAGTCCCTGGCGGGTCTGGTGCAGTCGGCCTTCATCTCGGGGTCCGCCCTGCTGCTGGTGATGCACGGCATCTCGTCGATGCTGAATCAGGTGCCCGTGGTGCGCCTGGAGGCGGGGATCTGGGTCAGTGTCGGCTCCATCGTGCTGACCCTGCTGCTGGTGAGCTTCCAGGGCTTTGTCATCCGCAAGACCAACAGTGTGGCCATCAAGGCCGACATGCTGCACTACCGTTCCGACCTGCTGCTCAATGGCGGCGTGCTGGTGGCACTGGTGTTGGCGGGGCAGGGGTGGTACTGGGCCGACGGCCTGTTTGCCATTCTGATCGGTCTGTTCCTGGTGTGGGGGGCTGTCCATATCGGCTACGAATCGGTGCAGGCCCTGCTCGATCGTCAGTTGCCAGAGGAGGAACAAGCGAGAATAATGGCCCTCTGCTGCGCCGTAGAGGGGGTGCATGGCGTACATGACCTGCGTACCCGCCAATCCGGGCCGACCCGTTTCGTGCAGTTGCATCTGGAACTCGATGATCAACTGCCTCTGGTCAGGGCCCATCAGATAGCCGACGAGGCTGAACTGGCCGTCCGCCAGGCCTTCGAGCGGATGGATGTGATCATTCACATGGACCCCATCTCGGTGCTGACAAAAGAACGACAAAGCACTCACCCTGAACAACAGTAGGCTGCAACATGGATGATCTGGTTGCCAGAACCTGGCAAAAAATTCAGCAGGAAGCGCAGAGCATGGCGGCCCAGGAGCCCATGCTGGCCAGCTTCTTTCATTCCACCATTCTCAATCACCGGGATTTGCGCTCGGCGCTGAGCTTCCAGCTTGCCAACAAGCTCGACAGCACCACTATGCCTGCCATCGCCTTGCGGGAAGTGATCGAGCTGGCCCTGCGCAGCGAGCCCGAGCTGCTGGCCGCAGTGGCCGCCGACATCTGCGCGGTGCAGGATCGCGACCCGGCGGTCGACCTCTTCTCCACCCCGCTGCTCTACCTCAAGGGATTCCATGCTCTTCAGGGGTATCGGGTGGCCAACTGGCTGTGGCGTCAGGGACGCCGTGCCCTGGCGCTCTATCTGCAAAACCAGATCTCCGTGGTGTTCGGCGTGGATGTACACCCGGCCGCCCGCATCGGCAAGGGCATCATGTTTGACCATGCCACCGGTATCGTGGTCGGGGAAACCGCCGTCATCGAGAACGACGTCTCCATCCTTCAGAGTGTGACTCTGGGGGGGACCGGCAAGGAGAGTGGCGATCGTCACCCCAAAATCCGGGAAGGGGTGATGATAGGGGCGGGGGCCAAGGTGCTCGGCAACATCGAGGTGGGCGTCGGTGCCAAGATCGGTGCCGGCAGCGTGGTGATCAACCCGGTGCCGCCTCACACCACGGTCGCTGGCGTGCCCGCCAGGATTGTGGGCCGCCCCGAGTGCGACAAACCTTCCCTGGACATGGATCAGTGCCTCTGATCCCCTGACCGAGGCCGTTGTATGGTCAAGCGCTGGTCAGGCTTTCTGATCCTGGGGATGTGGCTGCTCAACCTGCTGCACCTTTATCTGGACTTCTCCCCCTGGCCCGCCGCCATCGCGGCCTGGGCCGCCTCCCTGCTCACCTGGCCCTGGCTGGTGGGAGCTGCACGGCGCCAGGCGCTGGCCCTCTACGGCGCGGCGCTCCTGCTGCTGCTCTTTTCCTGGTGGCGAGGGGCCAGCCTCAGCCCAGGTGACTGGCTCTTGCCGAACATCAACATGCTGACCATGTTTGCCGCAGTGAGCACCCTCAATCTGGCTACCTCCGGCCTCTTGACCGGCACCGCCTCCTGGTCCGGTCGCAAGGGGCTGTGGAGCACCATGGCCAGCCTCAATCTGCTGGGGGCCGTCATCAATCTTTCGGTGCTCTTCATCATCGGCGATCGGCTGGAGCGCAACGGGACGCTGGAGCGGCGTCAGGTCATGGTGCTGAGCCGGATCTTCTGTGCGGCTGCGTTTTGGTCCCCCTTCTTCGTCGCCATGGCGGTGGCCCTCACCTATGCACCGGGTCTGCAACTGGGCAGCATACTGCCTTTTGGCATACTGGCGGCCTTGCTGGCCATGGGGCTGACGGCCTGGCAGGTAGAGCGGCTTGGCGTGGAGACCTTTGAAGGTTATCCGCTGCGGCTCCAGACCCTGGGGCTACCGGTGACCCTGGCACTGCTGGTGCTGGTGATCCACCGTGTCTGGCCCGGACTCAGCATTCTGGCGGTGATCGCCCTGGTGGCGCCCTTGCTGGCCTTGCTGTTCATGCCGCAAGCGGGGCGAGGGGCTGCTCTCAAGCGCCAGGTGGTGGAGCGCTTCCCAGCCATCGGTGGCCAGCTGGTGCTGTTTCTGGGGGCCGGCCTGCTGGCGGCTGGCATCAACAGCGCGCTGTCAGTACTGGACTTTGGCAGTGGCCACGGCCTGCCGCTGTTCAACCACTTCGGCTGGCTGGAAGCCTGTCTGACCCTGCTGCTGATCTTCCTGGTGGCCATAGTGGGTGTGCATCCTCTCATCAGCATCTCGGGGGTGGCGCCGCTGCTCTGGCCGCTGGCACCGGATCCCAGCCTGCTTGGCATGTGCTTCCTCATGGGGTGGGGGCTGGCGACCGGGACGAGCCCGCTCTCCGGCTCCAATCTGGCACTGGCGTCCCGCTACAACCTGAGCGCCGGGCTGCTGCTGCGCTGGAACCTGCTCTACGGCCTGTTGATGTACGCCGTGGCCTGTCTGATGATGGGGGGCTTCATCGCCTTGCATGGCTGATGGCGGCATCGGCAGGAGGGCGGGTTGTGCCACGGCGGACGCCCGGGATCGAGGTTCCTGCTGCCTGCGAGAAAAACCGACGCATATTTAAGCAATACCGGGCCGCAGGGCGCATTTTGCAACGTGCTGGCTTGTTTGTGCCGAGCGCATCAGGGTATGCTGGCTCCACGCGCTTGAATCGCCCTCTGTGGGGCATCGCAATTGAACATACAGGTATGCATATGTCACTAGAAGTCCTTGAGCAACTCGAATCCAAAGTACAATCCGCCGTCGACAACATCTCCTTGCTGAAGATGGAGCTGGACGAGCTGAAAGAGCAGAACAGCAAGCTGCAAGACGAAAACCACCAACTGCGCAACGAGCACGTTGCCTGGCAAGAGCGTCTGCGTGCCCTGCTGGGCAAGATGGACCAGATGGGCGATGCCATCTGATCCCGTCTAGACTGACCGGAATGAAAGCGGGCCGCTCCTTGAGCGGCCCGCTTGTTTTGGTCTGCCGGGCAATCAGAGTGCCAGCAGCTGTTTGACGGTCTTCTCGATGCCGTCCGCCGCCTCCACAATATTGTTGGCCAGCATGTAGGCAGGAGTGGAGATGACCTTGCGCTCCTGATCCACCACGAATTCGCTCACCGGGCAGTCGAGATGACTGCCACCCATGGCTTCGATGGCGTTGGCGGCGCCCTCGTCGTTGCCAATGGTGGCCAGGGTGCCTGCCCCATAGATGAGCGGGATCATGGCCGGTGCGATGCAGATGTAGGCGGCCGGTTTGCCGGCTCTGGCAAAGCTCTGGCAAGCCTTCAGCACATCCGGCTGGATGCGGCACTCTGCGCCCTTGATGGCGAAGTCACACAGGTTCTTGGCGGCGCCGAAGCCGCCCGGCACCAGCAGGGCGTCGAAGTCGGCTGCATCCAGTTCAGCCGCATCCCTGATCTGGCCGCGACAGATGCGGGCCGCCTCGACCAGCACGTTGCGGCTCTCTCCCTCGCTGACCTCGCCGGTCAGGTGATTGATGACATGAAGCTGAGGGACATTGGGGGCGAAGCATTGAACGGATGCTCCCTGACGGGCCAGCGCCAGCAGGCTGATGACGGCCTCATGGATTTCGGCGCCGTCAAACACGCCACAACCACTCAAGATCACGGCCACTTTTTTCATGACAGACTCCTCGTTGTTGAAAATGTGAGCCAGGGTAGATTGTTGTACTTTTGTATGGTTATCGTTCGACCTCCGCTGGTCAAGTCATCTCCCTGTGCTAGGATTGTTTCGTTTTGGATCCTGCCTCAGCACCCCTCTTGAATTTTTTTCCACATTGATCGAGATCATGATGCGTGCGTCATGTTGAGTTTTCATGATCTCAAAATATTGTTTTAAAAGATATTTTTTGTTTTAATCCACAGCTTTGTCACGGCCGTGATGCAATGGTGCCATTTTTGAGCACAGAGTTATCCACAGCAATATGCCCCACCGGTGCGCCGGGGTGATGGTGGGAGTCCCCTTGGTGTGGTGCGGGCCCTGTGGCATCCTAGCGGCTGTTTATTCTTGGCAGGACGATTTTCATGGCCTCTAGCAATCCTCTTATTCTGGTCGACGGATCTTCATATCTTTACCGCGCCTTCTTTGCCTCGCAGCAGGCCGATCTGCGCACCTCGACCGGCTTGCCTAGCGGCGCCGTCCGTGTCATGGCCAACATGATGCGCAGCCTTCGCAAGCAGTACCCCGACTGCCACGTGGCCGTGGTGTTCGACGCCAAGGGCAAGACCTTCCGCGACGACATCTATCCCGAATACAAGGCAACACGCGCCAGCATGCCGGACGATCTGCGCAGCCAGGTCGCCCCTATCCACCAGATGATCAAGGCAATGGGTTTCCCCTTCCTGATGGTCGAAGGGGTGGAGGCTGACGACGTGATCGGCACCCTGGCCCGTCAGGCGACCGAGAAACAGTTGCCTGTGCTCATCAGCACCGGCGACAAGGACATGGCGCAGCTGGTCTCCGACCATGTCACCCTGATCGACACCATGAAGGATGTGAAGACCGATCGGGAAGGGGTGATCGAGAAGTTCGGCGTACCGCCCGAGCTTATCATCGATTACCTGGCGCTGATGGGGGACAAGGTGGACAACATTCCCGGCATGACAGGTGTCGGCGAGAAGACCGCACTGGCTCTGTTGCAGGGGATAGGCAGCATTGACGAGATCGCCGCCAACCTCGACAAGGTGGCGGCGCTCGGCTTCCGTGGCTCCAAGGCGTTCGCCGACAAGTTCCGCGAGCAGGAAGAGCAGGTGCGCCTTTCCTATGTGCTGGCCACCATCAAGACCGACGTGGCGCTGGAACAGAGCCTGGAAGAGTTGCAGCTTGGCCCCATCGACAAAGAGGCTCTGCTGGCGGTCTATCGCGAGTATGAGCTGCGCAACCTGATCAAAGAGCTGGAGTCCGGTGGCGCTGAGGAGAGCGAAGCCGAAAGTGATGAGGAAGGCGCCGCCCCGGCAGCCGCCATCGAAACCGACTATCGCTGCATCCTGGATGAGGCCGAATTCGACGAGTGGCTGGCACGGTTGCAGGCGGCGCCGCTGTTTGCCTTCGACACCGAGACCACCAGTCTCGACTATATGGAAGCGCGCGTCGTGGGCGTCTCCTTTGCCATCGAGCCGGGCAAGGCGGCCTACGTGCCTTTCGGCCACGACTATCTGGGGGCGCCTGTCCAGCTGACCGAGGCCGTGGTACTCGGCAAGCTCAAGCCGCTGCTGGAAGATCCGGCCCGTCTCAAGGTGGGGCAGAACCTCAAGTACGATCGCAACGTGCTGCTCAACCACGGTATCGAGCTGCAGGGTATCGCCTACGACACCATGCTCGAGTCCTATGTGCTCAACTCTACCGCCAGCCGCCACGATATGGATTCCCTGGCCCGCAGGTATCTGAACGTCGAGACCATCTCGTTCGAGGACATTGCTGGCAAGGGGGTCAAGCAGCTCACCTTCAACCAGATCGAACTGGAGCAGGCGGCTCCTTACGCGGCGGAAGATGCCGACATCACCCTGCGTCTGCATCAGGCACTGTGGGGCAAGCTCTCTGCCGAGCCGGGCCTTGCCAAGGTGTTCAGCGAGATCGAACTGCCGCTGCTGCCGGTGCTGGCGCGGATGGAGCGACTCGGTACCACCATCGAGCCCAAGCTGCTGCATCAGCAGAGCCAGGAGATCGAAGTGCGTCTGGCAGAGCTGGAGAAGCAGGCCCATGAGCTGGCCGGGCAGGAGTTCAACCTCTCCTCGCCCAAGCAGCTTGGGGAGATCCTCTTCACCAAGCTGGGGCTGCCGATCATCAAAAAGACCCCCAAGGGAGCACCATCCACTGCGGAAGAGGTGCTGGCCGAGCTGGCGGAGACCTATGATCTGCCGCGTCTGCTGATGGAGCACCGTGGCCTGGCCAAGCTCAAGTCCACCTACACCGACAAGCTGCCGCTGATGATCAAGCCGCAGACCGGGCGGGTGCACACCTCCTATCACCAGGCGGTGGCGGCGACCGGTCGACTCTCGTCAACCGACCCCAACCTGCAGAACATTCCGGTGCGCAACGAACAGGGGCGCCGCATTCGGCAGGCCTTCATTCCGTGCGCCGGTTACAAGCTGGTGGCGGCGGATTACTCCCAGATCGAGCTGCGCATCATGGCCCACCTCTCCGGTGACAAGGGGCTGCTGACCGCCTTTGCCGAGGGCAAGGACATCCACAAGGCGACCGCCGCCGAGGTATTCGGCGTCGCGCTCGATGCGGTGACCAGCGACATGCGTCGCAGCGCCAAGGCGATCAACTTCGGTCTCATCTACGGCATGAGCGCCTTCGGTCTGGCCAAGCAGCTGGGGATCGGTCGCGCCGAAGCGCAGAAGTACATGGATCTCTACTTCGAACGCTACCCGGGTGTGCTGGAGTACATGGAGCGTACCCGCCAGCAGGCGGACGCCCAGGGCTATGTCGAAACCCTGTTTGGCCGCCGCCTCTATCTGCCGGATATCAAGTCGCGCAACGCAGGTCTGCGCAAGGCGGCCGAACGGGCCGCCATCAACGCACCCATGCAGGGTACGGCCGCCGACATCATCAAGCGCGCCATGATCAACGTGGATGGCTGGATCCGCGGAATTGAAGACCAGTCGATCCGCATGCTGATGCAGGTGCACGATGAACTGGTGTTCGAGATCCGCGAAGAGAAGCTGGAGGAGTACATCGCCATCATCAAGGAGAAGATGTCAGCCGCAGCCGAGCTGCATGTGCCGCTGGTGGTGGAGGCAGGTACCGGCGACAACTGGGATCAGGCCCACTGATCCTGACCACAGTGATTGGCTAGCTATATAAGCAGAGAAGCCCGGCATGATGCCGGGCTTCCTGTTTGTGGCTGCAGGGTCAGGCCTCTTGCAGGTATTCATCCTTGAGCAGCACATAGTTGTCGGCCGAGGTCTTCAGGAAGGCGATCTCGGCCGGCTTGAGAGGGCGGGCCTGCTTGACGGGATTGCCCATATAAAGAAAGCCGGCCTCGAGCCGCTTGCCTGGTGGCACCAGGCTGCCCGCCCCGATCATCACATCGTCTTCAACGATCACCCCATCCAGCAGGATGGCACCCATGCCGACCAGCACCCGGTCGCCTATGGTGCAACCGTGCAGCATGGCTTTATGACCGACCGTGACATCCTCACCTATCAGCAGCGGATAGCCGCCGGGGTTGCTGGCACTCTTGCGGGTCAGGTGCAGCACTGTGCCGTCCTGGATATTGCTGCGGGCACCGATGCGGATATGGTTGACGTCCCCTCTGGCGGCCACCATGGGCCAGATGCTGGCATCGTCACCCAGCTGGATATCCCCCACCAGGGTGGCGCAGGGATCCACATATACCCGTTTGCCCAGTTGCGGGCGTTTTCCCTTGTAAGGTCTCAGTCGCAAGTCCATCTTGGCCTCCTTGTTTTCGGCCATTCTAGCAAGACGACACCGGTTTCTGTGGATAAGTTTGTATAAAAGCTGTGTTTGGATATGAATAACTAAAAAAGTGCCGATTTTTACAATTTTATTGCAGGGGAGGGGTTGCCAGAACGAATTCGCTCCCTATAATGCGCCTCCATCGACAGGGCAAGCGGCAACGCAAACAAGCCGGTCGGTAGCCTCGAAAAGCCTTTTCAAATAAGGCTTGACTCGAGAAGGCGGTTGAGTAGAATGCCACTCCCGCAGCAGCCAAAAGCTGCGTCGCTCTTTAACAATTTGAATCAAGCAAT
>NZ_JBFOCZ010000023.1:0-10977 GCF_040908015.1 Aeromonas sp. R7-5 | reverse complement strand
TTCAGCATGAATCATCAGCTTACCTTCGCGGATAGCGAGTTCAATGGTAAACGCCGCAAAACCCGTAAGGAGTTATTCCTGGCTCGTATGGATGCGTTGCTCCCATGGGCGATGATGCTGGAGGTCATCGAGCCCGTCTATCCCAAGGCAGGTAATGGCCGTCGTCCCTACCCACTCGATACCATGCTCCGCATTCACTGCATGCAACAGTGGTACAACCTCAGCGACGGTGCCATGGAGGACGCACTCTACGAGATAGCCTCGATGCGTCTGTTTGCCAGACTCTCCCTGGACCAGGCCATCCCTGACCGCACCACCATCATGAACTTCCGCCATCTGCTGGAGCAGCATCAACTGGCCCGTCAGCTCTTCGACGCCGTCAACCAGTGGCTTTCTGACGCCGGCATCATGATGAAGCAAGGCACGCTGGTCGATGCCACCATCATCGAAGCCCCCAACTCCACCAAAAACAAGCGTGGAGAGCGTGACGGCGAGATGCATCAGACCAAGAAAGGCAATCAGTGGTATTTCGGCATGAAAGCTCATATCGGCGTCGATGCCAAGAGTGGCCTGACGCATAGTCTGGAGACCACGGCCGCCAACGAGCACGACCTCAATCAAGTGGGAAATCTGCTCCATGGCAAGGAAGAGTTTGTGTTCGCCGACGCTGGATATCAGGGGGCCGAAAATCGTGAAGAGCTTGCCGATGTCGAGGCCGAGTGGGCGATTGCCATGCGCCCTGGAAAACTCAAGGAACTCAAAAAATATCCCCGTAAAAACAAGGCTGTCATTGCCTTTGAGAGGCTCAAATCCAGCATCCGCGCCAAGGTGGAGCACCCGTTTCGGATCATCAAACGTCAGTTTGGCTTTGTGAAGGCGCGGTTCAAGGGGCTGCGCAAGAACGACAACCAACTGGCGATGTTGTTTACGCTGGCGAATCTGTTTCGCGTGGACCAGATGATACGGGCATGGGATAGCTGTGCCCAAAAATCGAGATAAGCCTCGAAAATGAGGCTAAATGGCGCTTAATAGCCGAATACTTGCGGAAAAAAGTCAGGTTTTTGGTGTGATGGGCATTTCAAATGCGGACAAAGAGTTCGTGGTAAAGGTGCGATCCACTTGTTCGCACCTTCCTTAGCAATAGTCGAGATATTGCGCTTCTCATTGCTGTCGATATCACCAAACACCAGTAATTCTTGCTGAGGGCTATTGGGTCTGACCGAAAATTTCCGGTAATGGCGCTTTAGGCGAAGCTTGTCGATGGCTCGAATTTCTACACTTATTGCCCCATCAGATGCTTTCCCTGCGCCCCCTTTGATGGCGAGATTAACCAAGTTGATGACCTCTTGTGCGGTAATATCGGAGACCTGCTCATGGAAAACCAGGTTGATGATGTTCCACGGCGCAACTTTGAGCATATGATGGCTCAACTTATCCCAGATGTCGGCCCATGCCTGCTCTTCTATTTTTGAGTACCTCGTCTGCTTATCGGAGCGTTTGCACTCGACGTAGAACTCTAGATCACCAGAGCAAACCAGCATATCGGGGGATTTTTTGGTCTTCCCGTCGGGCCAGACAATGCTGTTTTCTGGGATGAAGGCAACCTCGTAGCCATTTTTCAAATAGAACGAGGCCGTCAGCAGCTCAAAAAGCTGGGTTTCTGGCTTGTTGTTATTCGCCAGCATTTTATCGAGAACACCATCAACATTGGGGACAGTGCGAAGCTTCTCTGCGACGGCTCCGATAGCCATGGCATAGGGCCAGAGCCGTCTACTGCTGTAAGCTGAGTCGCAATACTCAAAATCATGGGCCAGATACGACATCAGGATATACCAGTCGATGTCATCTTCTGCCGGAGAGAAGAGCTGAGGTTCTATCGGTCGCCTGATACTGAACTTCGACTCCTGCTCTCGTATGCGCTTCAAATACGCAGCTTTTCGCACAGCCCACACCTCAGAGCCAAGTCGGTCCACCAGCAGCCGATAAAATGCTTTGATTTTTGCACGCTCAATACAACGGACAATATCCATCTCAGTTTCCTCATGTAGTTGTAATTTGCAGCACACAGAGAGCTTTCCATTGTGGTGCTTGTTTGGCCGTGCAGGAAAAGAGAGAGCCCCCTATTGGAGGCTCTCTCTTTTCATCTTTCCGACACAAGTAAGCTAGATCTACTCTCTTCCCAATAATGTCATTAGGA
This sequence comes from Aeromonas sp. R7-5, assembly GCF_040908015.1. NCBI lineage: Bacteria > Pseudomonadati > Pseudomonadota > Gammaproteobacteria > Aeromonadales > Aeromonadaceae > Aeromonas > Aeromonas sp. R7-5. The sequence continues at coordinate 8,780 of NZ_JBFOCZ010000023.1, read as the reverse complement.
CAGCACCATTCTCCAGGGCTTGGCGGGCGGCGATTGCATAGGCCCGTGTGGGCTGCATTGCTAACTCTAGCGCTGAGCCGAGCTCCGGATGCTGCCCCAAGACTGAGGAGCGATCCCAAGCTCCACCATCGAGGCATCGAATTACCCAGTGGCCACTTTGGTGCCATACCAAATATGGCTGACGCCACCACAGCATCAGTTCCTCCGCCGAACGCTCTTCGTTCGGGATGTCTCTGGCTGGCGGCTCTGCCGGATTGACCGGTATTCCATTGATGACGCCAGACAAATCGGCCGGGGCCATGGTCAAGGCAACATCGAGAGTGATTGTGGTAAAGGACATTGGTCCCTTCCTCCTTGTTGTATAGGGTCCATGATTGCAGCTCAGGGCGCGGATGTCATCAGCAACCTATTTCTCATTGGCTTTCGCTTGGCTGTTGGAAGTGACAGGCTCGTTTTCATTGGGTACGACTTCCCCATATTGGTTGAGGGTCATCTTTTTCCAGCGATCCTCTGGGATTGCCAATTTAAAGCCAGGGCTATCAACCGGTGTTCCGGGTGGGGTGTAGTTGGGATCCGGTTTGCCAAAAATGACTCCAAGACCATGAGCCGGTTCACTGATTACCTGCTCCTCTGGAGACTTATGGGACTGCTTCTTTTCCTCGGCATCGCCACACGCTGCAAGCATGAGAGAGAGAGCCAAGGCAATCGCTATTCGCTTCATCAGGTTACTTCCCAGGTGATTGCTGGTAGACGCGGCGAACACGACCAGGAGCTGGGGCGTTTACATACAGATGGCTAATCGCCGGATTCCAGCTGTCGGAACAGTGAACATATTCGGTCATCAGTAACTTCTGCTGCTCCTCGGACAAGGTGATTTCAGCCCCACTCTGCATATCAAGGTATTTGCTGTATAAGAAAGCCAGCTCTCCTGGTACAGGCTCTGCAATAGCGTTAATGGGAACTCCACTTTCTTGTGCGATATGTTGCATCAGATGCCCAGAAAGCAGTTGCAGCTCGGGTTTAACCATTCTGGTCATTATCGCATTGGCAACATACCCCACCATTGGGTGATCAGTCTTGGAAACCACAGCAAACTTTTGAATCACTGGTTTGATCTGACTTGGGTCTTTCACATACTCGATATAGTGCCGACCCGCTTCTTGTAGCCGCTCATTGGCCGTTGCTTCGAATCGCTTATAGGCTGCGTCATCCCCAAATTTCAAGATGGCATCATAGGGGCGCATAATCGGCGTTCTTTCCTCATGTGCAATGTACCCACCACCAATATCACTGTGGGTACCCAAAAGCAGTATCTCAGTATGGTCTGGTCGCACAGAATTAAGAGCGAAGTTCTCTCGGTACTCGTTTTGAGCGGCAAGCTGGACGACCTTTTCGGCAGCCCCTGGGGCAATGTAGAGGCGCACGCTGCCATTTTCATCGTCGGTGGTATCCGGGCCAATGGCCGCGACTGTATCGAAGAGACCAACGAAGGCTACACGTACAGGTCGCCCTAGTTTGGAGTCGTTAAGGAGATTAACGAAGTGTCTAGCGGCTGCCCCACCTCGACTAAAGCCGAACACGTCCACCGCCACCGGACCAGAGGGAAGGTTAGTGATCATATTGGTTATCTTGGTCAGGCCTTCTTTCGCTCTTGCTATTACTCCAGTTGAGCCGCTGCCGAAGGCCATATCGAGTGTAGAGTCAGTCTTGCCTGCGGAGGTTCCAATCCCCTCAATGTAGAGAGATTGGCCGACATAGGCTTGATGTAACCTAGCTATGTTTGTTGCTCCGCCATCGTATGAAGAGTTCGTACCTATCAATTTCTCTATGGATTGGCAGGCAGGAACACTGGCCTGTTCGCATTGCTCTCGCAGCTCGCTGTTATGCCTATTGTTTTGGGTTCCATCAAAAAAACACCCACCCGAGTCTCAAGCTGATCCACCAGCGGGACGAGAGGAGCTGTTGCGGAGTCGGCTAGTGTGGAAGCTGGCGGTGAGTCGGCTAGTGTGGAAGCTGGTGGTTCTACTGGTGTGCTGGCTGCTTTGGCTCGGGGACCCATATTGTCACCAACAGTTGTTCCTTGGGCAGGAAGAATTACATTGCTCATTGATGGGCAACCGCAAGCAACATAGTCTCCTTGCAGCGCCACAGGCCCACCTGGACCGATGATAGAACGAGGGCCGACGGCAACAATAGGGCCCTGTCCTACTTTGCAAGAAGGGCAAGTCGCTATCATTCCGATATAGGTTGTTGGGGAGCCTTCGCTGAGCCAGCAGCTGTCTCCTTCTTGGATCACCCCACCCGTGCTAGTCGGATCACCTTTCCTTGCCACATTTCTCATCAAATACCTCCATTTTGGGATCGGAATGATACTTCAAATGAAGCTTACGAAGGCTGAATGAGATGATATTGCAAGCGATAAGCGCCGACTTCTGTCGCGCCCAAGGAGAGTCGAAAACACCAAAATACGCATTGACTGCACATTACGCTCGATCAACAATCTACGTAAACACACCAACTTACGCAATTAGAGGTATTCATGGAGTTTCGCTATCCAACGGCAGCGGCAGAAGTTAATGCAGCCAAGCTGAAATATCTGACAAAGAATTTGAGCGACCCTATCTCGGGAAAAAATGAATTTGAGCGCCTGACGAAAGAACTGGGTAACTCAATAGACGGATATGCGACTTGGCATCCGGTGCTAACGATCCCTAGAGATAGACTAAGGCCAAATGAAGATCGAGCTGGTGATTTGTTCCGTCTATATAAAGGCCTCGATCATGTAGTCAAGTTCGTCAAAGGCTTTGTTTCATGCCCTTATAGTGAAGAGGCTGCAAATTCGCTAGTAGAGCAAGTGCGCAATGTTCCAGGTTTAGATGCGTATCGTCTTGATAAACCACTTTACCATGACAATGCTTATCCGGTCGTTGTGGTGGCGACCCAAGTCACCCTTGAGGCGGATGGAACAATCCGCAGTCGTGATGCCATCGCATGGTGCGTTCAAGAGCTAGTTAGAAATGCTCGCCAAGCAGAAGTGGCTGAAACATGGTGGAACCTCAAAAGTGAAATTCTTGGTGAACCACATGGTTCGCGTTCATCACTGCTGGTTAATCAGTTCACTGGTGGGCACATGCGAAAAATCTTGGACGCTTTAAACAGCAGTGGTATGTATGGCCCAGTTAAAGAATGGTCTCTGGAAATGCTCTCGAAGAAAAAGAGAGTTCTGATAGCTGAGACCCTGCTCCGCACAGCACTCAAAAACTATGATGTCAATCACCAAGCATTTGAATTTGAACTAAATGGAGAGGTATGCCAAGCCGAAGTGCGAGACACATGGAGTGATGGCGCAGAATTGTTTATTCAGGTCACAATTGGTAATAGTGACCTAGTAGTAAGTGGCTTTTACTACCGGGAAAATGACTGTTTGGAATCATCGGATCCCAAAGGAAAAAGAGCTATTGCGGAAAAATTCTTATAGCGCTGATTGCTTGTATAAAACCTCATAGCCCTGCCTCCCCGGTGGGGCTTTTCTAAGTTTAAAAAAAAGCCGCTACGGGAGCGGCAAGAAGAGCATGGTGGTCACATCGGGTAGCAACCAACGCGCCCTATCTTCTCGCAAAAAAGGACTCATGTCACTCCCGCCTTAATGGGTTTAAATGAGGTGCTTATCCATCCAGGCCGCCTGTCGTAACAACGCAATCGCATCAGATGAGCTCACTTTCCAAGCTTCCGCCAAACGCCGGATAAAAAATACGGCGGCCTCCATCCGATCGTCAGCAGACAAGAAGTGGTGAAGCTGCTCTCCTTGATGGCTAACTATGAGAGCCACTCCAGACTTACCATTGTTGTAGAGCGCACAGCTCTTGTTGTTTGCATCACCATGGTATGAGCCGGTGGCCTCCTTTCGCAGCCCAAACATAACACTGCAAAACGCGGTCAGTTCTGCCTTCGTCAGCTGTACTGTGATCTTTCGCTGCCAGTCAGGTTTTACTCCCGCTGCTCGGATGGGGGCTACCTCGATACTGATTGTTGGGTAGCTGGCCCGAGTCACTGTGTACTGGACAGTCAGGCCTGTCCGCTTGACAGGATCCCGTTGCCCATCAGAGTAGAATTTGATGCTTTCACCAAAATCGTTTTCTTCGCTCATTTGGCTACCCCCTTCAAAATCTTAGCCGACTGGCTGGAGAGCCCATCGAAGATGGCATTGCTGATGTGCTCAGGGAAATCAACTGGTAACTCAGCAGTTACGGCTGAGATCACCGATTCGGTGTCAGCAGCCACCTCGTGGGGGAAATGACATGTTGGCAAAAAACCAGTCGTGACTGATGCGTTAACCCCCAGCCGTGGGGGGGGGGGACTAGACTGCAAAAAACCTGCGCTCTGGATCTGCCCCGTGAACCCCCAGGTTCGGGGGATAGCTCCAACATTACGTCGGTATGTAAAAACTGGGCGCCGTTAACCCCCGCCTGCGGGGGAGCAATCTGCTGCTGCCTGCGTCGGCGATCGTCATAGTCCCGTTAACCCCCACCTGCGGGGGGCGATACGCTGAACTTCGTGCCAACGTTGAACGAGACCCGTTAACCCCCACCTGCGGGGGGGCGATTTTTTGCCTTGTGGCTTGTAATGCGGCAGACGCCGTTAACCCCCACCTGCGGGGGGGCGATGGAGTTGCCGACCAGCACCATGCCGATCCCCACCGTTAACCCCCACCTGCGGGGGGGCGATACTTACCAAGTCAACAATTACCATCAAGATTAGGTCACGTTCAGCGACGTTCGCACACTTGAGGATTTGTGGCTGAAATTTACCTCTTAAATTCTGAGTGCGCAACTGATTAACATTGGTCTTCCGACTCAAAAATCGAGTCGCCGACTGGCCTGTTTCAATCGTTCATCACCCCGACGATCATACTTCTGCGTGGTCGTGACACTGGCATGGCCCATCGCGTCCTTGACCGTGATGATGTCCTCACCATTATCCAGCATGGCCGACGCAAAGGTTCGGCGGAGATCATGCGGAGCAAATTTTTCCAACCCAGCCTCAATCCTCCTCGTTTCAAGAATGTGGTAGATAGCCTGGTCAGTCATTCTCTCGGCGGTGACATCATCAAACCGCCTGATCCGCTGAAACAGTGCTCCCGGCTGCTCACCACGAACCTCATCTACCCAGCGCATAAGCCGCTGCCAGGCCCCGTCAGGCACATATGCGATGCGTTCTTTATTGCCCTTACCAAGCACCCGAAGCGCCTGATCCCTGGTGATGACGCATTCCATATCGAGGGCGACAACCTCCGAGCGCCGAAGTCCGCACCCGACTAAAACAGCAAGGATGGCTGCGTCACGCAGCCCTTTGGAGCTCCTATCATTTTCACATGTGAAATACAGGGCTCTGACCTCGTGCTTTTCGAGGGCCCGCCCGTTGGGTAAACGAGAGCCTCTCACCGAACGCACCTGCTTGATATGCTGGTAACTGTCGGTATCAATCTGCTTCATTGTCCACGCTTCCAGGGCCACTCCTTTCAGCGCAGCCAGGTAGGTATTGATCGTGGCTGGAGCGCGGTCAGAGTCGCTGAGCATTTGGATCACAGCTTGGACATGATGCCGCCGCATCGACTCCCATGCACAGTCACGCAGGTTTTGAAACCCGATCATCCGAGCAACGATGTTGAGAAATGAGCCCATGGTTTGCCGACTGCGCTTGGAGCCAAGGCTGATCAGGTATGCCACTGCCGGATTATCTTGTGCATTGCGCAACGCCCCGATGACTTGCGGCGGGCTCCCGTCTAGGGTTTGTTCTGACAAGACAACGAGCTTCGCGTGTGAAAGTTCAGTGGCACCGTCATTGTTCTGTTCGTGCAAAGTCACCTCCTTACACCGATAGCCACGAGAAACAAATCCCATATCTTGGTGTATATGTCCTTGGTGGGTGCAATATCTTGTGATTCGTAACTTTGTATCAGTGGTTCATATTTAGAGGGGGAGGAGAGGAGATCGTAGACCGTCCTGTTCGGTTTGGTGATGGGCTTGTTCGGGGTGAATCCATGTTTGTTGCACAGATACAAAGCAATCGCACCGCTTCTGGATTCGCCGTAGTAGCAGTGAACAAAGATCTGACTGATACCGCTCAGCACCAACTCATCGATATAACGGGATAGGTTCTTCGCCTGACCGGAGTCGATGTAGGATGCATAGTTCATCCGGAAAGACCCTTTCATGGTACGGATGGTGTCCTCGCTGTACCCGCCATCGTAAAAGCTGTCCCGATACAGGAGTTGCCAATCACCCAGGGTCGCCTCCGGTTTGTCCGGGTCGGTGATCGAGATCATCGCTGCACCGGCAACCGGCGCCAGTTTTTCGGCCTCTGCCTGGCTAATGAAGTGCACCTCTCTCATACGTTCTCTCCGTGAAAAATGAAGGACTTTCCTGCCAATATCCTATTCCAGAAACACTACTTTTTCAAACGGACATTTTAATAAGTAGAGTGAGGGAGGCTTCAAATAGATACTTTGGTGTTGTGCAGTGACAATAAAGTTTGTACACAGGCGCGAAAGTTTGTACACAGAAGGGATTTGAGACAATAAAGATTGTACATAGCGTCGAAAAATGCTGGTTTTACAAGAATTTGCTATCTATCGGCTTGGGCTCCAACGCCGGTAGGCACCTCGGGACTCCTGGTTAAAATGGCCGATTAGTGTACAAACTTTATTGTGCAAGTGACTGATCTGTAGTGCCAGTTATGTACAAACTTTATTGTCAATTCACATTTGGTTGTGCAGTGACAATAAAGTCTGTATAGCAGCGCTAAATCGGGCTTCTTGGTACAAATGCCCCGGTGCGGTTGCCGAACTCTTGATGCTGTATAAAACTTCCTGTTCACCCTCCCCTTAATCCGCGGTAGCATGAACACTACCCAAAAGATAAACAGGATATTGAAAATATGACCATTGAAGAGCTACAAACTTCGTTTGACGAAGCTATGAATAACTTCTTGCTGATTAGTGAGCTAAATAATCAGAAACTTCCTGCATCGGAAGATGATTACCTAAACCTAAACCGAGCTTATTTCAGAATTTGTACCGATTTTTATGACACCTTTCTACACCTTATAAATAATGGAAGACCTTTCCCTGCCATCGTCATTCTTCGTTCTATTTTGGAAATATACACGAAGGCGATATATTTGGACATTATTGAGAAACCTAAAGGAACTGATGTTAAACCACTTATTTCTGGAGAAAAGGATTTTCCTAGTTTTTTTAAGATGACATCAGCGTTAGATAAATTTGGGGAGGAGGGAAAAAATGGCCTTGAAGGCATGTTTAAGCAGTTCACTAAGCAGGATTTAGCTCAATACGAAAAGTTTTCTCTCTTTACCCATGGGCGCGGTGAATTTGTTAAAAAATTCATGTATGTGGATAACGCTCAACTGTGCATAGAAGGTGTTAGTGATTTAATTGTTACAGCTAAGGGGATGTATGAAACGCTATCCCTCCACTACTTCGGGCTGCAAAAACTTACCAATGAATTCCAGCAATTGCTTCATGAGTTACAAAAAACGGCAATGTACAATAATAGTTGAGACACAAAACAATGGCTAAAGATTCAAATAAAGAGCTAGATTTGTCATATCTATCCCCAGCTGTACTTTCTGCGGCAAAAAACTTTGCCGACTTGAAGTATCAAATTGACGTCACTGGGCGGCGCAACCCCGCTGAAATCCCGAATGATTTACATGGAAGGCAGCGGTCCGGGGAGTATGATGGCCCTTATGGTGGCGACACATTTATGAATAACATAATTCCTTTCATGCCATTATACCCGGACTATGAAAACCTTGGCGTTAAATACGTCCCGATAGCCAATACTCTTGGGCGCAGCTGGAATTGGTGGCCCGAACATAGAAAACATGCTGAGAAAGAAATCATTGACTTTATCTTGTCGCCGGAACATGGCAAGGAAGCATATTATTATCTAGTAAAAGAGCTCGGGGTAATTATCGCTGGAGAAGGAAAAAATAGAGTGAATTTCTGTCGAAACCATAAAATCGACCTAATTCCTGTAACAATATCTCAATTCAACTATCCACCAGCAGACTCCATTGAAATATTTTTCATCAAAAGCCATGTGGGAACTGATACCTTCGGCGTTTTAAATGGAAGGTACCTACAGAGAATTAGCCATATCTCCTATGCGCTACCGTTACTCAGCGCCTACGGCGTCAAGGTTTATACAGACTGGCCAATTAATTATCCATCCATCGAAAGCATCTACGAATACGCATATTGTGCCAAAGTTGGCCCAAAATTTAGTATCCACACGCTAGATTTAAATAAAATAAAAGAAAAAGAATTGAATAGTTCAAGTTATAAAAAGAAAAGCAATAGGTTTATCTACAGACTAATTAGTTCCTTCCTCAAGTAGCCACACATAAAACCATGCCCACAACCATATCATGCTGAACCGGCCTGACATTTACAAGATTCCATTTATTTTCAATGACATAACATCGTTGTCGGCTTTGCACCCTATGAGTGCAGAGCACCGACATCAGTGTCTGAACCCTCAACTGTACAGCGGCGGCTGCTTGGGCTCGATTGTTACCACCCTGAAAAGTGCCTCGCTGGCGACTGTGGCCCCGATTTGCTCAGCAAACCTCTCAATTGTCAGCCATCCATCTTCCCCTTGATGTGGGCGAGTAATAGAGTTTCATACCAGGTCTGACGGTAGGCCAACGTTTCATGGTTTTGAACATCCCTCACGGAGGTAATAATGTCATACCAA
>NZ_JBFOCZ010000022.1:0-32443 GCF_040908015.1 Aeromonas sp. R7-5 | reverse complement strand
TCCGACTTCACCCAGCTGATCCAGGTCTCCATGGCCTACCGCAAGATCGACTGGGAGCACACCGTTGCCGGCACCTCTGGTGCGGATGACTGGCGTGCGCCGATCGAAGCGTAATTCCGAGCCAAAGGGCACTGCTTGCGGTGCCCTTTTATCGTCTCTGCAAGGACAACCTGCCCGGAGACCGTATTTCCGATTTTTCAACCCACGCATTTTTTCTTCTGTCCGTTTGCCTGGTGTGAGCGGGTGCAAGAAAAAATCCGAGTTTACGTCTTGCCGCACGCCGTCAAGGGCGTGCGGCAGCCATGGTGAAAGAAAAATCCAGGCGATGGCGAAGCTCTCACACGGCTTGATGTGCCCCACCTGATGGGGCCGCACGATATTTCAGGGGCGCGCAGCGATGGCAGACAGCACAGGATTACAATTTACCGTCAAGGTAGGGGCCCTGCCCGAGAGCACCTTCGTGGTGGCCGAGTTTGCGCTGGATGAGGCGTTGAACCGGCCGTTCAGCCTGCGCCTGGAGTTGGCAAGCGCTCAGCCCGACATCGACGTTGGCGCCGTGCTGGACCAGCCCTGCGAGCTCTTGGTGTGGTACAGCGGCGAGCTGCAGCGCCGGGTGTGCGGGGTGGTCAGTGACTTCGCGCAGGGTGACAGCGGTTTTCGCCGCACCCGCTATCAGCTCATGGTACAGCCGGCCCTGTGGCGGCTGTCACTTCGCCAGAATTCCCGCATCTTCCAGGCACAGAAGCCCGATGAAATCCTCAGCATTCTTTTGCAAGAGCATGGCATCACCGACTATGCCTTTGCGCTCAAGAATGAGCACGCCAAGCGGGAATACTGCGTTCAATATCGGGAGAGCGATCTCGATTTCGTGAACCGCCTCGCCGCCGAAGAGGGGATGTTCTACTTCCACGAGTTTGAAGCGGGCAAGCACCGCATCGTGTTTGCCGACGACGCGGCGGCATTGACTCAAGGCCCCGAGCTCTTCTTCAACCTCGGCAATCGTTCCCTCGAGCAAGGCCCCTATGTGCGCCAGTTCCACTACCGCGAAGCGGTGCGCCCCTCGGATGTGGAGCTCAAGGACTACAGCTTCAAGACCCCGGCTTATGGCCTCTCTCACAAGAAGCAAGGTGCAGAGCTTGAGCACCAGCGCGATACCTACCAGCACTTCGACTATCCGGGTCGCTACAAAGCGGACCAGAGCGGCAAGGCGTTTGCTCAGCATCGGCTCGATGCCCTGCGCAATGACGCGGTGGCGGGCAGCGGCAAATCCAACAGCGCGGCCTTGCTGCCGGGCCAGACGTTTTCACTCACCGAACATCCCAACGGCAGCTTCAACACCGACTGGCAAATCGTGCGTATCCAGCACACCGGCCTGCAACCGCAGGCGTTGGAAGAGGAGGGGGGCAGCGGCCCGACCCTCTACCACAACGAATTTGGGGTGGTGAAAGCGAGCACCACCTGGCGGGCACGCATCGGCAGCCCGGAAGCCCCCCACAAGCCCATGGTGGATGGCCCGCAAATCGCCATGGTGGTGGGCCCCGACGGGGAGGAGATTTACTGCGACGAGTACGGCCGGGTGAAGCTGCAATTCCCGTGGGATAGATATGGCAGCTCCAACGACCAGAGCTCCTGCTGGGTGCGGGTATCCCAAGGCTGGGCCGGCGGTCAATACGGCATGATGGCCATCCCGCGTATCGGCCACGAAGTCATCGTGAGTTTCCTGGAAGGGGATCCCGACCAGCCCATCGTGACCGGACGCACCTATCACGCCACCAACCGGCCGCCCTACGAGCTGCCGGCCAACAAGACCCGCACCGTGCTGCGCACCGAGACCCACCAGGGTGAGGGTTTCAACGAGCTGCGTTTTGAAGACCAGGCGGGGCAGGAAGAGATTTACATCCACGGTCAGAAAGACCTGAACGTGCTGATAGAGAACGACGCCGCCTGGCACATCAAGCATGACGAACACAGAGACATCGACAATGAGCGGATGACCCGCATCAAGGCCAATGATCACCTCACTGTGAACGGTGAAAAACGGGATCACATCAAGGCCGACTATTCACTCGGCGTTGACACCTCCATGCACCAAAAACTGGGTGACAGCTGGCTGACACAGGCCGGGCAGGAAGTGCACGTCAAAGCCGGTGCCAAGGTGGTGCTGGAGGCGGGCTCAGACATTACCGTCAAGGTCGGCGGCTGCTTCATCAAGGTCGATGGCGGCGGCGTCACCCTGGTGGGGCCCACCATCAAGATGAATTCGGGCGGCAGCCCGGGTGCCGGCTCGGGATGGGGCGGCAAGTCACCATTGGGCCCTCTGGGTGTCAGTGTTCCCTCCAAACCCAAGGTACCGCTCACTCCTGCCCAACTGGCCACCATGAAGAGTGCCGCCCCTTTCTGTGAAGAGTGTGAAAAATGCAAGGAGGGTGGCTGTGAGATTTGAGAGCACACCGCTGGAAGCGTGGATACAGAGGCAATCAGCCCCTCTTTATGCCGTGCTGGCGGGGGCCTGCGATGCGGCTCCCTTGCAGCACTACTACCAGCTCGATGGCCGCGAAACGCCACGCGGGCTTTATCTCGGCACCCCTTATGAAGACTGGCATCCCGTCATGCCCTATCTGGTGGCCCTCGACAAGGAGAGCCCCTTTATCGAGTGGGCGCAGGGCGCCGAGGCGAGAGACTGGGGCTGGATAGTGGCGAGCGAGCAACCTGTCGATGCCCTCTATGCCCATCTGCAGGGGCTGACCCAGATCTGGCACCAGGGGGAGGCGGTCTTCTTCCGTTACTGGGATGGTGTTTATCTGAAACGCATTCTGGTCCAGCTGGGAGAGGGCTTCACCGCCCTGCTGCCAGGAGTGAACGGGATCTGGGTCGGAGGGGACGGCTTCGAATGGGCTGCGTCAGAAGCCGCAGCACCACGCGCATTCCCCTGGTGGGTGCTGCCCCCCGCCATTGCCGCGACCTTGGCGAGACAGGATCCCGCCCCTCTTATCAACAACCTGATGCAGCAGTTGGCGGATCACAACGGTCAGCTCTACTGGGCGTTTCCCGAGGCGAACCTGCGCTGCAAGGTCGCCCGCTTTGTTTCCCGTCATCCATCCCCCGATATCGATCTGTTTCCGGCGCTCGAAGCGGCGCTGATCAATGAGGTTCAAGCATGAGCAATGTCGGCCAGGCCGTCTTCAACGAAGTGATCGCCGATTATCGCAACGTCCTGAGTGCCTATCGCAAGGATGCCGAGAGTTTCTTCCTGGGTGACATGCTCAGCATGGACATGGAGCAGACCATCAAGGTGGGCGACAAGACCATCACGGCATCGTCCGGCAGCAAGAAGGCGCAGTCCGTGGTGACGCAGTGCCCGCTGAGCGGCACGCTGCGGCTGGTTCATCTGTTCGAATCCGTCAGGTTTATTCCCATCGGCAATACCCCGTACAAGGTGGAGGCGGGGAAACTGGTGCGCGGACGTTTTGTCAGCGAGGCGGTAGCCAAGGAAGGAACCCTGGATGCCAAGGGTATTGCCGAGGTTGGTAAGCTGACCCCGGGCAAGTCCTATCGGGTGACCTTCTACCCCAATGTGAAGAAGAGCGACCTGGATACGCTGTTTGCCTCTTATGCCCCGGTTCAAAAAGACCTGGAGACATGGCTCACCAAGGAGTGGAACAGTGAGCACAAGGCTGCGTGGGCCCGTTACAGCGGCACTGGTGGCGGGTTTGGCAGCCATGCGCTGGCGGCGGCAAGCGGTATCGGCAAGGCCCTGGTCGGGGTGTGGGACGATCTTAAAACCATCTACAACCTGCTGGCCGATCCGGTAGGCAACGCCAAAAAGCTGGCCGAGTTCGGCGTGGACGCAGCGGCCATGACCAAGGCCGGAGCCTCCCAGATGGAAGCTGCCATGCTGGTACTGCAAGATGAGGCGCTGCTTTATCTTTATGCCTATGCCCTGGTGTGCTGGGTCAAGATGCTGCCCCCGGATCAGCAGACCGAGTTTGGTGCTCAGGTAATTTCGTCGGTACTGATTGACGTGATCATCGGGGTGGTACTGACCGGCGGGGCAGGTCTGGCTGCACGCTATGGTGCCAAGGCTGCCACCATGGCCAAGAACAGTGACCGGGTCATGCGACTGGTCACTTCCCTGGTCGATCTCTCCAGGAAACACAACCTGGCCCAGCACGCCCAGCAGGCGAAAAAGGTGCTGATCACCGGGGCTGCACCGTTGAGCCCGGCCAAAAAAGCGGATCTCAAGCTGGTCGATGGCAATGCCAACACGCTGGTGGAAAAAGGCACGGCGGCCAAACGCCGGTTCCAGGGACACACCGAGATCAAGCAGGTGAACAAGACACCTGATGCCTCCAAGCAGGCAGTTACCCCGAATAACCGCCCCCATCAACCGGAAGCCAGCACCTGCAAAAACAACTGCCCGGTCTCCATGGTGACGGGGGAGGAGTTGCTGGCACTGCAAGATGGCGAACTGCCGGGTCTGCTTCCCTTTGTCTTCGGGCGCCTCTATCGCACCTCCGCCGTCGCGCAATCCTGCGGCATGGGGCTTGGCTGGACGCATGCCCTTGCGCACCGGCTTGAACGTCACGGCGATACCCTGACTTGGTGGGATGAGGAGTCCCTGGCAACGGAACTGCCGTTGCCATCAGCCGCCAGACCCATGGTGACCAACCTGCTGTCGGAGGCGGCGGTCTACCTCGGTGACGAGGCTGATGAAGTGATCCTGGCCAAGGCTGGTTCGCCGTTCCTGCATTTTACTTGGCATGGCGAGATCGGGCGGCTGACCGGTTTTTCCGATCCCTACGGCAATCGACTGACAGTGCGTTCTGACCGTCAAGGGCGCCCCGCCTGGGTTGAAAATGAGGCTGGGCTGGCCCTTCGTCTCGCTTACGAGGGCGACCACATCATGGCGCTCGAGTTGCAGCGCTTTGATGGCATTGCCTGGCAGCCCCAGGCCACGCTGCAACGCTACCACTACGATGACCATGGTCACCTGGTAGCGGCCGAGAATGGGGCCGGGGAGTGCGAGCGGTATCGCTATCGTGATGATGGGGTCATTGTTGAGCGCCGTCTGGCTGGCGGTGCCGGTTTCTTCTGGGAGTGGGAAGGGGAAGGCAAGGCTGCCCGCGCCATCCGCCACTGGAGCGATGTGGCGGGTTTTGATGTCACCTATGGCTGGGATGATGACAAGGGCGAGGTGACGGTACTCAATGCCGATGGCAGTCAGGAGGTGTATCAGCACGACAGCCAGGCACGCCTTGTCCGCCAGCAGGATCCGGATGGTGCGATAACCGAGTTTGCCTACAACGGCAAGGGTCAGAAAGTACTGGCCCGTGATCCGCTGGGGGCCGAGACCCATTATCACTACGACGAAGAGGGGATGTTGGCCCTCGAAGTGGCTCCCGACGGCAGTCAGACTGCCTATCACTACTGGGATGGCCGGGTTCGCAAGGTAGTGCAGGGGGAGCGCGAATGGCGCTTTGAGCACAATCCGCAAGGGGATCTGATTGCCAGGCGGGATCCCCTGGGGAACGAAACCCGTTATGGCTATACCCCTCAGGGCAAGCTGTGCTCTGTGGTTCACCCGGACAGCACCCGCACCGAATTGGTATGGAACCGCCTTGGCCAGCTGATCGAAGAAAAAGGGGTCGATGGCGGGATAAGCCGCTGGCGCTATGACGAGCGGGGCCGCCAGATCGTGCGGCAAGACCCGCGTGGCGCAATCACACGCTATGAATGGGACGCGGCAGATCGCCTCAGTGCCGTCCATTTGCCCGGGGGCGGCATTCGCCGCTATGAGTACAACGCCTATGGCAAGGTCACGGCGCAGTGGGACGAGCTGGGTCGCGAGACACGTTTCGAATATCACCCCGGCCTGCATCTGGTGAGTCGGCGCATCAACCCCGATGGCAGCGAGCTCAAATACCGCTACGACAACGCCAAGCTCTTTCTCAGCGAGATCGAGAACGAGCATGGTGAACAGCATCGTATCCATTACCATCCCAACGGGCTGGTGGCACGGGAAACCGGCTTCGATGGTCGCACCACCGCCTACCGATATGATCTCAACGGACGCCTGAGCGAAAAAGTGGAGTTCGGCAAGCAGGGGACCGAACTGGTCACCCGCTATGAGCGCGACCCCATGGGGCGCTTGCTGAAAAAATTCCTGCCAGATGGTCGCGAGATCGCCTTCGAGTATGACGGCCATGGCCAGCTCATCCGGGTCGACGACGGTGCCTGGCCCCTGGCATTTGACTACGATGGTGCCGGTCATCTGGTGGCCGAGCATCAGGGGTGGGCCTCAAGCCATTTCCGATACGATGCCATGGGACGGTTGTCACACTGGCAACTGCCTGACGGCAACCGGCTTGGCTATCACTATCAGCACGGCGCGCTTGGCGGCATTGATCTCAACGGCGCCGAACTCACTCGCCACCAGGTGGTGGGTGGGCTTGAGCTGCGCAGGCAGCAAGGGGCGCTCACCCAGCAGTACGAATATGACGAGCAGGGGCGCCTCTCGGCACTGCGTTTGCAGCGGGGCAAGCAGGTCGCCCGCGAGCGGCGCTATGGCTATGACAGAACGGGCAACCTGCTGCGCATCGATGACAGCGTGCAGGGGGAGCAGCACTACCGCTACGATCCGCTGGACCGCTTGCTGGAGGTGCGGGGCGAGCTGACCGAGCGCTTCTTGCATGATCCGGCCGGCAACCTCCTGGGTGAACGTTCGGGTAGTCAGTTCGATGGGGCCCGCACCCAGGGGAACCGGCTGCTGTTGAGTGGCGATCGCCACTTCGAGTACGACGAATTTGGCCGCTTGGCCCTGGAGCGGCGCGGCAAGGGTCAGCAACTGGTGACCCGCTATCACTACGACTGCCAGCACCAGCTGGTGAGGGCCGAACTGCCCGATGGCAGCACCGCCTGTTATGACTACGATGGCTTTGGTCGCCGCATTCGCAAGACGGTAAAGGGTGCAAAAGGCGAGCAGGTTACTGAATTCCTGTGGCAGGCCAACAACCTGATTGCCGAGAGCTGCTATCTGCTCGGGGACGACAAGCATCGTACTGACGAGCAGTACCGCAGCTTTATCTATGAACCCGGCAGTTTCAAACCCCTGGCACAGCTGGAAGGGGAGGGGCAGAAGGCCGAGGTATTCCACTACCAGCTTGACCACCTGGGCACGCCCTTGGCACTGACCCGCACAAGCGGGGCCACCGCCTGGCAGGTGCGCTATCGAGCCTATGGCAATGTCTGGCGTGAAGAGATCGCCGAGGTGGCAACCCCCTTGCGTTTCCAGGGGCAGTATTTTGACGCCGAGACGGGGCTTCACTACAACCGCCACCGTTACTACCAGCCCGACACGGGTAGATTTATCACCCCCGACCCGATAGGCTTGGCTGGCGGGCTGAATAACTACCAGTATGCCCCCAACCCTACAGGCTGGGTGGATCCGCTGGGATTGGTGAAAAATGCAATAATTGGGATCTGTAAACAGGTTACTAAAACAGTCAGCGTAATATCTCAGCGACAAGGTGGCCCGTTAAAGCCACCGAGTGTGGGTGGTAGCAAACCTGATTTTTATGTCGGGCCAAGCGGTCCAGACGCAACTTTGCCGAGCACTGGGTATCGGTATATGCGATATCTGAACGATGATGGTACTGTGAATAAGTTTGCTCAAAAAACTATTGATATGGGGGAAACGCGACTCTCATATTTCGGTTTTGATAAACTTAATACAGGAGATCAGGTTACAGAGGCGTTTCAAATAAAAGCTCCGAAGCATGTTAAACCTGATGATGTTAGAGGTTCATGGAGTGATGGCCGATTAAGGGTAAAGTTTGATACATTACAACTATATGATGATAAGGGTAAGCCTAGAGTTCAGGTTCCTAAAAGTCATGGTGGTGATGGGCCAGAGTTAGAGCCATTCACAAAAGCTTATCCTGAGTATGGAAAAGGTGGTTCTAGGCAGTTAGTACCACAGGATGGACAGGATATATACATAAAGGCGGATAAGGTAGATATATTGCCAGGAGAATGATATGGGTAGACATAAATTAAGAGATGATGCAAAAAGATTGATAGAAAATCATCTTTTAGGTATAGATCCAGATGCTAAACGTTTCATCGATATAATATCTGACGATCAACGCCCCATTCCAATTAGAGCGATATTTGAACATATTAGTACTTTTAGCAAAAAGCCATTCAGTTCCGCGGAAAGAGATTTGGTAGATGAGCTAATGTATTTATATGGATAAACTAACCCTGCTAGGCTAAGCGCTTGTATTAATATGTGCAGGGCATAGGGTTAAACCGTCACTCACTTGCAGAGACAGCGATGTATCGGTTCAAGCAGTTGTTGGCGGGGAAAGTCAGTCTGCGTGACTACAACGGCCAAGTGGGAGAGGTAATTGTAGTTGTCTAATCATCCCGGACACTATTTTAGATGATACAGTTGTCATCATAATGTGGACACATAATCAGTATTTTATGCTTGATGAGTTCTTGTTGAAATTAAAACCTGTCGATGGCACGTTGGAAATGATGAAGAATACAACAGCACCTGATGTTTCGAAAAAACTGGAAGGCTTGAGGCGGTCAAAAAATGATTGTAATTAATAGAAGTGCAGCTTCTGAAGAAAAGGATTACTATCACTTGCAGCCAGTCGTTGATTATCTTTTAAGTAAAGGGAATGTCTCTCACAATGATTTCTTATGGGGGAACAATAGAACAGGCTACTTTTGCCACTTGGAGAAAGGCATAGACTTTGATGATCTATTGTCAGCTTTTGAGTTTCCCTACACGATTAAAATAAATAAAAAAGAACATACTATCGATTGCCTTACTACATATAGTTTAATTAAGGGGGCAATAGGTAGTAAATTGTAAATGAAAATAATATTGCTAGCCTTCGAGGTGTTGAATGTTATTGTTTGCCATGAAAACACTATCAGAATGCCAATGTTAAGTTGGGTGGTGTGTTTTCTACTCGCCATAGAAATTCAGTGACATAGACATTCTGATGTCTAAGCATGAGGGTGTCTAATGTTCAATTTAACTCTGCACAGCAGAACGTCTAAGCTATAGAAAAATGTAATATTAGCTTTCATAACTTAGCAATGAATTTAACTCTGAACATCGCTAAATTAATAAATTTAACCAACTCAAAGCACTGTAATAAAACCTATGAAGAAACTCTTTCCAATATGCCTGCTATTTATGCTTGTTGGTTGTGCCAACCAATCAAATTATTTATCTGATACCAAGTTACAAAATGCCGCCCAGCAGGGCCAGGGTAAGGCGCAATATGAGCTGGCCAACCGTTTGGCAGCGAAGCCGGATTATCCTGAGGCGATGCGCTGGATGAAGCAGGCTGCCGATCAAGTGGGTCCGCTGGCGGCAGATGCCGATATTCGGGGCAAGGCCGCACTACAGGTGGGAAGCTGGTATCAGGCGGGGTTGGGAGAGCCCAAAAATCCTGTACTGGCCAGGCAGTGGTGGCAGCGCTCCGCCAAGTTGGGCAATGGGGAGGCCAGCTATCAACTGGGTCAGGAGTGCCGGCAACGGCACAAGGGGAAGCTGGTCAGTGAGTGCCTCAACTGGTTCGAGCAGGCCGCCAAGCGGGATCATGGAAATGCCCAACTGGTTCTGGGGCAGTGGTATGCAGGTCAGGCGGGGGCCGATGAAGAGGCCGTCAAGTGGCTGGAGAAAGCCGCCGAACAAGGGAATCGGGATGCCCAATTCCAGCTTGGCGCTCGCTATGAGCAAGGGAAAGGGGTGATAAAACGCGCCGATCTTGCCCTGCGCTGGTATGAGAAAGCCGCAGCCCAGCAACAGCCGGACGCTTTGCTGGTACTGGCGAGCAAGGCGCCCTCTGAAAAGGCATTCAGCCTCTATCAGCGCGCCGCCAATGCAGGGGCTGCTCCTGCCCAGCTGTGGTTGGGGCAGGCCTATCTGAGGGGGGATCTGGTTGCCCAGGACCTGGCGCTTGGCCGTTATTGGCTGGAGCTGGCGGCAGGCAATGGTTCCCATGACGCCGAATATCAATTGAGCCTGCAGCAGAGCGATATCACCGCACGTGAGCACTGGCTGAATCTGGCTGCTGCGGGGGGGGTGAGCCAGGCTCAGCTTGAACTGGCGACCCTGCAACAGGAACGGGGGGAGTTGAAAGCTGCGCGCAAGAGCCTCTCTCTGGCCGCCTCGCAGGGCAATGTCGAGGCTCGATATGCCTACGGCGAGATGCTGCGACTGGGGCTGGGTGGTGAGGCTGATTATACCGAAGCCATGAAACAGTATCGGGCTGCGGCAAACGCCAATCATCGGCAAGCACAATATCGCATGGGCATCATGCGTGAGCAGGGATGGGGAGCCCCCCGCAATAGATTGCATGCTTATGCATGGTATTTATTGGCCGCAACGGATGGCAATATTGATGCAACCGCCGCCAGCCGTGAACTTGAAAAAGGCATGACGGCACAAGAAAAAAGTGCCGGTCAAAAACTGGCGCAGCACTGGTTCATCAGGCTGGATAAACACGGTGAAATGGGGCAGACGTCAGAGGGCATATGATGCCATTCCCATAACATGAATGAGACATAGTGATAAAAATAACAGTTAGTGGATAAAGCCATTTCCCACTTATTATCACCACCCAATACCGCCTTGATAATGCATCCTGGCGGTTTTTTTGACAAAAATAACATCGGATGTTGTCAGAAAAATCTCTTTTTGTGTTCTGAAAATGAGCGAAGTTTATGGCTTACCATGAGAATTCATGAAGATTTAAAATCAGATTTTTCCTATTTAACTCTTCACTAAATACAACTTTCCTACACTTTTTGTCTCAAGTTTACATTTTGGTGGGTTGAGTTCATCTTGTTGTTTTTATTAGGTTTTGCGCATTTATTTTGATTTTTATACATTTGCAAATATATTTCTCGTTGACGTTGTCATCATCAAAAATATACCATTAGCCACAAATGACTCTTTAGTCAATCATGATCTCTAACGAAGAGTAGAGACGTAATCGGATTGTATTGAATAACAAGCTGAATGCTGCCTTTTTGATATCCTGGCTCTCTCCTGGAATATATCGAAAAGGCGTGGTTGATTGATGCTTTTTTGTTCATTTTCGTCCTGAGCACGTCAACTGTCATTTTTTACAGTTGCCGACAAAAGCATTGGCTATAAGCTTTTGGGTCTTCATGGATCCTCAACTTGGTATCTAGAGCATGGGAAAAGGGATTGATGGCGCCACTGTCGCGCCCAAAGAACGTATCAATATCAAATATGTACCGGCAACCGGTGGCCAACAGGCGGAAATAGAGCTTCCGTTGACCATGATGGTGGTCGGAAATATGAAAGGGCGCTCTGAAGAGACCCCCATTGAGGAGCGTCAGACCGTCTCCATCGACAAGAATAATTTTTCTTCCGTCATGAAAGAATCTGCACTGGAGCTGAATTTTTCGGTTCCCAACCGCCTGGAGGAGAACAGCCAGGACGAGTTGCCCGTGTCGATCAAAATCCAGTCCCTGGAAGACTTCACCCCTGACAGCGTTGCCCAGCAAGTGCCCGAGCTGCGCAAGCTGCTGGAACTGCGTGAGGCGCTGGTTGCCCTGAAGGGGCCGCTTGGCAATATCCCCGCCTTCCGCAACCGTCTGCAGGATCTGCTGTCCAGTGACGACGCTCGCGAGCAATTGCTCAAGGAGCTGGATTTGATTAAGCCTGCCGAGTGATCAGCAGATTAATTGACTGACTTATAAGGAAAAATTATGTCTCTGGTCGAAGAACAGGTTCAAGCGGGGGCGAGTGCAGCCTCCTCGTCCCTGCTGGACGAAATCATGGCGCAGGCCCGCATCACCCCGGTGGATGAGGGTTACAGCGTCGCCAAGCAGGGCGTTGCAGCCCTGATTGCCAACATTCTGGACAGCGGCACCACCACAGAGCCGGTGAACAAGGCGCTGGTAGACAGCATGATCGTCGAGCTCGACAAGAAGCTCGGCAAGCAGATGGACGTCATCCTGCACGCCAAGGAGCTGCAAGAGCTGGAGTCCTCCTGGCGCTCCCTGAAGCTCCTGGTGGATCGCACCGATTTTCGCGAGAACATCAAGATCCAGGTGCTGCACGCCACCAAGGAAGAGCTGCTGGAAGATTTTGAATTTTCTCCTGAAATCACCCAGTCCGGCCTCTACAAGCACGTCTATTCCAGTGGTTATGGCCAGTTTGGCGGACAGCCGGTCGGTGCCGTGATTGGTGACTACGCCTTCACCCACAGCTCCCCTGATATCAAGCTGATGCAGTATGTCAGTGCAGTGGGGGCCATGGCCCATGCCCCCTTCATCTCTTCCGTCGCCCCCGCCTTCTTCGGGGTCGACAGCTTCACCGATCTGCCCTCCATCAAGGACCTGAAATCGGTATTCGAAGGGCCGGCCTACACCAAGTGGCGCTCCCTGCGCGAGTCGGAAGATGCCCGCTATCTGGGTCTGACTGCACCGCGCTTCCTGGCTCGTCTGCCCTATGATCCGACCGAGAATCCCATCAAGGGCTTCAACTATCAGGAAGAGATCAGCTCGAACCATGATCACTACCTGTGGGGCAACACCGCCTATCTGATGGGCACCTCCCTGACCGACAGTTTCGCCAAGTACCGCTGGTGCCCGAACATCATCGGTCCGCAGAGTGGTGGCGCCATTCACGATCTGCCGGTGCATGTCTATGAGGCCATGGGTCAGTTGCAGGCGAAGATCCCGACCGAAGTGCTCATCACGGATCGCCGTGAATACGAGCTGTCGGAAGAGGGCTTCATCACCCTGACCATGCGCAAGGACAGCGACAACGCCGCCTTCTTCTCCGCCAATTCGGTGCAAAAGCCCAAGGTGTTCCCGAACACCAAGGAAGGCAAGGAAGCGGAAACCAACTACAAGCTGGGTACCCAGCTGCCCTACATGTTCATCATCAACCGCCTGGCCCACTACATCAAAGTGCTGCAGCGCGAGCAGATCGGTTCCTGGAAGGAACGCCAGGATCTGGAACGGGAACTCAACAACTGGATCCGTCAGTTCGTGGCCGACCAGGAGAACCCCCCTGCGGACGTGCGTAGCCGTCGTCCCCTGCGCGCCGCCCAGATCAAGGTGCTGGACGTGGAGGGGGAGCCGGGCTGGTATCAGGTTGCCATGGCCGTGCGCCCGCACTTCAAGTACATGGGAGCGAGCTTCGAGCTCTCTCTGGTAGGTCGTCTGGACAAGGAATAAGGCCCGATGCCGCATCTCTCATCCTGGGATAGAGGCAATGCGGCCAGCCTGTTTGATCGCATCCGGGGGGAGGGGCTTGGCTCCTCCCCCCGTTCGGAAGTGGATGAACTGGTGGACTCCGTCAAACGGCAGCTCGATCAGATCCTCAACACCCGTCCCGGCAACTGTCGCAGTGCCCCCGAGCTTGGCGTCATCGATCTCAATGACGCCACCCAGGGCAGTGCCGACATCAAGGGGCGGATCCGGGAGGCGATCCGGCAATGCATCCGCCGCTATGAGCCGCGGATCGTGCATGTGGAAGTCCGTTCACCCGACTATCAGGCGAGCCCGCTTGAGATGACGTTTCAGGTGACGGCCCACGTGCGGCTGGAGCAGATCGAGCAAGTTACCTCGTTCAACGTCCACATGGACAGTCACCGTCACTACCGCATGGTCTGATCAATGTCGCTGGAACATTACTTCAGGGATGAACTGGCTTTTTTGCGCCTGCAAGGGCGCGAATTTGCCGACGCCTATCCCGAGCTCACCCGTTTTCTGTCGGAGCAGAACACCGATCCGGACGTGGAGCGCCTGCTGGAGGGGTTCGCCTTCCTCACGGGCAATCTGCGCGCCAAGATTGAGGATGAGTTTCCCGAGCTGACCCACGGTCTGCTCAACATGCTCTGGCCCAACTACCTGCGTCCCGTGCCCAGCATGACCATCATGCAGTTTTCGGTCATTCCGGGGGCCATCGCCCAGCCAGCGCTGGTCAGGCAAGGTTGTCAGCTCGACAGCCTGCCCCTGGACGAGGTGACCTGTCATTTCCAGACCTGTCACGATACCTGGGTCTATCCGGCTGATATCCGCCACATCGCCGCCCAGAGCGGCAACGATCTCTCCACCATCTCGCTGGACATCGCCCTGCATGCCCCTCTGCCGCTGAGCGAGTTGCAGCTGGACAAGCTGCGCTTTTTCCTTGGTGGTGACAGCTACACCGCCTATGAGCTCTACTTCTGGCTCTCCAACCAGCTCTCCCATATCGAGCTGGAGATCGACGGCAAGCGCTTTCGCCAGGAGGCCAAGGCCCTCAAACCGGTCGGCTTCGAGCGCGGCGATGCGCTCTTGCCCTACCCGAACAACGTCTATTCCGGCTACCGGATCCTGCAGGAGTATTTCTGCTTCCCGGAAAGCTTCCTCTTCTTCGAACTCTCCGGTGGCGACTGGCCCAAGCAGCCGTTGCCGGTGAGCGAATTCAAGGTGCACTTCTGCTTCGACCGGCCGCTGCCGGCGGAGCTCAAGATCCGTCCCGACTCCTTCATGCTCAACTGCGTGCCGGCCATCAACCTGTTCCAGCACGACAGCGAGCCGGTCAATCTCAATGGCCGTCAGGCGGAGTATCCCCTCAAGGCAAGTTATCGCCATGCCGACAGCTTCGAGATCTTCTCGGTGGATCAGGTGGAGGGCTGGGTCGAGGGGAACCTCGGCCGCTCCCGCGGCACACCGCGCATCTATCAGCCGTTCGAGAGCTTCCAGCACCAGATCGAGCGGGCCAAGCAGCGGCTGGCGCTCTACTACCGGGTGCGGGTCAAGGAGGCGGTGAGCGGGGATGGTTTCGAACACAGCCTCTCGTTCGTGCGCGGGGATGAAACCACCACGGTCGAACTGGATGAATCCATCTCGGTGACGCTCACCTGCACCAACCGCTCCCGCGCTGCCCGTCTCAAGGTGGGCAGCGTCTGCGTACCGACCGGCAGCTCGCCCTCGTTTGCCACCTTCCGCAACCTGATCCGGCCGACCCGGCCGCTGCGCCCGGCGCTGGACGGCAGTCTGCACTGGACGCTGATATCCAACCTGTCGCTCAACTATGTCTCCCTGCTGCGCCGCGATGCCCTGGTGCAGGTGCTGCGCACCTACGATTTTCCGGCGCTGCACGACAAGCAGGCGGAGCAGGCCTCGCGCAAGCGGCTGGCGGGGATCGAGGAGATCGAGACCAAGCCGGTGGACCGGCTGGTGCGTGGCATGCCGGTGCGGGGGCTCAAGTCGGTGCTCTCCATCCGCCAGTCCGCCTTTGGCAGCGAAGGGGAGCTCTATCTGTTCAGTACCGTGCTGGCCCACTTCTTCTCGCTCTATGCCAGCGTCAACGCCTTCCACCTGCTTGAGGTGGTCAATCTCGACAACAAGGAGCGCTACCAATGGCCAGTCCAGATCGGTCAGCACTCCCTGATGTGAACGCCGCCCGGGAGGCGCCCCGCTTCAACTTCTTCCAGCTGGTTGAGCTGCTCAACCGGCTCGATGGCGCCGATCAGGAGCGGGGGCTCGACTACCTGCCAGGTGACGAGAACATCCGTTTCAAGGCGACCGCTTCCTTGGGGTTCCCCACCAGCGACGTGCTGCAGATTGGCCGGGACGGGCAGGGTCGTCACGAGCTGGAGGTGGCCTTCCTCGGCCTGCACGGCAGCCAGTCGCCGATGCCCGGTTATTACCTCGATTCGCTGGCGTGGGAGTACGCCCAGGGGGAGCAGAAGCTCGGCCTGTTTCTGGACTTCTTCCACCACCGTCTGCTGACCCTGCTGCACCGGATCTGGCGCAAGTATCGCTACCACGTGCGGTTTCAGGACAACGGCGAGGATGGTTTCTCCCGCCTGATGTTCGCCCTGGTGGGGCTTGGCAATGAGGCGGTCTGCCAGAGCCTGCCGGTCAACCGGGCCAAGATGCTCTCCTATGCGGGCATGCTGGCCAGCCCCAGCCGCTCCCCCGAGGTGGTGGCCGGTCTGGTGGCCCACTGCTTCGATCTGGCCGACGTGCAGGTGAGCGCCTGGCAGTGGCGCAAGGTGCCTATTCATCAGGATCAGCAAAATCGCCTCGGCGGCGCCTGCGCCACGTTGGGGAGCGATTTTGTCATCGGCGACAAGGTGAATGACTGTGCCGGCAAGTTCTTGTTGAAGATCAACAACCTGAGCTTTGGCCAGTTTCTCGGCTTTCTGCCGAACGGGGAGCACTTCCAGGCTCTGGTGACCTTCGTCTCCTTCATCCTGCGCGATCAGCTGGCCTGGGATCTGCGCCTGGGGTTCGGCCAGGAGCAGGCGAGGGGGTTGAGGCTGGGGGAGGAGCAGAGTGCCCGCCTGGGGTGGAGTACCTTTCTCGGCCAGCCGCCGAGTGATCCGTTTGTGACCATTTGTGTGCAGGAATAAGTGCAGGAATAAGTGCAGACATCAGCAGCGCAGAAAATTTAACTACAGGAATCAGTGCAGGAGTAACTGTGGACGATTTTAACCAGCAACTTTCCCTGGTGGTGCTCAACAGCGAACAGCTCGACGGCAGCCAGCAGGTGCAGTACCGCTTCGACGAGATGGGGGGGACCCTGGGGGCCTCCGAACAGGATGACTGGCAACTGCGCGATAGGCTGGGGGCAGTCATGCCTGCCCACGCCCGCATCGAGCTCAACGACGGTCGCTTCTGCCTGTGCGATCTGAGTGGCCAGACCTATATCAACGGTGCCACCTCACCCATCGGGCGGGCCCGCAAAGTGCATCTGGAGCAGGGGGACGAGCTCGTGGTCGGCCCGTTCCGGCTGCGCGCCTACCTGGGGGTCATCACCCCCGAGCAGAGCCTGCAACAGGTGCTGGGCAACCGCCCTACCGAGCAGCTCGACGAGTGGCTGACCAGCGATGAGCCCGTTGCGCCCGCAGACGATCCGCGCACCCTGGCGGCCGATCCCTTGCTGGCATTGCAGCAGGAGCGCAGGGCTCCCAATCCGTTGATGGATGGCCCGCTGGCGGACGGTCGCCTGCAGGCTTCACTGCGTTCACAACTGGATGTGGACGTCCCCCCTCTTGCCCCTTTTTCTGCTGTCGAGAACACCATGAACCAAGAATTTCTGGATATGCCTGCCATCGAGAACCATCCCGATTATCAGCTGTCGCTGGACGGCGTCGATCACGTAGCCCTGACCCCGCTGATGCGTGGCCTGGGTCAACCCTTGCAATTGCAGGACACCCAGCAGGCCCACGACATGCTCGAAGAGATGGGCAAGACGGTACGGGCCATGGTGGAGGGGCTGCTGCAACTGCAAAACGAACAGGCGGCGCTGGCGGACAAGCACCTGCGCCCCATCGAGGACAACCCGCTGCGCCTGGGCCTTGATTATGACGAGACCCTGGCGGTGTTGTTTGCCGAGCAGAAGAGCCCGGTCCACCTGAGCGCGCCGGCGGCGGTGGCCGAGAGCCTGCACAACGTGCGCATCCACCATGTGGCTAATCAGCAGGCCATCGGCGCGGCGCTTGACAGCATCCTGCAGGCGTTTTCGCCACAGGCCCTGCTGGGGCGCTTCGAGCAATACCGCCGCAGCGGTGCACCGGGCACGGCCGACGAAGGCTGGGCCTGGGACATGTACCAGCACTACTACCGCGAGCTCACCTCCGCCCGCCAGCAGGGGTTCGACAAGCTGTTCCACCAGGTGTATGCCCAGGCCTATGACCAGGCCGTGCGTCAGCAACAGGGACTGATTTGATGATACGAGCGCTGATGCTGGGCGCCGCGCTGCTGGCCCTGGCAGGTTGTACCACCATGGGCAAGATGGCAGACGTGGCCATGAACCCGGATATCCAGGTGGGCAGCAACAATGATCAGCCCTCTACCCTGGGGCTGAGTCTGCTGGCGGAGCCTGACGTCAACCCCAACGAGAGCGGGGAGGCGGCACCCATCGAGTTTCAGGTGGTGCTGCTGGCGGAAGATTCCAAGCTGCTTGCCACCGACTACGACCAGGTGACTGCGGACGTGGAGAAGGCCCTTGGCAAGAACTACCTGGACCACCAGGACTACACCCTGCTGCCGGGCCAGTTCAAATACCTGCCCCCCATCAAGCTCGACGAGAAGACCCGTTACATCGGGGTGATCGCACGCTACGCCGACCCCGACAGCGCCGAGTGGCGCAAGGTCATCAAGATCAAGAGCAAGGGAACGGCTTATCAAATCCTGGTGCACCTGCGCCTGGATGAAGTGGAACTGCAAAAAGAAGAAGAATAACCATGTCGAGTCGAAATCGGGTTATCTGGCGTGAGGGGCTGTTCATCAAGCCCCAGCACTTCCAGCAACAACAAAGACATTCGGATTACGCGCTGCACGCTCGCCTGAGCGCGCTGTCCGACTATTTCTATGGCTTGCAGTCGCTCGCCATCAACGAGGACTACCTGGGCTTTGGCCGCATCGCCCTGGTGGGGGCCACCGGCATCTTGCCGGACGGTACCGTGTTCAACATCCCCAATGACGATGTGCTGCCGACCCCGCTGGAAGTCACCGACGCCTCGGTGGCCAACCAGAAGGTCTATCTGGCGCTGCCGCTCTCGGTGAGCGGCGTCAACGAGGTCAATCAGGGCGGTCAGGTGGCCACCCGGTTGCAGGCCCATCGCCACGACGTGCGCGACCTGCACAGCGAAGGGGGGGACGTGGTCTCCCTCGAAGTGGGGCGGGTCAGTCTGCGGCTGATGCTGGAGCGGGAAGACCGTAGCGCCTACGCCTCTTTGGCGATTGCCCGCATTCTGGACAAGCGTCCGGACGGTGGCCTGGTGCTGGATCCCAACTTCATGCCCTGCAGCATCAGCGTCTCCGCCATCCCGACCCTCAAGCGCTTCCTCGGCGAGTCGGCCGGCCTCGTGGCCGAGCGGGCCCGCAGCCTCTCCCAGCGCATCGCGGCGCCGGGTCAGCAGGGGGTGGCCGACGTGGCCGAGTTCATGATGCTGCAGCTGCTCAACCGGGCCCAGCCCCAGCTCTCCCATCTGGCGCGCCTTGGCACCCTGCACCCCGAGCGGCTGCACGAATCGCTGGTGCAGCTGTGTGGCGAGCTGATGACCTTTACCGACGAGTCCCGTCTGCCGCCCGAGTTCCCCGCCTATCGCCACGATGATCAGCAGGTGAGCTTCGAGCCGGTGATGCTGGCCCTGCGCCAGGCGCTCAGCACAGTGCTGTCGCCGCGCGCCGTCTCCATCCAGCTGCGCAAGCACCAGTACGGCATCATGGTGGCCATGGTCAACGAGAGCGAGCTGATGCAGAGCGCCGACTTCGTGCTGGCGGTGCGTGCCCGCATGCCGCAGGAGCAGCTGCGCAAGCAGTTGCTGCAGCAGACCAAGGTGGCCTCCAGCGACAAGATCCGCGAGCTCATCAGCCTGCAACTGCCCGGCATTCCGCTGCTGCCGCTGCCGGTGGCGCCGCGCCAGCTGCCCTATCACGCCGGTTACAGCTACTTCCAGCTCGACCGGCAGAGCCCGGCCTGGCAGATGCTGGCGGTGGGCAACACCCTTGCCTTCCACATCGCCGGCGACTTCCCCGAGCTCGACATGCAGCTCTGGGCCATTCGCAGCCAGTGATCGCACCAAGGAATAAGCAGAGATGACCACGGACATTATCAAGAACGAGCAACTCAGCGACCTGCTGTTCGATCATGCCGAGCAGCTGGACATGGATTCGGACTACTGGTTCCGCCTGCGCGGCCAGAGCATCAACCCGATGATCGATGCGGTGACCCCCTTGCTGGGGCTGGTGCAGCGGGTGCGCCTGCTGTCGCGCTACGACCGGGTGCCCGAGCTCTACCAGCGGGTGGTGACCGAGATCCAGGCCATCGAACAGGAGCTGATGGCCCAGGGCTACGAGAACGGGGTGGTGCTGTCGTTTCGCTACATCCTCTGCACCTTCATCGACGAGGCCGTGATGGGCCGCGATTGGGGCAGTCAAAGCGAATGGTCCGAGCATTCCCTGCTGACCCGCTTTCACAACGAGACCTGGGGCGGCGAGAAGGTGTTCGTGCTGCTGGCCCGCCTGCAGGAAGACCCGGTGCGTTATCGCGACATTCTGGAGTTCATCTACCTCTGTCTGTGCCTCGGTTTCGAGGGGCGTTACAAGGTGATGAGCAAGGGACAAGGGGAGTTCGAGCGCATCGTGCGCCAGCTACACAAGCAGTTGGCCCCCGAGGCCGGTGGCGAGGCGCCCAGCGTGTTTCACCTCGATCTGGGCCAGCAGGCCTCCCGCTACCAGCTGCGCAAGCAGGTTTCCCTGCGCAGCCTGTTCATGGGCGGGGCGTTGATCCTGGCGCTGATCTTTGGCCTCTATTACCACCAACTCAATAACCAGACCCAGGACGTTCTGCGTCAACTGGGCGAATTATTAAAATAAAATACTAAGGAGAGCACGCCTTGATTCGTATAGAGCTACCGGTACTGGTGGAAAGACTCAACCCCATCTGCCGTCACATGCTGGAGGAGGCCGCAGCCCTCTGCGTCAACCACCAGGGAGCCGAGATCCGCATCGAGCATTTGCTGCTCAAGATGCTGGAGACCCCGCTGAGCGACGTGCGCCAGATCCTGAAGGTGGCCGAGGTGGAGGTGGAAGAGCTCAAGACCCTGCTGCAACCGTCCGCTGCCGACAGCAGCTATGGCCAGGGTTACCCTTCCTTCTCGCCCATGCTGGTGGAGTGGCTGCAAGACAGCTGGTTGCTCGCCTCCGCCGAGCTGCAACATGCCCAGCTGCGCAGCGGTGTCATGCTGCTGGTGCTGCTGATGACCCCCCAGCGCTACCTGCCGGGTTCGGTGACTCGTCTGCTTGCCAAGGTCAATCGCGAGCTGCTGCGCCAGCAGTTCGATGAGTGGGTCAAGGAGTCTGCCGAGACGCAAGTGACCACCGCCCCCGGCGGCAAGACGGCACAGGCAGCCTTGCCGGCCGATGCCAGCCTGCTGGCTCGCTTTACCGTCAACGTGACCGAGCAGGCCCGCCAGGGCAGCCTGGATCCCGTGCTCTGCCGGGATCACGAAATCGACCTGATGATCGACATCCTCTCCCGTCGTCGCAAGAACAACCCCATCGTGGTGGGTGAAGCCGGTGTCGGCAAGAGCGCCCTCATCGAGGGGCTGGCCCTGCGCATGGTGGCGGGTCAGGTGCCCGAGAAGCTGCGCGGGGTCGAGCTGATGACGCTGGATCTGGGTGCCATGCAGGCCGGCGCCTCGGTCAAGGGGGAGTTCGAGAAGCGCTTCAAGGGGGTGATGCAGGAGGTCAAGGACGCCGTGCAACCGGTCATCCTGTTCATCGACGAGGCGCACACCCTGATCGGGGCCGGCAACCAGGCCGGCGGGCTGGATGTTTCCAACCTCATCAAGCCGGCGCTGGCCCGGGGCGAGCTGCGCACCATCGCCGCCACCACCTGGGGCGAGTACAAGAAATACGTGGAAAAAGACGCGGCCCTGTCGCGCCGCTTCCAGCTGGTGAAGGTCGGTGAGCCCGATGCCGACGAGGCCACCGTGATCCTGCGCGGCCTGCGCAGCATCTACGAGAAGGCCCACGGGGTGCTGATCGACGAGGAGGCGCTGCAGGCAGCCGCCCAGCTCTCCGCCCGTTACATCTCCGGCCGTCAGCTGCCGGACAAGGCTATTGACGTGCTCGATACCGCCTGTGCCCGGGTGGCCATCAACCTCACCACGCCGCCACGCGCGGTCAGCCACCTGCAAAATGCGCTGCGCCAGCGTGAGCTGGAGATCCGCCAGCTGGAGCGCCAGAGCCTGATAGGTCTCGGTGACAACGCAGAGCGCCTGGCCGAGTTGCAGGCGGCCCAGCAGGCTTGCCGTGAAGAACTGGCCGAGCAGGAAGCCCGGTGGCAGCAGCAGCAGGGGCTGGTGCACCAGATTGTCGAGCTGCGCGCGGCGCTGCTGGCCGATCAGCAGGATGAGATGCTGGCCAGAGAGGCGCTGGATCTCGCCGATGCGCCCCTCGATCCGCAGGCCGCTGCCGAGCAGCTGGCCACCCTCGAGCGCGAGCTGGCCGAGCTGCAGCAAGGAGAAGTGCTGGTCTCCGCCCACGTCGACAAGACCCAGATTGCCGCCGTCATCGCCGAGTGGACCGGGGTGCCCCTCAATCGCATCTCGCAAGGGGAGCTGGATGTGGTGACCCGTCTGCCGGAGTACCTCGGCGAGCTTATCAAGGGGCAGGATGTGGCGGTGGCTCACCTGCACAAGCACCTGCTCACCGCCCGCGCTGACCTGCGTCGTCCCGGCCGTCCGCTGGGGGCCTTCCTGCTGGTGGGCCCGAGCGGGGTCGGCAAGACCGAAACCGTGCTGCAGATTGCCGAGCTGATGTTCGGTGGTCGCCAGTACCTGACCACCATCAACATGTCCGAGTATCAGGAGAAGCACACCGTCTCCCGTCTCATCGGCTCACCACCCGGCTACGTCGGTTTCGGCGAGGGGGGCGTGCTGACAGAAGCCATTCGCCAGAAACCCTACTCGGTGGTGCTGCTGGATGAAGTGGAAAAAGCGCACCCGGACGTACTCAACCTCTTCTATCAGGCGTTCGACAAGGGCGAGCTGGCGGACGGGGAAGGGCGCATCATCGACTGCAAGAATGTGGTCTTCTTCCTCACCTCCAACCTCGGTTTCCAGACCATCGTCGACCATGCCGAGCAGCCCGACGTGCTGCTCGATGCCCTCTATCCGGAGCTCGCCGCCTTCTTCAAGCCGGCCCTGCTGGCGCGCATGGAGGTGATCCCTTATCTGCCGCTCGGTCACGACACGCTAGTGCAGATCGTCGGCGGCAAGCTCAACCGGCTGGTCAAGCTGCTCAAGGAGCGCTTCGGCGCCGAAGTGGTGCTGGACGACGAGGTGGCAGAAGAGATCCTGCTGCGGGCCAATCGCAGCGAGAACGGTGCCCGCATGCTCGAATCCGTCATCGACGGTGCCCTGCTGCCGCCGGTCTCCCTGCAACTGTTGCAGCGCCTCTCGGCCGGTGAACCCATCAAGCGCGTCCACTTTTCCGTGGCCGATCACCAGTTCGTGGCCGAGGTGGGGGCTTGAGTATGGAGCAAGCCCTCGCATTTGCCCTGGCCCTCACCGCCCAGCGCGATGAGCCGCACTTGTGCCACTGGTGGAGCTCGACCGTCCATGCCAGCTTCCAGCCCAGGGGGCTGCTGCTCGGCATGCTGGATGTGAGCGGCCGCCAGCTGGAGTGCCAAGGCTGGGTCAGGGGGAAGGAAGTGGCGCTGGGGCTGGCGGTGGACGATTTTTCCCACCCCCTTGCCTATGTGCTGCACAAGGCCCAGTCCCGCACCTGGGACTCCCTCTACGGCGGTGCCCGCATCGAGCACGCCGGTTTTCGCGCACTGCTGGCCAACCTTGGCCAGCAGTGCGGGCTGCACGCCTATCCGCTGCTGGATGGCAACGGCAAGCCGTTTGCCGTGCTGGCCCTGATGGATGAAGGGGAAGTGCTGCGGGCCTGGGCCGATGGCCCCGAGCTGGCCCAGCTTTCACAGGTCTTTTGCAACCAGCTCACCCTCATTCGCGATCTCGGTCGCAGCCGGCGGGATCAGGGGGTACTGCGCGACTCCCTGCGCCAGATAAAGGGGGAGGGGGAGCGGCTGCGTCAACACGAGAAGCTGCTCGGCGATCAGCTGGTCGGCCAGTCGGCGGTGATCCGCGGGCTGCGCGAGCAGATAAGCCAAGCCGGCCAACACAAGCTGACCGTGCTCATTCAGGGGGAGACCGGCAGCGGCAAGGAGGTGGTGGCACGGCTGGTGCACCAGTGCTCCGATCGCGCCAACAAGCCGTTTGTCGCCATCAACTGCGCCGCCATCCCGGAGAACCTCATCGAGAGCGAGCTGTTCGGTTACCAGAAGGGGGCCTTCTCTGGCGCCCTTGCCAACAAGACCGGGCTGGTGGCCCAGGCCAACGGCGGCACCCTGTTTCTGGACGAGGTGGGGGACATGCCCGCCGCCATGCAGGCCAAGCTGCTGCGGGTGCTGGAAACCCGCAGTTACCGGCCGCTTGGGGCCGAGCAGGAGTATCACTCCGATTTTCGCCTCATCGCCGCGACCCATCAACCGCTCACCCGTCATGTGGAGGAGGGGCAGTTTCGGGCGGACCTCTATCACCGCCTCTGTCAGTGCCTGCTGCTGATCGCCCCCCTGCGCGAGCACATGGATGACGTGCCGCTGCTCTGTCAGCACTTCATGGCCCAGTTTGCCGCCCAGGATGGCAAGACGCTCGCCGGCTTGCAGCGCAAGTTCTTGAAACAGCTGCAGACCTATGACTTTCCCGGCAACGTGCGCGAGCTGCGCAACCTGCTGGAGGTGGCCTGTGCCCATACCCGTCACGGGGAAGAGGTGGTGCTGGAGGCGCTGCCGCCGGAGCTGCGCGAGCGGGTCTGCGTCGAGTTGCCCAGCACCATGGACGATTACAACCACATCCGCGATCTGCGCCGGGCCATGCAGCAGTACGAGGCTTCCGTCATCGAGGCGCGGCTGCGCCACTTCCAGGGCAATCGGATGCTGGTGGCCGAGAGCCTCAACATTCCCAAGCGCACCCTGGATCACAAGTGCCAGAAACTGGAGGTGAACTGATGAGCATCCTCGGCTTGTTACCGCTGCTGCTGGCCACCAGTGTGGCCGAGGTCCCGCTGGACATGGCGCGCTGGCAGGTCTGCCGGCAGGAGCCCTCGCCGCTGGTACGGCTCGCCTGCTACGACGCCATCGGCAATGGCGTGGCCAGTGCCGCCGAAGGGGCCGCCCCCAAGTCGGCGGCCTGGCAGGCTATCTGGGCCCAGGAGCAGGCCCGCACGCCAGCGAGCGCCCCCTTCCTGCTGCAGAGCGACGCTGGCCGTGGCAGTGAAACCCTCACTCGCCCGGCACTGCGTGGGGCGACCCTGGCCATCGGCTGCGTCGACAGCATCACCCATATCCGGCTGCGGCTGGATCAGCCCTGGAGCGGCGAGAAAGTGCAGGTCGCGCTGGATGGTCAGCCGAGTGCCGGCTCCCAGAGCTGGTTTATCCGGGATCAGGGTCTGCTGCTGGAATATGGCCGCGGTCTGCCCGCCATCGAGGAGCTCAAGCGCTGGCAGGGCCATCGCGAGCTGCAGGTGCGGGCCGACAACGGCGCCCTCTTGCGGGTCGACCTGAGCGGCCTGAAAGAGGCGCTGGCACCGCTGCGTCAGCAGTGCCGCTGGTAGGAGGGACGATGAGCTATCAACACCCCTGGTGTGCACGCCTGCTCACCAGCCTGCCGGATGAACAGATCAGAGGCGCCGTGCTGGCTGACGAGCCGCGCTGGGACTACGTGGAAACCGAGCTGGTCAAGCTGGGATCCCTCGCTCACAGCCAGGTGGATCTCAATGCGGTGGCCGAGGCCTGCCTTGGCTTGCTGGAGAGCCGCACCAAGGACATGCGGGTGCTGGCCCAGCTGCTGCGCTGCCTGCAGCACCCGGCCAAGGCGACCCCGCTGGGGGCGGCGATCAGCCTGCTGGAGGCCTGGATCCAGGCCTACTGGTTGCTGGCCTGGCCCGGCAATGCCAGCCA
This sequence comes from Aeromonas sp. R7-5, assembly GCF_040908015.1. Classification (NCBI taxonomy): domain Bacteria; kingdom Pseudomonadati; phylum Pseudomonadota; class Gammaproteobacteria; order Aeromonadales; family Aeromonadaceae; genus Aeromonas; species Aeromonas sp. R7-5. The sequence continues at coordinate 6,897 of NZ_JBFOCZ010000022.1, read as the reverse complement.
GAAACAGCGGCTGATGGTGCAGATCGTCAAGCGCTTTGAAGGGGCCCTGCCGCGTATTTGCGAGAGCGCCTCGGCGGCCGAGCTTGCCCAGTTGCTGGCCCAGGCAGAGCAGCTGGAGCGGGTCTGGCTGGCGCAGTGTCCCGACAAGGGGGAGCTGCTCGACCCGCTGGTGATGGGTCTGAAGCGGGCCCAGCGCCAGCAGGTGGCACAGGCCGAGGCCAATGCGGCAGGGCAGCCCCAGAGCAGCGGCGCGGCGGCAGCGGGCTCCCCGGCCTCGGTGGCATCGACCGCCAGCGGTGCCGGCGCCATGGTACTCAGCGGCGGTGGCAGCAGTGCCGGCGTCGACATCGACAGTTCCAACGATCGCGCCTGGCGCCAGACCCAGCTCAAGGTGGCGGAGCTCCTCATCGAGCGCCAGCCGGAGGCGGCGGTTGGCTATCGGCTGCGCCGTCACGCCGTCTGGGCCGGGATCACGGCGGTCCCCATGAGCGGGGCGGGCAATAAAACCCCGCTGGCGCCCATGTCGGCGGACATGGTGGATGAGTACCGCGCCGCCATGAGCACCCCTGATCAAGGGCTCTGGCAGCGCATCGAGCAGAGCCTGACCCTGGCGCCCTACTGGTTCGAGGGGCACAGGCTATCGGCCGAGGTGGCCCAGAAGCTCGGCTTTGGGGCGGTGGCCCAGGCGATCGCCGAGGAGCTCGGCGCTTTTCTGCAGCGCCTGCCGGCCCTGCGGGAGCTCGCTTTTAGCGACGGTTCGCCGTTTCTCTCCCCCGAGTGCAGCCGCTGGCTGCAACCGGCCAAGGGAGGCAGTGCCGGCAGTGGCGAGGCGGGGCTGGCCGAGGAGGTCGCCCAGCGTCACGGCGAGCAGGGGGTCGCAGCGGCGCTCGCCCTGCTCGATGAGCGGATAGCACAGTTGAAAGAGCCAAGAGATCGCTTCCACGCCTTGCTGGTGCAGGCGGAGCTGTTGGCGCAGGAAGGCATGGAGGCGCTTGCGCGCCAGCACTATCAACACTTGTGGCAAGAGGCCAGTCGCCTCGGGTTGTCGCACTGGGAGCCCGGGCTGGTCAACCGCCTGGAGAGCCTGGCGGCGCCGTTGTCGAAATGAGTGCCGAAATGAGTCATTGAGTCGGAGTTGGATCACATTTTATGTTCAAAACCATTTTTACTTTTCTGCGGCAACAGCTGCCGAAATTGAAACCCTCCTGGCCCCTGCTCGGTGCTGTGCTCTGGGTGCTGGCTCTCATCCTGGTGTGGTGGCTGGGCCCTCGTCTCGAGGTGCGCGGCGCCAAACCGTTCGAGCCGCTGTGGGGGCGGGTGGTGTTCACCCTGCTCTGGCTCTGGTTGCTGCTGGGAGTGGTCTCCTGGCGGGTGTGGCGCAAGATGCAGCAGCTCAAGGCCGAGCGCCAGCACGAGGTGGTGCTGGAGCAGGACCCGGTCAAGGGGCTCATCGACCGGCAGGCGCTGTTCCTCGATCGCTGGCTGCAGGCGCTGAATACCCATCTGGGCAAGGGGGCGCTCTACGCCATGCCCTGGTATCTGGTGCTGGGGCTGCCCGGCAGCGGCAAGAGCAGCCTCATTCACCGCGCCAACCCGGCCAACAAGCTCAACCCGAGACTCGACACCGAGCTGCGCGACGTGGCGCAGGATCAGCTGGTGGATTGCTGGTTGGGGGAACAGGCCGTGATGCTGGATCCCGCCGGTGTGCTGCTCTCCCAGAGTGAAGCCGAACTGGATCCGCAGGCCCGCAAGCATGAGCGGCTCTGGCTGCATCTGCTTGGCTGGCTCAATGAACACCGTCGTCGTCAGCCCCTCAACGGCCTGGTGCTGACCGTGGATCTGGCCTGGCTCTCCCACGCCAGCGTGGCCGAGCGCAAGGCCTATGCCCAGCTGATGCGCTCGCGCCTGCAGGAGGTATCGGCCACCATGAATACCCGGTTGCCGCTCTATGTCACCTTCACCAAGCTCGATCTGCTGCGCGGCTTTGAGGTTATCTACCAGCAGCTCGACAAGGAGGCCCGCGAGGCCGTGCTGGGGGTGACCTTCAAGCCGGGCGCCGACTGGCAGCAGGATCTGGCCCTGTTCTGGGATCAGTGGGTGGACAACCTCAACCAGAATCTGCCCGAACTGATGCTGAGCCGGCTCGATGCCGCCCAGCGCAACGCGCTGTTCTCGTTCGTGCGCCAGCTGGCTGGCCTCAAGGATTACGTGACCAGCCTGCTGGCCGAGACCCTGGCCATCGAGGAGAGCAAGCCGCTGCTGGTGCGCGGGGTCTATGTCAGCTCCGTCTATCAGCAAGGGGTGCCGTTCGATGCGTTTGCCCAGGCGGCCTCCCGCCGCTACAACCTGCCAGAGCCCATCCACTCGGCCCTGCGCGGGGAGTCCAACACCTATTTCGTGCGCCAGCTCTTCTCCTCCATCATCTTCCCGGAGGCCCATCTGGCCGGCGAAAACCGGCTGCACACCCTCTATCGCCGGCGCCGCATGGCCATCGGCCTCAGCTGTCTGTCGCTCTTCTCGGCCGCCCTCATCGGTGGCTGGCACTACTTCTACCGGGTCAACGAGGAGGCGGGGCGCAACGTACTGACCAAGGCCCAGGCCTTCATGGAGACCAATGAGGTGGCCGACGCCCACGCTTTCGGGGTGAGCCAGCTGCCGCGCCTCAACCTCATTCGCGAGGCGACCCTCTCCTTTGGCAACTACCGCGAGCGGATGCCGCTGGTGGCGGACCTCGGCCTCTATCAGGGGGACGAGATTGGTCCTTATGTGGAAGGCTCCTACCTGCAACTGTTGAGCCTGCGCTTCCTGCCGGCCCAGATGCAGGGGTTGCTTGCCGATCTCAACCAGGCGCCTGCGGGGAGCGAGGAGAAGCTCGCCATCCTGCGGGTGATGCGGATGCTGGACGATTCGTCCGGTCGCAACAAGGAGCTGGTGGCGCAGTACATGGCGAGCCGCTGGCAGAAGGCCTTCCCTGGACAGGGGGCGGTGCAGGAACAGCTGATGGGGCACCTGGACTATGCCCTCGACCACACCAACTGGTATGGCGCCAGGGCCGAGCGGGATCAGGCCGCCATCACCGCCTTCGTGCCGTTCAAGGAGCCGGTCTACGGTGCCCAGCGCGAGCTCGGCAAGCTGCCGATGTATCAGCGGGTCTACCAGAATCTGGTGGTGAAGGCGGGCGAGGTATTGCCGCCGGATCTCAACGTCCGTGACGAGGTGGGCCCCACCTTCGACACCGTGTTTGCCCTGCGCAGCGACAACGCCGGCCAGGTGCCGCGGCTGCTCACCTGGCCCGGTTTCAACGACTTCTTCCTGAAACAAGACAAGGCGCTCATCGATCTCACCGCGATGGATGCCTGGGTGCTGGGCCAGCGCAAGCTGAGCCAGTTGAGCGAGGCGGATCGCAAGGAGATCACCCGTCAGGTCAACGACCGTTACGTCACCGATTACGTCAACCAGTGGCAAAAACTGCTGACCAATCTGGACGTGCAGACCCTGGAGAGCCCGGAGCAGGCGCTGGACGTGCTCGCTGCCATCACCGGCAACGATCAGCCGTTCCAGCGGGTACTGGCCTCGCTGGATGACAACACCCGCATTCGCAAGATCTCCGATGTGGAAGGGGACCCGGCCCAGGCCATCAGCGCCCGCATCGGTCGCCCCTTTATGGCCACTAATGGAGTATTGGCTGGACGTGGTGAGCAGGGACCGCTCATTCAGGAGGTCAACCAGAAGCTGGTGGAGCTGCAGCACTACCTGGAGCTCATCGTCAACGCCACCGAGCCGGGTCAGTCCGCCTTGAAAGCGGTGCAGCTGCGCATGACCAACAAGTACGCCGATCCGGTGTTCGCGCTGCAGCAATATGCCCGCAGTCTGCCGGCCCCGCTCGATCGCTGGGTGGGTCAACTCTCCGAGCAGAGCTCGCGACTGGTGATCGACCTTGCCATGTCCTCCCTCAATCAGGAGTGGCAGGACAAGGTGCTGACCCCCTTCAACAGCCAGCTGGCCGGTCGTTATCCGTTTGATCCGAGCTCGAACAAGGATGTGCCCCTCTCCGAGATGGAGCGCTTCTTCGCACCCAACGGGACGCTGGACAGCTTCTATCAGGTCAACCTCAAACCCATGGTGGAGAGCGGCCTGATGGAAGGGGAGTTCAGCTCGCCCATCCAGGCCGAGCTGGTCAAGCAGCTGGACCGTGCAGCCCGCATCCGTCAGATCTTCTTCAGCCAGCAGGGCAACCTGGAGGTGCAGTTCGCCCTCGAGCCCATCGAGCTCACCGCCAACAAGCGGCGCAGCGTGCTGAACCTGGACGGCCAGTTGCTGGAATATGCCCATGGCCGTCGTACCAAGATCCCGCTGGTGTGGCCCAACACCATGCGCGACGGGGCCGAGAGCAAGATCACCCTGGTGCCGGCCGCTCGCGAGCGCTCACCGCGCAGCGAAGGCTTCGTCGGCCCCTGGGCCATGTTCCGCCTGATGGACAAGGGGGAGCTGACCCAGGTCAATGACGCCACCTTCGATGTGCGCTTCCCGGTGGATCAGGGGGCCATGACCTATCGCGTCTACACCGACAGCGCGCAAAACCCCTTCACCGGTGGCCTGTTCAGCCAGTTCAGACTGCCCGAATCCCTCTATTGATCGCGTCGGGGGCACGTTGTGCCCCCTTCCTGCGTTGGAAGTCCATATGTCACAGAATCAACAAGGTCAGCAGGCCCTGAAAGTGGGGCGCGACCCCAGAATGTTGCCGGAGTACGAGGCGCTGCGGGCCGAGATCAACAAGCTCAGCCACGCTTCGCGCCCCGAGGTGGACTGGCAGCGGATCCATCAGCTCGCCAGCCTTATCTTCGAAAAACACGGGGTGGATCTGCAGACCGCCATCTACTTCACCCTCGCGCGTTCGCGCCTGCAGGGGCTCAGCGGTTTTACCGAAGGGTGCGAGTTTCTCGCCAACCTCATCGTCACCCAGTGGGAGAGTTTCTGGCCGCCGGTCCATCAGGAGCGGGCCCGCATCGAGATGCTCGACTGGTTTATCGCCCGCATCAGCGACGTCATTCGCCAGTACCAGATCAGCCACGAGGACAAGCGGCTGATCTATCGCTGCGAGCGGGCGCTGCAGCTCATCAGCGAGAAGCTGCACAACGCGGATCTGAGCCGCATTCCCCGGGTCGAGAATCTGGTGCACTTCATCGAGGGGTATACCCACCTGTTCGATGAGACCGAGATCGTCATCGTCTCCGACGAGCCGGGCCTCAAGGAGGATCTGCAGATCCCGCCCATGGTGTTCTTCAAGTCTGACCTGGAGAGTGATCACGGCGGCACGGTTTCGGCATCGACCCCGCACCTGCCCCAGGGCAGCATTCTGGTGGGGCGAGAGAAGGGGCAGGTCAAGCCTACCGTGCTCAAGATTGAGCAGCACCGCCGGCAGCGTCCCGCCTGGTTCTGGTTTGGCTGCGGCCTGCTCAGCTGCGCCCTGCCGGTGATGGGCTGGCTCGGCTGGCAGCAGTATCAGCAGGAGAAAACCGTGGCGGCCCAGCGTCTGGTGCAGCCGGCCGCCGAGCTGCCCCGAGCTCTCAGCTATGACGACATTCGCCAGGCGCGCATCGTGCTGGGGGAGCAGACCCTGCAGAACATGGAGAGCGATCTGGTGGCCCGCTACCAGAACCAGTTGACCCGGCTCGAGCAGACGTCGCCTCTCTACTGGTATCGCTACGGCGAGGGGCTGCGCAACTCGCTCTTGATGCTCTATCCCGACTCGCTGGCGGTCAAGGCGCTGGACAAGCAGTGGCAGGCGCAGCTTGACGGACAGCAGGGGGATGTCATCAGCGTACCCACCTACCTGGATGCCCGCGCCGGGGTGGATGCCCTGCTCGATCAGCTGCTGGAGCTGGAGCGCCAGCGCAAGACGGTGACCATTTCCTACCTCAAATCCCAGCTCTACGAAGTGCAAAAGAACCTGATGCAGAACATCCCGTTCAGTCTGCGTCTCGGTGAACTGGAGGCGAGAAAAGCCTCCCAGGAGCCCATCACGGCTGCCGAGCTCAAAAGCCTGGAAAATGATCTGAAAGCGCTCAATATCCGCCTCTACCAGCTGCAGCAGGGCGCTTCCGGTAGCTGAAAGTACTGCCTTGAGCAAAAAATTGCGCAAGGTGTGGTGAGTTTGACTGGCAAGGCAAGGTTTGCCGGGAAACTTGCCCTGTCTTGCGCAATGGATTGCAGCAGATTGGTCAGATGCAGCGAGCTTGAATCGTAATTGACTGATTTTTAATGTGATTGTGGGCGACTTTGCCATGGCATGGAGGCTGCTGGGTCGCCGTTCCAACTGTCTCTGCACCAGGCTGCGCTTGCACCATGGTTGCCCCACGGAGAATCCAGATGTGTCCTTCTATTGCATTGCTCGGTGACATCGGTACCGACCACGATGGTTTCCACCCATCCCCCGTGATTGCCGCCAGCCCCGATGTGTTCCTCGATGGCAAACCGGTGGCCCGTCAGGGCGATCCGCTGGCCCCCCACGACAAACCCAACAATCCACCGCATCCGCGCAGCATCTCGGGCGGCGTCGGCTCTGTGCTGGTCAACGGCAAACCCATCGCCGTGACCGGTACCGCAGTCGGCTGCGGCGGCGTGGTGATTGGTTCAGGCAGCGGACAGGCAGGTTAAGGAGCGCTTCATGGCAGACAGCACAGGATTACAATTTACCGTCAAGGTGGGGGCCCTGCCCGAGAGTACCTTCGTGGTGGCCGAGTTTGCGCTGGATGAAGCGCTGAACCGGCCATTCAACCTGCGCCTTGAGCTGGCAAGTGCCCAGCCCGACATCGACGTTGGCGCCGTGCTGGACCAGCCCTGCGAGCTCTTGGTGTGGTACAGCGGCGAGCTGCAGCGCCGGGTGTGCGGGGTGGT
>NZ_JBFOCZ010000021.1:0-73828 GCF_040908015.1 Aeromonas sp. R7-5 | reverse complement strand
CGCCAGTCATCCGCACCAGAGGTGCCGGCAACGGTGTGCTCCCAGTCGATCTTGCGGTAGGCCATGGAGACCTGGATCAGCTGGGTGAAGTCGGACTTCGCCGGATCCTGGCAGTGGGGCATCTGGCAGTCGATGTCAACGATGGTGGCATCGGTCAGCACAGTGCTGAAGAAGTGCTCCTGCTTGCCCTCGACGGAGGTGCGATACCACTTCAGGGTCACTTTCGGCAGCATCTCGCCGGAGGCCAGGGAGTTGTACATCAGCGGCACGGCCTTGTTCAGGGCAACGGTGAACTTGAACGGCTTGTGGACACGCTGACCCGCCGGCTGACCGGATTGCGGATCGGTCGGTACGGTGACGACGTGCTGGAACTCTTGTACCAGCATCTCGTCTTCATGGCCCTGCACGAAGATGTTGCCGACGGAATCGGAGGTGAAGGCACCGGCGGTGATGTTGCCCTGGGTTTGACCTTCGATGCTGATATAACATGGAGTTGGCATGGAATTGCTCCTGATGGTTGAACGGTTATGACACTCGTCCGAATCCGTTAGCAGTGACCATGCCAATACATTTTTTTGTTTTAAAACAGATAGTTGAATATAAAACCGATTCGCGCACCGGCACCATGACGCAACAAGTTGCGCAATCAATGCATTTACCCATGAAACCTTGCACATGCAGCATAAATGACTGGCATGAATGCAACATATTGCGCGTGGCGGAGTTTATCTCTACCTTCACGCAGCTTCCCCAAACCAGGCCAGCGGAATCTCCGCTTCGCCTGCGAGCCACCCCCATCACAGGCATGATCAGATTGTCGGCAACTAAAACAAAAGGGCCTGTCTCGCGATGGCCCTTCTGTTTTAGTTGGCTGTATGGGCGGGATGATTCACCGCTGCGTGGCTCACCCCTTCGGGACGGCGTGCAGCCGTTCATCCCGGCAAGCTGCTCTGCTTGAACCCGACGGGGCACTCCCCCCTCTTCCGCGTGAGCCGAAAATGCTTCCCCCAAAGCAAAATCGACCATCAGGTCGGTTTTAACATCTGAGAATGGGTCGGGATTGACTCGCGCCGTCCCTGGCGCTCGCCCTGCGAACGGCCTCTGGCCGTCCATGCGGGCTATCCTGCCCGCCTCTCGAACCAGGGCCTGAACCGAGCCGCCCATCACCGGATAAAACAAAAGACCCCGTCTTTCGACGGGGCCTTTTGTTTTATCCGGTGAGGGAGGGATGATTCGCCACTGCGTGGCTCACCCCTTCGGGGCGGCCTGCGGCCGTTCATCCCGGCAAGCTGCTCTGCTCGAACCCGGCGAGGGTTCTCACCCCCCTCTTCGAGATGAGCTGATGACACTTCCCCAAAGCAAAAAAACCGACCATGAGGTCGGTTTTTTTGCAATTTGGCGGTGAGGGAGGGATTCGAACCCTCGATACGTTGCCGTATACACACTTTCCAGGCGTGCTCCTTCAGCCACTCGGACACCTCACCAAATTTTCACTGCTTGAAGTGGCTTTCGGAGCACGCTGCGCGTGCATCTTGCCGACTTCGTCGGTGGGCAGCCACTCGGACACCGCACCCAATTTTGGTCTGTGCTTTAACGTGTTCAGCCAACACGAATTCGCTGCGCCGTTGCGCTGGAACGGGGCGTAATGTAAGGGATAGGCGCGAGGCGGTCAATGCAATTTTTTATCTTTTGCCACTGTTTGCTCAATAAGCGAACCAAGTGACTAAAAATATGCCATTTCCTATACCTTTCCATCAATTTTCAACCGCTTCGTGCAAATGTTCTCCTCGAATCGCCTCTTCCAGCGAGCCGTAGAACTCCAGCTCTCCCGCCACCGGACGCACCTTGGCCCGCGCCAGGGTCTTGAGGGGCTGGAATTGCAATTCAGCCACCTTGAGACGGACCCCCGCCTTGGCCATGCGTTTTGCGAACTGCTGGAAGGCGGTGAGACCGCCAGCATCCAGGATGGAGACCGCCTCCATTTGCAGGATCAACTCCTTGTGGTCCTTCACCTGGGCAAGCAACTCGTCAAAGACCCGCTCGGCGGCGGCAAAGAACAGTGGCCCGTTGATCTTGTAGACAAGGGTCGAGGGGGACACCTCGCTGGCATAGCGTTTGTGATCCGCCAGGTTGTGCAGCCTGGTCATCTTGGCTATCTCGCGCATGAACAGCAAAGAGGCCAGGATCACCCCGAAGGTGATGGCGATGACCATGTCGAAGATGACGGTCAGCGACAGGCAGACCAGCAGCACCAGTACATCGGATTTGGGCGCCCGGCGCACCAGATCCACCACCTTGTGGGCCTCGCTCATGTTCCAGGCCACCAGCAGCAACAGGGCGGCCATGGCAGAGAGCGGCAACCAGGAGAGCCAGGGAGCCAGCACCAGGATGGCAGCCAGTACCACCAGCGCATGGACAATACCGGAAATGGGCGAGGTGGCACCTGCCCGCACGTTGGCGGCGGAGCGCGCGATGGCGGCCGTCGCCGTGATGCCACCGAAGAAGGGGGCCAGGATGTTGCCAAGGCCCTGCCCCACCAGCTCGCCGTTGGAGCTGTGCTTGCGACCCGTCATGCCATCGAGCACCACGGCGCAGAGCAGGGATTCGATGGCCCCCAGCATGGCCATGGAGAAGGCGGCGGGCAGCAGCCGCTCGATGGCGGCGAGGTTCCACTCAACCGGTGCCCCGTCCGGCCCCGGCAGCGCCCAGGGCATCACCAGGGTCGGAGCGATGGGGGGAATGCCCATGCCCTGGGTTCCATCGGCCAGGGTATAGCTGAACTTGCTGCCGATGGTGGCGACGTCCACCCCGAACTGGTGCAGACCAAACCCGAGCCCCACCCCCACCAGCACGGCGGGCAGATGGCCGGGTACCGGCAGGCGCAATCTCGGCCAGAGCAGCAGCACCGCCAGCGTCGCCACCCCGACGAGGGTGTCCCCCCACTGCCAGCTTGGCAGGGCATGGGCCAGCGCCTGTACCTTGCCCAGATAGGTTTCCGGCATCTCCAGGACCTGCAGGCCGAAGAAATCCTTGATCTGCAGGGTGGCGATGACGATGGCGATACCACCGGTGAACCCCAGGGTCACCGAGGGGGGAATGTACTCGATGAGGCGCCCGAGACGCGCCATGCCCATGGCCACCAGGAAACAGCCCGAGATGAGGGTGGCCATCAACAGGCCCCCGACGCCGAATTGCTGGGCCACCGGGTAGAGGATCACCACGAAGGCGGCAGTGGGGCCCGAAATGGAGAAGCGGGATCCCCCGGTCACGGCGATGACGATGCCGGCGATGATGGCGGTATAGAGCCCGTGCTGGGGCGGCACCCCACTGGCGATGGCCAGTGCCATGGCAAGGGGAATGGCGATGATGCCGACCGTGATGCCGGCGATGAGGTCGCGGCCAAAGCGGGCCACGCTGTAGGGTTCGTCAATGCAGGATTGGCGCAATGCGATGGCCAGCTTCACGCCTTGTAAGGAAGCTTGATTGTGCATGTCTAGGGTAATACCAGAAGAGGGAGACAAAGGCCGGGGTGAACCGGCACCCGATCATCATCAAGGGCCGGCAGAGCTGTCGACGCGGCGATGGTATCGAAGGCAACCATACCCGACCCGGCCAGATAATTCGATGGGCGGGATCAAGAAATGGCCATGAGCGCGCAATATTGTCGGTGACACCCCGAATATCAACGCCGTTTCCCGCCACGGCAGGTTTCCCTGGGCACGGTACTCTGCGGATGAACGACACCACGCCTCCTCCTGGCAGTATGCGGGAATCATGATACCAAGCAGGCACAACCCGACCGAAGGCGCGATCTCAAGCTCCTGATTGTGCTGAAAATAGTCCGCGCTGCCCAAGTTTTGGGCAAACGGGCCAAAAAGCCATTTTTTACGCCGACAGGCGGGTTGACACCCAGGAGATGGGCCATTAATATCCGCCCCGTCTCGACGAGACAGGCTATTCCTCCTTAGTTCAGTCGGTAGAACGGCGGACTGTTAATCCGTATGTCACTGGTTCAAGTCCAGTAGGAGGAGCCAATTCCCTCGTAGTTCAGTCGGTAGAACGGCGGACTGTTAATCCGTATGTCACAGGTTCAAGTCCTGTCGAGGGAGCCACATTTTAAAGCCCAGCCTTTTGGCTGGGCTTTTTCATATCTGCTCTTCCGGGCCTGTCCACGCCCCCCCTGCCCGATGGCGCGCCAAACCGCCACCTGCTTGCTTTCCTGATTCCCCATGGCCTTCGATGACGGCCCTTACTCATCACCAGGCTCGTCACCAGGGTGTCAAAGAGATCCCAAAAACTATAATTGATTCGAAAAGGTCCATTTGGATCTATCCAGTCAAGGAGCCATCATGTCACACCCTGCTTCACTGGCCAGTCGCCTGCATGCTCTGGCGCTCAACGACCCCCTGTTCCCCGCTCTCCATCAACTCGAGAAGGCACAACGGACCCGGGCCATCTACCGGATTTTCCACACTGTCGCCAGCACGGCTGCACTCGGGCAAGAGGATATCGTTGACGACCTGGCCCCCCTCCTCACCCTGATGGAGTCTCCCTGCCTGACCCGGCAAGGGGGGCTCTGCCCCTTGCTGGCCAGTCATTACAATCTCTATCTCGGCACGCTGCTGGAGCTGGGGGATCGGCACCATCCGGAGATCATCGGCCAGATTGAGGAGGCTCTGGCCCTGCGCACTCACGGGCTCTATCTGGTCACCGAACTGGGTTGTGGCAACAATGCCATGAGCATGGCAACCGAAGTCCGCTACGACTGTGCCACTGACGGTTTTATCCTCCATACGCCCCATCGGCATGCCGCCAAGTTCATGCCCTACATCGCCCTGGAAGGGCAACCCAAGAGCAGCGTGGTGATGGCCAGATTGTGGGTCGGCGAGCAAGACTGTGGCATTCATCCCTTTCTGGTGCCCTGCCGGGACGTCCGTGGCGCACTGTGTCAGGGGGTCAGCGTCTCCAGCCCGGACGTGCTCGACCTCCCCTACTTCGACGTGGTGGATCACGCCATCATCACCTTCGAGCAGGTGGCGCTCCCCCGCTGGGCATGGCTCAGGGGTCATGAGCACGACATCAGTGCTGGGGGCATCTTTCACTCTCGTCTTGCCAGCCAACGCGACATTTTCTTCAGCTCCCTGCGCCGTGTTGAGTGGGGAAAACTGGTGCTGACCGCCTCCCTGATCCCCGGCTTGAAACTGAGCCTCGCACTGGCCATTCACTACGCGCAGCAACGACCGCTGCACGCCCACAACGGGCGGGTCATACCGCTGGCGCACCATGCCCTGCACCGCCGGATACTGACTCGTGCCTATGTGACGGGGCTGGCCGCCATGGCGCTGTACGAAGGGATAAAGCAACGACATTTGCCGGATGGACGGCACTCCTCCCGCTTTCAGACCGATGCAGGCCTGGTCAAGGCCGTCGCCGTCGAACTGATGCGAACCTCCCTGCAACATTGCATGCAGCGGTGTGGTGCCCAGGGAAAATTCCTGCGAAATCGCATCGCTCCTACCCTGCAACTGTGCGATCTGGTCGGCACCGCCGAGGGAGACAGCATGCCCGTCCTGATGAAGGTGGCGAAGGATATTCTGGCCTGGCCTGATGAATCCCTGGATGACGGCACTCCCCTGAGCCAACTGCTGCTGCGGATGCGCCGACAGATGAATCAGCAACTGGCCGACGCGACGGACAAACTGGCCGCCTGGCACGACCTCGGCTGCGAGGCGGCCCGCCTCGGCTGGCTTGCTGGCAACCTGGAAGCCTTGCTCCACCTGGGGAGCAGGGACGACATCCGCACGGCCTGCCGGGAGCAGCTCATGCTCGATTATGCTCCCCAGCTCCTGCACCACGGGCTTTGCAGCCCCGCCGAGATTGCCGCCCTGCCCGCACGGCAGGAAGCCACGCTGGATCATGTCTGGGAACATCACGCCGCCCGCGTGCCGGACGAGTTTGACGTTCGTGACCTCATGGCCGCGACGCCGCTGGGCAGCCCGGACCTGGCTTCGGCCTGGATTGCCCTGGCCCCGTCCCTGCATGATCCCCTGCCAGAAGGTTGAACGTTGGGGCCAGCAGGCCGCCCCTCCACTCCCGGTGCCTGAATCCCCCCAAGCCCGGCCATCGGTCGGGTTCTTTCTTATCCCCCTGCCCCACCTCGGGGCAAGGGCGCTCGCCTTCCGCCCCCGCATCCCGATGCGCCCGTCCCTTGCCCTCATGGCCTGTTGCCACAAGATGGCGCAGGCTTACCCTCTATGGGGTACCACTCTGGTGCGCCCTGCCTTGCCCCGTGATGACATAAAAGTCATCCATATGATTTTTCAATAAAAAATTACTGACACTGGCCTTCATAGCGACTCAATTGGCTGGCACAGCCCTTGCACTTTGTGATGTACGCAGGGACGTCACAAGGAGTTGCCTATGCTGCCCATCAAGCCCCCCGGACCCGGTTGTTACGACGAGATGCTGCTCACCGACAACCAGTTTCGCGATCATTACCACGCCTACCTCTCGTGGCTGCACCAGACCGACGAGAAGAGCATAGAGCGCAAGCGTGAAGAGGCCGACCTGCTGTTTCGCCGGGTCGGCATCACCTTCAACGTCTACGGGGATGGGGACGGCGCCGAGCGCCTCATCCCGTTCGACAGCATTCCCCGCATCATTCCCGCCCGAGAGTGGCAACATCTGGACAAGGGGATCCGCCAGCGCGTCACCGCCCTCAATGCCTTTCTGCACGACATCTATCACGATCAGCGCATCCTGAAGGCGGGGGTGATCCCGGCTGCCCAGATCCTCACCAATGCCCAGTACCAGCCCTGCATGCAGGGGGTCGACCTGCACCGGGACACCTATGTCCACATCACCGGGGTCGACATCATCCGCAACCACGACGGTGAGTACTATGTGCTGGAGGACAACCTGCGCACCCCCTCCGGGGTCTCCTACATGCTGGAGAACCGCAAGATGATGATGCGCCTCTTCCCGGAGCTGTTTCACAACCAGCCCATCGCCCCGGTGGAGCGCTACCCGGCCCTGTTGCTGCAGACCCTGCGCGAGAGCAGCCCGGTGGACAACCCCTGCGTGGTGGTGATGACCCCGGGACGCTTCAACAGCGCCTACTTCGAGCACAGCTTCCTCGCCCAGCAGATGGGGGTGGAGCTGGTGGAGAGCGCGGATCTGGTGGTCAAGGATGGTCAGGTGCTGATGCGCACCACCACGGGGCTGAAAAGGGTGGATGTCATCTATCGCCGCATCGACGACGACTTCCTCGATCCCCTCGCCTTCAACCCGGACTCCCTCATCGGCGTGCCCGGGCTGCTCTCGGTCTACCGCGCCGGCGGTGTGGTGCTGGCCAATGCCATCGGCACCGGGGTGGCGGATGACAAGTCCATCTACCCCTATGTGCCGGAGATGATCCGCTTCTATCTGGGGGAAGATCCCATTCTCAACAACGTGCCCACCTGGCAGTGCCGCGAGCCGGCTGCCCTCTCCCACGTGCTGGCCAATCTGGAGGAGCTGGTGGTCAAGGAGGTCCATGGCGCCGGCGGCTACGGCATGCTCATCGGCCCCTGCGCCAGTCGCGAGGAGCTGGCCCGTTTTCGCGAGCTGCTCAAGGCTCGGCCGGACAACTACATCGCCCAGCCGACCCTCTCCCTCTCCACCTGCCCGACCTTCGTCGACGCCGGCATTGCCCCTCGCCACATCGACCTGCGCCCCTTCGTCCTCACGGGGCAGGAGCTGCGCCTGGTGCCGGGCGGCCTGACCCGGGTCGCCCTCACCGAAGGCTCCCTGGTGGTCAACTCCTCCCAGGGTGGTGGCACCAAGGACACCTGGGTCATGGAGGGCAGCCCATGCTGAGCCGCACCGCAAGCGAACTTTACTGGATGTCCCGCCACCTGGAACGGGCGGAGAACACGGCGCGCATGCTGGACGTCACCCAGACCATGTCGCTGATGCCCTCCATCGACGCCGATCACAGCGAGCTGGTGGCGCCCCTCACCATCAGCGGCACTCACGAGCCCTTCCTGGCCCGCTACGGCCAGGTGAACATGGAGAACCTGCTGCAATTTTTCTGCTTCGACGAGGAGAACCCGAGCAGCATCTTCAGTTGTCTGCGCATGGCCAGGGACAACGCCCACGCCGTGCGGGGCAAGATCCCCGGTGAGGTGTGGGAGAGCATCAACGCCGCCTGGATAGAGATCCGCCGGCGCCGCCAGGCGGGGCTCTCCAGCGGCCAGGCCCAGGAGTTCTTCGACTGGATCAAGGAGCGCTCCCACCAGTTTCGCGGCGCCACCTATGGCACCATCATGCGCGGTGACGTGCTCTGGTTCCTGCGGCTTGGTACCTTCATCGAGCGGGCCGACAACACGGCACGCATCCTGACCGTGAAGTATCAGGTGATCCGGGAGGACGAGGACAGCGTGCGCGAGTTCTACCGCTGGAACGCCCTGTTGCGGTCAGTGGGCGCTTACGAGGCCCACCAGACCCTCTACAAGACGCTCTCCCATGCCTCCATCGCCGAGCTGCTGATCCTGCGCAATGAAGTGCCGCGCTCCCTGCGGGCCTGTCTCGACGAGATGGAGCTGATCCTGGCCCAGATCGAGGGCAACGCCGGTCAGACGCCCCGGCGCCTGACCACCATACTCAACGCCCATCTGACCTATGGCGCCATCGACGATGTCTTTGCCCTCGGCATGCAGGCGTACCTGAGTGATTTCCTCAGCGACATCGGCGCCATCGGCCAGAGCATCCACGCCGCCTACCTGGAGGTATTATGAGACTCATCATCGATCACCAGACCCGCTACCACTATGCCGACGTGGTGCGCCGCAGCACCCAGTACCTGCGTCTGACCCCCCACAGCACGGCCCGCCAGCAGATCCTCTCCTGGGAGCTGGAGCTGCCGGGGGAGGCCACCTGCACCACGGACGGTTACGGCAACATACTGCACGTGCTGAGCCTGGAGTCCCCCCACGAGGGGATCCTGATCCGCGCCCACGGGGAGGTGGAGATCTGCGACGACGCCCCGGAAGATGAGGAGTCCTCCCTCATCTCTCCCTTGAGCTACCTGAGGCCCACCCCCCTCACCCGCCCGACCCCGGCCCTGCAGGATCTCGCGAAGGCCTGCCTGCCAGAGGAGCCGACCCTGGCCGCCTTGCAGAGCCTGATGGCACGCATCCTGGTGCTGATGCCCTATCAGCCCGGCAGCACGGATGCCACCTTCAGCGCCGACGAGGCACTTGCTTCGGGCAGCGGCGTCTGTCAGGACCACACCCATGTCTTCCTGACCTGCTGCCGCCACGCCGGCCTGCCGGCCCGGTACGTGAGCGGTTACCTTTACAGCCAGGACAACAGCCACGTGGCGATGCACGCCTGGGCCGAGGTGTGGATCGAGGAGCGCTGGCACACGTTCGACGTCACCAACCTCACCAGCTCCACCAGCGAGCACCTCAAGCTCGCGGTCGGCATGGATTATCTGGATGCCTGTCCGGTGCGCGGCGTGCGCTATGGCGGCGGGTGCGAACAGTTGCAGAGCCAGGCGCAGGTGACCCGCCTGGATGGACAGCAGCAATGAAGACCGGGAGAGTCCTGGCGGGAGTGCGGTCATGACCTATTGCGTCGCCATGTGCCTGCAAGACGGCATGGTGTTTGCGTCCGATTCGCGCACCAATGCGGGGGTGGATCACATCGCCACCTTCCGCAAATTGCACCTCTTCACCCGGGAGGACAGGGTGATAGTGCTGCAAAGCGCCGGCAATCTGGCCACCACCCAGAGCGTCATCAGCCTGCTGACGGAGGGGCAGGAGCTCCTTGCCCTCCCCAGCCTCTACGAGGCTGCCGCCCTCATCGGCCAGACCATACGCACCGTCATCAGCCGGGATGGGGGTCAGCAGCAGGGCCATATCAACTTCGGCTGCAACATCCTGCTGGGGGGACAGATCCGGGGGGAGTGCCACCGTCTGTTCCACATCTATCCGGAGGGCAACTTCATCGAGGCGAGCGCCGACACCCCCTACTTCCAGATTGGTGAGAGCAAGTACGGCAAACCCATCATCGATCGCATCATCCACCATGAGACGCCGCTTCAGACCGCATTGCAGTGCGCCCTCATCTCCATCGACTCGACCCTGCGCAGCAATCTGTCGGTGGGCTTGCCCCTGGATGCCCTGGTCTATCACGAGGGCAGCTTCTCGGCGACGAACCAGCACCGCATCACCGAACAGAACCCCCATTTCGTGGCGCTGCGAAAGGCCTGGGGCGAGGGGTTGCAGCAGTTGTTCCAGGGCCTTCCCACCTTCCCCCTCTAGGCCGGGCGGGAGGCGCCAAGGCGCTTTCCCGCTCCTTTCTTTCCGGATATTCTGGCTGCCTTCCTTTTCGATGGAGTTTCCCATGCGCCGCTTCAACGTCATGCTCAACGGCAGCCGGTTGATGATGTTCCCCTTCTATGTCTGCATCCTTATCTGTGTCGCCCTCCTGATGGTGAAGTTCGCCATGCAGCTCTATGTGCTGTGCCGCGACATCATCGACATCCACTATCTGGATCTCATCACGGGGGTACTCACCCTGGTGGACTTCGTGCTGGTGGCCCAGATGCTGATCCTGGTGGCCATCTGCGGCTACGTGCAGTTCATCAAGACCCCGGAGCAGCGAGCGGCCCTCGGCGACAACTGGCTCAGCAAGATCAACTTCGCATCCCTCAAACTCATCGTCATCAACTCCCTGGTGACCATCGCCGGCATCGAGGTGCTCAAAGCCTTTCTCAACGACGGCACCGGCAACGAGATCGAAATGAAGTGGTCGGTCATCGTCTTCCTCGCCTTCTCCACTGCGGCACTTATCTATGCGGTGACCGAGCGGCTGGCGGAGCACAAATAGGGCCCGGCGCCATTCAGGGTCTATTCATCAAGAGCCGAATTGATAACTCTTTTCATTACCCTTACTGCATTGTAAACTTGCTCGCCCCGGGCTGAACCGCCCGGGAGCTGGAGCACCCATGACGAGTCTTTCCCTCTCACCACGACAATGCTGGCAGTGGCTGGCCTATCACCATCAGGCGGCCGAGGGTGCCCTTTATCTGATGTTTTTCTCCGGTCTGCTGCTGTGGGAACCCCTGACGCCGACCTGGTCCCTGGCGCGCTGGAACCTGTTTTTGCACGTCGCCCTCTCGCTCACCCTGTTTCCCCTGCTGTTTGGCGCCTTCTGGCTCTCCCATCGCAGCCTGCTGCGCAAGAGCCGCAAGCCTTTTTTGCGCACCACGGGGCGCATCATCGAAGCCTTGCTGCTGGTCTGTCTGGCAAGCGGGCTGGTGCTGGTGCTGCACGGCACCCCGGGGGACAGCCTCGGCAACCTTGCCAGCTGGGCCCACTGGCTGAGCGCCCTCGCGTTGACGCCCCTGGTGCTGCGCCACGCCTGGCGCTGGACCATCTTGAAATGGCGCACCTGATCTTATGTTGAAGCTGTTGTTATCCCTGATGTTGGCCGCCCTGCTGCTGGGGACCGCCTCGGCCCGGGAGATGGGCGCCGCCATGATTGCCTATGACGAGGGGAGCGCCCCGCGCCTCGTCACTGCCAACCAGAGTGCCGGCTCCGTCACCCTGCTCGAGCGGGGCACTGGCAAGCGCCTCAACGAGGTGCAGCTGGGGGGCGACCTGCGCCAGCTGGCCCGCGCCGATGACGGCACCCTGCTGGTCACCGATTACAGCGGCGATCGCCTGCTGCTCTTGGATGATGAACTCGAGCTGGAAAAGGCGATCTCCACCGGCCATAGGCCCTATGGCGTCATCTTCGATCCCAAGCGGCGCTGGTTCTGGGTCACGCTGTTCGAGGGAGGGCGCCTTCAGGCTTATGACAGCACGGGCAACCTCCAACTGGATGCAAAAACCGCCGAGACTCCCCGCGGGCTGGCACTGACCGACGACGATCGCCTGCTGCTCACCCACGCCATGACCGGCCAGCTCGCCATCTATGACCTTGCCAAGCTTGAGAAAGACGCTAAGGGGGCTACTCTGCCCAAGCCCAAGCTCATCACCCTGGCGGAAACCCACAGCGATACCCCGAGCGACTCCCAGGGATTGCCGCGCCTGCTGGACGGCATCGCCCTCGCCCCCGATGGCAGCGAAGCCTGGCTGCCCCATGTGCTGTGGAGTTTCGATCACCCCTTCCAGTTTCAGAGCACCGTCTTCCCGGCCGTCTCCATCATCGATCTCGATGAAGAGAAGGAGCGGGTCGATGAAAGAAAACAGCTCTTTTTGCAGATCAACCTGCCCAGTGTCGGCAACCGCAGCCAGATCGTCTCCAACCCGTTCGCGGCGCGCTTCGCCGCCGATGGCAAGCGGGTCTACCTGACCCTGGCGGGTTCCGAAGACTTGCTGGTGTTCGACCTGTCGCGCAGCGGCAAGCAGAACAGCAACCGCCACCGCCGCAAGAAGTTTCAGGGGGGCGCCAAGGCGACCCAGCTATTGCGTCACCTGCCGGGCCAGAATCCGCGCGATCTGCTGATCGATGGCGACCATATCCTGGTCCACAACGTCATGGGGCAGGATCTCACCCGTCTCAATAGCGGCGGCAGCGGCCCGTTTGCCCGGGTCACCGTGGATGTGCCCCACTTAGCCAAACTGGTAGAGACCGATCCCCGCCCCGAAGCGCTTCAGCGCGGTGAGCGATTGTTCAACCTGGGTAATACTGCCGCCAACAGCCGCTTCCCCATGGCGGGGGACAACTGGATGAGCTGCAACTCCTGCCATCTGGACGGGTTCAATTTCACCAACCGCTATCTGATGGCGGCCCATCGCCAGAAGAGCGGTGACAACGCCATCAACGGCCACGCCAACCTCGCCAACATGGTGGCGGGGGACTTTATCGGCGAATACCTGCGCATGACCCAGCAGACCCAGGGTGGCATGGGTCATGACACCCGCGATGGGGCCGATGCGGTTGACCCCGCGAGGCCCCATCCCGAGGTGCAGGCGATGATGGAGGATCTGCACGCTTTCGTGACCAGTGACGGCAACCTCCCCTATCTGGCCAACTGGCTCAGGCTCGATGCCCCGCGCAGGGATCCTGCCAAGGCGCCAACCACCCACCCGAAAGAGTGGCTCAACTCCGCCTCCTGCCAGAACTGCCACCAACAGGCGTTCAAGGACTGGAGCGAGAGCAACCACCGGCTGATGGGCAACTCCCACCCCTACTACAAGGTGGTGCAGGCGCTGGCCCGCGAAACCGAAGGGGAGGCCTTCGGCCAGTGGTGCCAGGGCTGCCACATGCCCCAGCAGGTGATAAACGGTCAGACTGATCTGCCCAAGGGCTCTCACATGTTCGAGCAGGGCGGTGCTTCGCTCATTGCGGCCCACCAGAAAGGCGAGCCCGTGGTGGAAGAAGGCACCGGCTGCGTGCTCTGTCATCGCATCACCCGGCTCGAGGATGCCGGCGGCAACAGCGCCTTTACCGTGAATCTGAAAGACCGCGAGAGCTATGTGTTCGAGGATGCCGCCGGCGGCAGCCTCCAGCACTGGCTGGCCGAGCGGCAGATCAACGCCCGCCCCGCCATGCACAAGGCCTCCTACCAGAAGGATTTCTACCGCGACGCGGCCCTGTGCAAGTCGTGCCACAACGAGTTTGCCCCGGGCACCGGCGCCAATATCGTCAACACCTGGGACGAGTGGGAAAAATCCAGCTTCGCCAAGGCGGAGGATCCCGCCAAGCGGCGCACCTGCATCGACTGCCATATGAATCCGGAGCCGGGCAACGGCGGCGCGCCGGTGGCGGGCCAGTCCACCGAAAACGGCACCGTGAAAGAACGGCTCTATCGCCACAACTTTACCGGCGCCCAGCATCAGCTGGTGGGGCTGAGAAGTGCAACGCTCGAGCAGGAAAGCCTGGCGCTCTTGCGCTCCAGCGCCACCCTCTCGGCCCGCATTGAAAACCAGAGTGGCCAGCCCGCGCTGGTAGTGAGAGTCGCCAATACCGGCGCCGGCCACGCCCTGCCCACCGGGGTCGCCGATTTCCGTGAACTCTGGCTGGAGCTGACCGTCACCGACGCCAGCGGCAAGCTGGTGCTTGAAAGCGGCCAGCCGGTGAACGGCGCCGTCCCTGAGGATGCACGGCTGTTCAGAAAAGTGTTCGGCGATGCCGATGGCAAGCCGGTGGGGCTCAAGTTCTGGCGTTACGCCAAACTGCTGGAAGATACCCGCATCCCGGCCGATGGCTGGCGCGATGAAGCCTGGCCGCTACCCGCAAATGCCCTGGGGCCCTTCAAGGCCGATATCAAACTCAATTTCCGCACCTACCCCAAGTGGGTCAATGATGCGGTGCGCGCCGCCGAGCCGAGCTTGCCGGAGCCGCCCATAGTGCAACTCAATCGGCTGCAACTGACCCTGCTGCCCCTCCCCGTCACGCCCGATACGGAGCCTCAATCCTGATGTTCGCAAGTTTTCTCATTACCCTACGCGAGGGGCTGGAAGCCTTCCTGCTGGTCGGCATCTGCCTCTCCTACCTCGCCAAGCTGGGGGCGAGCCGCTACAACAAATTCATCTATCTGGGGGTGGGGCTTGGCCTTGTCGCCTCCCTGATCGTCGCCTTCCTGTTCCAGGTGGTGGTGAGCCAGTTCGAGAGCGAGCGCTACAACCACCTGTTGATGGCGGGGATCCTGATCTTCGCCACCTTGGTGCTCACCTATATGGCTATCTGGATGCAAAAGCAGGCCAAATCCCAGGTGGGGGCCATGACGGCGCGTATCGATGCCGCCATCGACGGTGGCAACCTGTTTGGCCTGGTGCTGCTCGCCTTTCTGGCGGTGATGCGCGAAGGCTTTGAAACCGTGCTCTTCTTCTCGGCCCTGGTCTACTCCGGGCAAGGGGTGGATCTGCACCAGGGGCTGATGGGGGCGCTGGCGGGGCTGCTGGTCTCTGTGGTGCTGGTGTGGGGGCTGCTGCGCTCCACCCGCAAGGTGGCGCTGGCCCCCTTCTTCCGCTGGACCGGCCTGCTCATCATCATCATCGCCGCAGGCTTGCTCTCGTCCGCCGTCAACATGTTGCAGGCAGCCGACGTCATCACCTTCTGGACCACGCCTGTCTTCAACATCAGCCACATCCTCGACGATCAGGGGGTATTCGGCACCTTCCTGCGCGCCCTGTTTGGCTACAACGCCTCACCGGCCGGCCTGCAGTTGCTGACCTGGGCCTGCTACCTCATGATCTTTGTCACCCTCTGGCATCGCAGCTATCGCCCCCAGGGGAGCGCCGCCCCGACCAGGGGCTGAGCCCGGGATAACACTCTGTTCGGGAGCCGCGCACAGGCGCGCTCCCCCAGCTATCACGCCGTTTCGGAACACTCATGAACGACAACAACAAGAAGCACATTGCGGTGCTGGGCGCCGGCCCTGCCGGCCTGATGGCCGCCTGGCGCCTGCGCCAGGCCGGTTTTGCGGTCACCCTGTTCGAGCAGGAGAGCGTGGTGGGCGGCATGTGCGCCACCCAGACCTTCAAGGGGCGCGACGGGGAGTATCGCTTCGACTACGGCGGCCACCGCTTCATCACCAAGAACCCCGAGCTGCTCGCCTTTATCGACGAGCTGATGGGGGACGACCTGCTCCACGCCGAGCGAAAGAGCGTCATCCGCTTTGGCGGGCGCACCTATGACTACCCCTTGAACCTGCCCAACCTGCTCAAGACGGCGCCGCTGGCCCTGATGGCCGGTGCGGTGAAGGATCTGCTGCTGTTGCCCTTTGCCAGGAAGCCCACCGATTTTGCCAAGGCGAGCTTTGCCGAGTGGATCCAGAGCCACTTCGGTCGCACCCTCTACCGCCAGTTCTTCGAGGGCTACACCGGCAAGTTGTGGGGCATCAACCCGGACAAGCTCTCCGCCGACTGGGCTGGCCAGCGCATCAGCCTGATCGATCTCAAAGACGTGGCGCGCCGCCTGCTGCCAAGGCGCAACGGCAGCATGTCGGTGCGCACCTATGCCCGCAAATATCGTTATCCCAAGTACGGCTTTGGCCAGATCTTCACCACCCTGGGGGAGCGGCTGGTGACAGAGGGCGTCACACTCAAGACCGGCGCCACCATCACCCGTCTCGAGCAGGCCGATGGCCGCATTGAACGGGTGTATTGGTCACAAGATAATGTGGAGCAGAGCGAGCGCTTTGATCAGGTGATCTCCACCCTGCCGCTGCCGCTCACCTGCCAGCACCTGGGCTTGCCGTGCGATCTCCACTACCGGTCGCTTCGCTTTGTCAATATGCCCCTCAAACAGGAGAACCTGTCGGACAACACCTGGCAGTACCTCTCCGACCCCCATATTCTGGCCACCCGTCTGCAGGAGCCCCGCCGCCGCAGCCCCTTTATGGCGCCCCAAGGCCAGACCTCGGTGATGCTGGAGATCCCCTGCAATCCGGGGGATGCCACCTGGCAGGCACCGCTCTCTGATCTGCGCGGCCGGGTCACCGCCGATCTCGACAGCCTCGGCGTCGATACCCAGAAGCTCGGCGATGAGACATTCGAAGCGCGCAGTGAATACGCCTATCCGCTGATGGATCTGGGTTATCAGGCCCGCCGCAACGAAGCCATCAAGGCGCTGATGCCGATAGGCAACCTCATCATGACCGGCCGTCAGGGGACATTCCGCTACATCTTCACCGACACCGCCATGGAGATGGGGATGATGGCCGCAGACATGGTGATCGACGGGGTGGACAGACGCCACGCCATCTTCAATCATCGCAACGAAAATACCGTGATCGAAACCCAGAGCGTGGCCTGAGTGCCGCGCCATGGGCATAACCTCTTGGCATAAGTAAGGAGAACAGGATGACCATCCGCCCGGGTTTACTCGCCCTCACCCTGCTGCTGACCCTGAGCGGGCAGGCGCAGGCTTACTCCTACGCCGCCGCCGGCAAGGAGCCGCTGATCGATGCCCGCGAGGCACTGCTGGGCGCAGCCACTGACGGCAAGGATGCCAGCGCCACCTTGAGCGAGATTGCCGAGGAGCTGACCTATCTGGAACAGCACCACAAGGTCGAGCTGCAAGCACCGCTGGCCGCCGCCATCAAGGCCAAAGACGCCGCCACTACCGCGGCCCTGCTCAACCGGGCCTACAAGGCGGAGATCGAGCGCCGCCTCGAGGGGGCCAGCCAGAACCTTGGCGACTACCAGACCGCCAAGGTGCTGGTGGTCAAGAGCAAGCGCTTCCTCGATTTGATCCTCCCCTCCCTCGATGAAGGGGATCGCAAGGCCGCCGAACAGGCGCTGGCCAAGGTGCTCGATGCCATCGGCAACCCGGGAGTGTTCGGGGTGGGTGCCAAGCCTGCCGATGCCACTGCCTTTAGCGATGCCGAAAAAGCGCTGATGGCCGTGCTGGCACCGCTTTGATGGCCTCTCATCGATGACGACTGCCCCCCTCATCCCCAGCCCTTCCCCCGCACGGGGAGAAGGGGGGCGTCGCCACGGCCGATTACGCTTCGCCAATCGACTCTACTTGCTGCTCCTGCTGCAACTGGCCTGGCTTGGCTGGCTGCTGACCTTCCCCGTGTCGCTCGATTCCGACGATGCCCTCAACTTCGCCCACGGGGTGGTACGCTTCAGCGTGCTGGAGTTCTCCCCCCACTTTCCGGGCTACCCCGCCTTTATCTGGCTGGCGCGGCTGATCAATCTGGCGGTGGACGAGCCGGCCCGCGCGGTGCAGTGGGCAAGCCTCTTGGGGAGCAGCTTGCTGGCGCCGCTCGCCGCCTTCCTCGCGGTCAGATTGTGGCAGCGGCCCAGCCTGCTGGCGCCGGTCTGGCTGCTGGTATTGGCCCTGCCGCTCACCCCGACCCTGGCGCTCTCCGGCCTGTCCGACGGGCCTGCGCTCGCCGCCTGGCTGGCCGCGCTGCTGGCTTTGCAACAGCGCAAGATAGCGCTGGCGGGTTTGCTGCTGGGCCTTATGCTGGCGCTGCGTCCCTCCTACTTCGTGTTGGCCCTGCTGCCCCTGTGGCTTGGGATGGCACAGAAGGGCGCGCGCGTCAGATTTGTGCTCCCCATCGCGCTGGTGGGGCTAGCCTGCCTGCTGTTTGTCTGGCAGGCCGATGGCTGGGCCTATTTCAGCGAGGGGCGCCGCTTTACCGACGGTCACTTTACCCTCTGGGGCAATACGGCGGCGGCCCACGACGATCGACTGCTGAGCTGGGCCCGCACCTTCAACGAGCAGCTCACCCCGCTCTGGCCCCTGTTGATGGGAGCCTTGCTGGTACTGCCACTCTGGCAACGCTCAAAGGAGCACAATCCAGCCCTCTCCGTGCTCTGGCCCCTCTACTGGCTCGTTCTGCTGCTCTGGACCCTGTTTGGCCAGAATCCGGACAATCCCCGCCATCTCGCGCCCATCACCCTGCTTGGCCTGGTGCTGCTGGCAGACTGGCTGCCGCGCCGGGGCGAGCTGCCAGCCATGCTGGGAGCCCTGTTGCTGCTGCTCTGCACCCTCACCCCGCCGGCGGCGCCAGCCATGACCCGGGCCGCCAAGGTGGCCGAGCAGGCGTGCCCGGCGCTGGTGACCCAGTGGGGGGTGAGGCTGCTGCGCGAAACCACGGCCCTGCCCGTCACCGACGGCTGGTACCGGGGGGATGCCGCCCTTGCGCTCACCCAGGGGGCCTGCCGCCTTAGCCGCCGCCCCCTGGGGGCAGAGGCGCTGCCAAGCCCTTATGACACCCTCTGGTTTGCCCCCCGCTTTCACGCCGAACCCGGCCTCTGGCTCGCCCTGCCCCGCTGAACCGGGCGCTTGCGAAGGCATCGCTCGACTCGTCTACACTCACAGCCGGGTCTGTCAGGAACCAGTGCAATGGAAAGAAACACGAGCGGAACCGGGGAGGGGATCCGGGTCGCGCTGGCCCTGTTGCTGGCCTGCGCCCTGCTGATGCTGCCGCTCTGGTGGCAGGGGGGCAGCCAGGGACACGATCTGTTTCATCACCTGCTCTCCGGCCACTACTTTGCCCGTCAGCTCTGGCAGGGGGAACTCTATCCCCGCTGGCTGATGGCCATGAACGGCGGCTTCGGCAGCCCCACCTTCTTCTTCTATCCCCCGCTCCCCTACTACGTCAGCGCCCTCTTTGCCGGGCCCGGTGCCCACCCCCAGCAAGCCATCTACCCTTTGCTTGGCAGCGCCACCCTGGCCCTGCTGCTCTCCGGGGTGTTTGCCTATCTGTGGCTGCGTGCCACCACGCCCCCTGGCCGGGCCCTGGCCGCCAGCCTGCTCTATCTGGCGCTGCCCTATCATGTCGCCATGGATCTCTATGCCCGCTTCGCCCTGGCGGAGTTCTGGGCCTTCACCTGGGCTCCCCTTATCCTGCTGGGGCAGGATCTCGCCCACCGCGGACGACCTCAGGGGTTGCCCCTGCTGATCCTGGGGCTGGCGCTGCTGGCCTTCTCCCACCTCCCCAGCCTCTTACTCATGATGGGGCTGGTCACCTTGCGCGCCTTCTGGTTCGCCAGACGCACCCGCACTCTGACGCCCTGCTGGCAAGCCCTCGGCGCCCAGGGTGTGGGCCTTTGCATGGCAGCCGCCCTGCTGCTGCCCGCCCTGGCGGATCAGGGGGCCATCTCCATGGAGCTGATGCGCGGCGGCATGTTCGACTACAGGCGCAACTTTCTCGACCGCCTGCCCAGCGCCTGGGAGGACTGGCGTTTTCGCGGTCACCTGGCGTGGCAAAGCATGCTGACCCTGGCCCTGCTGCTCATCGCCTGGGCCGCCGCCCGGGAGCCGCGCCACCCCGAGCTGCTGTGCTGGGGGGCGATCGGCGTCGTCGCCTTCCTGATGATGCTGCCCCCGAGCCAGCCTCTCTGGAGCCTGCTTCCCCCCTTGCAACGGGTGCAGTTTCCCTGGCGGCTCAACCTGGTGCTCGCCCTTGCCACGGTCGCCGTGGTGGCGCTCGGCATCCAGCCCCATCGTCTCCGGCAGGGGCTCTGGTGGGGAGTATTTCTGCTGACCCTCCTCTCCACCCTGGCCTATGTGCGTCACGCCCCCCTCACCCAGGCCCCCGAACGGGAGGCCATGGCATTCGAGTTCGACAGCAAGCGCAGTGCCCGGGAATACAGGCCAAGGCAGGTACCGGGAGGCATGTTCGCCCCGACCCTGCTCGCCTGGAAGGAGGAGTTCCAGCCGCCCGTCAGCGCCGAACCGCCAGGCGCGAGCTGGACCCTGACCCGCTGGCAACCCCGCGCCCTGGCGCTGGAGGTCAAGGCCCGGGTACCGACCCGGCTGGTCCTGCACCAATACCATTACCCCGGCTGGGAGGCCCGCCTCGACGGGCACCTGACGCTGACGGTGAGCGCCAATCGCCAGGGGTTGATGCAACTCTGGGTTCCGGCAGGCCACCACAGCCTCACCCTGGCCCTGGCGGCACGCTGGCCGGAGCGCACCGGCAATGCCCTCTCCCTGCTCGGATGGCTTGCCTGGCTCTGGCTGCTCTGGCGCCACACCCGACAAAAGGGCATCGGGCAGGATGCACCTGATCGCGCCCGCCAAAACTGATAGACTCAACACCTGCCTCTTAACCCGGCCCAGCCCACGACTCGGATACCCTATGCCCCAAGCCAGCTCCCTCTCCCCCCGTTTCCTCTTCATCCTGCTCGGTGCCCTGGCGGGCCTGACTCCCCTCGCGGTGGACATGTATCTGCCCGCCATTCCCGCCATCGCCCGGGATCTGGCTACCAGCATCGACGGCGCCCAGCTCACCATCAGCGCCTTCCTGGGGGGCTTTGCCATCGGCCAGCTCTTTTACGGGCCGCTCGCCGACAGCTTCGGCAGAAAGCCGGTGATCCTGGCGGGCCTGACGATGTTTGCCGTGGCCTCCGTGGGCTGCGCCATGGCGGACTCCCTGCCTGAGCTCCTCGCTTGGCGCATGTTGCAGGCAGCTGGCGGGGCGGCTGGCTCGGTGGTGGTCAACGCCCTGCTGAGAGACCTGTTCGAGAAGGATGCGTTTTCCCGCGCCATGTCCTTCGTCATCCTGGTGATGACCCTCGCCCCTCTGGTGGCCCCCGTGGTGGGGGGGTACATCAGCGCTCACAGCGACTGGCGGGTCATCTTCTGGCTGCTGGTGGCCATCAGCCTGCTCATCTGCCTGGTGATGCAGTGGAAGATTGAGGAAACCCTCAAGCCCGAGCACAAGCAGCCCCTGCGACTCGGGCAGGTGCTTCGCAACTACTGGGGGGTGCTCTCCCACCGCGGTGCCATGGGCTATGTGCTGTGCGGCGCCCTGTCGAGCTCCGGCATGTTCGCCTTCCTGAGCGCCTCCCCCTATGTCTACATCGAGTATTTCAAGGTGCCGACCGAGCACTACGGCTGGCTCTTTGGCCTCAACATCCTGCTGATGATGGTGGTCACCTTCGCCAACAGCCGGCTGGTGAAAGGGGTGGGTGCCGAGCGCATGCTGCGATACGGCCTGACCGTGCTGCCGCTCGCCGGGGCCCTGCTCATCTACAACGCCTGGAGCCAGACTGGCGGCCTGTGGGGCATCGTCATCCCGGTCGTGCTCTTCGTCGGCCACATCAGCCTGGTGGGGGCCAACGCCATGACCGGCCTGATGGGCCACTTCCCCCAGTCCGCAGGCACCGCCTCGGCGCTGGCGGGCACCCTGCGCTTTGGTCTTGGGGCCCTGGTGGGGGTGCTGGTCAACCTCAATCCCCCTGAATCGCCGCTCCCCATGGCCATCGCCATCGCCGGTTGCGGCCTGGGGTCGGCCCTCAGTTACTGGCTGCTGAGCGGCAAGCGCGTCCCCTGATGCCCTGCAATGAAAAAGCCCTGTCCATGGACAGGGCTTTTTCCATCGGGGCGCAGGCCTCAGTCATCGGCCTGCAACCCGCTACGAGCCAGGATCTCGCTCTCCAGCCCATCCAGGCTTAGCTGGTTCTTCTTGCGCCAGTAGGCCTCAATCCCCTCCCGGCCCTGACGGGCCGACCAGTTGGCAAGATCCTCCCTGTCCCCCTGGTACTCATACAGAGGCACCGACATGCCGCACGACGTCTGGACCCGTTCAATGTCCAGCAGGAAGATCTGGCGAGCCGCGACACTTGGGGGGAACAGCGCCAGCAACGACGGCCACTGCGGATCAGTGCGGTGCAGCACCCGTGCCTGGCCATAGGCTCGCAGAATAAGCGGCGCCCCCTCGAAGGCGCAGAACATCACCGTCATGCGCGGCTGTTGCAGCACCTGGGCCGCGGACTCGTTGCCGCTGCCGGTCAGGTTGAGCCAGGCCAGGGTGTGGGCATCGAGGACGCGCAGCGAATCCCCGCCCTTGGGGGAGAGATTGACCGATCCCTTCGCGGCTGCCGTGCCGACGAAGAAGATCTTCTGCCCCTCGATAAAGGTGACATGGCGCGGCGAAAGCGCCTCGAACAGTTGTCCCATCTTGCCTCTCCCTGGTGCCTGGAACCGGATTTCCTAAAACAGGGCGCTGTTGAGCCACAGGTGCGCCCCTATGCCGACCATATAGCCAAGCAAAATGGCAGGCAACCACTTGAGGTGCCCGACGAAGGTATACATGCCCCTGGCCTGCCCCATCAGGGCCACCCCGGCGGCGGAGCCGACGGAGAGCAGACTGCCCCCCACCCCGGTGGTCAATGTCACCAGCAGCCACTGCCCCGTGCTCATCTGCGGCTCCATGGAGAGCACGGCGAACATCACCGGAATGTTGTCGATCAGGGCGGAGAGCAGGCCGATGGCGACGTTGGCCAGGGTCGGATCGCCACCGTCATAGAGGAAATGGGAGGCAAGCGCCAGATACCCCATAAACCCGAGACCGCCGACGCACATCACCACCCCGTAGAAGAAGAGCAGGGTGTCCCACTCCGCCTTGGCAATCTTGTTGAACACATCGAACGGCACCACCGAGCCCAGACGCAGCAGCCTGGCCTCGTCCCCGGTGCGCTCATACAGCGCCCGTGCCCGGGCCAGGGTAACGGGCTGGGTCTTTCGCAGATAGAAACTGAAAAATTGCAGGTAGCCCAGCCCCATCATCATGCCGAGCACGGGGGGCAACCCCAGGAAGTGATGGCAGGCGACGGCGGTCACTATGGTGAGCACAAAGAGCAGCACGATGACAAGGGCGCCGCGCCTTGGCACCACCATCTCGCCCGGCATGGCGGGCACCAGACGGGGCACCATCAGGCTCATCAGGGTGGCCGGCACCAGGAAGTTGAGCAGGGCGGGGATGAAGAGCAGCAAGAACTGCTGGAACGGCACCTTGCCCGCCTGCCACACCATCAGGGTGGTGATGTCGCCAAAGGGGCTGAAGGCGCCGCCCGCATTGGCCGCCACGACGATGTTGATGCAGGCCAGGTTGATGAAGCGGCGCTCCCCGTTGGCCACGTTGAGTACCACTGAGCACATCAGCAGCGCCGTGGTGAGGTTGTCCACCACGGGGGAGATGAAAAAGGCGAGAAAACCGGTGAGCCAGAAGAGCGTACGCAGGCTGAAGCCCGCTTGTACCAGGCGTACCCGCAGCACAGCGAACAGCAGCCTGTCCTCCATGGCGTTCACATAGGTCATGGCCACCAGCAAGAAGAGCATCAGCTCGGCATACTCCAGCAGGTTGTGGCGAAAACCGGCCTGAACCAGCTCGCTGTGCCCCTGCCCCGTATAGACCAGGCCGATGGCTATCCAGATGATGCCGGCGGCCACCAGCACCGGCTTGGATTTTCGCAGCTTCAGGTACTCCTCGGCCATCACCAGGGCATAAGCCAGGGCGAAGATGGCGAGGGCGAAGAGCCCGACCCCGCTGTGGGTCAGATCGAGGGGGCCGTTGCCCGCAGCGGCGGGGGCACTGAGCAGGGCAGCCCCGGGCGCGAGGCGAAGGAGTCCAGACATGGCGGCATCTCCTGGCAGGCGTCTGGCATTGAGGCTAGCAGCGCAAAGGGAAGCCGCCTCTTTGTCATCCTGATGAGCGGCCCGCCGCGGGCACTCAGGCAAACATGAGCGAGGCCCGTTGCCGGGCCCCGTCATCAGGAGGTCTTCTTGCCAAAACCCGATTGCTTGAGGGTGTAGCCTGCGCTGTTTTGCCAGGCATCCAGCCCGCTGCGGTTGTTGCCCGCCACCAGGCTCGCGGCCAGGCTCGGGCTGTTGAAGAGCTGATCGGCGGTAAAGATGAAGCCCCCTTCGGGGTGGGGAACGAGCACCCCCTTGCCCAGCAGCTCCTGGCGCAGCTCGATCACCGCCTCGCGCAGGGAGGCCGCATCCTCGCCGTTGGCGGTGGAGCCCGCCTGGACCATGAAGCCGGGGTTTTGCCGCTTGCCCACCGGATAACCATGGGCCTCTGCCCCCTTGCCGTTGAAGTGGTAGAGCTCGCGCTCCCCCGGCTTGTTGTCGGAGAGGGCCTTTTGCAGGGTCATCAGCTCGTTGTAGATATCGATGGGGACCACGGCAGCCTGCTTGACGCCCTTGCTGTCGACGATAAAACTGACTTGCTTGTGTAACATCCTTGCTCATCCTGTGACCCATGGAAGGCCCTATTCTAACCACCTCAGGCAAGCGGGATCCAGCGAGGATCCCCATCCCTTTTGCAGGCGCGATCACTAACTGGCATAGTGACGGACATTGTGAAAGCCATTGACCATCAAACGGTTATCCCATGCTTAGCCTGCGCAACCTCAGTAAACGCTTCGCCAACGGCGGCGAGACGCTCCCCCTGTTCGAGGGGCTGGATCTCGCCCTCACCCCGGGGGAAACCTGCCTGCTGCTGGGGCAGAGCGGCTGTGGCAAGTCCACCCTGCTCAACCTCATCGCCGGTCTCATCGCCCCGGACGAGGGGGAGATCTGGCTGGAAGAGACCCGCCTCGACACCCTGCCGACAGATGAGCGGGCCCGCCTGCGTGGCCGCCATTTCGGCATCGTCTATCAGGATTTCAACCTGCTGCCGACCCTGACCGTGGCCGAGAACCTCGCCCTGCCCCTTCAGATAAACAACCTGCCCCAGGACGATGGGCGCCTCGATGCCCTGCTCGCGCGCCTTGGCATGAGCCACAAGCGCCACGCCTGGCCGGAGCAGCTCTCCGGCGGCCAGCGCCAGCGGGTGGCGCTGGCCCGTGCCCTCATTCATCAGCCCCGTTGGCTGCTCGCCGACGAACCCACCGGGAGCCTTGATGAACACAACGCCGAGCAGGTGATGGCCCTGATGATGAGCGCGGTGCGCGATACCGGCGCCGGTCTCTTGCTGGTGAGCCACAACCCGGGCTATGGCGACCTGGCGGATCGGGTGCTGCGCCTTGAAGGGGGGCAGCTGGTCGAGCTCAAGGGGCGCCGCCATGGCTGACGTCTGCCGGGGGGCCTGCTGATGTTGCCGCTCAAGGCGCAGCTGCGCCTCTATCGCGCTCACCCCTGGTTGCTTTTGATGAGCCTGGCCGGGCTCACCCTCGGGGTCACCCTGGTGGTGGCCATCGAGCTCTTGAACCACAGCGCCCGCACCAACTTCGTCGCCGCCCGCAGCCAGCTCGCCGGGGAGGCCAACTACCGCCTGGCCCCCCAGGGTGGCCTGGATGAGCAAGTCTACGTGAGGCTGGTGCGAAGCCAGCCGAACCTTGACGCCATGCCAGAGCTTCACGCCTGGCTCAAGGACGAGCAGGGGCGCAGCTTCCAGTTGCTGGGGATGGATCTCTTCAACCCCGGCCCCCTGCGCCGCCTCTTTGGCGATGCGCCAGACAGCCAACCCGATGTCTCGTTGAATCGCGCCGACAGCGTCTGGCTGGCCGCCCCCGAGGCGAGGCGCCTTGACTGGCAACCGGGCCAGTCGCGAACCTTTGTGCTGGGGGATGAGGGACAACGCCCCCTGACCCTGACCCTGGCGGGCACCTTCGAGCCCGGCGCCGTCCCCATGGAGCGGCTGCTGGTGACCGACATCGGCCTCGCCCAGCCGCTGCTGGGCAAGGTGGGGCGGCTCGATCGCATCGTCTTCAAACTCAGCGAGGACGAGGCCAATACCTTGCAAAGAGCCTTGCAGGCTGCACTGCAATCCTATGCCCCCCATCAGCCCCTCTGGCTTGAGCCCATCAGTCCGGCGCTCGATGCCAGCCAGCTCGGCGATGCGCTGGCGCTGAACCTCACGGCGCTCTCCCTGCTCGCCATGGCGGTGGGATTGTTTTTGGTGTTCAACGCCCAGCGCTTCGTGCAGAGCGTGCGCCGCCCCCTGCTCGCCCAACTCATCATCCTCGGGATGCCGCCGCGCCGGGTGCTGCGCTGGCTGACCCTGGAGATCCTGATCCTCGCCACCCTCGGCACTCTACTCGGGCTGTTGCTGGGGAGCCTGCTGGCCCTCGCCCTGATGGGGCAGCTCACCCAGGCGCTGGCCGACCTTTATGGCCCCAACCCCATCGACCTGCTGCGCCTCTCCCCGACGAGCCTTGGCAAGGCGCTGGTGATTGGCCTTCTGGGGATGCTTGCCGCCAACCTGCCCGGCTGGTGGCAACTGCTGCGCCAATCCCCCCTTGCGCTGCGAGAGGGCAACAGCCGCCCGCCGGCTCATCCCTGGCAACGTCGGGGCCTTGCCATCGCCATCCTGCTGCTGTGCGCCCTGTGTCTATGGCGGCCAGAAACCGGCCTGGGCGGCGCCCTCTTCGTGGCCGGAGGCTGGCTGCTCGCCATGGCCCTCCTGCTGCCCGATGCCCTTCGCTCCTTGCTGGGGCGGCTGCGTGCACGCGGCCCCCTCACCGCCCGGCTCGGGGTGGCCGAAACCCTCTATCACCTGGATCGCACCGCCATTGCGGTGATGGCGCTGCAACTGGCCATCGCCGCAGCCATCGGCATCGGGGTCATGGTGTCGAGCTTTCGCTCGAGCGTGGAGATCTGGCTCGGCCAGCGTCTGGCCGCCGATCTCTACGTCACCGCCCCCAAGGGGGTGGCCGGCAGCAGGGGCGCCCTGGGCGAGCAGACCCTCAACACCATTCTTGCAGCGCCGGATGTGCGCGCCGCCTCCCGCCGCGCCGTGCTCCCCGCCCGCTGGCAGGGGCAGCCCATCGAGTGGGCGCAGATGGACTTTATCCCCGAGATCAAAGCCGCCTATCCCTTGCTCGCCGGGCGCTGGCCCGCCGCTCCCGACGAGGTGCTGGCGAGCGAACCGCTGACGGTACGCCTCGGGGTCAGGGTGGGTCAGCGCCTCGAGGTAACCAGCGAAGGGGGGCGGAGGGCTTTCACCGTCACCGGCGTCTATCAGGATTACGGCAGCGACAAGGGGCAGATACTGCATGCCTTCGAAGGGGGCAAGGTGCAATCCCTTGCCCTCTTCAGCCCGGACCCCGAGCACCTTGGCGACAGGCTCAGGAGCCAGTTTGGCGAGCAGGTGAACCTGTTGCCCGCCCCCGACATCCACGCCGCCGCCCTCAGGGTGTTCGATCAGACCTTTGTGGTGACTGAGCTATTGAAGTTGCTCATTCTGGGGATCGCCTTCGTCGGCATCGGCTCGGCCTTTATGGTGCTGGGGCTGGCCCGGCGCGGCGAGTTGCAGACCCTGCAAAGCCTTGGCCTGAGCCCCCGCCACTGCCGCCGGCTGCTGGTGTGGCAAGGGGCGGGATTGGGACTGCTCACCGCATTGTTGGCCCTGCCGGTAGGCTATGGCCTTGCCTGGGTGCTGATTGAGGTGGTCAACCCCCGCGCCTTTGGCTGGCGGCTGGCCTTCGAGGCCGCCCCCCTGCACGCCGTCACGGCGCTTCTGCTCGCCCCCGTCTGTGGCGCGCTCGCCTCCTGGTACGCCGCGAGGAGAGTGGTATGAAAGATTGGTTGGCGCACTGGCTCAGCCATGGCTTGACGTTCCCATTGACCAGATCTCTGTCACCGCCCCTGATTCAGCGCAGAGAAGCGCACAGAGCTGCCGCGAACCATCCCCTCTCCCTTCGGGAGAGGGCCAGGGTGAGGGGAATCTTGTCCTCTTGGCTTGCAGCCCTCTTGATCCCGCTTGTTGCCATAAGCGGCCATGCGCAAGCCAGCGATCTGGGGAGCATCCTGGGTGGCGGCAACGATCACTTCAAAAAGGCCCTGCCGGGTCAGTCCATCAACCTGCCCGCGGATCACGCTGCCCACCCCGACTACCGCTCCGAGTGGTGGTATCTCACCGGCAACCTGAAAGACCAGCAAGGGCGCGACTACGGCATGCAGTGGACCCTGTTTCGCCAAGGCATCGAGCAGGAGATAACATCCGACAACCCCTGGCTCACCCCCCAGCTCTGGCTTGCCCAGTTCGCCATCACGGATGTGAGCAAAGGCAGCCACCAGCAGGACGAGCGCACCAGCCGCCAGGGGCCTGGGCTCGCCGGTGCCAGCGGCGGTGAGTATTGGCTGAAAGAGTGGCGGCTTACCTCTCAAGGGGAAGCGCTTTTTCCCGCCACCCTCAAGGTGCAGAGCAAGGCGGGGGATCTTGATGTGAAGGTGAGTGCCGCCAAGCCCGCGGTGCTACAGGGCAAAGCGGGTTACAGCGAGAAGAGCCCGGGCAA
This sequence comes from Aeromonas sp. R7-5, assembly GCF_040908015.1. Classification (NCBI taxonomy): domain Bacteria; kingdom Pseudomonadati; phylum Pseudomonadota; class Gammaproteobacteria; order Aeromonadales; family Aeromonadaceae; genus Aeromonas; species Aeromonas sp. R7-5. The sequence continues at coordinate 45,398 of NZ_JBFOCZ010000021.1, read as the reverse complement.
CGCCTCCTTCTACTACTCCTACCCTCGCCTGACCATCAGCGGCACCCTGACCCTGGATGGGGAGACCCGCCACGTCAGCGGTGAGGGGTGGTTTGATCACGAGTGGAGCAGCTCGGTATTGGCCGAGTGGCAATCGGGCTGGGACTGGTTTTCGCTGCAGTTTGACGATGGCCGCGAGCTGATGCTGTTTCGCCTGCGCACCAAGGCAGGACGCACTGAGCCGGAGAACCGCTACGGCATCCTGATTGAACGAGACGGCAGCAGCCGGGTACTGAGCCCTGCGCAGATCCGCCTCACCCCCGGCAAAACCTGGCGCGGCCCCAAGGGGCAAGCCTACCCCATCGAGTGGCAGCTGGAAGCCGGCGATTTGAACCTGACGATCCGCGCCCGCCAAGCCAATCAGGCCATGACGGGACGCTTTGACTACTGGGAAGGGGCGGTGTCCGTCTCGGGGGATGCAAAAGGCGTCGGTTATCTGGAGATGACGGGCTACTGAGTCTTACCCCGTTCGCCATCGCGGATGAGCAGGTTCGACTCATGGATGTCAGCATCAGCGCGCGCTTGGCGATGCTGTTGGCCGCCTTCTCGCTGTCACAGGCGGACAGGGCGGCGGGGCAGCAACAAGCAGAGAGGCCATCTCCCCTCCCCCCGTTTCTCTCGACCGTGCCACGTAAAATCTGACCGCCATCAAGATTTCATTCAAATACCACGGATCGGCTGTGTTTTTACTCAACAGGAGCGGTCAGCGTTTGATAGGCTACTCATCCGGCCCTCAGAGCCCCAAAGGCAGCCAGGGAGTGGTTATGGTTCATTTCTTTTTAATTCTGCTTGAAGGCAGCACAACGGAAGCTGAAATCCGTGCGGTAGCCATTTTCATTGGCAAAAACACACTGCATGTTAAGTGATAAAAATGTCTTCTCTCCTGCGATTATTGATAGTTAAAACTACTTTTTATTTTGCGAGGAAGCATGACCGAAAAATTAAAAACATATAGTGAAGTAATAAGTTATTTAGAAAGTAAGAAAAGACAACCTCACCTCCTTTTAGGAAATGGTTTTAGCATGGCTTACAATCATGAGATTTTTTCTTACAATGCACTACATAGATTTATTGAAGAGCAAGATGATCCTCTCATTACATCTTTGTTTAAGATCATCAAAACAAAAAACTTCGAACTAATAATGCAACAGCTTGATAATTTCTGTGAGCTTATAAATGCTTTTGGCTCAAATGATGAGCTCCTAGAAAAAATTGAAACTGCTAGTTCCCGTTTGAAAGAAAGCTTAATTGATGCTGTTGAAGCATTGCACCCTGAGCATGTTTTCAAACTAGGAGAAAACCAGATAGCAAAATGTTATAATTTTTTATCTTTTTTCATAAACAATAATGGCTCCATTTTTAGTACTAATTACGACCTCTTACTTTATTGGGTTTTAATGAGAAAAAATGCACGAAATGCGATTGATGGCTTTGGTCGTGACAGAGAAGATACTGGAGATTATCACGATGAGCCAGAATACTCTGAGCTCAGATGGGGAAACAACAGAAAAGAGCAAAACATTTATTATGTTCATGGTGCTCTACCTATTTTTGATGAGGGTATACACATAATAAAAGAACAATATACTGGTGCAAACTACTTACTTGAAAATATAAAAAAACGAATTGATAAGGGGCACTATCCAGTCTTTGTTGCTTCTGGTAATGGAGAAGAAAAGCTAAACCATATCCTTCACAACCGTTATCTAACTTATTGCTATGAATCCCTGTGCAATATAGAAGGTTCATTAATTACTTTTGGTTTTAACTTTGGAGCCTATGATTACCATATAATTGATGCAATAAATATTGCGGCTAAACAAGGTCGACGTGCTGGTAAAAAATTATTCAGCGTGTACATTGGTGTATACAGCGATAACGATAGAAAACACATCGAAAGAATTCAAGATAGATTTAAGTGTAAAGTAACTCTTTTTGATGCCAAGACAACTAACATTTGGGCATGAACATATGTTATTAATAGCCTCTGTATCAAGGTACATTATTAATGTTGATAAATAACTAAATCAATTTTTGGGCTGTAGTGGTAATGCATATTTAAAATTCATTAACCTTCTTTACCATGGAGATAGAGTATATAATTTTAAAACAAACGAAAGCTTCCACATACCAAAAAGACTATTATATACGAAAAGTATAAAATTACAGATGTCATTTTAAAAGGATAAATGAGCTTATGGACATTGACATTGGAATAGCACTATCAACAGGCCTAGGAATTATAGCTGTCGTAGCATCTGCATTTTCATTATTTCAAAATTACAGCAGCAAGAAACTAAGTCTGATCATGGAAACAAGAATAAAGGACTTGGAATCTGATCGCTCTGAATTAAAAATAGACCTAAAAGAGCAAAGAACAGCATTTTCTGAAGCGATGAATAGAGTCCAGAACCTTGAAAATGAAATTTCCTCTCTTAGAAGAATAGCTCACGAGCTTATTATAAAGTCAGAAAGTCTGGCCGGCATGCTTTCGAACTTTGATAGTCGACTTGCCAATCATGAAGAAAAACTATTAAATATGGCTAGAGAAGCCGCAAAAGATGTGGCAATTACTACAAGCAATAAAATAATCAAGGTTGAATTAACACCCGCAATCCAAACTATTAAGTATGTAGAAAAATCCCTTGAACAAGTAAGACGCGAGCTAAAAGAGTATGTTTCTAGGGCAAAGCGAGAGTTGGAATATTAATTGTTAAGACTTAACAAGTTGAACTTTTTCTGAGCTAATTACCCCCCCGACAGAATTTATTCTGCCGGGGGGATTATTTATCTCGCCGCCTGATCCACCAGATAGAGGATGCTGTGGTAGGGAATGCCGGCGTGCTGGCTGAGCCCCATTTCACAGGTGCGGCTGTTGCTGAATCCCTGACGGCAATCCCTGGGCACCTGGGCGGGCAGGCTGGCAAGCGCCGCGGCGTTGAGCTCCGGGGTCATCAACCCTTTGTCGCCGGCAAAGCCGCAGCACTGGATATGCTCTGGCACGATCACCTCGCGGGCACAGGCGCGAGCCACCGCCAGCATCTTATCCCCCAGCCCCATGCGCCGGCTGCTGCAGGTGATATGGAGCATCACGGTCTCATCAATGGGGGTCAGCTCAAGGTGGGGCAGCAGGTGTTCCAGCACAAAGGTAGCGGACTCAAACACCCGAAGCCCCTTGCCGAGCGCCCCCGAGAGCAGTCGCTGCACGCAGGGGCTGGTGTCGAGCAGCACGGGCCAGCGCCCCTGCTCGCTTGCCTGCCACAATACCTCGGCCAGCTCACTACGCTTGGCTTCCGCCACCTCGCTCATCCCCTTGCTGTCATAGGGCATGCCGCAGCAGAGCCCCTCAACGCTCGCCGGCACGATGACCCGGCAGCCCGCCTTCTTGAGCAGGGATAACACCACCTGTGGCAGTGACGGGGCCTCCTCCTGCTGGCCGAACACCCGGCTCGCGCAGGAGGGCAGATAGACCACGGCGCGATCCTCTCCAATGCCCTCATTGGATCCGCCATGGCTCCCCTCCCCTTGCGACCACTGGTAACGGCTCGGCCCCGGCAGGGTGGGCAACCAGGCGGGGGTGCGCTGGCCGCTCAGATGGCGAACCCCGTTCACCAATCCTGCCAGCGCCTTGTCTCCCAGCACCTTGCCCGCAATGGCTTTTAGGCCCAGCGCCCCACGGGCCGTGCGGGTGACCCCTACGAAGTGATCGGCGCTCCAGCGGGCGATGGGCACGAAGCGCTGGTACTTTTCGCTGCGCAGCTTCTTGATCAGGCTGCCGGTGTTGATGCCCACCGGGCAGCGATCGGCGCACAGCCCGGTGGCGGCACAGGTCTCAATTCCCTGATAGTCAAACAGCCAGGCAAGATCCCCTGCCACTTCACCGCTGCGACCACGGCGTGACAACTCCCGATAGAGCACGATGCGCTGGCGCGGCGACAGCGACAGGGTACGCGAGGGGCAGACCGCCTCGCAAAAGCCGCACTCGATGCACGGATCCACGATGGCATCGCTCGCCGGCATGGGCTTGAGGTGGGCCAGGTGGGCCTTGGGGTCATCGTTGATGATGACGCCGGGATTGAGCAGGCCGTCGGGGTCGAGCAGCGCCTTGATGCGACGCATCAGCGCCATCCCCTCCGGCCCCCATTCCAGCTCCACATAGGGGGCCATGTTGCGGCCGGTGCCGTGCTCGGCCTTGAGGGACCCGCCAAAGCGCACGGCGACCAGCTCGGCCACCGCATCCATAAAGGCGCCGTAGCGGGCCACCTGGGCCGGATCGTCAAAGCCCTGGGTAAAGACGAAGTGCAGGTTCCCCTCCAGCGCGTGGCCGAAGATGATCGCTTCACCGTATTCGAAGCGATCGAACAGTTGCTGCAGCCCCGCCACCCCTTCCGCCAGGCGCTCGATGGGAAAGGCGACATCCTCGATGATGACGGTGGTGCCTGTGGTACGCACCGCCCCCACCGCCGGGAAGAGCCCCTTGCGAATCGCCCAGAGCCCGGCGCTGTCGGTAGTAAAAGGCACAGAGGCGACCTGGGCGAACTCGGCGGCCATGGCCGTCACCTGCTCGCAGCGATCCACCAACTCTTCCTTCGACTCCCCATGCACCTCCACAAGCAGGGCGCAGGCAGCCAGATCCAGGGTCTTGATAAAGTCCGGCAGGCCGGGCTTGCCCGCCACCGAGCGAAGGGATCGCCCATCCATCAGCTCCACCGCCGCCACCGGCGCACTTTTCAGGCGCGAGGTGGCCAGACAGGCCTGCTCAGCGTCCCGAAACACCAGCAGGGCCGACGCCTTGTGGGGGTATTCGGGCACGGTGTCGAGCACCACCTCGGCGATAAAGCCGAGGGTCCCCTCCGAGCCGATCATCAGGTGGGTGAGGATATCGACGGGGTCCTCATGGTCGAGCAGGGCGTTGATGGCGTAACCGGTGGTGTTCTTGAGCCGGTACTTGTGGCGAATTTTCGCGGCAAGCTCGGCGTTCGCCAGCACCTCGGCGCGCAGGGCGGCGAGCCCCGTGAGCAGCTCCGGGCGCCTGGCCGCAAAGGCGGCGCGGCTCTGGGGATCGCCGCTCTCCAGCACGGTGTCATCGGCCAGCAGCAAGGTCATGGCGTGCAATGTGTGATAGCTGTTGTGGGCGGTGCCGCAGCACATGCCGCTCGCGTTGTTGGCGGCGATGCCGCCAAGCTTGCAGGCGTTGATGGAAGCGGGATCCGGCCCAATCTTGCGGCCCAGGGGCGCCAGATAGCGGTTGGCATCGGCGCCGATCACCCCGGGTTGCAGGGCGATGCGGGCCCCCTCGTCCAGAATGCGGTGGCCGCGCCAGCTGTCGGTCAGGGTGATGAGCACCGAATCGCTCAGGGCCTGGCCCGAAAGGCTGGTGCCGGCGGCGCGAAAGGTGCACGGCAGGTGCAATTTGCGGCACACCGACAGCACGAAGCGCACTTCATCCAAAGAGTCGAGGCGCACGATGCGCTCGGGCACCAGGCGGTAGAAGCTGGCGTCCGTGCCGTGGGCCAGCCGAAGATCCGGGTTGCTCACCAGCCGCTCCGGCGGGATACGCGAGAGCACGGCAGCGTCAAATTCATTCCAGCGCATCAGCAATCCTCCACCAGCACGACCAAGAGGCGGCTCGGGCCGTGGGCGCCGTAGGCCAGGGTCTGCTGGATGTCGGCGGTCTTGGAGGGGCCGGAGACCAGCAGCAGATTGGTGGGCATGGCCTGCTGCCAGCGCCCGGCCGCCACCAGCCCCGCCAGGTTGTCGGCGATGGTGGAAGCCGCCAGCAGGGCGATATGGCAGGGGGGCACAAGCGAAATAGTGCGCGGCTCGCCGCCATCCGGCAGCAACACCAGCGTCCCGGTATCGGCGATGGCGCCCGCGCAGTGGGTGATGCCCGCCTGACAGACGTCGAACAGATCGTCCTTCCAGCTCGCGAACTCGCCAGAGGGGGTCAGCACAGATCGCCCGGCGCAGGCGGCCGCGACCTCCTCCTGCCAGCGACCGCCCTGGCCACAGGCCAGATGCGTTATTGCTTCCCCATCCAGCCAGGTGGCCAGATCCCGGGCAAGGGTTGCCTGTTGGACTGTGAGGATCTCGGCGTGGCTGGCGCTGATCCCGGCAACAAAGCGCTCACGCCGCGCGCTGTCGTCTGCCCCGCGCCAGGGTTGCCAGCCATGGGGGGCGTAGGCCATGGGGGTGGCGGCGCCGCGCAGGCGGCTTAATATGGCCTCTTTGCTCGACATCTCAGGACTCCTTCTTCTTCTGGCGCAGCAGGGCGTGCAGGCTCTGGGGGGCGGGTTTGGGGGCTTCGCGGCACTGGGTCCAGGGGCCCAGGTGTTTGGGCATCAAGCCCCGCAGGCGACCGGCCACCCCGGTCGCAGCGTGATAGAGGCGCGGGTGGGTGGCGGCAAAGGCAAAGCCCTGCATGGCAAGGGTCTCGAGCCGGCTCCTGGCCGCCCCCTGCCCCGCCAGCGGTTCGTGACCGGGCTGGGCGTCGTGCTTGGCCTCCCGGCGCAGGCGCTGCAACATGTCGGGAATGGGGATGCGCACCGGGCACACCTCGCCGCAGGCACCGCACAGGCTGGAGGCCGTCACCAGATCGCTCGTGCTTTCCAGCCCCAGCAGATGGGGGGAGATGATTTTGCCGATGGGCCCCGGGTAGATGGTGCCGTAGGCGTGGCCGCCGATGCGGGTGTAGACCGGGCAGTGGTTCATGCAGGCGCCGCAGCGGATGCACTGCAATGTCTTGCGCAGCTCCTCGTCCCGATAGGCCTGGCTGCGGCCGTTGTCCAGCAGCACCAGGTGCACCTCGTCCGGGCCGTCCAGCTCCCCTGCCCGGCGCGGGCCGCTGATGACGTTGAAGTAGGTGGTGATGGCCTGCCCGGTGGCCGAGCGGGTCAGGGCGCTGTAAAGGGGCGGCACGTCGGATAGGCACTCCACCACCTTCTCGATGCCGGTGATGGCCACGTGGACCTTGGGCACAGTGGTGCACATGCGCCCGTTGCCCTCGTTCTCAACGAGGCACAGGCTGCCGGTCTCGGCCACCGCAAAGTTGACGCCGGAGAGCCCCATGCCGGCGCGGCGAAACTCTTCGCGCAAGGCCCGCCGCCCGGTCTGGATCAGGGCGTCCACGTCCGTGGTGGGGGTGAAGCCTTCCAGGTTGCTTGCGAAGGTGTCGCTCACCTCCTGCTTGTTCTTGTGGATGGCGGGCATGATGATGTGGGACGGGGTGTCACCGTCGAGCTGGACGATAAACTCCCCCATGTCGCTCTCAAGGCAGCGGATGCCGTGGCGCGCCATCTCGTGGTTGAACCCCACCTCCTCGCTCACCATGGACTTGCCCTTGACGATGCTGCTCACCCCGTTTTTTTGGGCGATGCGAAGGATGATGGCGTTGGCCTCGGCCGGCGTCTGGGCCCAGTGCACCCGGATGCCGTTGCGCTCACAGTTGGCTTCGAGCTGCTCCAAAAGGTCCGGCAGACGCGAGAGACAGCGCTGGCGAATTTGCTCCGCCGCATCGCGCACCGCCGCCTCCTCGGCTGGATCGGCGAAGGCATCCCGGCGCTTGGCGCGCAGGTAATCCATGGCACCGCGAAAATTCTGGCGCAGCACGGGGTCGGCCAGGGCCGCCTCGGCCTGGGGATGGAAGCGGCGCGGCGAATACTTGGCGTGATCAGACATGGGGCTGGGCCTCTTTGGTATGAGCCAAATCGCTAACAGCGGCGCCGTTATGAGCTATTTCGTCACTGTCGGGGCGGCTGTGGGCGAGCAGGAAGCTCGCCAGATGGGTGGCAGGCAAGATCCTGCCCTGATAGGCCAAGGATCCCTTGATGTTCAAGAGGCACCCCCAATCGGCGCTCACCAGGGTGTCGGCGCCGGTGGCCAGCAGGTGGCGGGTCTTGTCCTCCACCATGGCCTGGCTGATGTGGGGGTGGCGCACCGAGAAGGTGCCGCCAAAGCCGCAGCACTCGCTCTCGTAGGCCTGTTCATGCAAGGTGACGCCATCGAGCTGCCCCAGCAGGCTGCGGGCCGTGGTGTGTACCTGCATCTCGCGCCGGGCCGAGCAGGAGGTGTGCATGACGATGCTCGCCTCCCCCACCCCGTGCCAGCGCACCCGGCAGACCCGGGCCAGAAACTCGGTGAGCTCGAACACCCGATCGCAAAAATCGGCCACCTTGGGGCTCTCGGGGAAGAGGCGGCGGTAGTGGTGGTGCATCATTCCGCCGCAGGAGCCCGACAGCACCACCACCGGCCAGGGCTCGGGGAAGAGCGCCATCTGGCTTTGCGCCACCTTGCGCGCCTCCTCCTCGTGACCCGAGGTGTAGGCCGGCTGCCCGCAGCAGGTCTGTTTCTCGACAAAGTGCACCCTTATCCCTTCCCGCTCGATCAGGGCGATGGCATCGAGCCCCGCCACCGGGTCGAACAGGTCCACCAGACAGGTGGCGTAGAGATAGACATCGGCCGGCTTGGCCGGGTAGACCCGCATTACCTTCATCACTTGCTCTCCTTACTTGAGCTGCAGCAGTGCGTCCGAGATGTGGAAGCTGTACATGAGCGCCAGCCCGATAAGGCCGGTGACCAGCAGGTAGTAGAGGGTCGGCAGCGCCGTCTTGCGCAGCGTCGCCCCCTCACGACCGAGCAGCCCCACGGTGGCCGACGCCGCCACCACGTTGTGAATGGCGATCATGTTGCCCGCAGCGGCGCCGACTGCCTGCAGGGCCAGCATGGCGGCGGTGGAGACCCCCAGGGTCTGGGCCACCTCGAACTGGAACTGGCTGAACATCATGTTCGATACCGTGTTGGAGCCGGCGATGAAGGCCCCCAGCGCGCCGATGGTGGCGCTGAGCGCCGGGAAGAACTCCCCCACCAGCCCGGCGGCAAAATTCGCGGTGGTCACCGGCATGCTGGCGAGATCCGCCCCATTGACGCCGGAGTTGATGAAGATGCGCACCATGGGCACGGTGAAAATCAGCACGAAGCCGGCGCCGATCAGGGTGCGGCTGGACTCCCCCAGCGCCCGCCCGAAGGGGGCGAGGGAGCGCGATTGCAGCCAGGTGGCGAGCAGGGCGCAGAGCACCAGCAGGCCACCCGGCAGGTAGAGCGGCTCAATGGAGGCGCTGACCCCCTTCTCCCCCAAAAGGTCCGTGAAGGCGAGGCTCACCGACAAGAGGCTTGCCTTGAACTCCGGGCTCACCCGGCTCGCCACCAGCAGGAGCGCCAGCGCCACATAGGGGAGCCAGGCCAGCATGAGCGACATGGGGCGACCGGCGGCCTCTTTGAGATCGAGCTTCAAGGAGCCCAGCCACTCGGCGGGCCACTCGTTCTCGGGGGCGAAATCCCAGGAGTTCTTGGGCACCAGAAAACCGGCTCGCGCCGCCGTCACCACCAGGGCCAGCCCCACCAGACCGCCGATGAGGGACGGGAACTCGGGGCCGAGCAGCATGCCGGTGAGGGCATAGGGGACGGTGAAGGCGAGCCCGGCGAAAATCGCAAACGGCAGGATGGAGAGCCCCTCGGTCCAGCTGCGGTTGCGGCCAAAGAAGCGGGTCAGCATCATCACCATCAGCACCGGCATCAGGGTGCCAACGGTGGCGTGAATGAGGGCCACGTTGGTGGTCACCTGCTGCAGGTAGATGTCCCAGCTGCTGCCGCCGGCGCTCAGGGTCTGGCCGATTGCCTGGTTATCCAGCCCCTTGTTGATACCCACCAGGATGGGGGTGCCCACCGCACCGAACGACACCGGGGTGGACTGGATCATCATGCCGAGCAGCACGGCGGCCAGCGCCGGAAAGCCGATGGCCACCAGCAGGGGCGCGGCGATGGCGGCCGGGGTGCCAAAGCCCGAGGCCCCTTCGATAAAGGCGCCGAAGCACCAGGCGATGATGATGGCCTGGATGCGCCTGTCCGGCGAGATGTTGGTGAAACCGCCGCGAATGGCGGTGATGGCACCGGTGTGTTTGAGGGTATTGAGCATCAGGATGGCGCCGAACACGATCCAGAGCACGGTCACCGTGATCACCAGCCCCTGCAGGGTGGAGGCGAGCACCCGGGTCGGGCTCATCTGCCAGCCCCAGAGGGCGATGAACACGGTCAACAGAAAGGCGACGGGCATGGCGCGCTTGGCGGGCCAGTTGAGGCCGACCAGCAGCACGGCGGCCACCAGGATCGGCGAGAAGGCCACCAGGGCCAGCAGGGTGTCTGTCATCATTGCGTCCTTGTCCAGAGGGGTGCAGAGGCGCACCTTGTTGTTGTTTTGTTAAGCGGACGTGACCTTACCCTGTTCCTTTTTCGCGATATATGGAAATAATGAACAACATTCGTTCCAAAAGTTGATCAATATGGCCAGTACCGACGACCTCATCCTCTTCGCCCAGGTGGTGGAGGCCGGCTCCTTCAGCAAAGTGGCTGAACAAAATTCCCTGACAAATTCAGTGGTTAGCAAGCGGATCGGGCGTCTTGAGGAGGAGCTCGGGGTCCAGCTCCTCTATCGCACCACCCGCCGGCTCACCCTGAGCGAGGCGGGCAAGGCGCTCTATCAAGGTGCCAAAAATGTGAAGGCCGCCGCACTGGACGCCTTCGACGCGGTGGCGGGATTTGGTGAAAAGGTGAGCGGTCATGTGCGGATGTCGGTGCCCACCATCTCCGGCGAGCTCTTGCTCGCCGATGCGGTGGCCGATTTTTGCCAGCAGCACCCCGGGCTCACGGTGGAGATGTCGCTCGACAACCGCTTCGTCAACCTGGTGGAAGAGGGGTTCGATCTGGTCATTCGCACCGGCTATCTGGATGACTCCAGCCTGATTGCCCGCCACATCCTCGACTCCCAGTGGGTGATCTGCGCGGCCCCCGCCTATGTGCGCCGCTTCGGGGCACCGCGGGAGCCGTCGGATTTGCTCACCCACAACTGCCTGCGCTACGCCTACCAGAGCACGGGGGCCTCGGAGTGGGCCTTCAAGGGGGAAGAGGGCAACTATCTGGTGTCGGTGTCGGGGAGCTTTTCAACCGACAACGCCGGCGCCCTTCGCAAGGCGGCGCTGGGGGGACGCGGCATCGTCTATGTGCCGCGCTGTCTGGTCTATCACGACCTGATGCAGGGGGATCTGGTGGACCTGTTTCCCGACCGGGTGGGCAAGAAGCTCGGCATCTACGCCGTCTACCCCTTCACCCGCCAGCCGCCGCGCAAGATAAGGCTGCTCATCGAGCACATCCGCCAGCGCTATCTGGAGATTGGCCACTACTTCATCTGAGGCCCTTGTCGGGCCTCAGAGGGCGGATGACGCCGCCTGACGGGAGAGAAACGCCAGGGACTGGCGGTTGAAGTGATCCGGCTGCTCCACGTTGCAGACATGGCCGCACTTTTCGATGATTTCGAGGCGGCTGTAAGGGTCGCGGGCCACCTGCTCACGCACCGGGGCGAGGAACATGTGATCCTCCTCCCCCATCACGTAGAGGGTGGGAATGGGCAGGGCCCGCTCGCGAAAGTAACGCATCAGGGGGTTCACCTCGGTGGCGAGACGGAACCAGCGCTTGAACTCCTTCTGACAGAGCTTTCTGGCCTCGCGCACAAACAGGTTGCGGGACTCCTGATGGTGCTGGCGCGGCATGATGATGAAGGCGAACAGGCGGTAGAGCCACATGTAGGGCAGGAAGTGCTGGCCGAGGCGACCAAGCTGCACCAGCACCCGGGAGCGGATGTCGAGACGCAGGATGGCGCCGCCGAGCACCATGCTCTTGACCCGCTCGGGGCGAAGCTCCGCCAGGTGGCGGATGAGGATGGTGCCAAGGGAGATGCCGACAAAATGGGCGTGGGGGATGCGCAGATGATCCAGCAGGCGCAGGATGTCCTCGGTCACGGCCCGAAAGCTGTAGTGCCCCTTTACCACCTGCTGCAGCTGGTTGGACTGGCCGTGACCGCGAAGGTCCAGCAGCAGCACGTTGAAGTGCTCCCGGTAGGCCCGCAACTGCTTGAACCAGATGGAGGAGCTGCCGCCCGCACCGTGCACGAACACCACCCAATCCCGATCGGGACCCAGTTCAAAGGTCTTGTGGTACAACATCTCATGGGCTCCCGGGGTGATGGGGGGTATACTCGGCGCGCATATTAACAGAAGGCTCACCCCGGTGAACATGCTTCCACCATGATCGGACCAGCCTGGAGTCCCCATGACCCTCGTTCAATTGCGTGAATTTTTGCTCAGCCAGCCCGGCGCCACCGAGGACACCCCCTTCGGCCCGGAGATCCTGGTCTACCGCATCGCCGGCAAGATGTTTGCCCTGGTGGACTGGCAGGCGGAGCCCCTCTCCATCAACCTGAAGTGCGAACCCGAGCTCGCCCTGCTGCTGCGGGAGATCCACCCCGAGGTGAAACCGGGCTGGCACATGAACAAGCAGCACTGGAACACGGTGACCCTGAGTGGAGGCCTGTCTGACGATCTCTGGCAGGGCTGGATAGTCCACTCCTATGAGCGGGTGGTGGCGGGTCTGCCCAGGGCGAAGCGGCCCCAGGCCCCCCGCTCGACCATCAGGGAGGGTTGACCCATGCCGTCTCCTTCTTCTCCTCGCATCGTCCCCCTCGAGGAGGCACACATACCAAGGCTGCTGGATCTGTTCGAGCAGTCGGTACGCCGCCTGGGGCCTGCACACTACAGCCCGGATCAGGTGGAGCAGTGGGCCAGGGGCGCCCATCACCCGGGGCTTGCCAGCCAGTTGCGCGAACACCATGGCTGGGTCATCGAGCAAGACGATGTGCCCCTTGGCTTTGCCACCCTGAGCGATGACGGTCATCTCAGCCTGCTCTACGTGAGCGCGGATCATCCGCGCCAGGGGCTCGGCACCCTGCTGCTGGAGCGGGTGCTGGCAGCCGCCAGCCAGATGGGGCTTGGCAGCCTCACCACGGAGGCGAGCGCCTTCAGCCTCGCCCTCTTCCTGCGTCACGGCTTCCTGCTGACCGGATTGGAGACGGTGGAGCGCGGCGGTGTCCAATTTATCCGCCATCGGCTCCACTGCCGCTTGCCATGACGGGTTCAGCCACTAAAATACGCACCATTTCCCCAAGGCAATAATGAAGAAAGGGCAGCCATCATGGTGGTAGAGAGCGACGGTTACATTGCGCTGATCGAGTATCTGGTAGAGAGTCTGGGTCTGTTCGAGAGCCAGCAACAAGGCGGCGGCGCCCAGACCATCGAGGATCTGGTGAGCAGCCGGGTGGCCGACAACCTGATGGCCATCTGCGAGCAGAACCCCCAGCTCGACCCCAAGGTGCGCTTCCTGATCATGCAGGAGGCCGATGCCGTGGTCGCCGACCTGGAAGAGGTGCTCTCCGCCGTCTGGTTGTCCGCCCCCAGCGAAGCCCAGCAAGCCTTCCTCATCGAGTTCATCGACCTCATCAAGAACCTGTTCGACAGCACCATCAGCTGACCCCGCCCCTGCCGTGACGGCAAGGGGACGAGATGCAATGAGGCGAGGAGTGAGGCGGGACGCCCAATGAAAAGGGCCGCCTCATCGGGCAGCCCTGCTTGCTAGCATTGTCAATTCATCGCGCTCGTCAGAGTAATGAATTTCGGGGCAAAAAAATGTGTCTGGTCTTGGCAACCATCCGTGGTCGCTACCCTGTTGGTCAGCCAGGGTTCAGTTTAGTTCCCCACCTGACGCATTTTTTTCAATTATTTTTCATCACAATGACACGGGGGCCTGATGGCCCCCGTGGTATGCAATGACGCCTCAGCGATTCAGGCTGGGAGGCAGGCAGACACCGATGCCCCCCAGGCCGCAATACCCCTCGGGATTCTTCTCCAGATATTGCTGGTGATAATCCTCGGCATAGTAGAAAGGGGCCAGCGGCAGGATGCGGGTGGTGATGGTACGCCCGTCACCGCTCGCCGTCATGGCCTGCTGGTAGGCGGCCAGGCTCTGCTGGGCAATCGCCTCCTGGGTGTCGTCCCCGACGAAGATGACGGAGCGATACTGGGTGCCGATGTCGCCACCCTGGCGCATCCCCTGGGCCGGATCATGGTGTTCCCAGAACAGCTTGACGAGATCCCCATAGCTGATGACCTTGGGATCGAACACCACCTGCACCGTCTCGGCGTGGCCGGTCAGGCCGCTGCACACCTCCTTGTAGGTGGGATTGGGGGTCAGCCCCCCCTGATACCCGGCGGCGGTGGAATAGACCCCGGGCTGCTGCCAGAACAGACGCTCCACACCCCAGAAACAGCCCATGCCGAACCAGGCAAGCTCCATCCCCTCGGGCCAGGGCCCCTGGGTCGGGTGGCCGTTTACTGCGTGCACCTGGCCAATCTCCAGCGCTTCCCGCCGTCCCGGCAGCGCCTCTGCCGGTGAAATAATCTGCTCCATATGCCCTGTCCTTGTATAAAACCCCGCGCAATGCGGCTGACGAAAAGGAACACCGAAGATATCAGGTTATTAGCCCGGATCAACCAGGGAGCGGCCCCCGGGGCGACCCTCCCGCCCTCGCCTGCGTCTTCCCCTCCCCGCCAGCACTGGTCAAAATGGCGACAAAAAAACACCAACTCGATATTTAGTCTTGATTTGTGAATTTATTTTCATATATTGGGCAAATTGCTGCTTTTTTATGGAATGAAACACGTGCGTGAACGCGAACCCAGCCTGGTCCATGCCTTTCGGCAATCCACCCCCTATGTCAATGTGCACCGGGGTGCCACCTTCGTCCTGATGATCGGCGGGGAAGCCATTTGTCACCCCAATTTCGCCAACATCGTCAGCGACATCGCCCTGCTGCAGACCTTGGGGATCCGCCTGGTGCTGGTGTTTGGTTCGCGTCCGCAAAATGACGAGGCCCTGGCCCGCGCCGGCATCCAGGCCCAGTATCACAAGCGGATCCGGGTCACCGACGATGCCAGTTTCGCCATCATCAAGCAGGTGTGCGGCGGTCTGCAATACGACATCACCGCCCAGCTCTCCATGGGGCTCGCCAACACACCCATGCAGGGGGCCCGCATCAGCGTGGTGAGCGGCAACTTCGT
Source organism: Aeromonas sp. R7-5 (assembly GCF_040908015.1). Taxonomy (NCBI): domain Bacteria; kingdom Pseudomonadati; phylum Pseudomonadota; class Gammaproteobacteria; order Aeromonadales; family Aeromonadaceae; genus Aeromonas; species Aeromonas sp. R7-5. The sequence continues at coordinate 30,363 of NZ_JBFOCZ010000021.1, read as the reverse complement.
CACCGCCCAGCCGCTGGGTGTGGATGACGGCATCGACTTCTGCCACAGCGGCCGGGTGCGTCGCATCGATGTGGAGGGGATCACCCGCCAGCTGGATCAGCACGGCCTGGTGCTCATCTCCCCCATTGGCTGCTCGGTCACCGGCGAGAGCTTCAACCTGAGCTCAGAAGAGGTAGCCCGCCGGGTGGCGGTGGATCTCAAAGCCGACAAGCTCATCTGCTTCAGCAGCACCCAGGGGGTCATGGACAGGCACGGGGAGGCCATCTCCGAGCTCTTCCCCGAGCAGGCCGAAGAGCTGCTGGTGGCGCTGGAGCAAGCGGGGGAAGAGATGTCAGGCACCGCCCGCTACCTGCGCGCGGCCATCGCCTCCTGCCGGGGTGGCGTGCCCCGCTCCCACCTGGTGAGCTATCAGGACGACGGCGCCATGCTGCAGGAGCTGTTCAGCCGCGAGGGGCTGGGAACCCAGATCGTGCGCGAAAGCGCCGAGCGGGCCCGGGCCGCCACCATTGAGGACATCGGCGGCATCCTGGATCTCATCCGTCCGCTGGAGGAGGAAGGGATCCTGGTGCGCCGCTCCCGGGAGCAGCTGGAGATGGAGATAGACAAGTTCACCATCATCGAGCGGGACGGCCTCATCATCGGCTGCGCCGCGCTCTATTGCTTCATGGAAGAAGCCATGGCCGAGATGGCCTGCGTCGCCATCCACCCGGAGTATCGCAACTCCAACCGGGGAGACACCCTGATCGCCAAGGTGGCCGAGCGGGCCAGGCGGCTCGGCATCCGTCGCCTGTTCGTGCTCACCACCCGCTCCATCCACTGGTTCCGGGAGCGGGGCTTCGATCCCCTGGAAGTCGAAGATCTGCCGGTGGAGCGCCAGCGCTTCTACAACTGGCAGCGTCGCTCCAAGGTTTTGTCCAAGACCATTTCGTAACTGATTGATCTTGTGTCTGGTTACCGTCAATTTTGTTCTTTTTTACGAACTCGATTGACAGTGCAATCCAGACCAAGGTATTTGTACATGCACGCCACTTGTCACAGGTGGCACCAGAAGAGGAGCGCTGCCCAGGCAGCCCAGGGGAGGACACCAGTGTCCGGTGAACTTGGGTCAGGGGGAGCAGCGCCGAGACGAGGCGAGTGACTGGACACCGCCACGTCGGCTGCGGGGGCTGAATCCCCCGGGTTGTCATCGGTAGTGGTCATCCCACACCGCGCCCCACTTGGGGCGGGTACGGGATGGGCTCTGCAGGTGGAGTGCTTCTGGCCGGGATCCTCGCGTTTTCCTGCCATTTTTTGCCTCCTCCTCTCTATTTGCCCGATGAAACCGGATTTTCACCTTGAGACAGGAGTATGCAATGAACCCGATCAATGTCGCCAAGTTTGGCGGAACCAGCGTCGCCAATGCCGCGGCCATGAACCACTGCGCCGACGTGGTGCTGGCCAATCCGGCGACCCGGGTGGTGGTGCTGAGCGCCAGCGCCGGCGTCACCAACCTGCTGGTGAGCCTGGCTCAGGGTGAACTGGACGAAGCCGGACAGGATGCCCAGCTCGCCAGGCTTGCCGACATCCAGCTGGCCATTCTGGCCGCCCTTGGCAACCCGAGCGACGTGAGCGCCCTCATCCATGCCCAGCTAGGCGACATTCGCACCATGGCCCGCCAGGCCAGTCAGCACACCGACGCCGAACTCGCCGATCGCCTCATCGCCTGCGGCGAGCTGATGTCCACCCGTCTCTTCACCGAACTCCTGCACCAGCGCGGGGTCAAGGCCCAGTGGCAGGATGCGCGCCAACTGCTGCGCACCGACAGCCGCTTTGGCAAGGCCACCGTGGATCTCGCGGCGACCCGCGCCCTCTGCCAGCAGGCGGTGGGCCCGTTGCTGGGTGACAGCCTGGTCATCACCCAGGGCTTCATCGGTGCCGACGGCGATGGTCGCACCACCACCCTCGGCCGTGGCGGCTCCGACTACAGCGCGGCCCTCCTGGCCGAGGCCCTGGACGCAGGCAGCATCGAGATCTGGACCGACGTGCCCGGCATCTACACCACGGATCCCCGCCTGGTCACCCGCGCCCGCCCCATCCCCGAAATCAGCTTCGTGGAGGCGGCGGAGATGGCCACCTTCGGCGCCAAGGTGCTGCACCCAGCTACCCTGCAACCCGCGCTGCGCCAGGACATCCCGGTGTTCGTGGGCTCCGCCAAGGACCCCGCCGCCGGTGGCACCTGGATCCGCGCCACCACCCGCAGCAACCCGCTGTTCCGGGCCGTGGCCCTGCGCCGCCAGCAGGTGCTGGTGACCCTGCACAGCCTCAACATGTTCCACGCCTACGGCTTCCTGGCCGAGGTGTTCGGCATCCTGGCCCGTCACCGCATCTCGGTGGATCTCATCACCACCTCCGAGGTGAGCGTCTCCCTGACCCTGGATCACACCGGCAGCCAGAGCAACGGCGAACCCATCCTGAACGACAAGGTGCTGGCGGAGCTCGGCCAGCTGTGCAAGGTGGAAGTGGAGACCGGCTTCGCCCTGGTGGCGCTCATCGGCAACCGCATGAGCGAAGCGGCCGGGGTGGGCAGCCAGGTGTTCGACGCCATCCGCGAGCACAACATCCGGATGATCTGCTACGGCGCCAGCGCCCACAACCTCTGCTTCCTGGTCAAAGAGGACGAGGCGGGCCACATCGTCAATTGCCTGCACCGGGAACTGCTCGACTGAGTCGCCCCGGCGCTGGCACACAACGAGCCTCCTCCGCCCCATCACACTTCCCCACTCAGCAAAGAGGGGCGCCGCGGCGCCCCTCTTGTCACTCTTCTTCCACCATCAGCTGGTGACCAGGGTAGCCCGGGTGGGCAGCAGATTGGCCCGGATCTGCTCGCGCAGCCCTCCCAGCCGTTGCAGCAACCCGGCCTGACCGAGCCCCGCTTCGTCAGGGACCAGATTGTCCACCAGGGCCGGGAAGTGCTCCCGTACCGCCTGCTCCAGCCAGTCGAGGCGGCGCAGGGTGAGCGGGCCGCAGCTCTTGCCGCTGAGGTCGTCCAGGATGTCGAGCCGATGGCTGCGGTACATGTCGCGCCACCAGTTGGCCGCCAGCGCCTCGTCGCTTGCCAGCGCCGCACTCCACTCCCCCACCAGTCCCTGCATCCGCGCCAGCACGGGGGCGCTCGCCCCCTCCCGCGACAGGTATTGCAGCTCTCCCCTGGCCCAGGCGAGGCAGAGCTCGCGCCAGCGGCGAAACAGCGGCAAGGGACCCGCCTCGTCCAGCCAGAGCCCGGAGAGGGTGCGGGTTTCCAGCCGCTCAGGCACGTGGAAGTCGGGATCGGTGAGGCCGTTGGAGTTGAACTCGTGCAGGGGATCGAAGGGCCACATGTAGCCAAAATCGAACACCGAGATATGCTGGCCGTCATCCAGCAGGTTGCCCGGGCTCGGATCCCAGTCAAACCAGCCCCAGCGGGCCAGCTCCGCCTCCACCGCCAGCATCTGCGCCAGGTTGCGCTCGCAGAGCGTGCGCACCGGCTCCCCCCGCAGCCAGGGGGAGACCAACACCCCGGCCCGGGCGGAGCCGAAACTGGTACAGACCACGTTGGAGAGAATGGTGGGGTGCAGCTCCCGCAGGCTCTCTATCTCCCGGCGGCGCTCCAGCTCGGTGAGAAAGGCGGTCTTGCCGTCCACATTGGCTACCAGAGAGTCCTGGCGGCAGCGTTTCAGGCACCAATGGTGCCCCTCCACCTTGAGATGGAACACCTCGGCGGTGAGCCCGTGACCGTAGACCTTGACGACGTCCGGGTGATCCTCGGTCAGCCGGACGAGCTGGGGCAGCGGCAGGGGGCAGTCCCGCTCCCGCCCGATCCGGATCTCTTCTTTGCTCTCCAGCATCTGGAGCAATCTGGCCTGACGCGCCGCAACTTTGGGATTCATACATGTACCTCCAACCGTTACTGAGAGACTAAACAGCGCCCCCCTCCCAGACCAGCAGCAAAGGCTCATGATGACGCTTTCATCACAGAATGAGTGCCCCTGGCGGATCGGGATCACAAATTGCTTCACAGTGCTCATCACGGAATATTCATCTTGTTGTCATTAAATTGACATCAAGGAACAAGCCACGCACCATCGGGTCAAAATAGAGGCAGTCGTCGCTGCCATGACCGCTCCAAGGATGAGCCCTTATGAATGCCCCCGTCACCGGCCACCGCCCCGCCTCCCAGCCCCTGGCCGAGCTGTTGCTGGGTCTGCTGACCGCCCTGCTGCTGTTGACCCTCGCCCTGCCGCTGCTCAACCCCGTCAGTTGGCTCGGGCGTGCCGCCCCCCTCATTCTGGGCCCGGCGGATCAGCCCATCGCGACCCTCAATCGCTACAACCTGCTCTACAAAAGTGACAACCGGGGCTTCTATCTGGTGGTGCGCAGCCAGTGGCAACTGCTCAAACCCCTGCAGGAGGGGGACAAGGTGCGGGTGGAGCTGCTCAACGACAAAGGGGTGCGCATCGATCAGCTGAGCCAGGCGGTGGACAAGCGCCAGAAGTGCCGCAAGGAGCGCTGCACCCTGAGCCTCAACAGCGCCCTGCGCGCCCCCGACGACGCCCTGGACAGCCGCTACCAGCTACGCATCGGGCTGCTGCTGGCAGACAGGCCGGAGAGCGCCGAATACAGCCAGATCCTCCAGACCCTGCCGGAGCGCGGTTTCAACCTCCTCTACCTGATGACCAGCCTGCTGCTGGTGCTGCTGGTGAGCGCCGCCGTGCTCAAGGCCCTGCTGCCGCGGCTGCGCCGAAGCTACCGCGCCCGGGTGGCAGGCAGCCTGCTGCTCGGCAACCTCACCTTCGTGCTGCTGCACGGCTTCGTGGTGTTCAAGCTGGGGGAATTCCTGTTCTGGTCGGGCTTTCGGCCAGAGCACTACTACCTCGCCTGGGGCAGCATGGTGCTGGGCTGGAGCCTCTGTGCCCTCGCGGGCTTCAGCCTCTATATGGGGCTGCTCTTCACCGCCCTCTCGGGCATCGGGCTGCTCGCCAACTTCATGAAGATCGCCATCTACGGGGTGCCGCTGGGGGGGGACGATCTGGGCAACCTGCTGGCCCTGCTGCACATCCTGCTCGATCAGCACCCTGTGGTGCCGGTGCTCGTCGTGCTGGGGCTCCTCTTTCTGGTGTGGCGCTTCGCCCTCTCCCGCTGGATCCTGCGGGGCTTGCTGCGCACCGCCGCCGCCACCGCCGCCTTCTTCGCCCTCTGCGTGTTCGCCACCCAGACCGGCAACAAGCTGCTCGGGGCCAACATCCGCTACGTGGACAGGGCGGTGAACTACCACAGGGACATCATCCGCGCCGGCCCCGGCCTCTACCTGTTCAACCTGGTGGACGAGATGCTGCAAAGCGGCAACGTGTTTCGCTACCCCTTGCAGATCAACGAGCGCACCCCGGAACTGAGCCTGCCCGCCCAGCCCAGGGCTCCCCGCTTCGATCTGGTGATCGTGCTGCAATACGAGTCACTCTGGCTTGACTGGCAGGGCCGTCTCTGCGCCCCCGCCCCCACCTTGAGCCTGCCCGCCAGCGTGGCCCAATGGCGCAAGACCATCCACTCCCCCACCACGGGCGGCATGACGGTGCTGGCGGAGTTCGAGATGAACACCGGTCTGCCGGTGGGCCTGCTCAAACAGGGGGTGGTGCCCTACTACTACCTCTCGGACAAGGTGCCCGGCCTTGCGCGCAGCGCAGCCCAGAGCGGCTACCAGACCCTGTTCGCCCACCCCTATGTGGAGAAGTTCTGGGGCCGTGCCAAGGCGATCCCGGCCCTCGGTTATGAGGAGCGCTGGTTCGATACCCGCTTCACCGCCCTCGAGCACAAGGGGCTCTACATCTCCGACGATGCCCTCATCGATCACCTGCTCAAACGCAGCAACCAGGACGATCAGCCCCTGTTCGCCTACGCGGTCACCATGCAGGGGCACGGCCCCTTCGACGGGGATCGCTACCGGGCCCAGCAGCGCAGCGGCGCCTGCCCGGATCAGAGCCCGGCGGATACCCAGTTGCTCAACACCTACTACACCGGGGTGGTGGACGCCATGGCCTCCCTGGAGCGGCTGCTCAAGACCCTGGACAGCTCCGGCAAGCGCTACCTGGTGGTGGCCTTCGGGGACCACCAGCCCTTCCTGATGTCGGCGGGCAAGGGTATCCACGGCGCCAAACCGCCACGGGATGCCAGCTACCAGATCCCCATGATGGCCTTCACCCGGGCCGGGGACGGGCTGGATCTCGCCCGCCAGTTCGACCCGGTGCGCCAGCTCTACCAGATGGGCCAGGCCACAAGGCAACTGCTGGCGGGGGACCTCACCCCCATCCGGGACCAACCCCTGCTCCACCCGGTGCTCGGGGAGGAGAAAGGCTTCGACCCCTCCCCCCTGGTGCCGCAGATCCGCGCCAGCTTCCGGCCCGATGCATTGCCCTGATCGATTGAGACACGAGGGACACAGATCCTTGCAACACCTTCCGGCCCGATGCCCTGTCCTGATCCGCAGCGAACTAGCAGACGACAAAGAGGTCGCCCGGGCGACCTCTATTTATGGGCGGGATGCGAGTACAGTGCCGCCTGCACCTCGCCATGTTCGTCCCGACCTGGGCTCTGCGACCCCTGACAGGTCATTTTTTGTTTAGATATATCAAACGATAACTCATTATCGAATAGCAAAACTGAACAACTTTGCCGACCTTCAGGCCCCGTGCCCCCCATGTTCCCGCACCTTCTCCGGGCCGGGCCATTTTCTCCCTCATTCCCGGCCAGCCCAGAGCCATCGGAGCATTCGATACGTTCAGGCCTTGAGCCACACTCACTTGCGCCCACCTTTGCGCGTCACACCCAGCAAAAAGCCGACCTCGGGGTCGGCTTGTGACGGGGCGTTTGGCCATGCAGGGCCGGGCACTGGCGGGCTAGATCACCACGGCGGTGCCGCTGATGCTGACCATCAGCATGCTGCCATTCTGGCCCACCACCTCGTAGTCGATGTCGATGCCCACCACGGCGTTGGCCCCCAGCGCCTGGGCACGCTCCTTGAGCTCCTCGAAGGCGATCTCCCGGGCCCGGGCCAGCTCTTTTTCGTAGGCGCCGGAGCGACCGCCGATGATGTCGCGGATGCCGGCGAACAGATCCTTGAAGATGTTGGCGCCGAGGATGGCTTCGCCCACGACGATGCCGCGGTACTCGCGAATGGTCTTGCCTTCCAGGGTGGGGGTGGTTGAGAGGATCATGAGGTCTCCTGTGAGTTGGGCTGGGTGTGCGAAGCACCGTTGCCGTCATGGTAGCAAGGCGCTGGCCAAAGCATAAGCCCGGCGTGGTCAGGGGCTTCAAGCACAGCGTCCGCCAGGTTCATCAAGGAGCCATCCATAGGGCCTGTGTCGTGCCACTTTCCCCCGCAAAGCGACCTTGGGCACCGGTGCTGGGGAGAGGGCTTCCGGGCCACGATGAAAGCGGGGCCTTGATGATGCAGACACGACGGCAGCTGCACCGGCCCCCTGGACGGCGGCAGGCGCTGCCAGGAGCGCCCCGCGTCGGCCATAAAAAAAGGAGAGGCAAGCCTCTCCTTTCTGATGTTCGCAGCGGCAGCCGCCATGCACTCAGTGCAGCTTCATGCTCGGGCGCAGCACCCGGTTGATGCGGCCCACCAGCATGATGAGGCCGGTCTTGATGTAGCCGTGCAGGGCGACCTGGTGCATCCGGTAGAGGGAGATGTAGACGATGCGGGCGATGTAGCCCTCCACCATCATGGAGCCCCGCATCAGGTTGCCCATCAGGCTGCCCACGGTGGAGAAGCGGCTCAAGGAGACCAGGGAGCCGTGATCGTGATAGCGGTAGGGCTTCATCTCGCCGCCGTTCATCTTGGCCAGGATGTTCTTGAACGCCTGGGTCGCCATCTGGTGGGCGGACTGGGCGCGGGGCGGCACGAACTTGCCGTCCGGCTGCGGGCAGGCGGCGCAGTCGCCGATGACGAAGATGTTCTCGTCCCGGGTGGTCTGCAGGGTCTCGTGGACCACCAGCTGGTTGATGCGGTTGGTTTCCAGGCCCGCGATCTCCTTCATGAAGTCCGGCGCCTTGATGCCCGCGGCCCACACCATGAGGTCTGCTTCAATCAGCTCCCCATCCTTGGTGTGCAGGCCCTCGGCGGTCGCCTCGGTGATCATGGTGGCGGTGCGCACGTCCACGCCCAGCTTCACCAGCTCCTGATGGGCGGAGCCGCTGATGCGCTCCGGCAGGGCCGGCAGGATGCGAGGGCCCGCTTCCACCAGGGTCACCTTGAGGCTGTCTGTAGTGAGGTTCTTGAAGCCGTAGGCGTAGAGCTGCTCCACCGCGTTGTAGAGCTCGGCGGAGAGCTCGACGCCGGTGGCGCCGCCGCCGACGATGGCGATCTTCACCTTGTCACCGGGTTGGTATTCGGTGGCGAACTGCAGGAAGCGGTTCATCATGCTGTTGTAGAAGCGGTGCGCCTGAGAGGGGCTGTCCAGGAAGATGCAGTGATCCTTGATGCCCTTGGTGTTGAAGTCGTTGGAGACCGAGCCGATGGCCATCACCAGAATGTCGTAAGCCACTTCCCGCTCGTTGACCACCAGGGCGCCGTTCTCGTCGTGGATGGGGGCCAGCACGATGCGTTTCTCGTCGCGCTTGATGTCGGTCAGGCTACCGAGCTGGAATTCGAAGCCGTGGTTCTTGGCGTGAGACTGGTAGCTCAGGGCATCGATGCCCGCATCCATGGAGCCGGTGGCCACTTCGTGCAGCAGGGGCTTCCACAGGTGGGTGCGATTGCGATCCACCAGGGTGATCCTGGCCTTGTTCTTCTTGCCCAGCTTGCGGCCCAGGCTGGTCGCAAGCTCGAGACCACCGGCGCCACCGCCTACAACGACAATATTCATCATGATGATTTTCCTTGGTTCCTCAAAACGAAAGGGAGCCATTGGCTCCCTAAAACGAAATCGGTTGACGTGATGGCTCAGGCTTCTTTGAAGGCCTTCATCCGTTGCAGATGGTGCGAGATGTTCTTGAACTTATGGGTCTCGCGCTCATCCCATACGATGTCGTAATAGTTCTTCAATTCACGTTCAGTGTCCCGATTATCGCGGATTTCATCCTGAACGGAAAGGATGCACAGGCAGTTTCCTGAATTTTTATTACGAAATTCGGTTACACACTTGGTGCCGATGTCCTCGTACTCTTCCGGCCTGTCGATCTTGCCCTGCATGTTCTCTTCCGGGTGCAGGTTGGGGTTGAAGACCACCTGCTTGATGCCGCACAGAAACCCGATCCGCTCGCTCCAGTAGCCACCCAGGCCCACGCCGCAGATGAGAGGTTTGGGATCGGTGCTCATGTCGAGCTGCTTCTTCACTTCCTTGAGCAGATGGCTCATGTCGTGGCGGGGGTGAACCGTGCTGTAGTGCACGAAACGCACATCATCATCGATAAACTGCAACTGCAGCACTTTTTCATGATTGCCGGGGCTGGTGGCATCAAAGCCATGCAGATAGATGATCATGGACAAGACCTCAAAAACTGTGTCGGTTCTATCGAAACTACCCCAGCGACAGGGCCTTGCGCCACCAAAACATCCCACTTTCTTGCTTTGGATCACGCCCCTTCGGGCCACCGAACCGCGCGCCGGGGCCGCTGTGGCAGCGCCATGCCCCGGCGGGACATGGCGCAAACCGGGTCTGGCGAGGTTAACTGCCGCACTGGGCGAAGCGCGCCACCGCCGCTTCCACCAGGGCCAGGCTCCCCTGCCAGAAGGCGGGCTCGCGAATGTCCTGCCCCAAATGCCGTTCGACCAGCTCTTCGGCGCTCATGCGACCTGTGTCTCGCAGCAGGGCGCGGTAGGCCTCGGCCACGCCCGCCTCCCCTGCGGCCTGGCGGCTCATCAGCTGCTGATAGACCCCGAGGCTGAACAGATAGCCAAAGAGGTAGGGGTAGTTGTAAAAACCGAAGCCCGCGATGGAGAAGTGCGCCTTGGCGGCCCAGAACAGGGGGTGATAACGGTCGAGGCTCTGCTCGTACCAGCGCCCCCAGGCCTCGTCGGTGAGCCCCTTGAGCCGGGCCGACGACACATAGCCCTGCTCGCGCTCGGCCACCAGGGCCCGCTCGAAGTCGAAGCGGGCCGGGATGTTGACCAGGAAGGTGGCGGCGCCATCGGCATCAGCCCAGGCAATGGCCAGACGCTCCTCGGCGCTTCGGGCCTGCTCGTAGAGGGCGCTGCGCACCAGGGTCTCGGCGAAGATGGAGGCGGTTTCCGCCAGGGTCATGGGGTAGCTGCGCTGGCTCATGGGCAAGTCGCGGATGAGCCAGTTGTGCCAGGCGTGACCGAGCTCGTGGGCCAGCGTGATGACGTTGTCCATGGTGCCCGCATAGGTGATGAAGACCCGCGGCTCCACCGGCTCGGCAAACTTGGTGCAATAGGCCCCGGTGCGCCGGTTGGGGGTGGGGGCGGCATCAATCCAGCCACGCTCGGCCATCATGCGGGCAAAGTCCCCCATCTCGGGGTCAAAGCGCGCGAAGGCCAGGGCGATGATGTCGACCGCTTCCTCGAAGGGGATCTCCCGGCGGCTGGCGGCAGGGGGCGGCGCAAAGAGATCCTCCGGCCCCAGCACCTCGAGGCCGAGGTGACCGGCCATCAGCCCCAGGGCCCGCTGGCCCAGATGGCGGGCCTGCCAGGTCTCCGCCATCAAGGTATCCAGGGTCGCCCGCTCGATGTGGCTCTGGTGGCAGGAAACGTCCAGGGCATCGAGGCGCCGGTGTTTGCCGCGCTGGCGCGAGAGCTCCAGGCGCCAGCCGTTGAGGGCGTTGAGGATGGCTGCCACTGTCTCCTGCTCCCCTTCCCAGCCGGCGCTGATGGCATCGAAGGCCTCTTTGCGCAGGGCCCGATCCGGGCTGGAGAGCAGGTTGCTCGCCTCCGCCAGCCCCATCTCGCGACCCGCGATCACCAGCCTTATCTTGCCCACCAGATCGTTGTAGAGGTTGCCCCAGGCGTGCAGGCCATCGGTGCCAAGGCCGATGACCAGCTGCTCCGCCTCCACCGGCAGCCGCTGATCCTGCAGGCGACGCTCGTGGCGCAGCCGGTACCCCTCCTCCCCGAGCAGGGGGTCGGCCATCAGCTGCTCAAACTCGGACGCAGGCAGCCCCAGCATCAGATCTTCGATGGGGGCAAGCGTCTTGAACAGATCCGCATTGAGGGCACGGGCCCGGGAGGCAACCTGCTTGGCGAGGGGATCCCGGGCGTCCTGGCTCCCCTTGCAGGCCGCCAGCACGGCGATGTTCCAGCCGATGTCGCGAATGCGGCGGGCCCGCAGGCGTACCTCCCTGAGGAAGTCCTGCAAGGCGCCTGGGGTGCGAGGCACCTGGGCCAGTCCCTCGATAAAACCGCTCAGCTCGGCCAGGCTGGCGCGGGCCAGGCTCATGTCCGCCTCGAGGACACAGCTGTCGAGGGAGGGGTAGATGTGATCATTTTGCCACTGCTGTGGATAGACTCGTTGTTGCATCGAACGCTCATCGTCAGGGACGGGCATCGCCCGTCGTGAAATCCAGGTGGCCAGAGCCACCACCTTCGCGGGCAGGCATCACACCAACCGCTCGAGGCGCACCACCGCCTCTTCCACATAGCGCAGGCTCTCCTGCCAGAACCCGGGTTCGCGGATGTCGACCCCCAGGTGCTTCTCCACCAGCGCCTCGGCGCTCATGCGGCCGGTATCTCGCAGCAGGGCGCGATAGGCGGGCACAAACTCGCCCCCGGCCCGCGCATGCTGGGCATAGAGCCCCAGGCTGAAGAGATAGCCAAACAGATAGGGGTAGTTGTAGAACCCGGACTCGGCGATGGAGAAGTGACCCTTGCTGGCCCAGAACAGCTCGTCATACTGGCTGAGGGCGTCACCATAGCACTGCTGCTGCGCCGATTTCATCATCTCCCGCATCTGGCTCGCCCCCACGTAACCCACCTCCCGCGCCGTCACCAGGGCGCGCTCGAAGGCAAAGCGGGCGGGGATGTCCAGAAGCAGGCTCGCGGCCCGCTCCCCGTCCAGCCAGGCGATGGCCCGCCGCTGCTCCACCTTGTCGGTAGCGGCCAGCAGGGCATCGCGCACCAGGATCTCGGCAAAGAGGGAGGCGGTCTCCGCCAGCGTCTTGGGGTAGCCCCGCTGCTCGAAGGAAAGATCCCGCAGCAACCAGCTGTGCCAGGCGTGGCCGAGCTCATGGGCCAGGGTGATGACGTTGTCCATGGTCCCCTCGAAGGTGAGGAAGACCCTTGGCTCGGGCGGATCGGCATACTCGGTGCAATAGGCGCCGCTTCGCCTGTGCTCGCTCGGGGCGGCATCGATCCACCCCTTGTCGGCCATCATGCGGACAAACGCCCCCATCTCGGGGTCGAAGGCGGCAAAGGCCTCCATCACCAGATTCAGCGCCTGCTCGAAGCCGAACTTGCCGTGCACGGCCTGGGGCGCCGGGGCAAAGAGATCCCAGGGGGCGAAGTCGGTGATCTGCTGGGCACAGGCCATGGCCCTCAAGGCGCGGCGCCCGAGCTCCCTGTGCTCCCCGGCCGCCGCCATCAGGGTCTCCAGGGTCGCGCCCGTGATGTGCTCCTGATGGCAGGTGACCTCGAGGGCATCCAGCCTGCGCCCCTTGCCACGCTGGCGGCCGAGCTCGTTGCGCCAGCCGTTGATGGCGTTGAGAATGGCGGCCACCGTCTCCTGCTCCGCCTCCCAGGCGCCCTGGATGGCGTGCCAGGCACTGGCGCGCCGCGCCCTGTCCGGGTGGGCGAGCAGGTTGTCCGCCTGGGCAAGCCCCATGGGCACCCCCTCCACCACCGGCAGCAGCCGCCCCACCAGGTTGTCATAGAGATCCCCCCACCCCTGCAGGCCGTCCACCGCCAACCCCTCGATGAGCTGCTCGCTCTCGAGCGAAAGCCACTGATCCTGCAGCGCTCTGTCGTGATGGATCTGGTAGGCCAGCTCGAAGAGTTCGGGGTCTTGCAGCAGGGTGCGCACCAGTGACTCGGGGGCGCGAACCCAGAACAGGTCCACCGGCTTGCTGCGCTGGGCCAGGGTCGCCTCCAGCTGCTGGCCCCGGGAGAGCAGTACCCGGGCCTCCTCGTCGCGCCCGTTCTGGCTCAGTCGGTTGTAACCATAGACTTGACTGTTCCAGGCCAGGCTCTTCACCCCGTTGGCCTCGCGGCGGATGGCCCGCAACAGGTGGCGCAGGGCATTGGCATCCGCAACGGGATGGGCGGGATCCGGCAGGTCCGCCAGGAGGGCGTCAAGCCGGGTAAGGGTACGGGCAGCCTCCTGGAAGGCGGCCTCGATGGCAGGATCGTCGGGGGCGGCATAGATGTGATCATCTCGCCAAACGGGTGGTTTCATGGTTGTCCTTGTCTGTTTGCGTCCATATCGGGTCACCCCGCCTCTGCGGGCGGGTGAAACCGGATAGTACGAAGGGGGCCTGGCACTTGCCTAGCCCCCATTCGAGGCAACCAGCAGAAGAGCGCCCCCGGGTGCGACGGCCCCTGTCGGCCCTCCCCCGACAAGCGACCTATTTGGCGGGCTGAAGCCTGCTCACCAGGGTCATGGCCACCACCAGCACCAGTCCTGCCACCACGCCGGCCAGGGCGCTCAGCAGGGTGGGCGTCACCACGGCCAGTACCCCGCCGACCCCGGGCAGGGCGGCCACCGTGTCCGCCGTCCCTTCGATGAGATGATGGAGGAAGGGCCAGCCATGGACCAGAATGCCGCCGCCGACCATGAACATGGCGATGGTGCCCACCAAGGCAAGCAGGTGCATCAGACGGGGCGCCGTCACCAGCAGCCCCTGCCCCACCGCCCGGCGCACGGCGCCGCCATCGGGCTTTTGCAGCAGGTGCAGACCGATGTCGTCGAGCTTGACGATGAGCCCCACCAGGCCATAGACCCCCACGGTCATCAGCAGGGCGATGCCCGCTACCACGGCGATCTGCAGGCCCAGGCTCGACCCCTGCACGGTACCGAGGGCGATGACGATGATCTCCGCCGAGAGGATGAAATCGGTGCGAATGGCCCCCTTCACCTTCTGGCGCTCATAGGCCGCCAGATCCTCGGGCACCGGCGCCGCCTGATGCGCCTCCTCCTCGTGGGGCAGGAACTTGTGGACCAGCTTCTCCGCCCCCTCGAAACAGAGGTAGGCCCCCCCCAGCATCAGGAGCGGGGTGATGAGCCAGGGGATAAGGGCGCTGATGGCGATGGCGGCAGGTACCAGGATGAGCTTGTTACGAAACGACCCCTTGGCCACCGCCCACACCACCGGCAGCTCACGCTCGGCCCGCACCCCGGAGACCTGTTCTGCATTGAGGGCGAGATCGTCCCCCAGCACCCCGGCCGTCTTCTTCGCCGCCACCTTGGTCATCAGGGCGACATCATCGAGCACGCTGGCAATATCATCGAGCAGGGTCAACAAACTGGCTCCGGCCATATCTGGCATTCCTTCTATTGAGTGGGACACATCCGGGCTGCCCCGGTCAGGGTGATGAGGGGGTCAGGGGATCACGGGCCCATCCGGGGATCACCCTTTGGGGCAAAAGATGGCACAGTGTAACGGGAAGCCGCCACGGCGGCAGCCCCCCATGGCAGATCCCCTGCTCCGTTTTCACCTCACGGCCACCGGCCCAAGGAGTTCCCATGCAACCCTGGCAACCTCTGCTCGATTTCTGGTTTGGCGATGACGCAGACGACGCGCCCCGTGCCGCCCGTCAGGCCCCCCTCTGGTGGGGCAAGAGCAGCGAGACCGATGCCCTGCTGGCCTCACGCTTCGGCGAACTGGCGGCCCGTGCCGCAGCGGGCGAGCTCGCCCGTTGGGAGGGCGATCCCGCAGGGCGCCTGGCCCTCATCCTGCTGCTGGACCAGCTGCCGCGAAACCTTCACCGCCACACCCCCGCCGCCTTCGCCCAGGACGACAAGGCCAGGGCGCTGTGCCTCAAGGGGCTCACCCTCGGGGTCGACAAGGGGCTCTCGCCGCTGGCCCGGGTCTTCTTCTATCTGCCCCTCGAGCACGCGGAGTCCAGAGAGCAGCAGGCCAGAAGCGTCGCCCTGTTCGAGGCCCTGGCCGACGAGCAGGCCGCAGGCCCGGCCCGGGCCACCTTCGAAGGCTTTGCCGACTTTGCCCGGCGCCACCAGGTGATCGTCGATCGCTTTGGCCGCTTCCCCCACCGCAACGCCATCCTGGGCAGGGCGAGCACGGAGGAAGAGGCCGCCTTCCTGCAACAACCCGGTTCGGGATTCTGACATAAAAAAATCCCCGCCATGGGCATGGCGGGGAGAGAACAACCGATCCGCACCTCACTGGATGCGATAGCGGGAGATCTGCTGATGGATATTCTCCGTGGTCACGTTCAGCTCCTCTGCGGCGGCGGAGGTCTCCTCCGCCGTGCTGCTGGTCTGCTGCACCACCTGGGCTATCTGCTCGACCTGGAGGGCGATGGATTCCGCCGCCGAGGTCTGCTCGCGGATGGCCAGGGTGATCTCGCCGACCTGATCCATGACGCGATGGGAAGCCTGGCGGATCTGGGTGATGATGGCCCCGCTTTCCGTCGCCATGGCCACCCCTTGCGCCACCTTCTCCTCCACCAGGACCATTCTGGCCACCGTGGCCTCGGACCCTTGCTGGATAGCCTCCACCGTCCTTGAGATCTCCTGGGTCGACTGGGCCGTCCGCTCCGCCAGCTTGCGCACCTCGTCGGCGACCACCGCAAAGCCGCGTCCCTGCTCACCGGCCCGCGCCGCCTCGATGGCGGCGTTGAGCGCCAGCAGGTTGGTCTGCCCCGCCACATCGTTGATGACGTTCACCACCCCACCTATGCGGGAGATCCCCTCCCCCAGCGCCGTCACATCGCGGGAGGCCTGACGAATGGCGTCGGCGATGTCGTTGATGGCGAGCACAGTGCGCTCTATGGTGGCCCCGCCGTCACTGGCGAGCTTGCCGGATTCATTGGTGATGCGGCTGGTCTCCTGGGTGCGCTGGGAGATGTCCGTGATGCTCACGCTCATCTCCTCCACCCCGGCGGCGATAAGGCTGGTGGCGTCATTGGCCTGACTCGCCGACTCCGCCATGTGCTGGGCCGCCTGGGAGAGGGACTCTGCCGTGCTCTTGATTTGCAGGCTGCCCACCGAGAACTCGGTGAAGGTCTGCTGCAAGGTGTCCAGCAGGCGGTTGACCGCCGTCAGCGTCTGGCCGATCTCGTCCTGCTGGCTCACATTGGCCCGCAGGGTGAAGTTCAGGTCGCGCTGGATCTCGGACAGGGTCGCCATGGCCAGACGGAGGGGATTGGCGACCTGCCTGAACAGCCAGAGAAAGAGCACCAGCGTGAGGGCTCCCGTGCCCACCGAGATGAACAACAGGGCCTGCATGCTGCTATCGGCATTCTGCTCGCCTCGCAGCTTGACGGCGTCACCTTGCTGGATGTTGAAGTGGACGTGCTTGTCGATGGCCTGGGAAAGCTGCTCAAACAAAGGGGCAAGCTCCGTGTCGATCGCCTCTCTGGCCTCCACATTCTTGTTCTCGCGGGACAGGCGCAGGACGTCTTCAGAGGCCTTGCCGTACTGGGCAACCAGGCGCCTGTCATCGGCGACGAGCTGCCTGTCCTCCTCATTGGAGATCATCCCGCTTTCATACTGGCTCAGCAGGGCCTCCATCTTGGTGTGAAGGGATGCAATGCTCTGCTCTATCTGACTCATCTTGCCGTCGTCGGTGTTGAGCACGTGCGCCTGGATCAATGAATGCAGGGCGTAGAAGTCTGTCTGTATCTCCTTGATCGTGGAAATGCTGGGGACTGTGTTGTCTGTTACATAGCTGAGATCCGCATTGGCGGAGGAGAGTCTGCTGATACTGAACCAGCTGAGACACCCCAGGGCCAGCATGACCAGCAGGGCAATGAGTTGAAGCCGACGAGCGATATTCATGAGTGCTTACTCCATCCATAGACTCCCTGCCAGTGTAGCCGATGCGGGCCCCGAAAATAGCGCCTAAAACATGCATTTCATTACACTTTTCAACTTCTGCTCGGCCGCATCACACCTGCCGCCCCAACCCGGCCTTCGGGACCGCCGCCCCCCTCTGGCAGAATGGAAAAAGGAAGGCATTCGCCTTCCTTTTTTGCCCGGGGCGGCCGCCCATGTGCCCCGTGACGGGGGGCTCGGCGGTCACGCCGCCTCGGCCAGCTCCTCCTCTTTTTTCTGGTAGGCCTGGGGGGAGAGCCCCAGCAGCTCCTGCACGGTGGAGGCCACCGTGATGGAGGAGAGCGTCCCCACCAGGATGCCGGCGAACAGGGTGAAGGAGAAGCCGTAGAGGGCGTCGCCGCCGAACAGGAGCAGGGCCCCCACGGTGAAGAGGGTGGTGCCCGAGGTGATCATGGTGCGGCTGAAGGTGGCCTTGATGGCCACGTCCGAGCACTCGTGGATCCCCATGCGGGTACGCGACCCCAGCAAGTCCCGCAACCGGTCCGAAATGACGATGCTGTCGTTGAGGGAGTAGCCTATCACCGCCATCAGGCCCGCGATGACGTTGAGGTCGAACTCGATGTCAAAGAGCGCGAGCAGCCCGATGGCAACCAGACCGTCGTGCAGCACCGACACCAGGATGCCGATGGCCTGGCGCCACTCGAAGCGCACCGCCAGGTAGGCGGAGATGGCGAGCGAGGCCACCAGCACCGCCAGCATCCCCTGCTGGAACAGCTCCGCGCCCACCTGGGGCCCGACGATGGTGGTGCGCAAGAGCTCCACCGGCAGGGCGAGTTGCTGCCCCAGCATGGTCGCCAGATCCTCCGCCGCCCAGGGCAGCGCGTGGGGGGGCAGCTTGATGAGCCACTCGCCGGGCACACCGGCGCCGTGCAGCTCCACCACCCCCGCCAGGGGCGCCGTCAGCAGAGCATTGAGCTCATGGGCCTCTTTCAGGGTCTGGATGCGAAACTCCAGCAGGATGCCGCCGGTGAAATCGAGCCCGAGGGCGAGCCCTTTTGTCGCAAGGACGGCCACGCAGGCCAGGGTCAGCAGCACGGAGGCCCACAGCCCGATATAGCGCCAGCGGGTCAGCCCCATGGCCAGGATCATTCTCAGCATTGTTCTTCCCTCGACGTCAGGTGGTTCAGACTTCCCGGCAGGAAGCGGTCGGTGCGCAGGTCATACAGACTCACGGGCGCGGCGTCATGGTGATGAAGTCGGTTCATGGTCATACCCTCAGCAGCTTGGCGCGGCTGTTGCCCCACAGGGGGTTGATGATGGCGCGGGTGCCCCAGATGCCGGTCACCATGCTGGAGATGAGCCCCAGGATCAGGGTGATGGAGAAGCCCTGCAGCGGCCCGGAGCCGATGGCATAGAGCACCACGGCGCAGATGAGGGTGGTGATGTTGGCATCGAAGATGGTGCGAAACGCCGAGCGATAACCAAAGTCGATGGCGTTGGCCAACGAACCCCCTTCCCGCAGCCGATCCTTGATCCGCTCAAAAATCAGCACATGGGTATCCACCGCCATGCCGACGGTGAGCACCAGACCGGCGATCCCCGGCAGGGTCAGCACGGCGCCAGGCAATACCGCCAGCATCCCCACCTGCATCAGCAGGTTGGCGACCAGCGCCGTGATGGCGACCCAGCCGAACTTGCGATACCAGGCCATCATGAACAGCATCATGCCCGCCATGCCGAACGCCAGGGCGGTGAAGCCCGCCTCGATGTTCTGCAGACCCAGGGTCGGGCCTATGCTGCGCTCTTCCAGGATCTTCAGCGGCGCGGTGAGGGCCCCGGCCCGCAGCAGCATGGCGAGCTCCTGGGCCTCGGGCAGGCTGCCAATCCCGGTGATGCGGAACTGGTTGCCAAGGGCGGTCTGGATGGTGGCGACGTTGATCACCTCGCTTCGGGCGCGCAGCTTGCCTTCGGCGTTGGTCTTGTACTCGGTGAACACGGTGGCCATGGGCTTGCCCACGTGCTGGCGGCTGAACTGGTTCATCTTGCTCCCCCCCAGGGTGTCGAGCACGATGTTGACCTGGGGCTGCCCCATCTCCCCCATGTTGGCGCGGGCATCGACGATGTGCTCGCCGCTCAGCACCGGCTGGCGGGCCAGCCCCACCGCCTGGCCGCTGCGATCCGCCATGAAGAAGCGGCTGTCGGCCTTGGCTTCATAGAAGGCCAGGGACGCGGTGGCGCCGATCACCTCTTTCGCCTGCTTGGGGTTGTGCACCCCCGGCAGCTCGATGCGGATGCCGTCCTGCCCCTGACGCACCACCGAGGCCTCGACGATGCCGAGCTCGTTGATCCGCTTTTTCAGGATCGACAGGTTCTGGGTCACGGCGTTGTTCACCAGCAGGGTGCGCTCGGCATCGCTCAGCACCAGGGTCAGTGCGTTGCCGGAACGGCTCAGTGTCCACTGATCCTGGCGGGTACCGGCACTCTCCTTGATGATGGAGAGCCAGGCCTCCTGCCCCGTCACGTCGGGCAGGGTGACGGCCACGCTCCCCTGGGCGGTGCGCATCACGCTGGCCCCCCGCAGGTTGGCCTCGCGAAAACGGGTGCGCAGGGTATCCACCAAGTTCTTGGTCTGGTTGTCGATGACGAAATCCACGTCCACCCCGATCAGCAGCTGAGAGCCGCCGCGCAGGTCCAGCCCGAGCTTGATGGGGTCGGCGCCGAGCCGGCTGATCCAGGCCGGGGCGTTGGAGTAGAACTCCAGGGTCAGGGCGGCGCTGTCCAGCCCCTGCTGCTCCAGCAACTGCTTGGCCAGTTGCTGCTCCCCCTGGCTGGCGAACACCAGCGCCATCCGGCCGCCCTGGGCGATCTGCTTGAGGGGGTCGATGTGGTTCTCGGCCAGCAGGGTGCGCTGCGCGTCGCTCAGGCGCGACTGGCCGTGCAGACCGAGGGAGGGCTGCTCACCGAAGAAGGTGGGCAGGGAATAGAACGCGAACGTGACCAGCATCAGCAGCAACAGGGCGTACTGCCACAGGCTCATGCGGTTCAACACGGTATGACTCTTTTTTCTCATGAAATCGGCCTCTGTCAGGCGATGGCAAGGGGCGACACCGGGGTCGCACCGTGCAAAAAAATGAAACAAGACAGCCTAGCCGTTCACTAAAAGTGAACAGCAACAGAGAGAAGATGAGGCAACAGGTGGCAAGCTGACCCCATCGGGATCAGGCGAGGAAGCTCTGGGCGAAGCGGTACTGCAGATGCCGGCGCTGCAGGCGGCGCCTGTGAATGCCGGCGAAGTGATCGCGAAAGCTCGTCCCCGGGTAGAAGAGGGCGGCATAGAACAGCAGGCCGCACAGCAGCAGCAGGATCGCCTGCTGGGACCAGCTCATCACCAGCTCGTAGACCACGCTGCCGGGCTGATGATCGCGGCTCAGGGAGTGCTCGAGGCGCAGCAGGTGATTCTGGTGGGAGCCGACGAACTTGACGATGCCATCGTCACTGCCGCTGACGCCGTGGGCCGCCGGGCTTGCGTCGGCAGGTGCCGCCCCCTCCGCCAGCGAGTGGGCCTGCTGGGCCGAGGGCTGGAACGCGGGTACCTTGACCCCCTCCACCGAGAGGGTAGAGAACAACAGTGCGAGGGTGATGAGCAGGGTCATCGCCGCCAGTTTCACGTTGTCGGTCAGGTTCAAAAGTTAATTCCCACACAATAGATAGGGCAAGCTACCACAGCCTGCCCCACAAGAACAAGGGCAGCAGGCCCGGGGCCCGCCGCCCTTGTGTTGTCTCACCGCGTCCTCAGCGGCTGCGGGTCATGCCCTCGAAGTCCTCGGCATAGTCCTTGAGCAGGGTGTAGAGGTGGGCCCGCTGGGAGAGATCCATGGAGTGGCTGAGATCGCTCAGCCACTGGATGGTGCGCTGGCGGGACTGGTCCGTGTAGCCGGTGAAGCGGCCATCCATCAGGCCGTCCCCCTGCTGCAGCAGACGGGTCAGCTCCTGGCCGAAATCCGGGCTCTGGCGCTGTTTCATCAGCCGATCCAGCTCCTTGGTCCAGGCCTCCTGGAAGTCGAGCCAGGGGGCCATCATCTCGTATTGCCACTCGGCCCACTGCGTGATGAGGGGCTCCTGGGCCGGCTTCACCTTGCCAATCCAGAACACCAGGCGCTCATTCATCTTCTCCCGAAAGCCCTTGATCATCTCGGCCTTCGACTGGGTGGCAAAATCGTGCTGGCGCTCCTGCTGGCGCTTCACCCGATCGGCCATGAAGCGAGCCACCTGATCGTCGGTCAGGGTCTTGGCAAGGCGCACCGTGCGGGGAATGGCGTTCTCCAGGGTACGGGTCAGGCTCGCCTGGGTTCTGTCCAGGTGCAGGGTCACCTGGGCCGGGCTCATGGGGCTGGCCACCGCCTTGGCCAGGGCGTCGAGATCCCGGGCATAGATGGGCAGCTCATGCTGCCGGTGCCAGGCCATCAGCCCCTTCACCTCCTGGTCCAGCAGCTTCTTCTGGCTGCGGTCCAGGGAGAAGTAGTCGTCCAGTTGCCAGACGATGGCCGAGTCGAGCCAGTAGTAGATCACCCGGGTGGCGCAACCCGTCAGCAGCAGGCAGAGCAGCAGCAGGCTCCAGCTACGCGGTTGACGCCATGAGAATGTGGTCACCATGCATGCCTCCCATTCATTGAATACACGCGTCGCGCGGGCCGTTGCCGGGCATCACTCCAGGCGCTGGCGGTTGATGTCGATCAGGGCCTGATATTCGGGCCCGGGTTGCTGTTCGGCCATCAGCAGCGCCCACAGCAGGCCGATGTAATCGACCCAGGGCAGGAAGGCATCGGCCTGGAATCCCCGGTGCCCCAGCCCCGTCGGTGCCCTGTCCATGGCTTCAAGATAGCAGCTCTCCAACTGGCACCGCTGCTCTTCGCTCCAGCCGTGGGTGCGCTGAATGCTGGCGACCTCGAACCCAGGATGACCGGCAGCGCCGTACTCCCAGTCGATGACCCAGGGTCGCGACCCCAACAAGTTAGCCGGATTGAGATCGTGATGGCAAGGGAGCCAGCAGTCGTCCGGCTCCCGGCTCGCGAGCAGGGCCCGCTCCAGGGCGGGCAGCCAGGGAGGGATATGGGCCAGACGCTGCCGATAACCGCTGCTTTGGGCCCGCACCGCCATCACCACGGTCGGCACCGGCAGGCGGTGCAGCCGCACCAGCACATCCGCCATCAGGCGGGGTTGCGCGGCGAGAGGCGGCGCCTGCTCGGCCCAGTTGGGTTCGTCGCACCACGCCAGCAGCATCAGGCCGGTGGCGGGATCGCCGTGATGACAGGGCAA
The DNA here is from genome assembly GCF_040908015.1 of Aeromonas sp. R7-5. Classification (NCBI taxonomy): domain Bacteria; kingdom Pseudomonadati; phylum Pseudomonadota; class Gammaproteobacteria; order Aeromonadales; family Aeromonadaceae; genus Aeromonas; species Aeromonas sp. R7-5. The sequence goes on along the minus strand of NZ_JBFOCZ010000021.1, from coordinate 8,128 downwards.
CGCCAGCCCCTGCCCCACCGCCCCCTGGTAGAGCTGCCACTCGGTGGCCCGGTCGATGCCAAGGCGCACCGGATCAGGATGACCGCGGCGCAGGAAGGCCTGCTCGCCAGTGGGGAGGCAAAGCCGGTAGTTGCCGTTGGTCAGGCCCTGGCCCAGCGGCTCAAGGCGCCCCTGATCCCAGGGCACCGGCAGGCTGGCGAGGAGCGCCAGCTCCGCCAGATCCCCCTGCCCCCGCGGGTCCTCACCAGCCAAAGGTGGACTTCTTGGCCTGTTTGCGGATCTCTTTCTGATCGGCCCACAGCAGTTCGCCGTTCTCCACATCCATCAGGTTCATGGTCATCTGGTAGTAGACGTCCTTCACCTTGCCGTTGTCCTTGACGATGCTAGCGAGGTTGCCATAGACCATGTAGCGGGCACCGGTCTGCTTGCCGAGCCGCACCATGGTGGCGGGATCCACCATGCCGCTGCCCTGCTGGTATTCGAGCTGCTGCTTGACCGCCGCCACCTTGCTCATGTCCACGAAGCGGAACTTGCCCGAGCGCAGCAGCTTGGTGCGGATAGTGTCGGTGATGGCCTCGGTGTCGATGTGCTCCGAGGTCTTGTTGCGGATGGAGTCCATGAACATCACCGGGCGGCCCCCGGCGGTGATCTCGCTGGTGGCCGGGGACGCCAGCATGGAATCCGCCATCTTGTCGGCAATGGCCTGCAAGTCGGAGGAGCCGTAATCGACGGTCACCGTCTCGGTCTCGGTGGGATCGCCATAGCTGACGGTGGTGCTGGAGCAGCCGCCCAGCAGCAGGGCGCCAGTCAGGATCAGCAGGGCATGATTCATTTTCATCAGTAGGATTCCTCCATCACTTCGCGAACGTAAATCCGGTAACCCCGTGCAGCCGGGCTCGGCGCCAGGGCGGACAGGGTGCGGGTCTGGTAGCCATGCAGCTTAAGGGGGGTCCAGCCGCGGCCATCGCTGGCCACCTCCTGCCCCGCGTCGTCATACCAGTAGAAGAGATATTGCAGCGTGTTGTCACCACGCTGGGTGCTGGCCGCCGCCACGTTGACCTGCAACAGGCCGTTCTGCTGGCGCCGGCTGAGTTCGGTCAGGGTGACGTTGACGTTTTGATGCTGCTCGGCCACCGCCGCCGCACCGGCCGCGCCATAGAGCGCCACGCCGGAAGTATTGGTGGCACAGCCCGTCAGCAGCAGAACCAGGCCCAGGGCCAGCCCTTGTGCTTTCATCTTGCTCTCCTTGCCGGTGGCCGTCGGCCTGACCGGTCATTCATCTGAGTTGCCATATCCGGTTCCCCCTAGAGGGGCATCACCCGGGTCGTGAGCCCGCTCCCCAGGCGCTGTACCCACACCAGGGTGGTGCGCCCGGCGTGGACGCTGAGTGGCAGGGTCCGCATGGCGCTGCCCGCCCCCAGGGTCAGGGTGACGTTCCCGGCCGGGACCATCCCCTGCCAGCTCGAGGCCTTGGCGGGCAGCGTCAGCCAGCTGCGGGTATCCGCCCGCTCCGAGAGGGTGTTGAAGATCCCCACCAGGATGTTGCCCACATCCCCCCCCTCCTTGGCGGCAGTGCGCCGCACCTGCTCCTTGGCCACCAGCCGCAGGGCCTGCCGGGTCAGCATGCCGGGCAGCCGCTCCTGCAGATCCTTGGCCGCCAGCGCCTCCAGCCTCACCAGCTCGCTGGTCTGCGCCACCCCCTTGCCCACCGACAGGGTGAGCGGGGCGCCGTCGCTGGCCCGATTGTCGTAATAGGGCACCGCCACGGTAAAGGTACGAAAATCGCCGCTGGAGGTGGAGATGGGCAGCGGCAGGAAGAGCTCCCGGCGCGCCGGGATGAGGCCATCTTCAAACAGCACCACCAGCTGGCCCTGATCCTTGGCCAAGGGCGGCGCCTTGCGGCCCATCCGTTGCTCGGTCTCCTTGAGCTCCTCGGGAGAGCCGCGAAGCCGTGCCAGGTGCAGCAGGGCATCCTGCAGGCTCTGGTTGTCCGGCGCTATCTGGTAGCCGCGCTGGTAATCGACCCAGGCGTCGTTGAGATCCCCGGCCGCCTCGTAGAGCACGCCGGAGAAATAGAAGGTGTAGGCGTTCTGGAAACCGTTTTTCACCTGGCCTATCAGGCGATCGAGCTCGGGGGCGCCGCGCGACATCAGCTGGCGCATCTCCCCGGCTTCGTCCTCCTGCTCCCCCTCCTGCGCGGCCTTGCGCACCTCGTCGGCCCGCCGTTTAAGGGCCTGCTCCTGCACCTGATTGGCACGGCGTACCTCTACCAGGGCGCCGTCGGCATCTCCGCGCTGCAAGTAGTTGAGCGCCAGATAGTGGTGCAGCATGGTGCGCTCGTAATCGGGCGCCTGGTAAGCCAGGGTCTGATCGTTGGTGAGCAGGCTGCCCGCCTGGGCCAGTCCCTGGCTCAGGCGGTACTCGGCCTGATTGTCTTCCCACGCAAGCCGGCTGTCGGCGGCGGCAAAGGCCTGCTTGCTGGGGCCGTCCTGACCCGCCAGCCAGGCGATGCGCCCCTTCTCCAGCTGGTCGAGCACGAAGGTGTCGTCCCCCGGGGTCGATTCGCGCACCTCGGGCAGGGCCTCGGCGGCATGGCCCAGCAGCAGCTGGTTGCGCAAGGGCACCATCTGATCCGAGTAGGAGACGAACATGTCTTTCCACTGGGAGGCACAGCCCCCCAGCAGCAGACCGGCCAACAGCAGGCCGGTCGACGTGACGAGGCGCATCACAGGCTCAGCAGGGGTCCCAGGGGCTCGCCACCGACCAGGTGCAGGTGGATGTGATAGACCTCCTGCCCGCCGTGACGGTTGCAGTTCATGATGAGGCGGTAGCCGTCCTCGGCGATGCCCGCGTCGCTGGCGAGCTTGCGGGCCACGGTGAACATCCGGCCCAGCGCCAGCTCGTGATCCGGCTCCACGTCGTTGACGGTGGGGATGAGCACGTTGGGAATGATCAGGATATGGGTCTTGGCCTTGGGCTGGATGTCGCGAAACGCGGTCACCAGATCGTCTTGATAAAGGATGTCGGCGGGGATCTCCTTGCGGATGATTTTGCTGAAAATGGTTTCTTGCGCCATGGGTAACTCCTTTATAGGAAAAAGAAAATTCAATACAAAGCTCAAGCGGCTCCCAAACAGGCCGCCGCAACGCGCCAAGTGTGACACAAGCCGACATTTGGCACAGCCGTTGTCCCAATCGCTTCAGTTATTGTGAAGAATACCGATAGCGAGGAGACGTCCCGCGAACCACAACGGCATCCCCTTCGGGGCATGCAGGGTATCAAAGGGACGGGGTACTCAGGCAAGGGACTTTTGCACAGACAGCGGGACAATAATGAAACAAACAATGTCAGACCTCTCGATCTTACAGAGAGTCTATCTGGGCTTTGCCATCCTGGTCGCCGTCATGGTCGCCAGTGCGGTACTGACCTTTCGCGGCCAGAGCGAACTCAGCGGCGCCCTGGATCAGGTGACCCAGGAGTCCATGCCGCTGGTACTCGCCAGCAGCCAGACCCAGATAAGCCTGCTCAGCGCCAACAAATGGCTCACCGACGTGCTGACCGAGCAGGATCTCAAGCAACTGCCGGCGGAAGTGGCCGAGTTGCAACAGGCCAAGGGCCAGGTCGACAAGATGGTCGCCAGCCTCAAACAGCAGGTGGCGGTGCATCCCCAGTTGCAGGCGGACATGACTGCCCTCGTCAAGCTGGTGGATGACTACCTGCAACTGACCCAGACCCTGCCCGGCGAACACGAGGCCCTGCTCACCCGGCTGCACAAGGTCAATCAGGCCAAGGGCCAGTTCCAGGTCAGCCTGCCCCAGTTCAAGAAGAACCTGGGGGACATGATGGTTACCATCGACGACAGCTTCATCAAGATGCTCTCCGAGACCCTGACCACCAAGCTCTCCGCCATCGAGCTCTCCACCATGGATGCCCTCAACCAGAGCATCCCCGCCCCCATCGAGGCGGCGCTCAAGCGCAACAAGATGCAGATCGAGGGCTTCAACAGCACCATCAAGGATCTCCAGGGGGAGCTCAAGGACTTCGACAACAACATGGGCCACTACGTCCATGGCTTCGTGCGCGACACCACGGGCAATGACGGCGTGCTCTCCCAATACCTGGCCCTGATGAAGCAGCAGCAGGCCATGCGCGAGCAGAGCAAGCAGGCGAGCCAGCTCATCCTCAGCATCCAGAACAAGCTGGAGGGGATCACCGCCCAGAGCCAGCAGCTGATGAACGCCAGCATCCAGGCCTCCGATCGGGTGCAGACCCAGAGTACCCTGACCCAGGGGATCAGCATCGCCATCGCCATCTTCGTCGCCATCCTGGTGGCTTTCACCCTGGGCAAGGCCATCCGCCGCCCCCTGAAAGAGCTGCTGCGGGTGCTGACCGAAGTGACCCAGGGTGACATGACCCAGCGGGTCGGCTTCAAGAGCCAGAACGAATTCGGCCAGCTCGCCAGCCAGATCAACCTGCTGATCCACCAGATGGGGGATGTGCTAAAGCAGCTCTCCCAGGCTTCGACCCAGCTCAACAGCGCCGCCCACGACAACCGCCACACCACCGAATCGGTGCGGGCGGATCTGGAAAAACAGCGTCAGGAGACCGCCTCGGTCGCCGCCGCCATGACCCAGATGGAGGCCTCGGTGCGGGAGGTGGCCCAGGCCGCCAACCAGACCCTGGAGCGGGTGCAGGATGTGGAGAAAGCCTCCGAGATGGGGCGCAAGGTGATGGCAGGCAACATCACCACCACCCATCAGCTCGCGGGCAAGCTGCAGCAGACCGGCAAGGTGATTGGCGACGTGAGCGCCATGAGCGGCCAGATTGGCAACATCCTCGACGTCATCCGCGGCATCGCCGAGCAGACCAACCTGCTGGCCCTCAACGCCGCCATCGAGGCGGCCCGTGCCGGCGAGCAGGGACGCGGGTTTGCGGTGGTGGCCGACGAGGTGCGCAACCTGGCTGGCCGCACCGCCCAGTCCACCAGCGAAATCCAGACCATGATCGAGAACCTGCAGCAAGGCGTCGCCCGGGCAGTCAACGTGATGCAGGAGTGCTCCCGCGAGATGGACAGCTGCGTGGATCAGAGCTCCCAGGCCAACAACGCCATGGAAGAGGTGCAGGGCATCGTGGTGCTCATCAGCGACATGTCCAGCCAGATAGCCTCAGCCGCCGAGCAGCAGCAGGCCACCAGCGCCGACATCGCGACCAACCTCAACCGCATCTCCGACATCTCGGATCTCAACTATCAGGGCATAGAGCGGGTCGCCGAGACCAGCCAGCAGCTCGACTCCCTTGCCGAGCAGCAGGAGGGGCTGGTCCAGCGCTTCCGCCTCAGTGCCTGATGGCCACGACCCGATACGACAAGGCCCCGCATTGGCGGGGCCTTGCTTTTTACTGGCATGCGGCGCGGGATCAGGCGTAGGCGATGGCGCCCTTGCCGACCCCTTCATAGGCGACAATCTTGACGAACTTGTCCCCAACCTGCTTCTTCACCTCGCGGGCGATGTAGTGGGCCAGCAGCTCGATGGTGGTGTCGGTGTCGATCATTTCCACCTCCGCCGCCGGCATGGCGAGCTGGAACAGCCCCTGGGGCGCCACGTACTTGAAGCCGATGTAGTGCGCGTCCCCTTCTTTCAGTGACGCCTCGGCCCGCTCGCTCAGGGCGAGTTCGCCAAGGGCCACCCTGTCCTCTTCGGTGCCCAGGTAGATGTCGGCCCAGCGCTCGGCCCAGTTGAACTCCAGCTCCTCGTCACGCTCTCCATCCACCAGGATCTCGACGGGAGAGCGGTGGCCGTGGGCGATGCGCTGGCAGTTGCCGTCGTGCTTCTTGAGGCCGTGGCTGTAGTGGTAGAAGGCGCCCTCGATGCGCTCCGAGCGCAACGTCAGGGAGAGATCCTTGATGTTGCCGGGCAGACGCTTGGCCAGTACCCCCAGCAGATAGCGGGTCACCGACTCTTTATCCACCTGGGGGGCCGGAATGAAGGCAAAGCCCTGGGCCGGGCAGCGCAGGTGGATGGCGCGACCCGGACGCAGCAGATCCACGGTGCTCTCGTCGTTCTCCAGCGCGTTGACATGGACCAGGGGACATTCCGTCGGCACCAGCAGCTTGTGATCCACCTCTTCATCGATGATCGACTTGATGAGCTTCTTCACCCGACCGAAGTCCAGCAACATGCTCATCTCGTTGAGCTCGCCACTCATCTCGATGTCCACCAGCCAGCTCTCGCCCACCATGCCGCGGCGCTCGCATAAATAGCTGGAATCGATCACAGTCAAATCTCTAACAAATAACTTCATTACTCAGGCCTTGCTACAGAGAAAGTGCAGTTTGCGATATTATGACCCCGGATTATCGGCAAAGGAACTGGAACCCCCCATGAACAAATTGCTTATCAAGAATGCCACCCTGGTCAACGAAGGCCGCATCTATGCCTCCGACGTCCTGATCGAGGGTGAGCGGATCGCCCGCGTCGCTCCGGACATCAGTGCCCCCGATGCCGTGGTGATCGATGCAACGGGCCGTCATCTCATCCCCGGGATGATCGATGATCAGGTCCACTTCCGGGAGCCCGGCCTGACCCACAAGGGAACCATCGCCAGTGAATCCCGGGCCGCCGTGGCCGGTGGCACCACCAGCTTCATGGAAATGCCCAACGTCAATCCCCAGACCACCACCATCGACGCCCTCGAAGCCAAATACCAGATCGCCGCCAACTCCGCCGCCGCCAACTACAGCTTCTACCTGGGTGCCACCAACGACAACCTGGAAGAGATCAAGAAGCTCGATCCCAAGCAGTCCTGCGGCATCAAGATCTTCATGGGGGCCTCCACCGGCAACATGCTGGTGGACAACCAGGAGACCCTGGCAGCCATCTTCCGCGAGAGCCCGGTGATGATCGTCACCCACTGCGAGGACACCCCGTCCATCAAGGTGCTGGAAGACGAAGCTCGCGCCAAGTGGGGCGAAGACGTGCCCATGCGCGAGCACGGCCGCATCCGCAGCGCGGACGCCTGCTACAAATCCTCCAGCATGGCGGTCTCCCTGGCCAAGCAGTACGGCGCCAAGCTGCACGTGCTGCACCTGACCACGGCGAAAGAGCTCTCGCTCTTTACCGCCACCCCGGATCTGAAGGATCTCAAGGACAAGAACATCACCGCCGAAGTGTGCGTCCACCACCTCTTCTTCAACGAGGCGGACTACGACACCCTGGGCAGCCAGATCAAGTGCAACCCGGCGGTGAAGAGCGCTGCCGACCAGCACGCCCTGCTGGATGCGGTACGCAACGATGTGCTCGACATCATCGCCACCGACCACGCCCCCCACACCTGGGAAGAGAAGCAGAACAGCTACTTCAAGGCGCCGTCCGGCGTGCCCCTGGTGCAGCACTCCCTGCAGGCGCTGCTGGAGCTCTACCACAACGGGGTCTTCAGCCTGGAAACCATCGTCAAGAAGACCTCCCACGCGGTGGCCGAACGCTTCCAGGTGCAGGATCGCGGCTACATCCGGGAAGGCTACTTCGCCGACCTGGTGCTGCTGGATCTCGGCAAGCCCTACGTGGTCACCGACAGCAACCTGCTCTATCTGTGCGGCTGGTCCCCGTTCAACGGCTACCGCTTCCAGAGCACCATCGAGATGACCCTGGTGAACGGCCAGATTGCCTGGCAGAACGGCCAAGTCACCGACAAGGTATTGGGCAAGCGTCTCACCTTCAACCGCTGATCTGGATGATGACCGCTTCCAGCGCGCCCTGCTTGAGATGACCCTGGTCAACGGGCAAATAGCCTGGCAGAACGGTCAGGTCACCGGCAAGGTATTGGGCAAGCGCTTGGCCTTCAACCGCTGATCTCGGCTTGAGAGCATCACGCCAAACGGCCGCCTCCGGGTGGCCGTTTTTCCTGCAAGACAGCGGTGAGGTGCCGACAAAATGCACCACTGGTCGCACTTTGATCCGAAGTTGCTCGCAAAGCAGGCAAACGATCTCGAACCTGAATTTCCCCTGTTGACAGGGTCGGGGCATCTCCATAAACTCCCTCCCCGTCAGCCGAGCTGACTCCGTCGGTGTGTAGCGCAGCCAGGTAGCGCATCTGCATGGGGTGTAGAGGGTCGGAGGTTCGAATCCTCTCA
>NZ_JBFOCZ010000020.1:0-86741 GCF_040908015.1 Aeromonas sp. R7-5 | reverse complement strand
CCCGACGAGCTACCGAGCTGCTCCACCCCGCGTCCGAATTGTATTGCCACCACAAAAAGCAGAGCAGTTGCTTCTTGCTGTCTTCGTCTCCACCGCAGCGCTATGCGCTTGCCATGGATACAAATAGTTGGTTGCGGGGGCCGGATTTGAACCGACGACCTTCGGGTTATGAGCCCGACGAGCTACCGAGCTGCTCCACCCCGCGTCCGAGGTCGCCCATAATAGGCGCCAACGCTGAGATTGCAAGTAAATATCCTAAAAAAAGTTTATTCGGGGAATAAACCGTCACATACTGCGCTCTTTTGCAACAAATCGCAGTTTTTTCAGGCAGCTAGCGATCTCTCGCCCCTCAGCCCCTCCCCGCGCTCCCCCCGACTTGCCCCTCTTTCCCATAAAAAAAGCCCGCACAACAAGGTGCGGGCGGGAGGATGCGCCGGGATCAGGCCAGCTGGTGCAACACGCTGGTCGCCGCAATCTGGGCGATGATGAGGCCGCACAGGGTCACGGAGACCACCACGGGGGCCGTCTCCTGCTGACGGTAGATGGGGCTGAACCAGAGCAGCAGGGCTGCGACCAGCAGGCCAGCCTGGGTCACTACCCCGGGGATCAGCGGGTCGAGCCCGGCGCTGCTCCCCTGCCAACCCACCAGCACCGCCAGCCAGATAAGACTCAGGATGGCGGAGACCAGCCCCGCCAGGGGCAGCAGCAGATTGAAGGCTTGCAGGCGGTGGCGGGCACGCAGCAGCATCAGGTGGGCAAAGGCCGACCCCAGCAGCACCATCTGCAGCAGGCCGCCGAGCCAGCCCTGGATCTGCATCAGACCCAGCCCGTAGAGGGCGAGCGGCATGGCGGGCAACCACAGCAGGGTGGCGGGGATGGCGCGCTTGCCCTCCAGGCGAGACTGGACCAGGGAGAGCACGATACCGAGCACCAGGGCGGCCCCCCCACTCCAGATGAGCCAGCCCGCAACCTTGGCCTCCACCGCCAGCATCAGAGAGAGCCCGGTGATCACCCAGACCGAGAAGAGCTGGGTAGTGATCCGCGAGCGCTGGCCCGGGCAGAGATCCCCGCGCCACAGGACGAGGCCCACGGCGATCAGAGCCCCCAGGGCCATCAGACCGGTCAGGGGAAAGAGCCAAAAAGGAAGTTGGACGAACATAGGGTCTCCGGCAGCAGTCCGGGTGCGGGTGCACCCGTCACAGGGTAAGGAAGGACAAGAGGCAGGGAGTATATCCAAACTCCCTCCGTCTTCCCAACGTCGCCAGTCAGCTTTGTCCCCGGGCAAGGGCAACCACCCGGGCAAACATCTGCTTGAGCACAGGGGGAATGTGCTCGCTGCCGAGGCGCTCCGCCTCCTCCACCACCGCCAGGGCCATGCCTGGCTTGCTGCGATGGTGGATCGCCTTGGCGATGATGCGCCCGGCGTTGAGGGTGGAGCGCCCCCCGACCCCCGCCTCGCGCCGGAACACCCCCTCGAACCCGTTCTGGTAGAGGTAGTGCTCTATGTCTGCCGCCGGCAACTGGGTCAGCCGATCCCGCTCGCGCTCCCCCTTGAGCAGGGAGCGGGCGGAGCTTGCATACTTGGCACCCGCCTCGTCACCGTCGGTGAGCAGGTGCCACTCTATGCCAAAGTCCCGGGCCACCTTGATGAGGGGAGCCTGGCCGCACTGGGCGAACTCGATGATGCGCACCCCCTCCGCCCGCAGGCTGTAGCCGCAGATCTGGGCCAGCTCCGAGAGCAGCCAGATCTCGGTCTCCCCTTCCACCAGCAGCCAGCAGCGGGCAAACATCGACATGGGCCTGTTGATGCGCACATGGAAGGCAATCTTGCGCAGATCGTCGCTGCTGTAGCGCTCCCCTCCCAACTGATGGCAGAGGATGTCCTGCTGGCGGCGCACCAGACGGCGCACCTGATTGAGGGGCAAGGAGGAGAGCAGGTCCCCCGAGTTGGTGGTGAGCAACTTCTGGCCGGGCAACTGCTCCAGCAGACCCCAGGCCAGGGCCAGCATGGTGGGATGCAGGCGGCTCTCGGGGTCTTCCAGCATCAGTATGGGTCTGGCCCCCTCCTCCAGCTCCCGGTTGCCCCGGGCGTGGAGCAGCATGGCCGCCATGCCCGCCATGGCCAGTTGCAGCGCCCGGTTGTCCGCATTGCGCAGCAGCACCTGCAGGTTGCCGGGATTGCGCAGGGTCATGGGGCGATTGACGATGTCCCGCTGGCTGCGAGGCTTGTGCTTGATGGGCGCCAGGGCGCTGAAGTAGTGCTCCATCAACTGCTGCACCGCCTGCAGCGCCTCCTTGAGTTCAGGCTCGCCGATGCGCTGGGGCTCGTCGGTGAGCTTGCCGGCCAGCTCGTCCAGCCGCTGCTCGCACAGATCCCCCCAGGGCAGCCGCTCGATGCCCTCCCGGGCGGTACGGGCATCCCGCAGCCTGAACACCGGGTTCATGGTAATGAGCAGACGCACCAGCGCCTCGTTGTTGTCGATGGCCAGGCTCTTGCCGATGCCGTCGAGAAAGTCGTGGGTGGTGAGCACGCTGCCATCGTCCTGCAACTCGGCACTGGCACGATAATGCACCCGGTGGAACTTGTCCTTGTGGGGGATCCAGGCCGCCCCGAGGCGGGCCAGACGGCGGGAGTGCTGGCACATCTGGGGACGATACTCGCTGAAGGTGAGCACCAGTTGCAGCGTGCGCGAGGGTTCGAGCTCGGGATCTTCGGGCCGGTGAAAATCATCCTGACCAAATTGATAGGGCTCGGCATCCCCCAGCAGGCACCAGAGGGCCCGCAGCAGGCTGGATTTGCCCCAGGCGTTTTCGCCAATGAGCACAGTGGTGTTGTCCAGCCCGAGGGAGAGGCGATTTATTCCGCGAAAACCTTTGACTTCAATGCGTTCCAGAAACATGCGGCCATATCCAGTCCATCCTGATGGCGCAATAGTGGCAAAGTTGCCGGAAAAATCCTATCGGGTTACGGCGTTTTCAGCGGGAACTGTGAGGAACGAGCGGTTCGGGCGGCGTCGGCTGGGTGGCGCGATAGAGGGGAGCATTCCAGTGGTTGAACCAGAGATGGCGAGTACGGGTCTGACGTTTGCGATGATTCAATGGGCATTCCTTTCAATGGACAAGAGACAGAGGGTACACCTCTTTTGCCCAGAGTCTCAGGGTTATCTGTGACAGGAGAATGACAACTGGGCTCGCCACTGGCCCGGACTCAGGCCGAACGCCTCCCGAAAACGGTTGCCAAAATGGGCCTGGGAGGAGAAGCCGCACTGGGCGGCGATGCTGGCCAGGGGCTCGCTTCCGGCCAGCAACTGCTTGGCCAACTTGAGCCGCAGCCCGAGCAGGTAGCGGTGGGGCGGACAGCCCAGGCTCTGCCCGAACATCCGGGCGAAGTGGTATTCGCTCAGACCCGCCTCCCGGGCGAGCTCCCCCAGAGTGACCGACTCGGCCAGGTGAGCCTGCAGATACTCCTGCACCCGGCGCACCACGGCGGGTGCCAGACCGCCGCGCACCTCCGGCAGCGCCGGGGCCTCGCGGGTGTGATGGCGATAGGCGTGCAGCATCAGCATCCAGGCACCGTGGGAGAGCGCCATGCGATCGATGCCATGCTGCCAGTCCAGCTTCATCAATTGCCCCTGCACCAGGGCCGCCGCCTGGGGATCGTCGATGAAGGTCTTGTCTTCCAGTTGCAGATGACGCCCCTCCTTGTCACACGCCTGCTCGGCGATGCGGGTGAAGTGGGCGGGGGTGAAGTAGAGGTGGAAGAAGCGAAACTCCTCGCGCACCAGCCACTCGGACCTGTGGTGATCCGGCATGATGCACACCTTGCCCGCACCGCCATGGCCACCGGGGCCGTCCAGCCGCTCGGTCTGCTCGCCCCCCTGCAGGTAGACGCTGATGGTGTGGTTGCCCGGCTTGTGGTAGCGGGTCTGATCGTAGCGGTTGCACCAGCTCGCCACCCCGAGCCCGGGCTCCAGCCAGCAGGAGTCCTCCAGTCTGGCACCGGTGCTCACCAGGGCATCAAAGACCCCCGCCTGTCTTGTCTGCTGCATGGCATGCTGCACGCTTGCGTCCCTCTCTGGCACTTGCCGCCCCTTTCCTGTCGCCATCTTATCGCGCCTCATGGTCAAAGGCTGCGCCTCCGTTGAAAAAACCGCAAGATGGTGCAAGCCGGCACCCCGCCTCACGGTTCATGCTGATCACATCATCTTCTCTTGATGGGATCACACCATGAATCTGATGCTCTATGTTTCCACCGTCCTCATCTGGGGCAGCACCTGGATTGCCATCGCCTGGCAGCTCGGCCCCATCCCCATCGAGGTCTCGGTGCTCTATCGTTTCGCCCTGGCGGCCCTGGCCCTGTTCGCCCTGCTCACGGTGAGCGGCAAGTTTCCACGCCTGCCCTGGGCGGGCCAGCGATATGCTGCCCTGCTCGGTGCGTTGCTCTTTTCCACCAACTTCCTCTGTTTCTACCACGCCACCCTCTATATCCCGAGCGGCCTGTCGGCGGTGATTTTCGCCAGCGCCAGCATCTTCAACGGCCTCAATCTCTGGCTGTTCGAGGGTAAACGACCGGGCCTGCGCTGGCTGCAAGGATCGTTGCTGGGGCTGCTTGGCACCCTGCTGCTCTTCTGGCCGGTGCTGGCGGATGCGCAACTGGGTGCAAACGGCTGGAAGGGCTTGCTCTTTGCCTGCGCCGGCACTCTCTGCTTCTCCCTGGGCAACCTGGTCTCCGCCCGGGGACAGCGCCAGGGCTATCACGTATTGCAGATGGTACCCTGGGGCATGGTCTACGGCGTGGCGCTGCTGCTGGGCTGGGTCACGGTACTCGGTCAGTCACTCACCCTGCCCACCGACCCGCGCTACCTCGCCGCCATGGTCTATCTGGCCATCTTCGGCTCCGTCATCGCCTTCACCGCCTACCTCACCCTGGTGGGGCGCATCGGTGCCAGCAAGGCGGCCTACGCCACCGTGCTCTTCCCCTTGGTGGCCCTCACCCTCTCCACCTTCTATGAAGGCTTTGTCTGGCAAACGGTCTCCATCGTCGGCGTGGTGGTGAGCCTCATCGGCAACCTGGTGATCTTCACGCCCCCCGTCAAGGCATGGCGCTGGCCGCTATCAAGGGCCGCAAACGGTACTTGCCCCTGATGCCACCAGCCCCTAAGGTAACCGCGTCCAACACACGAGGAGGGAGGACGCATGTTACTGGAAGGGCTGGAGACACTCTGCCTGCTGGCAAGCGAAGGCACCATGGCCAAGGTTGCAAGCCGCCTCTATATCAGTCAGTCGGCGGTCAGCAAGCGCATCGCCCAACTGGAGCAGCGCCTTGGCAAGAAGCTCATCGAGCCGGATGGCCGTCATATCCGCCTCACTCCCCAGGCCCGTGAGCTGCTCGCCCGGGTAGCCCCGAGCCTCGCCGAAATGAAGGGGGTGCTGGCGGACAGCCAGATCCTCACGGATCAGACCCCTCTGTCCATTGCCTGCTCCGAAACCCTGCTGGCGGGCTACCTCGCCCGCTTCATGCACGCCTACCTTGAACGGGATCCCCACATTGCCCTCTCTACCCACCACACCCCGGTCATTCTGGCCCGGGTGCGCGGCGGGGATGCCCTGCTCGGGATCTGCGCCGGCCGCCTGCCGCCGGGCCATGGGCTGTGTGCCGAACGGCTGCTGGAGGAGCCCTTCTATCTGGTGGGGGACGCTCTGGATGAGGCGGCGCAGCCGGATCACCAGGGCGCCTTGCAAGAAACTGTGACCAGCAAGCAACTGGCTGAAGGCGACGTGAGTCAGGGGATGCAGGGCAAGGTGCGCAAGATCCTGACCATGGATCTGGAGAACCCCTCCAACCGCTATCTGCGCGAGCCCCTGGCCGCCCTCGGGCTTATCCCCGCCATGGAGCTCGATTCCTACCTGGCGCTGATCGAGCTGGCCAAGGCAGGCATTGGCCCCGTGCTCCTGCCCGCCGGCCTGCTGGCGCTGGTGGGTGAGCAGGGGACACAGGCACGCCCCCTGCCGGGACTGGGCCGCCCGCTCCACCTGGTCTATCGGCCAAACAGCCTCAAGCGCGATCGCATTGCCCGCCTGGTGCAGGCGCTGCAAGCCCATTTCCGGCAACTATCGGCACTGGGCTGAAACGCAAGAGGGCCCGATCTGCGATCGGGCCCTCGTCATGGGGGATATCGGCTCAGCCCAGCCAGGCAAAGAGCTCGGGGTACTGGCTCCACACCAGCTTGGCGGACATCACCAGGGAGACGGTCACCAGCAGCGGCTTGATGAGCTTCACCCCTTTCTTGAGTACCAGCTTGGAGCCCATGCGCGCCCCGATGAACTGCCCCAGCGCCATGCACAGCCCCACGCTCCACACCACCTTGCCCCCCAGGGTGAAGAAGAGCAGGGAAGCGATGTTGGAGGTGAAGTTGAGCAGCTTGGTGTGGGCGGTGGCCCGCGCCATGCCAAAGCCCGCCAGGGCCACGAAACCGATGGCAAAAAACGACCCCGTGCCCGGCCCGAAGAAGCCGTCATAAAAGCCCACGCCCCCGCCCACCAGCAGGGCGAACGCCATGGGAGTGAGGCGGCGCTGGCTCTCCGCATCGCTCACCCTGGGGGAGAAGTAGAAATAGCAGGCAAACGCCATCAGCAGGAAGGGGAGCAGTCGCTCCAGGATGGCGGCATCGATGGTCTGCACCGCCAGGGTGCCGATGGCCGCCCCGATGAAGGTGCAGATGACCGCCGGCCAGATGATGGCCCACTCAAGGAGCCCCTTGCGGGCATAAAACCAGGTGGCGGAGAAGGAGCCGAAACTGCTCTGCAACTTGTTGGTGCCAAGCACCAGAGCCGGCGGCATGCCGGTGGCCAGCAGGGCCGGCACCGTCAAGAGTCCCCCGCCCCCGGCGATGGCATCGATAAAGCCGGCGATGAGGGCCACCCCGAACAGGGCGACCAGGGTGAGCAGTTCCAGTTCCATCCATAGACCTCGTGTGATTGGCGGCGCCCGGCATGGCCTGGAGCCTGAAGGAGTCAACAGCTCGCTATCCTAGCGAGGGCGGGCTCATGAAGCCAACGAAACAATGGCAGCCAACTAATTCCTTAATTTCATCAATCAGCGTGCGAGAGGACCTGTGCTTTGATAACCGCCACCCCCTGCAACAGGGGCGCTTCATCCTCACCGGGCGCACGGCTCACCCGGCCAGCCATCTAGCGGCTGCTGATGAGGATTAATCCAGAGCGCGGCTCTGGCCCTTGATGGTCTCCAGTCCCTCCAGCAGGGGCGCTTCATCCGCACCGGGCGCACGGCTCACCCGGCCAGCCATATAGCGGCTGCTGATAAGGATTAATCCAGAGCGCGGCTCAGGCCCTTGATGGCCTCCAGCCCCTGCAGCAGGGACTGCTTCATCCGCACCGGGTGCACGGCTTACCCGACCAGCCATGTAGCGGCTGCTGATGAGGATTAATCCAGAGCGCGGTTCTGGCCCTTGATGGCCTCCAGCCCCTGTAGCAGGGGCGCTTCATCCTCACCGGGCGCACGGCTTACCCGGCCAGCCATGTAGCGGCTGCTAAAGAGATTGAACCAGAGCTGCAGCGCCTGTCCCGCCCGCAGCTCCCCGGCCACTTCCAGCACGCAGGCGGCCACCTCGGCGGTGCACAGGTGCTCGTCGCTGTGGGCGACGCGCATGCCGTAGGTAGAGAGCGCATCCGGCTTGATGGCGAGCACCGGGAAGCCGTCCAGATAGGGACTCTTGTTGAACATCTTGCGCGCCTCGGGCCAGGTGCCGTCCAGCAGGATGAACAGCGGCTTCTTGCCGGGGGCCAGAACCACCTCGCCGGTCAGGCGGTCGGGTGCTTTCTCGCTGGCGGGAAAGACCACGTAGGGCTGCCAGGCGGGATCCGCCAGCAGGGCCAGCAGCTCGGGATGGGGGTCGGTACGCGACCAGAGAAAGGCCCAGGTGGAGTCCGGCAGCACGTCGGCGATGAGGCGCCCGGTGTTGGAGGGCTTCATGGGCTCGCTGTCATACATCATGAGGCAGAAACCGGCCTCGGCCTTGAGCGCCGGGCGCCAGTCGCAGGCACACCAGTCGTGGCGCAGCTGGCAGGCATCGCAGCGTGGCACGCTGCCGCCACGGGCAAGAAAGGGTCGGGTCGAGACGCTCTTGCGCCAGATGCGCAGGCGGTTGACGGCGTGATCGGGGATGGGCTTCATGGAACGCGGCTCTGACGGTGCCTGTGGCGGGACAAAAGGGGGCTGATTGTAACGGTGCGCCCTCCTGGCGGCAAGGCTTGCCGGGCGGCGCCCTGCCCCCTTCCCTCCAGCGTTCTGCCCGCCTCGCCCCCATGAAAAAGGGGCCCTGAGGCCCCTACTCACCATCCGTTGCAACCGGGTCTGGCGATGTCAGACCGCCTTTCGCAGGATCTGCTCCAGATAGTGCGCGAAGCTGTGGCCGTGATGCTCCAGCAGTTTCGGGAACATGGAGATGGAGGTCATGCCCGGGAAGGTGTTGATCTCGTTGAGCAAAATCTCCCCCTCTTCGGTCAGGAAGAAGTCGATGCGCGACAGATGGGTCAGCTTGAGCTGACGGAACGCCTTCAAGGCGTACTCGTGGATGGCATCGGCCTGGGCCTGAGTCAGCCCCTCGGCCTTGAGTGCGGTCTCGGTGTGACTGGCGCTGCTGTACTTCTCTTCATAGGTGTAGAACTTGTCCTGGGGTACGCAGATCTCCCCCGGATAGGTGGCCACCAGCTCGTCACCATACTGGTAGACCGCCACTTCCAGCTCGCGGGGCTTGACCGCTTTTTCGATCAATACCTGCTCGGAGTAACCGAAGGCATCGGCAATGCCCTTCACCAGGTCTGCCTCGTTGCTGGCGGAGTAGCAACCCACGGAAGAACCCTGGGAGGCCGCCTTGATGAAGACCTTACCCCACTTGGCCAGCGCCGCTTTTGCCTCGGTCAGGCTCGCCTCGTCCTGCTCGGTCAGGAACAGGTAGGGGGTATTGGGGATGCCGATGGCGGTGAGCCACAGCTTGGTGGTGATCTTGTTGAAGCACACCTTGCTCGCCTCGGCGTCACAACCCAGATAAGGCAGGCCGGCCAGCTCGAGGAAGGATTGCAGATCGCCGGTTTCACCGGGATAACCGTGGATGCAGGGCACCACGTAGTCCACCGGACGGGCCACGCTGTCGAACGAGAGCAGCTTGTCCAGCCCCAGCTTGCACTCGCGACCGTCGGCGGAGAGCCAGCGGTCGGCAAACATCTCGACCCGGGTCACTTCGATACCGGGCAGGAGCCCGAGCTGTTTTTCGAGGAAATTGGCGCTGCGCAGCGAGACTTCGTGCTCGGAGCCGCCACCGCCGCACAGCAGCAAGACATGCATGTTCTTCATTAGATGTGATCCCTTGGGAGAAGCGGCTTCGTCATCACCATGTCAAACCCAACCGCATGAAAACCGGACGAAGCCAGAAACGAACATAAGTGCGGGCAGTGTAGCAAGGGAGGGGAAGCCTTGTCAGCCGATGGGGCGCACCTCCCCCTGCCCGGGCAGATAAAAGTCTCTTCCTGTGTCAGAAACAGGATGAAATGCGCTCAGCGGGGGGGATCGACCCGCCCGGCGCCATTGCCGTTGACCCGAAACCAGCCGGCAATGCTGTAGCGCTCCCGGCTTGCGGGCAGCACCTCGTGGGGAAACTCTTCAGACAGGAAGAGCACCAGCCGCCCGCCCCGGGGGGAGACATCCATCAGAAACTGCTCGCTGTCGTCATAGACCCGCAATATTCCCCCCGCCTCTGGCTGCCAGTCGTTGTTCAGGTAGAACACCGAGGTGAGCCGGCGGTTGGATCGCCCGGCGAAGGCGTCACGATGGGTGGCGTAGAAGTCCCCCTGACGGTAGCGGGCAAAGTGGGCCTCGTAGTCGAACAGCCCCAGCATCAGGCTGCGATTGGCGGCCAGCCGCAGGGACTCCATCCGGGCCAGATAGTCGGCCACCGGCGCGCCGAGGGAGGCGTCGAGCCAGTGGATCTGATCCCGACGGATATCGCGGTTGTCCTGATGCAGGGTCTCGCGCCCGATCCCCGCCGGTCGCCACTCGTCCGGCAGGCAGGCCTTGAGGGCATCCACCTCGGCGGCGGTTAAAAAATCATCCACTATCACCCAACCCCGGGTGTAGATGGCATCCATGACGGCTTGATAGTCCAAGATAGGCTCGCAGCGAGGGGAGAGAGTGCGCTTTGTAGCGACTTCGGACCATCGGCACAAACCGGATTGCTTCTCTTGAGAAGTCCCGCCATCAATAGGAGTCTGGGGGGCACAGACGCCCTCCCCCTTGCTCCCCGGCCCTCGGCCCGTTAACGTGCAAGGATTGTCCCCCGGGCGCCTTGTCGCCCCTCTTGCATCAGGAGAAACCATGCCCCTGCCCCTCATCCCCCTGCAACGACTCGATGGCACGGCCTGGTCCACCGCCGATCTGCAGGGCCGTGTCGTGCTGGTGGTCAACGTGGCAAGCCGCTGCGGTTTTACCCCCCAATACACCGGGCTTGAGGCCCTCTATCGCCAGTTCGGCCCCCAAGGCTTCGAGATCCTGGGCTTTCCCTGCGATCAGTTTGGCCATCAGGAGCCGGGCGATGCCGAGGAGATCGCCCGCTTCTGCTCTCTCGACTACCCGGTCAGCTTCCCCCTGATGGCCAAGTGCGAGGTCAACGGCGCCGGGGCCCACCCCCTCTATCGCTGGCTCAAGGAGCAAAAGCCCGGACTCCTTGGCAGCGAGGCCATCAAGTGGAACTTCACCAAGTTCCTGATTGACCGAGAAGGCCGGGTGGTGGAGCGCTTCGCCCCCCAGACCAGGCCGGAGGATCTGGTGCAGGCCATCGAGGGACTGCTCTGACGGGCGTGCGCCGAGGCGAACCGGGCACCTCTTCGCAGCCCCCTGGCCTTTCCCTGCCGGGATGGCCGTAGCAACCCTGCTCGCGACACGGCTGCTGCGCGTACGCCTCGCATCTGCTATATTACGCGCCCACTGTCTCTTGTGCGGTCGCTTTGCCGGGCTCAGGCCCAGCCTCGATGGCGACCCACCCTATTTTCCATGTCGTGACGGACCAAGGCTGCCGTCACCCGTTGAGCCCAAGGCTCGGAGTGTCCCTCGAACATGTCATTCAATGAACTGGGTCTGTCACCGCACATCCTGCGGGCCGTCAAGGAGCTGGGTTACGAACAACCCACCCCCATCCAGCAGCAAGCCATTCCCGCCATCCTGGCCGGGCAGGACGTGCTGGGCGGCGCCCAGACAGGCACGGGCAAGACGGCCGGTTTCACCCTGCCCATGCTTCATCGACTGCTGGCCAACCACGGCCGTGGCGGTCGTCGCCAGGTGCGAGCCCTGGTGCTGACCCCGACCCGGGAGCTGGCCGCCCAGGTGGGCGAGAGCATCATCAAATATGCCCACCACCTGCCGTTTCGTACCCTGATCGCCTATGGCGGCGTCAGCATCAAGCCGAACCTGGACGCCATCAAGCTCGGGGTCGACATCCTGGTCGCCACCCCGGGCCGCCTGCTGGATCTGCTGACCCAGGGCGCCCTGACCCTGAGCGCCCTCGAGGTACTGGTGCTGGATGAAGCGGACAGAATGCTCGACATGGGGTTCATCACCGACATTCGCCGCATCATGAAGGCCCTGCCGGAGGAGCGTCAGACCCTGCTCTTCTCCGCCACCTTCTCCAATGACATCAAGGCGCTGGCGGACGATCTGCTCAAGGATCCCACCCTCATCGAGGTGGATCCCAGCAACACCGCCGCAGAGCAGGTAAGCCAGCGCATCATCCAGGTCGATCGGGAGCGCCGCCGGGAGATGCTCTCCCACATGATTGGCCGTGGCAACTGGCAGCGGGTGCTGGTGTTCGTGCGCACCAAACAGATTGCCGACAGGCTCGCCCAGCAAATGCAGAAAGATGGCCTGGATACGGTCGCCATCCACGGTGACAAGAGCCAGGGGGCCCGCAACCGGGCGCTGGCGGACTTCCGTGAAGGCAAGGTGCGGGTGCTGGTTGCCACCGATATCGCCGCTCGCGGCCTGGACATCGATCAGCTGCCCCACGTGATCAACTTCGAGCTGCCCCAGATGGCGGAGGATTACATCCACCGCATCGGCCGCACCGGCCGTGCCGGGCGCGGCGGCGAGGCCATCTCTCTGGTGAGCCAGGACGAGCTGGGTCAGCTCAAGGAGATCGAGGCGCTGATCGGCCAATCCCTGACCGTGGAGATCCTGGAAGGATACGAGCCGAGCGGCAAGCCGAGCCGTCAGACCCTGCCGGGCAGCAAGCCGGTGCAAAACCCGCCGCGTGCCCGTGGCCATGCCAACGCCAAGGGCAAGCCCGCCGCCGGGAAAGGCAAAGGGGATGGCGCCAAGAAGCCTGCCCAGCCTGCGCAAAACAAGTCCCGCAAGCGAGAAGTGGTGGGCGAGGACATCGGTTTCGCCCCCATGCGCCGTCTGCCCAAGGCCCAGCGGGGCGACTATCAGGACAACTCCAGCGAGGAGTGAGGGGGCGCGAGCCAAACCGCCTGCACAACAAAAAACCGCCCTCGGGCGGTTTTTTTATGCTCTGGCGCCCTTAACCGGCGGCCAAGGCCATGTGCAGCAGCGGATAGGGCTTGCCCTGGCCATCCAGGGGGGAGCGCCCCGTCACCTCGAAGCCCAGGTGCTGGTAGAAGCCGACAGCCTGGGCATTCTGTTCGTTGACGTCCACGCGAGTCGCCCCCAGACAACGGATGGCGTGGTCCACCAGCTGGCGGCCGACCCCGCCCCCTCTCGCCTCGGGAGCGATGAATAGCATCTCGATATTGCCCTCGGCCACCCCGATAAAACCGACGATCTCGCCATTGTCTACTCTGGCACAGTTCAGCGTCACGGCATCAAAATAGTGCTCCAGGATCAAGGGCCTCAGGGCCGCTATGTCGGCTTCTTGCAGGAAGTGGTGGCTGGCGCGCACCGAGGCCTCCCAGATGGTGATAAGGGTTGGGTGATCGCACTTTTGTGCGGCGTCAATTTTCATCGCTACCTCAATATGTTGCGGATAACAGCCCACGCCTTTGATGATGCAGCAGTCCATGGGACTTATTGCGGCGCCTTGATAACAAACCCTTTCTCGATGCCGGCCTTGAAGCCCAGCTTCTCATAGAGGCGGTGGGCTTCATCACGCCCCTCCCCCGAGAGCAGCATCACCTTGTAGCAATCCAGCTCCCAGGCCAGCGCCAGGGTATGCTCCAGCAACTGATGGCTGAGCCCCTGGCGGCGAAACGCGGCGCCCGTGATCACATGCTCTATGATGCCGAAGGGTCGGCCGCCGTTGGTGAGGGTCGGGATCACCCCGAGCTGGCAGCTGGAGGCCAGCTGGCCCTCCACCAGGGCCACCATGATGCGGGGATGGGGCAGATCAAGCATCGCCGCCAATCCCTCGCGGGCCCCTTGCTCGTCGAGCACGGGGTCCTGAGGCCTGAGTTCCTGATAAAGGGCCAGCAGCCCGGCCAAGTCCTGCGCCTCACACTCTCTTATCACCACTGTCGTCATCATGCTGATCTCCCTTGGCATCGATATCAGGCGGGTCTTGGGGCAAACATGATGATGGCCATGCCGATCAGGGCCACCCCGGCCCCCACCAGATCCCACAGGCTGGGTTTGATGCCATCTACGGCCCAGAGCCAGAGAATGGCCACGAAGATGTAGACGCCGCCATAGGCGGCATAGACGCGGCCAGCGGCGGTCGGGTGCAATGAGAGCAGCCAGGCGAACAGGGCCAGGCTCAGGGCCGCGGGCAGCAGCAGCCAGGCGCTCTTGCCCTGGGTCAGCCAGAGATAAGGGAGATAACAGCCCAGGATCTCGGCAACCGCAGTCACCAGAAACAGGGCCAGGGTCTTGAGTTCAACCATGAATACTCGGAATCCTTGCAGGCAGAATGGACTTCTTGTGGCAAATCATACTGTTATATCCAGCCACTGCAATCGGCTTTCGAGGTGCACGGTTCAGGGCACGGGAGGCAGATGGCGGAGCGCGAACAGGATCGAGGAACATCATGCGCTTGGCATGGCGTGCGGTAGTTATAGAGGGTATGCAAACAGGGGGTAGAAAGCCGACAGGGAACGGGCTGCGCTGTGCTTAAAAACAGTCAGGCCCGCCGAAGCGGGCCTGACGACAGGATTAGCGGGTCTTGACCGCCTGCAGCAGCACGGAGACATCCGGCCCGAAGCGGCGGGCTCGGATGGCCTCCTGGATATCCTGCTCGTCGTAGCGACTGGCGGGGTAGACCACCACGCAGGCGGTGTCACCGGGAGCGAGGAAGTGGGTCTCGCCAAAGGGGGTGTAGCGGGTGGCGCCAATGCTGATGAGCGCATGGGCCGGGCGCCCCGCCTGGGCCAGCAGCCCCTGGATATGCTCGGCCGGGCCTTCGTCCTGCTGATGGTTGAACTTGTCGATGGCCCACGCCAGCAACTGATCGTGGAAATAACTGTAATCCACCGCCGCGCTGTCGATCCCGTAGGGGTGCAGCTCGCCGCCGCGCTCCAGATAGCAGGCGATGCGGTAGTCATCGAGCTCGCATCCTGCGGCAAAGTGGGTCAGGGGCAGCAGGTTCGCGGCCAGCCCCTTGCTCTCTTCACCCCAGTTCTTCTTCTCGCTGATCTTGTTGGCATTGGGGCGACGGATGGAGCAGTCGTTGTAGGCGCCAAACGCCTTGGGATGGATGGCCACCACCTGCTCCCCCGCGTACTCCAGCTCGCACCACAGTGCCACCTCGGGTTCAATCTGCACCTTCTCGTCCCCGCTCACCGCCGCCTCCGGCAGGAAGATGGCCTCGCCGCTCAGGGGAAAGACCCCGAGCTGGCCGGGATGGTTCGGCACATAGAAGGGGAACAGCGCCTTGGGGGCGACCTTGTCGTCAACCTTGACGGCGACGAAATCCGCCGCCTCCCCTGCCTGCTCCAGGTGACCGGCGAAGTTGCCCGCCACGCCCAGTCCGATAAAGGGGGTCTGTGAGGTGATCTGCATCTGTGGCTCCACTGGCGCGGCCGGGGCCGCCGCCTCGTTGTCGTTGTTCAGGGCGGAAATACCGCCAAAGAGGGAGCTTATTAGAGCACAGCCCCCGTACGGCGCCCAGCCACCGGGCCACAAGCTGTGCACCAGGGCGGATTTTCCCTCACCATCTGGTCATAAAGTCAGCAGTCGATGCGAAGCTGTGATCCCGATGCTTGGGAGAGCCCGGCACTTTTGCTAGGCTGCCCTATTCATTTGCCGTTCGGGAGCCGTCGCAAGGCCATGACCACCCACTTTCAGGGGCGCTTCGAGGTGGAGTTCAAATACCGCCTGACGGACAGCGCCGCCTTTGTGCATACCCTCACGGCCCTCGGCCCCGAGGTGATGGTGGCGGACAATCATGAGCAGGACTGCTACTTCGACACAGCAGACGGTGCCCTGGCCCGAGAGGAGAAGAGCCTGATCATTCGCACCATGGCCCCCAGCGGCATCCGGCTCTGGATAGTCAAAGGGCCCGGACCCGATCGCTGCGAGGCGGTCAACATCACCGATGCGGACAAGGCGGCCAGCATGGTGCGCACCCTGGGCTACCGGCCGGTGCTGACCATCGACAAGCGGCGCAGCATCTATTTTCTGGGGGCTTTCCACGTCACGGTGGATCACCTGGCAGGCGTCGGTGATTTTGCCGAGCTCGCCATCATGACTGACGACGAGGCCGCCCTGCCCGCCTACCGCGCACAACTGCTGGCGCTGGCTAGCCGGCTGGGACTGGCGCCCGAGATGCGGGAAAACCGCTCCTATCGCACCTTGTGCGAGCAGCGAGCCCCCCTTTGACAAGCGGCAACAAGAGGAATCTGCCCATGATCGACAAACTCGCCTGGCTGACCTTCAAGGAGGGACAACTGCTGTGCGCCCGCTCCCACGGCAAGGACATCTACTACATTCCGGGGGGCAAGCGCGAGCCGGGCGAGAGCGACGAAGCGGCCCTCGTTCGTGAAATCGAGGAAGAGCTCGCGGTCATCCTGAAACCCGACACCCTGGCGTTCGCCTGCGAGTTCAGCGCCCAGGCGGACGGCAAGCCGCAAGGGGTGAATGTCAATCTGCGTTGCTACACGGGGGACGCCGACGGCACGCCCGTCGCCTCGGCGGAGATCGCCGAGCTGCGCTGGCTGGACAGCCGCCACCTGGCCGAAGTCTCCCCCGTCTCCCGCCTGCTGTTCCAGTGGCTGGCAGCGCAGGGACTGATCCATTAAGAGACGGCGCACCTGACCGGATGACGATGGCACCGGCAGGAGAGTCCGCGCCCGAGACGTTAATCCCCCACGTGGGCCAAGAGAGAAGATGAGGACATTCAATGGAGATCCTTGAGGTCGAGAGTACCAGAGGCATCAAACCGGCGCTGATCGCCCTGCTGCAAGATTGCGTGGCCAGCGGTGCCTCGGTGGGCTTTCTGCCTCCCCTGCAGGAAGAGCAGGGGCTGGCGTACTGGCAAGGCATCGAGGGGGAGCTGGCGGATGGAGTGCGCAAGCTCTGGGTGGCGTTCGATCAGCACCATCTGGTGGGCGCCCTGCAGCTCTCCCTGTGCACCAAGGCCAACGGGGGCCACAGGGCCGAAGTGGAAAAGCTGATGGTCCACAGCCAGGCCCGTGGCAAGGGGGTGGGCCGAGCCCTGATGAACGCCATGGAGCAAGGGGCCCGGGACGCCAGGCGTACCTTGCTGGTGCTGGATACCCGGGTCGGCGACGTGGCCTCCAGCCTCTATCGCCAGCTCGGCTATCAGGAGGCCGGCCAGATCCCGGACTTCGCCCGCAATGGGGACGGCACCCTGGCCGCCACCCAGTTCTTCTACAAGCAGCTCTGAGGCAGACGGCCTGGCGAGACCGGACAGCGTGCCGGTTTTGTCCCCTCCAAGGCTCGGCGCACATAGGTTTTTGGTTCAATCAGACTCATCGGCAAGGAGCCATCATGATATTGGAAGTCGCCCATCTGCAGATCATTCCCGGCAAGGCCACTGACTTCGAGCAGGCCTTCGCCCGGGCCCAGCACATCATCAGCGCCATGCCCGGCTACCTGGGCCACCAGTTGCAGCGTGCCCTGGACGATCCCCATCACTACCTGCTGCTGGTGCAGTGGGAACGGTTGGAAGATCACACCCGGGGGTTCAGGGGCTCCCCCCGGTACCAGGAGTGGAAGGCCCTGCTGCACCACTTCTACGACCCCTTCCCCAGGGTCGAACATTTTCAGGATGCAACACCGATCAGCGCCGCAAGCTGAGCCTTGATCATCCCGTCCCGTCACGGGCTGATCAATGGCGTCAGGCCAGTCGCTCGGCCCTGTGGGCAATCTGCGGATCGGCAAAGGCGCTCTGGGCCGCGATGAGCTGCAGCTCGTAGGCATTCGCCTCCCAGGTCTGACGCAGCACCGCATCCACCGCGGCGTTGGTGCGCTCGAAGGCGCTCACCCCATCATATCCCGCCTGCAGGTTGGCCAGCATCAGGGCACTGATGAGATCCCCCACGCCCACCGGTTGGCGCGCGAAATCGTAAAGGGGACGGGCGATCAGATAGTCTCCCTCGGGGGTGGCAAGCAGCATCTCGAAGCGGCCGGGGACGCTGGCGGCGCGACCCAGGTGCTTGACCAGCACCATCTTCACCCCCTTCTCCAGCAACTGGCGTGCGGCGACCCGGGTCTGGGCCAGGGTTGTCAGATGGACATCGCACAGAGTCTCCAGCTCCAGCAGATTGGGGGCCATGATGTCCGCCACCGGCAGGGCCTGCTCGGTGAGAAAGCGGGTGACGCCCGGGGCGACGATGCACCCCTTCTCCGGATGCCCCATCACGGGATCGCAGAAATAGAGGGCCGCCGGATTGGCTCGCTTCACCGCCGCCACCACCGCCAGGATCTCGTCCCCCTGCTCCGCCGAGCCCAGATAGCCGCTCAGCACCGCATCGCAGCGCGCCAGCACCTCGATATTGCAAAGCCCCTGGCACAGGGCGGCAATGTGGCCCGCCGGCATCGCCATTCCCTGCCAACCCGCCTCGTACTGGGTGTGGTTGGAGAACTGCACCGTATTGATGGGCCACACCTCCATGCCGAGACGGCGCATGGGGAACACGGCGGCACTGTTGCCGGCACAGCCAAACACCACGTGGGACTGGATAGAGAGAATGCGTTTCATCGACACCACCGCACAAGAAGCCTGAGGAAAAGAGGCAATATATCGGATGAAGAGACGGCTCTTCCAGCAATTAACGCCATGACTCCCTATTTATGCTTCAGCAGGCTTAACCTGCCGCATATTTGACCGCCGCTACCCTGTTTCTGCACAACCCTGGAGCCATCTCCCCCGCTGCTGCGGGGTGATAAATGTACCTGGACGCCTCTTGTCTGATGGCATACAAGATGATTTTTCAACCAACCATGAACAGTCGGGATCAAGGATGAGGTCCGATGAAAAGGCGCCAGTCGGCAGTCGGCAGTCGGCAGTCGGCAGTCGGCAGTCGGCAGTCGCAAAATAAGGTAACAATGGCAAGGGTCAAGAAGACGTCGGAAGATCACAGGACAAAGGCGGCCTACCCTTGCCTGACACCGTGGCAACGGCAAGCCATACGCAGTGGAGACAGCAAGTCACGTCACCAGTGCCGTGACTTGCTGTCTCCAGAAATCATCAGAGGGAGCGCAGTGCCCTTGGGCGTCTCAATCCCGGGCGAAGTGGTAGACCCAGCCTTCGTCCGGTGCCATCTCGTCCGGCAGGTCCACCAGGGCGGGCAGCGAGGTGACGGCCCCTTCGGCCGCAAATTGCAGGGCCATCAGGGCGCAGAGCGCGGCATCATAGGGATCCGTTCCAGGGATGAGGGACACCGGCAGGTGGGGTTGCAGCTCGGGCCGCACCGCAGAGGCTTTGCCCCCCATTTTGGCCAGGGCGGGATAGACCTCCAGCACCGCGCGCCCGGCAGCCCTCGCCTGTTTTGGCACCAGTTGCAGATCCCCGAGGCGCGGCAGCATGGAGAGGGCCAGGGTGGCGTTGTTGCCGAGCCTGTCGAAGGTGGCGGAGAGGGGCTTCTTGCCATAGTGCTGATGGAGCCAGCGCTCGCAATCCCGGTAGGCGTAAGGGTTGTCAATCTCCCGCTGAGGCACGGGAAAGCCGCTCCCCCGCCCCGCCAGCAGATCGGCGAGGGCGCGGGGAAAGGCCAGGGGCGCATCGATGCCGAGAGCAAGTCGCGGGCAGGCCAGCACCTGCATCAGCGCCACCTCGTCTTGCAGGGCCGGGCGCAGCAGGGCATCCAGATCCGGCGCGACCCGGGAGCTCAGCCGAAACAGGGGGGAGATCCCGAGCCAGTGCAGACGCGACTCCCGGGCCTGCCAACCCACCACCGCCACCGCCTGGGCATTGCCCTGCCAGCCCCTCACGTCCCAGCCGATGCCGATGGCGTCCATGTGTTCCGTTGTCATGCCCCTGTTACCTCTGTGCAGCCTTGATGGAGCATCAGGGTAATGGCTGCCCCTCCTAAAGCAAGGGCAACTTGGTCCCTAGAAGGATTTCTTGAAGTTGATCAGGGGCAGAATGGGGAAGATGCCGTTCTCGGCGTAGTTGGCCAAGCCAATCTGCAAGCCGTCCAGGTGCTTGGTGGCATTGACGAACCCCAGCTGGAACGTGGTGCGTTCGGCATAGTTGACGAAGCCGACGTTGGCCAGGGCATTGCCCTGGGCGATGTTGACCGCCCCCCAGTTGAGCCCCTTCACATTGTTGGTCAGGTTGACGAAGCCCAGATTGAGGCCGGTATCCTGCCCTTCGTGCCAGTTGACGGCGTTGATGGCGACCCCGCCAAACTGGTGGCGCACCCGGCTCGCGCCAAAGAACACACCAAGCTGCAGGCCGGTGAACTGATCCACGTCGGAGAGGGCGAACACCGGCAGATCGATCCCCTTCACCTGACCGGTGCGGCCGTAGAGGAAGGAAGCCCGTGCCCCTTCCACCTGATTGGACGAGGGCAGGTTGACACCGGGCAGGGAGATCTGGACCGGCGTGCTGGCCTGAGCGACACCGGCGAGGGTCAGGGCACCACAGCCGAGCAGCAGGGCGAACGGTTTCATCGGAGATTCCTTGTGAAGAGGGTGTGGCTCAAGGGTACCAGCGCAGGCCCCGGGGGACGAGGTCCCGGCCCTTTCCCTGCGTCACCTCTCGTCTGAATCCGGGGATGGCTCTCTCGGCGGATTGGAAAATTCAAACAGAAACTAACATTTATGTCATTTACACCAAAGGTGGATTGGTTGCAGAATGCTCAAACGTGTGTTTGAACAGAGCAAACAACACGTAACACAGGGATGACGTGCTGTACCCGCAAGAAGGGTCGATTGACCCGCAAAAACAGTGTTCTGCCGAACCGGAGACCCATGATGAATATGGACGTGATCAAGAGCTTTACCGAGCAGATGCAAGGCTTTGCCGCCCCCCTAACCCGCTACAACCAGCTGCTGGCCAGCAACATCGAACAGCTGACCCGGTTGCAACTGGCGTCCGCCAATGCCTACGCCGAACTGGGGCTCAACCAGTTGCAGGCCGTCGGCAAGGTGCAGGATGCCCAGAGCCTGGCGGCCCTCGGCACCGTGCAGCTGGAGAGCGCCAGCCAGCTCTCCCGCCAGATGCTGGATGACATCCAGAAGCTCAGCGCCCTCGGCCAGCAGTTCAAGGAAGAGCTGGATGCCCTGACCGCAGATGGCATCAAGAAGAGCACGGGCAAGGCCTGATAACCCCTGGCTGCCCGTCTTGCGGGCAGCCACATCTCCCCACGACTCGACAGAACGGGCAAGTGCCCGCCCCGGGCGTGGGTGAAGGAGAACACATGAGCCAATCATCTTACGGCCCGCTGTTCGAGGCCCTGGCCCACTACAACGACAAGCTGCTGGCCATGGCCAGAGCCCAGACAGAGCGCACCGCCCAGGCCCTGCTGCAGACCAGTCTGGACGATCTGGGCAAGGTGCTGGAGCAGGGCAGCCAGCAGCCCTGGCAGCTGATCCAGTCCCAAATGAACTGGTGGCAGGATCAGCTCAAGCTGATGCAGCACACCCTGCTCAAGAGTGCAGGCCAGCCGAGCGAGCCGGTGATCACCCCGGATCGCAGCGATCGCCGCTTCAAGGCCGACGCCTGGAGCGAGCAACCCCTCTATGACTACCTCAAGCAATCCTATCTGCTGACCGCAAGACACCTGCTGGCGGCGGTGGATGCCCTGGAGGGCGTGCCCGAGAAGAGCCGGGAGCGACTGCGCTTTTTCACCCGCCAGTACGTCAACGCCATGGCTCCCAGCAACTTCCTGGCCACCAACCCGGAGCTGCTCAAGCTCACCCTGGAGTCCGACGGCCAGAATCTGGTGCGCGGCCTCGCGCTCCTGGCCGAAGATCTGGAGCGCAGCGCCGATCACCTCAACATCCGCCTGACCGACGAGTCCGCCTTCGAGCTCGGCCGGGATCTGGCGACCACCCCGGGCCGGGTAGTGCTGCGCACCGAGCTCTTTGAGCTCATCCAGTACAGCCCGACCACGGCGACGGTGGGCAAGACCCCGGTGCTGGTCGTGCCCCCCTTCATCAACAAGTACTACATCATGGACATGCGCCCCCAGAACTCCCTGGTGGCCTGGCTGGTCGCCCAGGGGCAGACGGTCTTCATGATCTCCTGGCGCAACCCGGGGGTGGCACAGGGGCTGGTCGATCTCGACGACTACGTGGTGGACGGGGTCATCGCCGCCCTGGACGCCGTGGAGGCGGCCACCGGCGAGCGGGAGGTGCACGGCATCGGCTACTGCATCGGTGGCACCGCATTGTCACTCGCCATAGGCTGGCTGGCAGCGCGGCGCCAGAAGCAGCGGGTGCGCAGCGCCACCCTGTTCACCACCCTGCTGGACTTCTCCCAGCCCGGGGAGCTTGGCATCTTCATCCACGAGCCCATCATCGCGGCGCTGGAGGCGCAGAACGAGGCCAGGGGCATCATGGACGGGCGCCAGCTGGCGGTCTCCTTCAGTCTGCTGCGGGAGAACAGCCTCTACTGGAACTACTACATCGACAGCTACCTCAAGGGCCAGAGCCCGGTGGCATTCGATCTGCTGCACTGGAACAGCGACAGCACCAACGTGGCGGGCAAGACCCACAACAGCCTGCTGCGCCGACTCTACCTGGAAAACCAGCTGGTGAAGGGGGAGCTCAAGATCCGCCACACCCGCATCGCTCTCGCCAAGGTGAAGACCCCGGTGCTGCTGGTGTCCGCCGTGGACGATCACATCGCCCTCTGGCAGGGGACCTGGCAGGGCATGGCGCTGTTCGGGGGCGAGCGGCGCTTCATTCTGGCCGAATCCGGGCACATCGCCGGCATCATCAATCCGCCGGATGCCAACAAATACGGCTTCTGGCAGAGCGAGTCCGAGGCGGACAGCCCGGCGCAGTGGCTGGCGGGGGCGACCCACCAGAGCGGCTCCTGGTGGCCCGAGATGATGCGCTTTATCAAAGACCGTGACGAGGCAGAGCCCGTCCCCGCCCGGCAGCCTGCCGAGGGGCTGGAGGCGGCCCCCGGCAGCTACGTCAAGGTACGGCTCAATCCGGTGTTGGCCGGCGTCAGGAAGCAAGAAGAGGAACCCGCATGAGTACACACCCCCTTGCCGTGGGCATGAAAGCCAGCCTGACCAAGCGCTTCGGCCCGGCCGAGGTGGCGGCCTTCGCCGGTCTCTCGGAGGATTTCAATCCCCTGCACCTGGACCCGGACTTCGCCGCCACGACGGTGTTCGAGCGCCCCATCGTCCACGGCATGCTGCTGGCGAGCCTCTTCTCCGGGCTGCTCGGGCAGCAACTGCCCGGGAAAGGGAGCATCTATCTGGGCCAGAGCCTCTCCTTCACGCTCCCGGTGTTCGTGGGGGACGAGGTGACGGCGGAGGTCGAGGTGATTGCCCTTCGAAGCGACAAGCCCATCGCCACCCTGGCCACCCGCATCTTCACCCAGGGCGGCGCCCTCGCCGTGACGGGGGAAGCGGTGGTGAAACTCCCTTGAGCGCCAGTGGCCCCCAGAGACACAACCAGCCCGGTCGGGCTGGTTTTTTTGCCTGTGCTCGCCCCTTTTTCGGAGCAATTCGGCCCGGGCCCTTTCCCTGCCCCGCCTAACTGCCTAGAATGAGCCCCCGCTGTTTCAGCCATTCATCCAGCTAGAGGATTTCCCATGGAGACGTTTCTGCTCGAAGGTCACCCCTTCGTTGCCTTGTGTGACCTGATCAAGCATCAGGGTTGGGCCGATTGTGGCGGTGCCGCCAAGGCGCTGGTCGCCGAGGGCCTGGTGGAAGTGGACGGTCAGGTCGAGACCCGCAAACGCTGCAAGATAGTCGCCGAGCAGGTAGTCAACTTCAACGGCATGAAGGTCGTGGTGAAGGAAGGCGTCAGCCCCGAGATCCTCTGATCCTGACACCCTGCCACGCAAGCGCTACCCAGCACAGTGGCCAGCAGGTGGTCAACTTCAACGGCATGAAGGCCGTGGTGAAGGAAGGGAGCAGTCCCGAGATCCCCTGATCCTGACGCCCTGCCACGCAAGCGCTACCCAGCACAGTGGCCGAGCGGGTGGTCAACTTCAACGGCATGAAGGTAGTCGTGAAAGAAGGGAGCAGCCCCGAGATCCTCTGATCCCGGCTTGAACAAGGGCGCCAAGCGCCCTCTGGCCTTCAGCTGGCCTTGATGGAGAGGGTCAGCACGAAGCGGGCCATGGCCTCGTCACCGTTGCGCGACGGGCAGGTGGCCACCACCTGGATGGGGCGGTTGATGCGCTGGCCGCTCGCCAGGGACTCGTCGATCATGGCGTCGATAAGCTCCCCCGCCGCGCAATCAAACTGCACGTCCCCCTCCGGGCGCTTCAAAAACTCCCCCTGCACATCCTTGAAGGCAAAATGCACCTTCTTGCGCCGCGCCCGCCCCTTCTCCATGACCAGGAGCCCCCCCACCAGGTCGGCACCGGTGGCGAGCGCCCCGAAATACATGCTGCCCAGGTGGTTGCGGGTGCGCCAGCCCAGCGGAATGCGGATGCGCAGCGCCCTGGCGTCCATCTGCTCGATGACGGGGGCACAGAAACCAATGACGGGAATGTAGCGCCAGGCGAACAGACGCAGGGCGAGGTTGGCTTTGAGGCGTTGCAGGTCCATTGCAAACTGATCCGATGAGTGAATGTGACGCAAATGTTGCCAGCCTGCTTCCCGATAGACAAGCCTCCCGTGCCATCCCTGTGAGCGGGCCCCCAAAGGGTATTTGCAAAATTCATGCAATGGCCAGGTTCTATTTGCCTGGCAAATGATAAAACCGGCCTTTCCTGACCCCGGGTCGCCCCTCTCTTTCCCCTTTTTCCGATTTTTTTCAAGGTCCCGCCCCGGATGACGGGACCATGACAGCCATATCCGAATGAAACACAACGAGAAATACTCCCCGTCAGGGGGCTAGCCCAGGATCCCGCCCCCGCCACTGGGATTATTCGCAGTAACCAAACCCCCTCTCCCTCGCTAGGCTGTTGCTGGCCCGGAAGTAGCCACTCGGCACCGGGTCAACCCGTCTACCAATCTCACCATAAGGATAGAGAGATGAGTCACGTGCAACAGTTGTTCAACGGGGGCGAGAGCGCCGGTACTTTCCAGCTCAACTTCAACAACAACCGTGCCTACGAGCTGTTTGGCCGGGAGTACCTCAAGTGCTATGCCAACCTCAGCGCCAAGGGGAAGATGAGCAAGCCCCTGCCCACCGGGCCGCTGAGCTACACCGTCGACTTCGCCATGGATTGCGGCTGCAGTTCGGTGCTGTTTGACTTCAACCTCGCCTACAAGAAGACCTTCGGCAACCAGTTGCAGGCCCCCCTGTGGCGCGAGTCGGACTACGAGGCCGAGCTGGTGCTCTGCCAGCTGGTGCGCGAGGCACCGGCCAACCGCCTGAGCAACCATGATCAGTTCGCCGAGGCCGAGGCCTTCTTCAACGACGTCAATCTACCCGACACCGTCCGGGCGGTGGGCACTGATCCCTATGCCGACAAGGACGGCCTGGTGGAGTTCATCGTGGCCAACGAGCTGCTGGACGATCCCGCCGTCATGGCCAAGCTGGCGGAGCAGAAGGCCTACCTCATCGCCATCACCTCCGTGGTCACCGCCTACATCAACCGTTACGCCGAAGCCTATGGCGAGCAGTACAAGACGGACGCGGATCTCTGGGCCAGGGCCCTCTCCAAGATCCCTCTGATGGGGCCGAGCAAGATCGATCAGCAGAGCTACAGCCGCCACATCAAGGGGCTCAGCATCGCCACCGACTTCATCAACTTCATCATGGACGTGGTGGTGAGCCAGGGCACCACGGCGCTGGCCAGCTTCAACAAGTTCCTGCAAAAGCAGGGGGATGCCATCCGCTTCGGGGTGGAGAACAACAAGGACTTCTACAAGACCATCACGGTGGGGGTCACGGTGGAAGTGTTCAAGGTGGGCAACGAGCTGGTCTATGTGCCGAAGATCAAGCAGTACCGCGTCAACTTCGACCGCCAGAACAGCAAGTTCACCTCCGCCTGTGCCAGCGCCGAGTTCGTCGACATCTACTTCAACTACCTCTATGCCGCCAACGTGTTCGACTACGAGGCCCTCAAGGACCCCGAGATCAAGCGCGACTTCGACAACTTCATCCAGAAGCAGCGCAAGGCACAAATTGAAGAAGCGGATACCTTCTTCAACGATGACTTCCCGCCCCTGGAGCCCAAGCTGGTCAGCCGCAGCAAGGCCACGGTGTAACCCCGCCAGTCAAAAAAACAGCCGGCAGATGCCGGCTGTTTTTTTAGGTGGGCCTCAGGCCCGTTTCTCTTCAAGCCAGGCCCCCTGGCTCTGCATCTCGAACAGCTGGGCATAGTGTCCTCCCAGCGCCATCAGCTCGCCGTGGGTGCCGCGCTCGCTCACCCACCCGCGGGAGAGCAGCAGGATTTCATCGGCATCCACAATGGTGGAGAGGCGGTGAGCGATGGCGATGGTGGTGCGGCCACGGCGCGCCGCCGAGAGCGCCTGGGAGAGGGCGAGCTCGGTCTGGGAATCCACGCTCGCGGTCGCCTCGTCCAGGATGAGGATGCGCGGATCCCCCACCAGGGCGCGTGCAAAGGAGAGCAGCTGGCGCTGGCCGGCGGAGAGGTTCTTGCCCCCCTCCTCCATCAGGGTGGCCAGGCCATCGGGCAGGCGGCGCACGAAATCGGCTAGCTGCACCTCCTCCAGGGCCTGCCAGAGCCGCCCATCCTCGATGCCGTCACGCCCAAGGCGCAGGTTCTCGGCCAGGGTGCCGACGAAGATGAAGGGATCCTGCTGCACCAGGCCGATGCAGCGGCGCACCGCCGAGAGGGCCAGGCCGTTTATGGGGTGATCATCGAAGTGGATGCTCCCCCGATCCAGGGGGTAGAAACCCATCAGCAGGCTGATGATGGTGGACTTGCCGCTGCCGGTGTGGCCCACCAGCGCCAGCATCTGGCCCGGCCGGGTGGCAAAGCTCACATCTTGCAGTACCTGCTGCTCCCCGTCGTAGGAGAAGCCCACCCCATCGAAGCGTACCCGTCCCTCCAGGGGGCGCACCTCCCCGTCGGTGCTCTCGCGGGTTTCATCGAGCAGGGCGAACACCCGCTCCCCCGCCACCATGGCTTGCTGCAACTGGTTGAGCTGGTTGGTCATCTCGATGAGGGGCTCGATCATCCGCCCCAGATAGCTGATGAAGGCGTAAAGCACCCCCACCTGGATGGCCCCCGCCGTGCTCAGCCCCTCGTGGGCGAACAGGGCCAGCAGACCGATGAGCACCATCATGTAGAAGAGATCGATGAGGGGGCGCAGCAGGATGCCGTTGATCTTGAGGCTCTTGATCCGCGCCTGCCAGTGCTGCTGGTTCACCCCCGCAAAGGCGTTGGCGAAGTGGCGCTCCTGCACCATGGCCTGGATCACCGGCATCCCCTGCAACGACTCGTTGAGACGGCTGTTGATGTCGGAGAGCAAGGATCGGGTCGCCCGCACCACGGGCACGCTCAGTTTCTGATAGAGCCACATCACGGCTCCCACCGCCGGCAGCAGGGTGGCGCACACCAGCATCAGGCGCAGATCCAGCAGCGCCATGGAGAGCAGGATGCCGCACAGGAGCACCACTTTTTGCACCAGGAGCCCTATCACCTGGACATAGAGGTTCATGATCGCCTCGGTGTCGTTGGTGATGCGGGAGATGAGGGAGCCCGAGCGGTGTTTGTCGAAATAGCGGGCAGGCAGGCGGATGGCGGTGGCGAACACCTGCTCGCGCAGACGCTGCACCACCGCCTGGGCGATGCGGTTGAAGCGCAGGGATTGCAGATAGAAGCCGGCCGCCGACAACACCTGCAGCCCCAGATAACCGGCGGCAAGGGCGGCGATGATGCCCCACTCCAGCCGGCGCGGCGCCAGGTAGTCATCGATGAAGAGCTTGATGAGCAAGGGGCCCGCCACCTCCGCGCCGGTGGCGAGCAGCAGGCAGATGCCCGCCTGCACCAGCCAGCGGGGGTAACTGGCGCAGTAGGCGAGCAGCCGTTTGATGGTTGGGTTCACAGGCTTGCCTCCAGCACAGCACTCTCAGGAAATTGACTCTCTTTGCGCCCTTCTCCCCTCGCGGGAGAAGGGTTGGGGATGAGGGGAACCACTCGTCTCATCATCACACTCACAGGCTCTCCTCCACGTCCTGCTCCAGGCGCTGGTAGCGGACCATGTCCGCGTACCAGCCGTTCCTGGCCATCAGGGTTTCGTGACGGCCCCGCTCGCTGATCGCTCCCTGTTCCAGCACCAGGATCTCGTCCGCCTGCTCCACCGCCGTCATGCGGTGGCTCACCAGCACCAGGGTGCGCTTGTGGACCTTGAGGGCCAGCAGGATCTGCTGCTCGGTGTGGGCATCCACCGCCGAGAGGGCGTCATCCAGCACCAGGATAGGGGCATCCAGCAGCAGGGCGCGGGCGATAGCCAGACGCTGCTTCTGACCGCCAGAGAGGGTCACCCCCTTCTCTCCCACCTCGGTTTCATACCCTTTGGGGAAGCGACTGATGTCGTCGTGAACGCAGGCGATGCGCGCCACCCGCTCAATCTCCTCCCGGCTCGCCTCGGGGCGGCCCAGGGCGATGTTGGCCGCGATGGTGGTGGAGAACAGAAACGGCTCCTGGGGCACATAGGCAAACTGGCTGCGCAGCTCACCCAGCGACAGTTGCGAGATGGGCACCTCCCCCATGTGGATCTCCCCGGCCGTGGGGTTGGCCAGGCGCATCAGCAGCTTGAGCAGGGAGCTCTTGCCTGCCCCGGTGCGCCCCACTATCCCCAGCATGGCGCCAGCCTGCAGGGTGACATCCACCCCCTGCAACAGGGTGCGTTGCTCCAGCCGGTAGCCCAGCCCCTGCACCCGCAGGGGAAAGGCCGAGGCCAGCGCCACGGGATGGGCCGGCTCCTCGATGTCGCTGCGCTCCCCCAGCAGGCTTTCGATGCGCGAGTAGGCGGCGCTGCCCCGCTCGATGATGTTGAACAGCCAGGCGATGGCGAACATGGGCCAGATGAGCTGGCCGAGGTACATGGTGAAGCTGGTGAGCTCCCCCAGAGTCAGCTGGTCTTGCAGCACCAGGGCGCTGCCCCCTGCGACCGCCAGAAAATAGGAGCAGCCGATGCACAGGTAAATCACGGGGTCGAACTTGGCGTCGATGCGGGCCACCGCCATATTGCGCTCCCCCGCCTGACGGGTCAGCTCGGCAAAGCCCTCGTCCTCCAGGGATTCGACCGCGTAGGATTTGAGCACCCGTACCCCAGAAAGAGCCTCCTGGGTCTTGTTGTTGAGGCGGGAGAAGGCCCCCTGCGCCGCCTTGAACTCCTTGTAGATCTGGGTCCCGAAGCGGTTCATGAAGAAGGCCATCACCGGCAGGGGCAGCAGGGAGAGCAGGGTCAGCTGCCAGGAGTACTGGCTGCACATGATGGAGAGCACCAGGATGCCGACGATGAAGGAGTCCACCAGGGTCAGCACCCCTTCCCCTGCGGTCATCTCCACCGCCTGGATGTCGTTGGTGGCGTGGGCCATCAGATCACCGGTGCGGTGGCGCTGGTAGAAATCCGGGCTCATGCGGGTGAAGTGGCTGAACAGCCGGTTGCGCAGCACGTAGGCGAGCCGGTAGGAGGCACCGAACAGCATGACCCGCCACACATAGCGCAGCAGGTAGATAAGCAGTCCCAGGCCAAAAAGCCCCGCCAGATAGCCGGTCAGGGTGCCGCTGTCCAGGTCACCCTTGGCGATGCCATCCACCACCCAGCCCACTACCTTGGGGGGGATCACGGTCAACAGGGCCACCAGCATCAGCAGGGAGATGGCCACCAGATAACGCCGCCACTGATCCTTGAAAAACCAGCCAAGCCGCAAAAATACGCTCACAGAGAAGTCCTTGGTCGCGGCGCGCTGCCGCGTGATCGTGAAGAGAAGCTCAATACAATCGCCCCCTGGCGGGGGCGAACGAGTGGGTCATCATAGCCTGAAGCGGGTGACTTGAGAACGATTGCTATCTTGCCCTCCCTCAGAGCCGCTTGTCGGGGGGCGAAAACGGGAAGGCGACCGACTCCTGCTGCTCCCCGGTGAGCAGGAAGTGGGAGACCTCCTCCCGGGTCTGGGTAAAGACCTGCTGCAACTGGTTGAGCTCCCCCTCGCTCAGCTCCTCCTGCAGCCGCAGCCGCCACTCCAGCTCCCCGGCCAGCAGTTGCAGGCGGGAAGCGGAGATGTTGGCCGAGACCCCCTTCAGGGTATGCAGCAACCGGCACGCCACTTCGGGCTGCTGGCGACGCAGGGCGGTGCGGATGTCCCACAGATCGTCCTTGTGCTCGGAGAGGAACAGCTTGAAGAGGATCTGCAGCGCCTCCCTGTCATGCTCCAGCCGGCGCAGGGCATCCTCCAGATCCAGCACGCCCATGAGGGCCGGCGGCTTGACCTCGATGGGCACCTTGGGCTCCCCGCCGCTGCTCTTCACCCATTGCAGCAGGTTGTTGTAGAGATCGAGCTTGCTCACCGGCTTGGTGACATAGCCGTTCATGCCGACGCCAAGGCAGCGCTCCCTGTCCCCCGGCATGGCGCTGGCGGTGAGGGCGATGATGGGCACATCGTGCTTGTCCACCATCTTGCGGATCTGGCGGGTGGCATCCAGCCCGTCCAGCACCGGCATCTGCAGATCCATCAGGATGACGTCGAACGGCTGCTCCGCCACCTGCTCCACCGCCTCGCGGCCGTTGTCCACCACGGTGACCTTGGCCTCCACCCGGCGCAGGTACTCCAGAATGAGCTGCTGGTTGACCCGGTTGTCCTCGGCCAGCAGCACCCGGGTACCACGCAGCAGCTCCCGGAACTGCTGCTGATCCCCCTGGGCCTCCGCCTGGCGGACCTTGCTGTCATGGGAGCTGCCGTTGAGCAGTTCGTCCACCTTGGCCAGCAAGGCGTTTTCGGTCATGGGCTTGGCCAGGAAATGGGTCAGTCCCATGCTCTCCATCCGCCCGTGCAGCCCCTCCCTGGACCAGGCGCTGGTCATCAGGACAGGCAGGCGCCGCCACTGGCTGTGCTGGTACATCTCGAGGGCCAAGTCCAGGCCATCCTCCTGACCCATGCGCCAGTCGAGGATGGCGAGGCGGATGTGATGCCCCTCTTCCCGCAGCACCTGACGGGCGCGGGAGAGGCTGTTGACCGTGATGACGGACGCCCCCGCCCGCCCCAGGATGTCCTTGGCCAGCTCCAGCACCAGCTCGTTGTCATCCATCATCAGGATCAGGGGCTGGTGATCGAAGAAGACCCGGCGCCCCGAGACCCCGTACACCGCTTGGGAGATGGGGATCTCGAACAGGAAGGTGGAGCCCACCCCGGGTTTGCTCTGCACGGTGATCTCCCCGCCCATCAGCCCCACCAGGCGCTGGGAGATGTTGAGGCCAAGCCCGGAGCCGCCATATTTGCGGGTATTGCCCGCCTCCAGCTGGGTAAAGGGCTGGAACAGCTGGGCCTGTTTCTCCGGGGCGATGCCGATGCCGGTATCCCGCACGCTGAAACAGACCCGCATGGGATGCTGGCTGGTGAGCGTAATGGCCACCTCCACCTCGCCCCGCTCGGTGAACTTGATGGCATTGTTCACCAGGTTGACCAGCACCTGACCGAGGCGCAGCGGATCCCCGCGCAGAAAGTCGGGCACGGCGGGAGACTTGTTGATGATGACCTCGATGTGCTTGCGCTCCGCCAGATCCGCGAACATGGCGGCGAGGGAGTCGAGCTGCTCGCTGAGATCGAAGTCGATCTCCTCCAGGGTCAGCTTGCCGGACTCCACCTTGGTGAGATCCAGGATGTCGTTGATGAGCAGCAGCAAGGTATCCGACGAGGATTTTATCTTGTTGAGATAGTCCCGCTGCTGGGGATCCAGACTGGTTTGCAGTGCCAGGGCGCTGAAGCCGATGATGGCATTCATGGGGGTGCGGATCTCGTGGCTCATGTTGGCCAGGAAGTCGCTCTTGGCCTGGGCCAGCAGCGCGGCATGGCGTGAGAGCTCGCTCAGCTTCTGGTTGCGACGCCACAGGGTCGCGGCCACCAGCGAGAAGCAGAGCAGCGCTCCCCCCAGCACCATCAGGTAGAAGCGGCTCTTGAGGGAGGAGGCCCGCTCCAGCTTGCTCTGCTTCCAGGCGGGCAGCGAGCTCAGCCCCTTCATCTCCACCACCTGATTGCGCAGGCGATGGTACTCCATCACCTGCTGATTGAACTCCTGGCCCAGCCGAACGAGGGCCGCGACCCTCGGCTGCTCGCCATAGCGGTCGAGCAGGTGCTGCTGGAGTTGCAGCAGTTGCCGCTGCTCGTTCTGATCCCAGCTGCGTCTGAGGTAGTGGTGCAGGCGCATGAGTTCGGTCAGGTCGCGGTACTGCGCCTCACCGACCGGCAGGGTGCCTTGCAACGCCTTGAGCTGGCCCTGGAAGCGGGGAGCCAGATACTCGATGGTCATCTCCATGGTGTAGAGCCTGGCGAGATCCAGCAGATAACCGTCGATGTCCCGCTGCAACGCCTGGGAGCCGGGGTCGTCCACCGACTCCGGATCCTCGTGCACCAGCCTGACGAACCTGTCCAGGTGACTGGAAAGCAGGCTCAGGCGTTGCTGTACGCTGCCATCGCTGGCCTTCTCGCGCCCCAGCAGATAGACGGTATCGGTATTGACCCGATTGAGCACCATCTCAGCCGCCACGCTCAAATCGAAGGCACGCTGCTGCTGGCTGAGCAACTGCCAGCAATAGGCAGAAAAGCCCACCAGCGATACGATGATAAGGCCAAAGACAACACGATTGCCCCGTGCAACACTCTTCATCCCGTCTCGATTCTCATGTCATGGTCGGCCATCCGGTGACATCAGGTCACGGCC
Source organism: Aeromonas sp. R7-5 (assembly GCF_040908015.1). Lineage (NCBI taxonomy): Bacteria > Pseudomonadati > Pseudomonadota > Gammaproteobacteria > Aeromonadales > Aeromonadaceae > Aeromonas > Aeromonas sp. R7-5. Next base: position 54,321 of record NZ_JBFOCZ010000020.1, on the reverse strand, counting down.
GGAGGCCAACTGTGAAAAACCACTGAGTGCTATGTTACCGTTAGTCGGCGCTCTGATTGCAATAAAGATGTTGCCGGGCCATGAAATAAGGAAGCAATTATGTCACTTGTCACCACCTATTGTAGCCAATGCTTTACCCGCAACCGCCTGCCTGTCGAAAAAGCAGACTCAAACGCGAAGTGCGGCCGATGCCGTCACCCCCTCTTCGAACAAAGCCCGGTGGCGGGGCGTCAGGCCAGCTTCGATGCCCTGATCCAGTCCGACATCCCGGTGGTGGTGGACTTTTGGGCAAGCTGGTGTGGCCCCTGCCTGCAGTTTGCCCCCGTCTTTCAGGAGGTCGCCCGGGAGCTTGAGCCCCGCCTTCGCTTCGTGAAACTCGATACCGAGCAGGAGGCCGCCATCGCAGGTCGCTATGGCATTCGCAGCATTCCTACCCTGATGGTCTTCCAGCGGGGGGAGATCCTGGCACAGCGCAGCGGCGCCCTGCCCAAGAGCCTGTTCAAGGAGTGGCTGCTCTCCTTCACCTCCCCCGTCAAATGAAAATGAAATGTTTCATTTCTGTTTGATTGAAGATCCATTTTCACTTGACTCTGTGAGTCGCCACATGATTTGACCATATCCCCCTGTTTCAAACAGGGGGATATATGTAACCTCGGCATCACAACAACAACCATAAATTAACCGAGAGAACGTTATGCACACATCGGCTGTACCTCCGACTCCCCCCTCACGCTGGCTGGACATCAAGTCCGGGATCGTCATCCTGGATCTGCTCCTGCTCTGCGCCATGCTGGCATGGCTCCCGTTTGACCCCATGGTCAACAAGGGGCTGGCCATCCTGATCTTCATCGCCATCCTCTGGCTGACCGAGGCGGTGAACATCACCATCACTGCCATCTCCATCCCGGTGCTCGCCACCCTGCTCGGGGTGTTCGACATGAGCAAGTCGCTGACCGACTTTGCCAACCCCGTCCTGTTCCTCTTCTTTGGCGGCTTTGCCCTCGCTGCAGCCCTCTCCAAGCAGGGACTCGACACCCAGATCGCCGGCAAGGTGATGCAGCTCGCCAAGGGACACCTGGGCTGGGCTTCCATCGTGCTCTTCACCATCACGGCCGCCCTCTCCATGTGGATCAGCAACACTGCAACCGCGGCCATGATGATGCCGCTGGCCCTCGGCATGCTGAAAGGGCTGGACGTTCACAAGGAGCGCCGCACCCTGGTCTTCGTGCTGCTTGGCGTCGCCTATAGCGCCAGCATCGGTGGCATCGGCACACTGGTGGGCAGCCCCCCCAATGCCATCGCCGCCGCCCAGATGGGCTTGGGCTTCACCGACTGGCTGGAGTTCGGCATCCCCGTGGTGATCATCTTCATGCCGGTGGGCATCGGCCTGCTCTACTGGGTGACCCGTCCCAATCTCTCCCACCAGGTCAGCACCGAGCAGGTCACCATCGAGTGGACAGGTCAGCGCAAAGTGACCCTGGCCATCTTCCTGACCACGGTGCTGCTGTGGATTGGATCCCAGCCTCTTGCCAAGGCGCTGGGCGGCATTCCCCAGTTCGATACCCTGATCGCCATGGGCGCCATCCTGGCCATCGCCATCAGCCGCGTCGCCAGCTGGGATGACATCAACCAGAACACCGACTGGGGCGTGCTGCTGCTGTTCGGGGGTGGTCTCACCTTGAGCGCCATCCTCAAGCAGACCGGGGCCAACGCCTTCCTGGCGGAGCACCTCTCCAGCGGCCTCTCCTCCATGCCCATCTTCGTGATCCTGCTCTGCCTGGCCGCCTTCGTGGTGTTCCTGACCGAGCTGGTCTCCAACACCGCCACCGCCGCGCTGCTGGTGCCGCTGTTCGCCGGGGTGGCCGAGGCACTGGGGGTCTCCCCCATCGTGGTCTCCGTGCTGATCGCCGTCGGCGCCTCCTGTGCCTTCATGCTGCCGGTGGCCACGCCCCCCAACGCCATCGTCTTCGCCAGCGGCCATATCCAGCAGCGGGAGATGATGCGGGCCGGCCTGGTACTGAACCTGGTGTTCACCGTCATCCTGACCATGCTTGCCTATTTCATGGGGGATATCCTCCACTGAGGTTCGCCCCCTAATGCCCCTCCAAGCCCCGCATCGCCGGGGCTTTTTCTCGCCCCGAAGCCACCGCACTCCCTACCCGCGACATCACGGCGACATTAACTTGCACTTAAGAAATCGCCTCCATGATGCTGACAACGGCCATCACGCAGCCATGGCTGACGATGGCGATGATCATGAACATCACGACAAGGGGATCACCTCATGGGTAAGACGATGCAGAACAACCGTGAAATCAAGGTATGGGATCCGGTGGTCAGGGGATTTCACTGGGCCACTGTGCTGTTGTGCGTGCTGAATCTCTTCATCCTTGAAGAGGGGGCGCGCAACCACCGCTATGCGGGATATGCGCTGGCCGGACTGCTGGCACTGCGCATCGTATGGGGATTCATCGGCTCCTATCATGCCCGCTTCGCCCAGTGGCTGCCGACACCGGCCGGCGTCATCACCTATCTCAAGGAGACGATCAAGGGACGCCACCCCTACTATGCCGGTCACAATCCTTTGGGGTCCTTGATGATACTGCTGCTGTTGACCTGCCTTGTCGGCACCGCCGCCAGCGGGATCATGACCGAATACGGGCCGCTCTCCGGCACCCATCGCATGGAAGAGATCCACGAGTTCTTTGCCAAGGGGCTGCAGGTGACCATCTTCGTCCATGTACTGGCCGTCATCGCCCTGGATCGCCTGGTACGGGGCGATCTCGTCAGGGCGATGATCACCGGCAAGAAACGGGTGCCGGCAGACACCCGAGTGGTCAACAGGCCCTGAGCCTCCCTCAGCCCGACAGATGAAAAAAAACCCCGCATCGCGGGGTTTTTCACAGGAGCAGACATCAGCCGACGCTGCAGCTCGTCAGTTTCCAGATACGGTCTACGTAATCCTGGATGGAGCGGTCGGAGTTGAACTTGCCCATGGTGGCCGAGTTGATGATGGCTTTCTTCGCCCACAGGGCCGGATCCCGGTACCAGGCATCGATCAGCTTGTGCGCCTCGGAGTAGGACTCGAAATCGGCCAGGGTCAGGTAAGGGTCTCCCCCTTCCAGCAAGGAGCGCTTGATGGAGGCCAGCTCACCCGGACGACCCGGCGTGAAGTAGTCGGTATCAAACCAGTCCAGCACGGCTTTCAGTTCGGAGTTGGCGTAGTAGAAGTCATACGGGTTGTAGCCGCGCGCCTTCAGGGACTTCACCTCGTCCACATTCAGACCGAAGATGGCGCAGTTCTCGGCACCTGCCTCTTCGGCGATCTCGATGTTGGCTCCATCCAGCGTCCCGATGGTGATGGCACCGTTCAGCGCCATCTTCATGTTGCCGGTACCGGATGCTTCGTAACCTGCGGTGGAGATCTGCTCGGAGACATCCGCCGCCGGGATCAGCTTCTCGGCAAGGCTCACGCGGTAGTTCGGCATGAACACCACTTTCAGCTTGCCCTGGATACGGGCGTCGTTGTTCACCCGCTCCGCCAGCTTGTTGATGGCGTAGATGATGTCCTTGGCCAGCTTGTAGCCGGGCGCCGCCTTGGAGCCGAAGATGAACACCCGCGGATGCATGTCATAGTCCGGGTTCGCCAGCAGGCGACGGTAGAGCGCCATGATGTGGATGAGGTTCAGTTGCTGGCGCTTGTACTCGTGCAGACGCTTGATCTGGACGTCGAAGATCGCCTCCGCGCTCACGTCGATGCCGGTTTCCGCCTTGATGACCTTGACCAGCTTCTCCTTGTTGTGGCGCTTGATGGTCATGAACTGCTGCTGGAACGCCTTGTCGTCGGCAAACTTCACCACGCTGCGCAGCTTGTCGAGTTGCAGCGGCCACTCCTTGCCCACCACCTCGTTGTAGAGTTCGGCCAGTTCCGGGTTGCAGGCCAGCAGCCAGCGACGGGGAGTCACGCCGTTGGTGACGTTGCACATCTTCTCGGGCCACAGCTCGGCATACTCGGGGAAGAGATCTTCCTTCACCAGCTTGGAGTGGATCTCGGCCACACCGTTCACCTTGGAGGAGCCGATGACGCACAGGTTGCCCATGCGCACCTTGCGCACGTCACCCTCTTCGATGATGGAAAGCTTGGCCTTGATGGCATCGTTGCCCGGCCACTTGGGCTCCACCAGCTCGTTCAGGAAGCGGGCGTTGATTTCATAAATGATCTCGAGGTGACGGGGCAGTACCTTCTCGAACAGGCTGACGGACCACTTCTCCAGCGCTTCCGGCAGCAGGGTGTGGTTGGTGTAGGAGAAGACCTGATAGCAGATGCCCCAGGCGGTATCCCAGTTCAGCCCCTCTTCATCCACCAGCACGCGCATCAGCTCGGGGATGGCCACGGTGGGGTGGGTATCGTTGAGCTGAATGGCGATTTGCGCGGCAAAGTTGCTGAAGTCACTGCCATGCACCCGCTTGTAGCGACGCATGATGTCCTTGATGGAGCAGGCGCAGAAGAAGTACTGCTGGATCAGGCGCAGCTCCTTGCCGGCGTCGGTCTCATCGTTCGGGTAGAGCACCTTGGAGATGGTCTCGGCCTGGGCCTTCTCGGCCTGGGAGTCGATATAACCACCAGCGTTGAACACGTCCCAGTCGAAGAACTCGGAGGCACGGGATTCCCACAGACGCAGGATGTTGACGGTGTGACCACCGAAGCCGACCACCGGAATGTCCCAGGGCACCCCTTTGATCTTGCGACCGGCGTGCCACACCTTCTTCAGGCCACCCTTGTCACCAAAGACGGTCTCCACGTAGCCGTAGAGCGGAATCTCCTGCACCGATTCCGGGCGGCAGATCTCCCAGGGGTTGCCATATTCGCGCCAGGAGTCCGGACGCTCGATCTGGCGACCATCCTGAATTTCCTGACGGAACAGGCCGTGCTCGTAGTGGATGCCATAGCCCACCGCCGGGTAGTTCAGGGTGGCCAGGGAATCGATGAAGCAGGCAGCCAGACGACCCAGGCCACCGTTGCCAAGGGCCATGTCAGGCTCTTGTTCGCAAAGATCGGTCAGTTCCAGACCGAGTTCACCCAGCGCCTCTTCACAGACTTTGTAGAGGGAGAGGTTGTGCAGGTTGTTGGAGGTCAAACGCCCCATCAAAAATTCAGCAGAGAGATAGTGAATCGCACGAGTATCTTTCTTGAAGTGAGTCTGCTGAGTACGGGTCAGGCGCTCGTACACCTGTTCATTGACGGCGGCAGCGGTCGCTTTCCACCAGGCATCCGGAGAGGCTTTCTGTTCGCTTGTACCCAAGGTAGAACGCAGGTGACGCACGATACTCGCCTTGAGCTGATCTTTATCCAGTTGGAGATCCTGGTCTGTCTTCTTCTTGGTAGCCATAAACCATTTTCCTTCGTTACAAATAAAAAATGTCATCCCATCGGGGGGACCGGCGCTGTTGTTATCTCAGAATATGCTCCGGCGGGGGCATACTAGCTAAAGCCAAGGGTTTAAAAGTTAACGTGAGTCACACTTTAACGCATAAAAATGACAGTTTCACCATGAAAACCCTTTCCTTGAGCCAGCCTGAATGAAATATAAATTTCGTTTTAAATCATAGTGATACAAGAAAACAAAAAAGATAGTTTCATGAATAGGTTTTCAATGATTGCCTGTGACTGAAAATACGTGAAAATAACCGCCGACTAGGGCGAAATTGAAAGCGTTTTCAATTCACACCTCCTCGTCAGGTAATAAAAAGGATGCCCCAATCGGAGCACCCTTTGATTTCAATTAACCATGTGCCTTGAACTGATTGCTCATGGGGTCGTAGTGATACCCGATCTGTTGCAGACGGGTAGCCAGCTGATCTTCTGTCATGTCGTAGTAAGCCAGCAGCTCTTCCAGACCATCACACTCCAGCCGCAGCTTCTCGTTGATGATCCCGAGCAGAATGTTCGCATCCAGTCGTTGCAAGGTACTGACGTCCATCTCGCTCCCTCCTCTCCCTATACAGGACTGTATAACCATGAGCGCCGACCCGAAGTTTGTCTACAGGTTAAAAAAACACCCTGTATAAGGAAGATATAAATACCCTTTTTAATCATGTAGTTAAAATCATCCCCTGTTAATCGGCTCACACTTTTAGCCACAAATCACTTGTCACTCCTTGCGAACAGAACTACTGTATACACATACAGCATGGTTATTCATACAGGAACGACATATGAGCCAGCCCCTGAATCTTTGCCCCCCCTCCTCCTCTGCCGGTCTGATCACCACCTGGCCCACTCGCCATCAGAGCAAGATGGGACAAGAGCAGCGGCGCGGCCCTCTCCATCAGGAAGCGCCGCTGCTGGATGCCCTGGGGCAACTGAGTCAGTCCGACAGTGGCTGGATCCTGCTCGTCGCCCCGCCAGGCCTGCCCGCCGCCGCGCAATTGCAGGCCAGAGGGATCAATCCTGCCAGGGTGCTTGTCGTGCACGCCCCCAAGATCAAGAATTGGCAGCGCCTGCTGGAGCAGAGCCTGATCAATGGTCACTGTGCCGCCGTGCTGACCTGGCTGCCCGAACAGGTCGCCCTGGACCGGAGCACATTGAACACCCTGGGCCAGCGTGCCGGTGTCCTGACCCGCTTCTTCGAGCCCTCAACCCCTCTGGGTGGGGCACTGAGTTACGGCGGCCAGGATGTCTACCTGAACCACTGATCGCCCCTTCGGCGTGACAGCCAATGCGCCGGCATTGCCCACCGGGTTATCCAGGCTTCCGACCCGGGATGCCATGGCGACAAAGACAAAGCAGCACAGCAGCACAGCAGCACAGCAGCACAGCAGCACAGCAGCACAGCAGCACAGCAGCACAGCAGCACAGCAGCACAGCAGCACAGCAGCACAGCAGCACAGCAGCACAGCAGCACAGCAGCACAGCAGCACAGCAGCACAGCAGCACAGCAGCAGTAAATTTGCTCAGGCCCAGACCGTCAAATGGGGCCCGCAAAAAAAGGCGACCCGAAGGTCGCCTTTCAACATGCTGCTGTACGGGGGCTAATCGCTCTCCGTTTGCATCGAAGTCCGATTGATCAAGCCAGCTTGGTCTCCAGCTCGGCAATCTTGGCGGACCAGTAGGCCGGGCCGGTCTCGTGGATGTTGTTGCCCTGGGAGTCGACCGCCACGGTGACCGGCATGTCTTCCACCTCGAACTCGTAGATGGCCTCCATCCCCAGATCGGCAAAGGCCACCACGCGCGCCTTCTTGATGGCTTTCGCCACCAGATAGGCGGCGCCGCCCACCGCCATCAGGTAGACAGCCTGGTGCTGCTTGATGCTCTCGACCGTCTTGGGGCCGCGCTCGGACTTGCCGATCATGCCGATAAGGCCGGTTTCTCCCAGCATCATGTCGGTGAATTTGTCCATCCGGGTGGACGTGGTGGGGCCAGCCGGGCCGACCACCTCGTCACGTACCGCATCGACCGGGCCCACGTAATAGATGAAGCGGTTGGTGAAATCGACCCCTTCGGGCAGTCCTTCACCTTTTTTCAGCATGTCGGCGATGCGCTTGTGGGCGGCGTCGCGGCCGGTCAGGATCTTGCCGGAGAGCAGCACGGTATCACCGCTCTTCCAGCTGGCAAGCTCTGCCTTGGTGATGCCATCCACGTTGACCCGGCGCACATTGCCACCGGACTCACGGGTGATCTCCGGCCAGTCTTCCAGCCTGGGGGGTGTCAGCTCCGCCGGGCCGGAGCCATCGAGTTCGAAATGCACGTGACGGGTGGCGGCGCAGTTGGGGATCATCACCACGGGCTTGGAGGCGGCGTGGGTCGGTGCGGATTTCACCTTCACATCCAGCACCGTGGTCAGGCCGCCCAGCCCCTGGGCACCGATCCCGAGCTTGTTGACCTTGTCATAGAGCTCGACCCTCAGCTTCTCTTCGGTGGTCTCGGGACCACGGGCAATCAGCTCCTGGATGTCGATGTGCTCCATCAGGGCTTCCTTGGCGAGCACCGCCGCCTTCTCGGCGGTGCCGCCGATGCCGATGCCGAGCATGCCGGGCGGGCACCAGCCAGCCCCCATGGTCGGCACCGTCTTGAGCACCCACTCCACGATATCGTCGGAGGGGTTGAGCATCACCATCTTCGATTTGTTTTCGGAGCCGCCCCCCTTGGCCGCGATACTCACTTCCACCTTGTCGCCGGGGATCATGTCGATGTGCACGACAGCGGGGGCATTGTCTTTGGTGTTCTTGCGGCTGCCGGCCGGATCCGCCAGCACGGAGGCGCGCAGCGGGTTGTCCGGATTGGTATAGGCGCGGCGGGTGCCCTCATCCACCATCTCCTGGACCGTCATGTCGCTGTCCCACTGTACCTGCATGCCGATCTTGACGAAGCAGGTGACGATACCGGTATCCTGACAGAGCGGGCGATGACCTTCGGCAGACATGCGGGAGTTGATCAGGATCTGGGCCAGGGCATCCTTGGCGGCCGGGTTGATCTCGCGGTCATAGGCGGCCTTGGCGGCCTGCACGAAATCGAGGGGGTGGTAGAAGGAGATGTACTGCAGGGCGTCAGCAATGGAATCGATAAAGTCCTGTTTTCTAATGATGCTCATATCATCCTCACTGGTCCTTGTTATCGCTTGCGCGAGCAAGGGCTTCCATATGAGCCGGGCCTTCGGCAGGTGGCAAATGCACCTGGAGCCGGCAGACTGCGGCGTGTTTTTATAACGGTGTTTTTCTTAAAAATGCCGGCGGCCATGATACGCTTGACCACCCGAACCGGCTAGGGAGCCGGGCGCAAACTGTTGCCTATGTAACAAAAAATGAAACCAAGACTGCATATCCACCATTTCGACCCGCAGGCCTCGCTCCACACCTGGTTTGCCTGCCTGCAACACCAACCCTGGGCCATCCTGCTGGAATCCGCCGGCCCCCTGGGGGCTGACAACGGTTTTGACATCATCAGCGCCGATCCGCTTGCCACCCTGGAAACCCGGGGTACCAGCACCTGCCTCACCCGGGATAACCACCAGCACCATCATGACAGCGATCCCCTCGCCCTGCTCGCCAAGACCCAGCGAGCCCTGCTTGGGGAGCGCGTTGAGGATGACTCGGGATTGCCGTTCATCGGGGGAGCCCTGGGACTCTTTGGCTACGATCTGGGCCGACGATTCGAGCGTCTGCCCGCAGTGGCGCAACAGGACATCCAGGTGCCCGACATGGCGGTCGGGATCTACGACTGGGCGCTGCTGCGAAATGTCGCGACGGGACACTGGCAACTGGCCCACTGGGGTGATGAAGCCGGCCTCGCCCGCAGGCTCGACTGGCTGATGGCGCAGCGCGAACGAACCACCCTCCCCCTTCGCCTGACCGGCCCCTGGCAGAGCAACATGACGCGGGCCGAATACGGGGACAAGTTTGCCCGTATCCAGGCCTATCTGGCGGCGGGGGATTGTTACCAGATCAACCTGACCCAGCGCTTCAGCGCCCCTTATCAGGGGGATGAATGGTCCGCCTATCTCGCCCTGAGCGCCGCCAACAAGGCGCCGTTCTCCGCCTTTGTCCGCCTGCCGCAAAGCGCCATTCTGAGCCTCTCCCCGGAGCGTTTCCTGCTGCTCGACAAGCGCCATATCGAGACCAAGCCCATCAAGGGCACCCGGCCTCGCCACCCGGATCCCGCCCAGGATGCCAGGGTGGCCGAGTCACTCGCCAACGCCGACAAGGACAGATCGGAGAACCTGATGATCGTCGATCTGCTGCGCAACGACATCGGCCGGGTGAGCCGGCCGGGATCGGTCACTGTGCCGCATCTCTTTGCCGTGGAATCCTTCCCGGCGGTGCATCACCTGGTCTCCACCATTCACGGAGAGCTGGATGCGCGCTGGCAAGAAGTGGATCTGCTGCGGGCCTGCTTCCCCGGCGGCTCCATCACAGGGGCTCCCAAGATCCGGGCGATGGAGATCATCGAGGAGCTGGAGCCGGTGCGGCGCAATGCCTACTGCGGCAGCATCGGTTATCTGAGTCAGCACGGAAGGATGGATACCAGCATCTGTATCCGTACCCTGATCGCCGAAGCCGGCCAGCTGCACTGCTGGGCGGGGGGCGGCATCATCGCCGACTCCGATCCCGACGCCGAATATCAGGAAACCTACGACAAGGTGGCCCGCATCCTGCCATTGCTCGATACCCTTTGATCCCATCCGGCCCTGCGGGGCCGACACAAGGAGACCCATGGAGATGACGAGTGCCGAGCTGCTGACCCGCTTTTTGCTGCAGCGCCCCGCCCCCGCCCATCGCCTGGCACTGGCCGGGCTCAAACCTGCCGCCGTGTTGATCCCCCTGGTGGAGCGCCCCGAGGGCCTGCATCTGCTGCTGACGCGCCGCAGCGCCGCCCTGCGCCACCACCCGGGGCAGATCAGCTTTCCCGGCGGGCGTCAGGACCCGGAAGACCGGGACCTCATTCACACCGCGCTCAGGGAAACCGAGGAGGAGCTTGGCATTCCCCCCTCCCAGATCCGAATCATCGGCAGCCTCACCCCTCTCAATACCGTCTCGCGCTACGATGTGCTGCCGGTCCTCGCCATGCTCGACCCAGGCTACGGGCTGACCCTGAGCCAGGACGAGGTGGCCCAGGCCTTCGAAGTCCCCCTCGCCCACGTGCTGGATCCGGGGCAGCACATAGCCCTGAGCCTGCCAAGGGCGGACGGACGTCACACCATCTATTGGATCCCTTGGGAGCAATCTTTCATCTGGGGAGCCACTGCCAGCATGATCCGCCAGCTTGCCCAGCACATCTCGAAATAACATCTCGAAATAACATCTCGATAACATGATGAGGTGGGAAATTATCCAGTTAACATTCAAATAACACTGCATTTGATAAATAAATTTTGATTTTTTATTCTTTTGATCACATTTCCACAAGAAAGTACGGGTTTCGGCCGCACAAAGGTGAATTTGATCAACATTTTTGATTAAAAAGAAAGTATTCTTGCGCCGACTAATTAAAACCACACATTCGGGGTGAGACACATGTCCAATACTGTCACTGGCGCACAGGATGTTGCAGCCGCACAGGAGCAAGGAATCAGCTCGGTCCAATCTCGCGGTTGGAGTAAACAAGACACCACCTGGGTGATCAGCCTGTTCGGTACCGCCGTCGGTGCAGGCATCCTGTTCCTGCCCATCAACGCCGGTATGGGTGGCTTCTGGCCGCTGGTGGTGATGGCGCTGCTGGTCGGCCCCATGACTTACCTGGCACACCGTGGTCTGGCGCGCTTCGTGCTTTCCTCCAAGCAACCCAATGCCGACATCACCCAGGTGGTGGAAGAGCACTTCGGCGTGGGTGCCGGTAAATTGATCACCCTGCTCTACTTCTTCGCCATCTACCCCATCGTGCTGATCTACGGTGTGGGCATCACCAACACGGTGGAAAGCTTCCTGGTCAACCAGTTGCAGATGACGCCGCCCCCGCGCTGGATCCTCTCCATCGTGCTCATCATGGCCATGATGTCCGTGATGCTGGCTGGCGAGAAGCTGATGCTGAAAGTGACCGAGTTCCTGGTCTATCCGCTCATCGCCATTCTGGCGGGCATCTCCCTGTACCTGATCCCGGACTGGACCGGTGCGGCCCTGAATGAAATGCCGAGCACCAAGGACTTCGCCACCACACTGTGGCTGACCATCCCGGTGCTGGTCTTCTCCTTCAACCACAGCCCGGCCATCTCCAGCTTCGCCCTGGCTCAGCGCCGTGATCACGGTGAGCATGCCGTCGCCAAGTCCGACGCCATCCTCAAGCGCACCGCCATCATTCTGCTGGGCTTCGTGATGTTCTTCGTCTTCTCCTGCGTGATGAGCCTGACGCCGGCCCAGCTGGCAGAAGCCAAGTCCCAGAACATCGCCGTGCTCTCCTACCTGGCCAACCAGCATGCGAGCCCCATCATCTCCTACTTCGGTCCGCTGGTTGCCTTCGTGGCCATCGTCTCCTCCTTCTTCGGCCACTATCTGGGTGCCCGTGAAGGTCTGAAAGGGATGATCGTCCAGAACATGCGCAGCTCCGGCAAGGCACCGAACCACAAGAAGGTGGAGCTGTTCATCATCGCCTTCTTCATCCTGACCCTGTGGGGCGTTGCCGTGATCAACCCCTCCATCCTCGGGATGATCGAATCCCTGGGTGGCCCCATCATCGCCACCATCCTGTTCCTCATGCCCATGTACGCCATCAAGCGCGTTCCGGCCATGGCGAAATACCAGGGCCAGATCAGCAACGTCTTCGTGGCGACCATGGGCCTTATCGCCATCTCCGCCATCCTTTATCAACTGGTCGGCTAAGCCTTCCTGCGATACCGTCGGGCCAGCATCTGGCCCGGCGCCTCCCACAGCCCGGCAGATCTCCTCTGCCGGGCTGTGTTCGTTATGATCATCAGGTACTGGACTCAGATGATCAGAGCCCCCTGCCCTCAAATCAGAGACAGCCCTTTCACCCACTCTCTTTCCCCTTGGTGGCAGCTTGCCGCTCATATTCCTTCGCCCATGACACACGACCAAGGCGTGCTGCGTTATCCCATCATCTGTCGCCCTTCATCTGCCTTGCCAGGCAGGACACCAGAGCCCTTGTCCTTGCCAGGACGCCCGCTCTTCGGGATTTAGCCCAGAGAGCCGACATCCCCACCCAATGGGCCTTCCCTCAAAGCACTCAGGGAAAGTACCGGCCACAGGGCGCAGGCAAACCGCCGAGAGGGCCTTGACCGGGATTCTCGTGCAGCGACCGAAGAACAGATGACCCCTTCGGTCACCAGAGGGGATGCCACAAGCCGCCATGCTGACAGCACAAACAGCCCGATATGCCCGGCTGAATGCAGCGCCGGGCACGCGGGTACAGGGAATAGCTTGTTGGCGGTGGCGAGAACACGAAGGCGGCCAACGGCCCCTCCCGGGAAATCACACAGGGGGATCCGAGCACTGTCAGTGCCATGACACGGCGAGAAGGTGCAGGGCGCCTGACGCGCGCGCAAATAAAAAGCGCCCTCCGAAGAGGGCGCCTGTGCAGAGCGGAACGTCTGAGGGGATCAGGCTTCGCGGCTGGGGACCGGGGCGGCATCCAGCAGGCTCTCATCCTCGGCCATGCAGGCGGCCGCAGTGAACAGCACGTCGGTGGAGCTGTTGAGGGCCGTCTCGGCGGAATCCTGCAACACCCCGATGATGAAGCCAACGGCCACCACCTGCATGGCGATGTCGTTGCTGATACCGAACAGGCTGCACGCCAGCGGGATCAGCAGCAGGGAGCCGCCCGCCACACCGGAAGCGCCACAGGCACTGATGGTGGCGACGACGGAGAGCAGAATGGCGGTCGCCATGTCCACTTCCATCCCCAGGGTATGCACCGCCGCCATGGTGAGCACGGTAATGGTGATGGCGGCGCCAGCCATGTTGATGGTGGCCCCCAGCGGGATGGAGACCGCATAGGTGTCTTCCGGCAGGCGCAGCCTCTCGGCCAGGGCCATGTTGACCGGAATGTTGGCGGCGGAGCTGCGGGTGAAGAAGGCGGTCACACCGCTCTCTTTCAGGCAGGTCAGCACCAGGGGATAGGGGTTGCGCTTGATCTTCCAGAAGACGATGAGCGGATTGACCACGAAGGCGATGAACAGCATGCAGCCGATCAGTACCACCAGCAGTTGGGCATAGCCAAACAGCGCATCGAAGCCGGTTTCAGCCAGGGTGGAGGCAACCAGGCCCAGGATGCCGAGCGGAGCGCAACGGATCACGGCCTTGACGATGGCGGAAACCCCGTGAGACACATCGGAAATCAGTGATTTGGTGCTCTCATTGGCGTGACGCATGGCGATACCAAGGCCGATGGCCCAGGCCAGGATGCCGATATAGTTGGCTTCCAGCAGTGCTTTCACCGGGTTGGTCACCACGTTGAACAGCAGGGTCTGCAGCACTTCCGTGATGCCCCCCGGCGGCGTGATCTCGGTAGCGCCTGCCACCAGATGCAGGTTGGAGGGGAAGAGGAAGCTCGCCACCACTGCCACGGCAGCCGCCAGGAAGGTACCCAGCACATAGAGCAGCAGGATCGGTTTCATGTTGGTCTTCTGGCCGTGCTTGTGGCCGATGATCGCCGACATCACCAGCACGAAGACCAGCAGCGGCGCCACGGCCTTCAGGGCGCCGACGAACAGACTGCCGAGCAGACCCGCCGTCTTGGCCCACTCGGGCATGAACATCGCAAGAAGGATACCGAATACCAGACCGACCAGGATCTGGCTTACAAGACTGGTGCTGTTGACCAGTCGAATGAGGGGGTGTTGTTGTGTCATCAAGTAGTCCCTGTGCACTCATGGTGCGTGAATCATTAGTCCTGTTGGCAACCAGCCCCGCGCATTGGCACCGGTCGGTTGACGGTGACGCCGTGGGCAGCTCTTCTGGTGGATCTGTCCCGTTCGCGTGGGGTTGCGGACAGGAATATCCCATCTGCCATGGTTTTTTTCCACATAATCACTGAAAAATATCAGGGTTACCTCACAAAAAATCTACAACAATGTGATAACACAATATCAACCACGGTCAAAATGTCACCAAACCAGTCCGATCATCGGCCACCACTGGGCCAGAAGTGATATGATGACGCCCTTTTTCAGGGAGCCTTGCCATGATCACCTCTTTATTGACCCGACACTTCGGCTTTGATCGCTTGCGGCCCGGGCAGGAAGCGGTGATCAGTCGTCTGCTGGCTGGCAAGAGCGCCGCAGCCATCTTCCCGACTGGCGCGGGGAAATCCCTCTGTTATCAATTGCCCGCCCTCGCACTGCCCCACCTGACCCTGGTCATCTCTCCCCTGCTGGCCCTGATGCACGATCAGCTCGCCTTTTTGCGCAGCAAGGGGATCGCCGCCGCCACCCTGGACTCCAGCCAGACAGCGGAAGAGAGCCGGCGCGTGATGCAGCAGGCCAGCGATGGCCAGCTCAAGATCCTGATGATCTCGGTGGAGCGCCTCAAAAATGAGCGCTTTCGCCGCTTCATCGCCCACATCCCCCTGTCCCTGCTGGTAGTGGACGAGGCCCACTGCATCTCGGAGTGGGGCCACAACTTTCGCCCCGACTACCTCAAGCTGCCGGATCATCGCCGTGAACTGGCCATTCCCCAGGTGCTGTTGCTGACCGCCACCGCCACCCCGGCCGTCATGGCGGACATGCAGGCAAAATTTGCCATCGACCGGGACGATCTGGTGGTCACCGGTTTCTACAGACCCAATCTGGATCTGGCCGTCCTCCCGCTGGCCGGCAGTGCCCGCGATACCTGGCTGCGCGAGGAGCTGCACCGGGATCCGGCCGCCCCCACCATCGTCTACGTGACTCTGCAACACAGCGCAGAACAGTGCGCCGCGCAGTTACAGGCCAGCGGCATCCGGGCATGCGCCTACCATGCGGGGCTCGATCCCGCCCTGCGCAGCCAGATCCAGCACGACTTCATGGCTGGCAGACTCGACTGCATCGTGGCCACCATCGCCTTTGGCATGGGCATCGACAAGGCCGACATTCGCCGGGTCATTCACTACGACCTGCCCAAATCCATCGAGAACTACAGCCAGGAGATAGGTCGCGCCGGACGTGACGGGCTTCCCTCCCGCTGCACCGTGCTGGCGAGCTGCGCCCAGTTGCCGGTACTGGAAAACTTCGTCTATGGGGATACGCCGGACAGGGACGCCATCGCGCACTTGCTCGATATCGTGCGCCAGAGCGGCACCGAGTGGGAATTCAGCCTGCTGCGCCTCTCCAACGAGACCAACATTCGCCAACTGCCCCTCAAGACCCTGCTGGTCTATCTGGAGATGGCAGGGGTCATTGCACCGGCCTACAGCTACTTTGCCGAGTACCGTTTCAGGTTCGTACTGGAAAAACAGGCGATCCTCGCTCGTTTCAATTCCGAACGCCGCCTGTTCCTGGAGCAGGTCTTTGCCTGCGCCCCCCAGGCTCGCACCTGGTGCACCATGGACTTCGAAGCGCTGTGGCAGGGATACCAGGGGGAACGCCAGCGCGCCGCGACGGCGCTGGACTACCTGCAGCAGCAGGGTTGGATCGAACTTGAAAGCAAGCAGATGACCGAGGTCTATCGGGTGCTGAGCCAGCAAATCGATACCGCGACCCTGGCCGAAGAGCTGCATGGATTGTTTGAAAAGAAAGAGCAGAGCGAACTGGCCCGCCTTCAGGCGCTGCTGGCCTTTTTCACCTCGACCACCTGCCTCAGCCATGAGCTTGCCCGCTATTTTGCCGACGACGCGGCCCCCGAGCGGTGCGGGCACTGTTCCGTCTGCCGGGGAGAGATCGCCGTGTTGCCGCCGCTTGCATCACCGGGCTTGCCCAACGAGCACGGTTTGCGCGCCTGGTGCGATCCGCTGATCGCCCTCTGCCATCAGCGCCATCCCAGGATCCTGACCCGTTTCCTGTGTGGCATCGCCACCCCGCTGACGACCCGTATCAAGGCCAGGGATCTGGCCGGTTTTGGCCAGTTGGCGAACCATCCCTTCGCCGAGGTGCTGGCGGCGGTGTCAGCCCTCTATCCCGCCGAATCCTGAGCTTGCAGGTTTGGCGCCGTTCAGGCGCTGAAAAAATAAGACCCTCGCGGATGCGAGGGTCAAGCCAACGGAAACGTGCTTAAACAGAGCTTAGTATCTGCACAATCACCCACTCTCTTGCTAAAGCGATGACTGCTCGACACAGGGCCAATCTAGAGCAGCCAGAATGTAGCGTCAATGTAAAAATTAGAGCAAAAACACCAAACAAATAGCATTACGTTGACGTAAGCGACACGCCTTTTCACCCTCTATTCCCTGCCGCCCTTGCCCTTGCTGGCACCGCCCCCTGACAAAACAGAGCGTCACCATTTTCTCCCTCTGGCACACAAAGATTTATTTTTTATGTCTTTGACATTTGCATCACTGTCGTGGCAAAAATAATTTAACAGTCAGTAACATAGGTATGTCACTTACTGCTTCTTCCCGCACGAGGATCGGGAAGCTCCCGCACAAACTTAAACCAATGATGGCGATGGATTACTGGGGGCTGTTGACTAGGCTTAAGAGGTAAACAGAACAAAAGTAGTGATCCACTCTTTTTCAGGGCAAGCGACTATAACGAGGGCTAAGTTATGGGCATCTTCGAGCACTATCAACAGCGGTATGAGAAGGCCAGAGAGGAGGAGTACAGCATCCAGGAGTTTCTGGATATGTGCAAACAGGACAAATCCTGCTACGCCTCTGCCGCCGAACGTCTGCTGACCGCCATCGGCGAGCCGGAAATGATCGACACCTCGACCAATCCACGTCTCAGCCGTCTCTTTTCCAACCGCGTCGTCGCGCGTTATCCCGCTTTCAAAGACTTCTATGGCATGGAAGAGGCCATCGAACAGATTGTCTCCTATCTCAAACATTCCGCTCAGGGTCTGGAAGAGAAGAAACAGATCCTCTATCTGCTCGGACCGGTTGGCGGCGGTAAATCCTCGCTGGCAGAGAAACTCAAATCCCTGATGCAAAAAGTGCCCATCTATCGCATCAAGGGCTCACCGGTGAACGATCACCCCTTCTGCCTGTTTGACATCGACGAAGATGGCGAAATCCTCGAGAAGGAGTACGGCATCCCTCGCCGTTATCTGCGCCCCATCATGTCTCCCTGGGTCGCCAAGCGCCTTCACGAGTTTGGCGGCGACATCACCAAGTTCAAGGTGGAGAAGGTAAACCCCTCCATCCTCGATCAGATCGCCATCGCCAAGACCGAACCGGGGGACGACAACAACCAGGACATCTCCTCCCTGGTCGGCAAGGTCGATATCCGCATGCTGGAACACTTCGCCCAGGATGATGCCGATGCCTACTCCTACTCCGGTGCGCTGTGCAAGGCAAACCAGGGGATGATGGAGTTCGTCGAGATGTTCAAGGCGCCCATCAAGGTGCTGCACCCGCTGCTGACGGCGACGCAAGAGGGGAACTACAACGGTACCGAGGGGCTCTCCGCCCTCCCCTTCGACGGCATCCTGCTGGCCCACTCCAACGAATCCGAGTGGCAGCAGTTCCGCAACAACAAGAACAACGAAGCCTTCCTAGACCGGGTTTACATCGTCAAGGTGCCCTACTGCCTGCGCGTCTCGGAAGAGGTGAAGATCTATGAAAAACTGCTGTTCAACAGCGAGCTGACCGAGGCCAAATGCGCACCGGGTACTCTGGAGCTGCTGGGTCAGTTCTCGGTGCTGTCGCGACTCAAAGAGCCGGAAAACTCCAGCCTCTATTCCAAGATGCGGGTCTATGACGGCGAGAGTCTCAAGGACACGGATCCCAAGGCGAAGAGCTACCAGGAGTATCGCGACTATGCCGGTGTCGACGAGGGCATGAACGGCCTCTCCACCCGCTTCGCGTTCAAGATCCTCTCCCGCGTCTTCAACTTCGACCACGCGGAAGTGGCTGCCAACCCGGTGCACCTCTTCTACGTGCTGGAGCAGCAGATAGAGCGCGAGCAGTTCCCGCAAGAGCTGCACGATCGCTATCTGGAGTTCATCAAGGGTTACCTGACTCCGCGCTACGTCGAGTTCATCGGCAAGGAGATCCAGACCGCCTACCTCGAGTCGTATTCAGAGTACGGTCAGAACATCTTCGATCGCTACGTCACCTACGCCGACTTCTGGATCCAGGATCAGGAGTATCGTGACCCCGAAACCGGCCAGCTGTTTGACAGAGCGTCTCTCAACAGCGAGCTGGAGAAAATTGAAAAACCTGCCGGGATCAGCAACCCGAAAGATTTCCGTAACGAAATCGTCAACTTCGTGCTGCGTGCCCGGGCCAACAATGCAGGCCGTAACCCCAACTGGACCAGTTACGAGAAGCTGCGCACCGTGATCGAGAAAAAGATGTTCTCCAACACGGAAGAGCTGCTGCCGGTTATCTCCTTCAACAGCAAAACCTCGGCCGAGGAGCAGAAGAAGCACGATAACTTTGTCGAACGGATGATGGAGAAAGGCTACACCCGCAAACAGGTGCGACTGCTCTCCGAATGGTATCTCAGGGTACGCAAGTCATCCTGACCCTGCCGTGTTCAAGGGGGAGTTATGGCGCATTTTATCGACCGCAGGCTCAACGGCAAAAACAAAAGCGCTGTCAATCGGCAGCGCTTCATCCGCCGCTACAAGAAGCAGATAAAACAAGCGGTCTCGGATGCTGTCTCCAAGCGCAGCATTCAGGACGTGGACAAGGGTGAGAGCATCAGCATCCCGACCAAGGACATCGGGGAACCCCATTTTCATCAGGGTCATGGCGGCAAACGGGAGATGGTGCATCCGGGCAACGACCAGTTCGTATCTGGTGACAAGATTGACCGGCCCAAAGGGGGTGGCGGCGGCCAGGGGAGTGGCGAGGGCCAGGCCTCGGATCAAGGAGAGGGCGTCGATGATTTCGTCTTCCAGATCTCCAAGGACGAGTACCTGGACTTGCTGTTCGAGGATCTGGAACTGCCGCGGCTGCAAAAGACCCAGCTCAACCAGCTGATGGAGATGAAGACCTACCGGGCCGGCTACACCTCCAACGGGGTGCCTGCCAACATCAACGTGGTGCGCTCCCTGCAAAATTCGCTGGCGCGGCGCATGGCGCTGCAGGCAGGCAAGAAACGTCAGTTGCGTGAACTGGAGGAGCGCCTGGCCCAGCTGGCTTGCGAGCCCAACGACCATTTCGCCGAAATGGCGCAACTTGAAAAAGAGATCAGGGAGCTGAAACGGCGGATCGATGCGGTCCCCTTTATCGACACCTTCGACCTCAAATTCAACAACTTTGTCAAACGGCCCGTCCCCTCGAGCCAGGCGGTAATGTTCTGCCTGATGGACGTCTCCGGTTCCATGGATCAGGCTACCAAGGAGATGGCCAAGCGTTTCTATATCCTGCTTTATCTATTCCTGAGCCGGACTTACAAGAATGTCGAGGTGGTCTACATCCGCCACCACACCCAGGCCAAGGAGGTGGACGAGCACGAGTTCTTCTACTCCCAGGAGACCGGCGGCACCATCGTCTCCAGTGCGCTCAAGATGATGAACGACATCATCAACGAACGTTATCCCGCCAACCAGTGGAACATCTACGCGGCGCAGGCATCGGACGGTGACAACTGGGCCGATGACTCACCGCAGTGCAGGGAGATCCTGGCGCGGGACATCATGCCAAGGGTGCGCTACTACTCCTACATCGAGATCACTACCCGCGCCCACCAGACCCTGTGGCACGAATATGAGGCGGTGGCAGAGCAATACACCCACTTCGCCATGGAGCACATTCGCAAGGTCGAGGACATCTATCCGGTGTTCCGGGAATTGTTCAAGAAGCAAGCGGCTTGAGGGTTCACATATGGTAGAAACCGCAAGAAAGATAGCGCCACTGGATGACGGGCCTGACTGGAACTTCGATCTGCTGGAGACATATCACCAAGAGATCGCACGGGTCGCCCGCTTCTACAAGCTGGACACCTACCCCAACCAGATCGAGGTGATCACCGCAGAGCAGATGATGGATGCCTACTCCAGTGTCGGCATGCCCATCGGTTATCAACACTGGTCATTCGGCAAGCGCTTCATCCACACCGAGCGCAACTACAAGCGCGGCCAGATGGGACTGGCCTACGAGATCGTCATCAACTCGGACCCCTGCATCGCCTATCTGATGGAAGAGAACACCATGCCGATGCAGGCGCTAGTCATGGCCCACGCCTGCTATGGTCACAACTCCTTCTTCAAGAACAACTATCTGTTCAAGGCCTGGACAGATGCCTCCTCCATCATCGACTACCTGTTGTTTGCCAAGAACTACATCACCGAGTGCGAGGAAAAACACGGCATCGATGCGGTGGAGAAACTGCTCGACTCCTGCCATGCCCTGATGAACTTCGGGGTGGATCGTTACAAGCGGCCCCAGAAGATCTCTCTGGCCGAGGAGAAGCGACGCCAGAAGGCACGGGAAGATTATCTGCAAACCCAGGTCAACGAGCTGTGGCGTACCCTGCCCAAGCAGCACAAGATAGCCGGGGTGGAAGACAGGCGCTATCCTGCCGAGCCTCAGGAGAACATCCTCTATTTCATCGAAAAGAATGCCCCCCTGCTCGAGCCCTGGCAGCGCGAGGTAGTGCGTATCGTGCGCAAGATCAGTCAGTACTTCTACCCGCAGAAGCAGACGCAGGTGATGAACGAGGGCTGGGCCACCTTCTGGCACTACACCATTCTCAACCACCTCTATGACGAGGGAAAAATCAGCGATCGCTTCATGCTGGAGGTGCTGCACAGCCACACCAACGTGGTCTATCAGCCCCCCTACAACAGCCGGTATTACTCGGGGATCAACCCCTACGCCCTTGGCTTTGCCATGTTCACCGACCTGCGTCGCATCTGCGAACACCCGACCGAGGAGGACAGATACTGGTTCCCCGATTACGCTGGCACCAACTGGGTCGAGACATTGCATTTCGCCATGCAGAACTTCAAGGACGAAAGCTTCATCAGCCAGTTCCTCAGTCCCAAGGTGATGCGCGACATGAAGCTCTTTGCCATCGATGACGACGATCTGAAGAACTACCTCAAGGTGTCCGCCATTCACAATGAAGAGGGCTACCGGCTGGTGCGTAGCACCCTGTCCGCTCAATACAACCTGAGCAACCTGGAGCCCAACATTCAGGTCTACAACGTGGCAGTGAAAGGCGATCGCTCCCTGACCCTGCGCTATGTTCCCCACAACCGCATCCCCCTTGGCGAGTCACGTCACGAGGTGCTCAAGCATTTGCATCAGCTGTGGGGCTTCGATGTGGTGCTGGAGCAGGACAATGGCGAGCTATCCGCAGATATCATCGGCCGTTGTCCGGACCGCAAGAGCATGACCTGACGTCAGTGCCGGGCATAAAAAAACGCGCCATCAGGCGCGTTTTTCTTGGATCAGGGCAATCAGTTGTCACACAGGTTGCTTGGCATGTCCTGACGCAGACGGGTCCAAAGCTTGCCAGACTCGATGCCGTACTGGCGTACCGTCATGAACACGGCTTCGTGATCCTTGGTTTCGGCCAGCTTGCGCAGCGTCTTGTAGTAGGCATCTGCGGTTTCGCGCGCCTGCTTGTCCGAGAAGTAGTAGCGGCCAACCCGGCTGTACAAGCCCTTGAAACCATTGAGGATCAAGGCATAGATGGGGTTGCCCGAGGCAAACGAAAGCTGGTGATGCAAACGGTAGTCGAAGTCCGCATAGGCCTCGGCCGTGTTCTCCACATCATCGGCACCCCGCAAGATCTCGGCGGCCTGTTCCGGGTTGTTGCGAATGGCGCCACGGATGAAGATGGTGCAGATGTTGGTCCGGGCGGAGAGCAGCTGTGCCACCAGATCCGGCACCTTGTCCTGATCGAGACGCGCCAGGGTCTCCAGGATGTTGAGACCGGAGGTTTCCCAGAAATTGTTGACCTTGGTCGGTTTGCCATGCTGGATGGTGAGCCAGCCATCACGGGCAAGGCGCTGCAACACTTCACGCAAGGTAGTGCGAGTCACGCCGATCAATTCGGACAGCTCGCGCTCCGCCGGCAGAATGGATCCAGGAGGAAAGCGATTGTTCCAGATGGACTCGATGATGTATTCCTCGGCAAACCCGGCAGGGCTTTGCGCTTTAATGACCATGTAATGACTCTGTTGTAGTGCGTAAAAAGGCCCCCGAATAATAGCAAAGCCGGTCATGCTGGCAAGCAGAAGGTCGGTCCTCTGCTCACATTACCCCGATCTTTTTGTTAAAAATATGTATGCGCCAACAAGTGGGGAGTCAACCAACACCAAATGATGGGGATATAAGCGTTTGCTCGCTGGGCAAGTTCAGCGAGCTTATTTATAGTTATCGCTCCCTTGATTAAAATCATGTGCAATCAATCTGATACAGGTGAATATCCGGATGTTCGGCTCGGGTCGGGCTCGACTGCATAGACGCAGATATCAACAACAGAACAGAGAACCATCATTATGCCAATCAGCCTAGGGCGCGCGTTTACAAAGAACTTTTTGGGCAATGCTCCGCGATGGTACAAAATTGCCATCGTGCTATTCCTGCTGATCAACCCGATCATTTTCTACGTTGATCCCTTCCTGGCCGGCTGGCTGCTGGTTGTCGAGTTCATTTTCACCCTGGCCATGGCCCTCAAGTGCTATCCGCTGCAACCAGGCGGACTCCTGGCCATCGAAGCCGTGCTCATCGGCATGACCTCCGCCAACCAGATAAAGCATGAGCTGGTGGCCAATATCGAAGTACTTCTGCTGCTGGTCTTCATGGTGGCCGGCATCTACTTCATGAAGCAGTTGCTGCTCTACGTCTTTACCAAGATGCTGGTACGCATTCACTCCAAGACGTTGCTTTCTCTCGCCTTCTGCCTGGTGTCTGCCTTCCTCTCCGCGTTCCTTGATGCCCTGACCGTGATCGCCGTGGTCATCAGCGTCGCAACCGGCTTCTACGCCATCTACCACAAGGTGGCCTCCCGGGATGAGTCCGGCAATCTGCATCATGATGACGAAGAGATTGACGAGCTCTCCCGCCAGCATCTGAACGAATTTCGTGCCTTCCTGCGCAGCCTGATGATGCACGCCGCCATCGGTACCGCCCTGGGGGGCGTCTGCACCCTGGTCGGCGAACCCCAGAACCTCATCATCGGTGAACAGGCGGGGTGGCACTTCGGTGAATTTGCCATTCGCATGGCACCAGTCACCATCCCGGTCTTCATCTGCGGCCTGCTGACCTGCATCCTGGTCGAAAAATTCCGCTGGTTCGGTTATGGCGCCCGCTTGCCCGAGCCCGTGCGTCACATCATGGAATCCTACGAGCGCGACGAAGACGCACAACGTACCCCGCAGGACAAGGCCAAGCTGATCGTCCAGGCGCTGATTGCCACCTGGCTTATCACGGGTCTTGCCCTCCATCTGGCTGCAGTCGGGCTGATCGGCCTGACGGTCATCGTGCTCGCGACGGCGTTCACCGGCGTGACCGAAGAACACGCGCTTGGCAAGGCATTCCAGGAGGCTTTGCCGTTCACCGCCCTGCTCACCGTCTTTTTCAGCGTGGTGGCGGTCATCATCGATCAACAGCTGTTCAAGCCGGTGATCCAGTGGGTACTGGCGGCCAAGCCGGAGGATCAACTTGCCCTCTTCTACCTGGCAAACGGTCTGCTCTCCATGGTCAGTGACAACGTCTTCGTCGGCACCGTCTACATCAACGAGGTGAAGACCGCCCTGATCAACGGCGCCATCAGCCGGGAGCATTTTGATCTGCTGGCCGTGGCCATCAACACCGGCACCAACCTGCCGTCGGTCGCCACCCCCAATGGCCAGGCCGCATTCCTGTTCATGCTCACCTCGGCCCTCGCACCCCTGCTGCGCCTCTCTTATGGCCGCATGGTCTGGATGGCGCTGCCCTATACCCTGGTGCTGGGGCTTGTCGGCTTTTTCTCCGTGGAACTGCTCCTCGGTCCTGCAACCGAATGGTTCTATCAGGCAGGGTGGTTGCTGGATCATGGGGCACTGCCACTGCCCACCCCGTCCACACACTGATCATGAAAGGGGCTGTTCGGCCCCTTTCTTTTCAGATGGGGCTCTGCTCTAATTCAGCCACTATTTTTCTCTGAGAGATCAATCAGATGATCGAGTATCTTCGCCGCATTGCCAGTCATCGTCTGGCCTGGGGATTGCTGGCAGCCTCCGCTTTCGCGCTGGAACTCTGCGCCCTCTTCTTCCAGCACGTGCTGGGTTTGCACCCTTGCGTGATGTGCATCTATGAACGTATCGCCCTCCTCGGCGTGCTCACCGCCGGGCTCCTCGGCATGGTCGCGCCAGAGCGCTGGTACCTGCGCTGGAGTGCCATGCTCCTGTGGGGTTACAGCGCCTTCTGGGGCCTGAAACTGGCGCTCAAGCACGTGGATTACCAGATGAACCCCTCCCCCTTCAACGTATGCGAAGGGTTTGTTGACTTCCCTGCCTGGGCACCACTGGATAAATGGGTTCCCTGGATGTTCTACCCGGACGGCGACTGCAGCGAGATCAGCTGGCAGTTCCTCGGTTTCTCCATGCCGCAGTGGCTCGTGGTCATCTTTGCCGCCTACCTGCTGGTGTTCGTCATCGTGGCTGCTGGCAACCTGATAAAAGGGCGCTGCTGCAACTAGTCGTTCACTCGACCATAAAAGGGAGCCCGTGGCTCCCTTTTTATCTCCTCTTATCGCCTCACGACCCCATGCCCAGGAGGCCGGATCTCCTTCTCCCTGTTCTGCCAATGAAGTGGCTGCCTGCGGGTGTGCATCATCGTAACAGGCCACAAGCGGGTCAAAGGGCGCAGCGGCGACCTGCCACTCAACCTACCAACAACAAGGGAGCCATCGGCTCCCTTGTTTCATGTCGTGCACGGCGATGTCACGCGCCTTCGGAGGTAGCCTTGCTGGCACTTCTCCTGGCCTTCACCATGCCGATCACCATGGGCAGCAAGGAGACCGCGATGATGCCGAAGATGAGCAGGGTAAAGTTGTGGCGCACTACCGGCAGATTGCCAAAGAAGTGGCCGGCATAGACGAAGGAGAGCACCCACAAGAGCCCCCCCACCAGGTTGAACGCCAGGAAGCGGGGATAGGTCATAGCCCCCATGCCCGCCACGAAGGGGGCGAAGGTCCGCACTATGGGCAGGAAACGGGTGATGATGATGGTCTTGCCGCCATGCTTGGCATAAAAAGCATGGGTCTTGACCAGATAGTCCCGACGAAAGATTTTGGAATCGGGGTTGCGAAACAGCTGCTCACCGAAGAAGTGGCCTATGGTGTAGTTCACCACGTTGCCGAGCACCGCGGCGATGATCAGCACGGCGGCCAGGGTGTGCACGTCCAGCACGCTGCCCACTGTGAGGGCACCTGCAGCAAAAAGCAGGGAGTCCCCCGGCAGGAAGGGAGTCACCACCAGCCCGGTTTCACAGAAGATGATGAGAAACAGGATGGCGTATACCCAGACGCCATAATTCTCGAACAGCTCTTTCAGATGCACGTCAACGTGCAGAATAAAGTCGATGGCAAAGAGGATCAGATCCATTTTTTGGTACCCATGAAGTGAACGGCGTGGAGTCTACGCCAATGAGACCTGGCTCACAATCTCCCCATGGTCCCCTTTTTCGAACCCCATGAAGGGAGTCATTCAATCCCCCCTTCTTTTCCCCTTTCCCTGAACGTAGGCTTCTGCTCACTCGGCCTTGTCCAGAGCGGCCAGCACCTCGCCGGGCAGGCATTTCTCCCAGCCCCACAAGAGGAGCAGCAACAGGGTCGCGTCGTCGAGCCAGCCAAGGAGAGGCACCACATCGGGGACAACGTCCACCGGGCTGATGCCATAGAGCAGGATAAGGATCACCAGCCCCTTCGCCCACCAGGGTGTGCCTGGGTGGCGAAAGCCCTGATAGAGGCGGCGCAAACGCCGCCAGATGAGCCAGCGTCTGGCGCTCATGACGCGATCAGCTCGCCGCGCAGCCGCTGGATCTGATCCCGCAGCGCCGCCGCCTGTTCGAACTCCAGATCCCGCGCATGCTGGAACATCTGCTCTTCCATCCGCTTGATCTCCTTGCTGATCTCGCTGGCAGAGCGGGCATGGTACTCCCCTTGCGGTTCGGCAGCCTTGCGACTCCCCTTGCCGGCCTTGCCCGCCGTGCGGCTGCCCCCCATGTCCATCACATCGCCGATGGCCTTGTTGAGCCCCTTCGGCACGATGCCGTGTTCCAGGTTGTGGGCGTGTTGCAGGGCGCGGCGCCGCTCGGTCTCTTCAATCGCGACCTTCATGGAGTTGGTGATGGTATCGCCGTAGAGGATCACCTTGCCATTGAGGTTGCGTGCCGCCCGGCCGATGGTCTGGATGAGGGAGCGGGTGGATCGCAGGAAGCCCTCTTTATCTGCATCCAGAATGGCCACCAGGGAGACTTCCGGCATGTCGAGGCCTTCGCGCAGCAGGTTGATGCCCACCAGGACGTCGAACTTGCCAAGGCGCAGGTCGCGGATGATTTCCACCCGCTCCACGGTATCAATGTCCGAGTGCAGATAGCGCACCCGTACCTCGTGATCTGCCAGGTATTCGGTCAAGTCCTCCGCCATCCGCTTGGTCAGTGTCGTGACCAGCACCCGCTCCTCCACGGCGACCCGCTTGCGGATCTCCGAGAGCAGATCGTCCACCTGGGTGCTGACCGACCGCACTTCCACCTCGGGATCGAGCAGGCCGGTGGGACGCACCACCTGCTGCACCACGTCACCGCCGGACTTCTCCAGCTCGTAGGGGCCCGGGGTCGCCGAGACGAACACCGTCTGCGGCATCAGCGCCTCGAACTCGTCGAACTTGAGGGGCCGGTTGTCCAGCGCCGAGGGAAGGCGGAAGCCGTACTCCACCAGGGTCTCCTTGCGGGATCTGTCCCCTTTGAACATGGCGCCGATCTGCGGCACCGTGACGTGGGATTCGTCGATGATGAGCAGGCCGTCCCCCGGCAGGTAGTCAAACAGGGTGGGCGGCGGCTCACCCGGCGCGCGACCGGAGAGGTAGCGGCTGTAGTTCTCGATACCCGAGCAGTAACCCAGCTCCTGCATCATCTCCATGTCGAACTGGGTGCGCTGGCTGATGCGCTGCTCCTCCACCAGCTTGTTGAGGCTCATCAGCTGCTCGCGCCGCCCCTTGAGCTCCTCCTTGATGTGCTCGATGGCACCCAGGATGGTCTCCCGCGGGGTGGCGTAGTGGGTCTTGGGGTAGATGGTGTAGCGCACCACCGTCTGCTCGATGGCGCCGGTCAGGGGATCGAACAGGGAGAGGCGTTCTACCTCTTCATCAAACAGCTCCACCCGCAGGGCCAGCTTGTCCGATTCGGCGGGGTAGATGTCGATCACCTCCCCCCGCACCCGGAAGGTGCCGCGCTGGAAGGCCATGTCGTTGCGGGTGTACTGCAGTTCGGCGAGGCGGCGCAGGATATCCCGCTGATTGATCACGTCCCCCACTTTGAGGTGCAGCATCATGCTGAGGTAGGCCTGGGGATCCCCCAGACCATAGATGGCCGATACCGAGGCGACGATCACCACGTCACGCCGCTCCAGCAGCGCCTTGGTGGCTGACAGCCGCATCTGCTCGATGTGATCGTTGATGGAGGCATCCTTCTCGATGAAGGTGTCCGTGGTCGGCACATAGGCTTCGGGCTGGTAGTAGTCGTAATAAGAGACGAAATACTCCACCGCGTTGTCGGGGAAGAACTCCTTCATCTCCCCGTAAAGCTGAGCCGCCAGGGTCTTGTTGGGCGCCAGGATCATGGTGGGACGATTGAGGGTCGCGATGACGTTGGCCATGGTAAAGGTCTTGCCCGAACCGGTCACCCCGAGCAGGGTCTGGTGGGCCAGTCCCGACTCGATGCCATCGAGCAGTTGGGCGATGGCCCTCGGCTGATCCCCGGCGGGTTGAAACTGGCTGGCCAACTGGAATAACTTGCTCATGACGACTCCCGGCAAAAAACGGCAAGGGAGCAGTGTACCCCGAGTTGAAGAAGCTGGGTATCCGCTCACCCTCCCTGATGGCTATTGACCCCGAAATACGACCTCTGTATGATGCACCTCCTTGCCTGATGTTCCCCCGTAGTTCAGTCGGTAGAACGGCGGACTGTTAATCCGTATGTCACTGGTTCAAGTCCAGTCGGGGGAGCCAATTCCTCACCATCTCGGTGCAAGTTATCCACTTTAGTGCTTTCCTCTTCCAATTTTAATGCACAAGCCCTCCCCTGCGGCCTGACTCCCTTTTGATCTCCCGTTACTGACCAGCAGCGTTTTGTTCTGCTGCGCATAACTATTTGATTTTTATAGAAACAATTTATTGCAGGTATTTTTTGAACAGTCCCTGCAGCCCAGTATTGGCGCGGCTTTCAGCCTGATCGCCAAGTTTCATAAACAGGGTTATCCACAGT
Source organism: Aeromonas sp. R7-5 (assembly GCF_040908015.1). Taxonomy (NCBI): domain Bacteria; kingdom Pseudomonadati; phylum Pseudomonadota; class Gammaproteobacteria; order Aeromonadales; family Aeromonadaceae; genus Aeromonas; species Aeromonas sp. R7-5. The sequence continues at coordinate 25,373 of NZ_JBFOCZ010000020.1, read as the reverse complement.
TTCTGTGGGTAACTTGACCAAAGCCACGGTTCATCTGGGCTGGCAGCCATTGTCCCCGGTTTGCGCTGGCTGCCCCCGCTCTTCCCCATTTTCTGCTGTTTTTCCCTTCCCCCCTAAATGGGATGAATCGACTCGCGGTGCTGCCTGCGGGAGATTTTTTTTCGCTATGCCGCGTCCTGCGGGTCAGCCCTTGCCGGATGAGTCATGAGTCTCTTTTGTCACCCTTCAATTTCCTCAGTGGAAAATGCTGAAAAACGTGCCCGTTTGCTCCCCATACAGCAGGTAATAAATTGTCCACAGGAGCGTCATCCTCTCCCTGCTCGACAGCATATTTCACTCATTGACAGCGGGCCTTGCAGCGTAAAATAGAGGTGTTTTCCCCAGCCCGCCCTCGCATCCCTACCTTCACCGAAGAGACCAGCACTTAACTGGCTGTTAATCCGCTTTGGCGCTTCTTTCTTGATACAGGATCCGGCACAATATCGGCCCCACTTTTTTCCTCGGTTTTTCCGGGCATGACCATAGATTTCGTGACACTGCTACATCAAAGCGACTCCCTGCTGCTGTTCGTGGTACTGGCCTTCGGGCTGCTGCTGGGCAAGGTACGCATCGGCAACTTCCAGATAGGCAACACCATAGGCGTGCTCTTCACCGCCCTGCTGTTTGGCCAGATGGGATTCCAGTTTTCCACCTCCACTGAAAACGTCGGCTTCATGCTGTTCATCTTCTGCGTGGGGATTGAAGCGGGGCCGCACTTTTTCAGCGTCTTCCTTCGCGACGGCATCCACTACATCACCCTGACCCTGGTGATCCTGCTGTCGGCCCTGCTGCTGACCGTGGGGCTCGCCAAGTTCTTCAATCTGGGGCCCGGCATGGCCGCCGGCATTCTGGCAGGTTCTCTCACCTCCACGCCGGCCCTGGTGGGGGCCCAGGACGCCCTGCGAAGCGGATTGCTCAACCTGCCCCACCAGACCGACATGCAGTCGGTGCTCGACAACATGGGGATAGGCTACGCCCTGACCTACCTGGTGGGCCTGGTGGGCCTGATGCTGGTGGTGCGCTACCTTCCTTCCCTGGCCAGGCTGGATCTCAACACCGAGGCCCAGAAGATCGCCCGCGAGCGGGGGCTCTCCGACAGCGAGAGCCGCAAGACCTATCTGCCCATCATCCGCGCCTATCGGGTCGGCCCGGAGCTCGCCGCCTGGATCGGCGGTCGCACCCTGCGCGAAACCGGCATCTATCCCCACACAGGCTGCTATGTGGAGCGCATTCGCCGCAACGGCATTCTGGCCAGCCCCGATGGTGACGCCGTCATTCAGGAAGGGGACGAGATCGCCCTGGTGGGCTACCCCGAGAGCCATGAGAAGCTCGACGTCAACTACCGCAACGGCAAGGAGGTGTTCGATCGCAACCTTCTTGACCTGCAGATCGTCACCGAAGAGATCGTGGTGAAGAATGACGCCGTGGTGGGTCGCCATCTGGTGGAGCTCAACCTCACCGAGAAGGGATGCTTCCTCAACCGGGTGGTGCGCTCCCAGATAGAGATGCCGTTCGATCGCAACATCATGCTGCAAAAGGGCGACGTGCTGCAGATCAGCGGCGAGAAGCAGCGAGTCAAGCTGCTGGCCAACAAGATAGGCTTCATCAGCATCCACAGCCAGACCACGGATCTGGTGGCCTTCGCCACCTTCTTCGTGCTGGGCCTGCTCATCGGCTCCGTCTCCCTGGTGTTCGGCCAGATAGAGTTCGGCCTCGGCAATGCCGTCGGCCTGCTGCTGGCGGGGATCCTGATGGGCTACCTGCGGGCCAACCACCCCACGGTGGGCTATGTGCCACCAGGCGCCCTGCGTCTTGCCAAGGATCTCGGGCTCGCCGTCTTCATGGTGAGCACCGGCCTCAAGGCGGGGGGCGGCATCCTCGATCACCTGAGCGAAGTGGGGATGGTGGTGCTCTTCTCCGGCATGCTGGTGACCACCTTGCCGGTGCTGGTAGGCTACCTGTTCGGTGTCTGGGTGCTCAAAATGAACCCGGCCCTGCTGCTCGGTGCCATCACCGGGGCTCGTACCTGCGCCCCGGCCATGGACGTAGTGAACGAGGCGGCCAACAGCTCCATCCCGGCGCTCGGCTACGCCGGCACCTATGCGGTGGCCAACGTGATGCTGACCCTGGCGGGCTCCTTCATCATCGGCTTCTGGTTCTAGCCATACGGGCCCGCAGCACGCAGAAAAAGAGGAGCCTCGGGGCTCCTTTTTTCATGGGCAGGCACTCCTGGATGGAATAGTGAAAATCGTGCTATGGGGACGGGTCTATCAAACCCAATAAGCTAAATCCTCTACAAGGTGCCACTTACACTCAATAAAACGAGCGAGGTGTAAGTGATGAAACGCGCATGGATGATTGTGATCTGGTGGTTCTGCTCCCTGACGCCAGCCTGGGGGGCCGAATCCGGCAAGCAGGTGGCCCCCGAAGCAGAGACGGAGAAAAGCGCCCTGAGCTTTGAAAACGACGAGCTTGCCAAACCCAGGCTGGGAGATCTCGACGTCATGCTGGAGCAGCGCACCATCCGAGTGCTCACCACCTACAACAAGACGGGATTTTTCATCACCAAGGGCGTGCAGCGGGGCGTCACCTACGATGCCTTCATGCAGGTGGAGCAGCGCCTCAACGAACAGTTGCGCAAGCAAAAGGCGATCAAACGCCACCTCAAGGTGCACTTCGTCTTCATTCCCGTGGCCCGGGAAGCCCTGCTGACCTCCCTCATCGAGGGCAAAGGCGACATCGCCGCCGCCAATCTCACCATCACGGACAAGCGCAAGAAGCAGGGTATCGCCTTCACCGATCCCCTGCTTGAAAACGTGCGGGAGCTGCTCGTCTCCGGCCCCCTCTCCCCCAAGGTGGAAAGCGCCGCCGATCTCGAGGGCCAGCGCGTCTTCGTGCGCCCCTCATCCAGCTACTACGAGAGCCTGCTCGCCTACAACCAGGCCCGCAAGTCGGCGGGAGAGCCCCTCATCGACCTCCAACCCGCCTCGGAGGTGCTCGAAGATGAAGACCTGGTGGAGATGGTGAACGCAGGCCTGCTCCCCTTCATCGTCATGGACGAGCACAAGGCCCGCTTCTGGAAAAAGATTTTCCCCAGGATCACCATTCACGACACCCCCGTGTTCCGGGAGGGGGGCGTCATCGCCTGGGCGGTGCGCAAGGAGAGCCCCCAGTTGCTCGCCATGCTCAACGAGCAGATAAAGGCGCTGCGCGGCAAGGCGACGGGGGACGAGATCCTGGCCCGTTATCTCAAGCAGAACAAGTTCGTCAAAAGCGCCGCCGCCGAGGCGGAGCGCAAGAAATTCCTGCAGGTGGTCGAGCTGTTCCGTGAATATGGCGAACGCTATGACATGGACTGGCTGCTGATGGCGGCCCAGGGCTACCAGGAGTCCGCCCTCAACCACCAGGCCCGCAGCCATGTGGGCGCCATCGGCATCATGCAGATCATGCCCGCCACCGGCAAGGGGCTGAAGGTCGGCGACATCCGCAAGCTCGAGCCCAATATTCACGGCGGCGTCAAATACATGCGCTGGATGATCGATCACTACTATGCGGACGAGCCCATGACCGCCCTCGACAAGGCCCTCTTCTCGTTCGCCTCCTACAATGCCGGCCCCGCCCGGGTGGCGCGGCTCCGTGCCGAGGCCAGAAAACGGGGGCTGGATCCCAACGTCTGGTTCCACAATGTCGAGTACGTGGCGGCGGAGAAAATCGGCCCCGAGACGGTCACCTATGTGGGCAACATCTACAAGTACTACATCGCCTACAAGCTGGTGATGGAGCAGGTGGCTCTGCGCCAGCAGGCGAGCGAGGCCCTGAAACAGGAGGCGAAGGAGGACGTCAGCACCTCAGCGGCGAAACCGACCCAGTGATCCTTGCCGGACAAGGCGCTCACGGGCGCCTCGTTTCTATGCGCGCGCCCCTCTTCGGCCCATGACCAGAATGAACACAATGGTCACAACAGCCTTAATAGCCATTACGGTCAGATTGTTTTCCAGCCAGACATGATTAATTAACCTTCTTGCAACAATCACAAGGAGAGCACCATGTTGCAAGGAACCCTCAAACGCACCCTGATCGGTAGCCTGCTCGCACTGAGCGTCGGCGCCCACGCCCAGATCAACGAAGTCCACTTCCTGATCCCGGGCGGCGCTGGCGGCGGCTGGGATACCACGGCCCGCGGCACCGGTGAAGTGCTGGCCAAGTCCGGTCTGGTCAAGACCGTCTCCTACCAGAACATGTCCGCCGGTGGCGGCGCCAAGGCCATCGCCCACCTCATCGAGACCTCGGCCCAGTCAGACAAGACCCTGATGGTCAACTCCACCCCCATCATCGTCAAATCCCTCTCCAAGGAGCTGCCCCAGTCCTTCCGTGACCTGACGCCAGTGGCCGCCATCATCGCCGACTACCAGGCCCTGGCGGTGAAAGCGGACTCCCCCTATCAGAACTGGGCCCAGCTGCTGGCAGCCTACGAGGAGAACCCGGCCAAGGTGAAGATCGCCGGGGGCTCCGCCCGTGGCAGTCTGGATCACCTGGTCGCCGCCCTGACCTTCAAGAACGCCGGGGCTGACGCCAGCAAGCTGCGCTACGTCGCCTACGATGCCGGTGGCAGCGCCATGGCCGCCGTGCTGGCCGGAGAGACCCAGGCCATCTCCACCGGCTTTGGCGAGGCGATGGAAGCGGTCAAGTCAGGCCAGATGCGGATCCTCGGGGTCACTTCCGACAAACGCCTGCCGGGGGCGGAGCAGATCCCCACCTTCAGCGAGCAGAACAACCCCACCGTCTTCGCCAACTGGCGCGGTTACTTCGCCTCCCCCACCATCAGCCCGGAGAAATCCGCCGAGTTTGCCGCCCTGCTCAAGCAGATGTACGACAAGCCGGAGTGGGAAGTGGTCCGCAGCCGCAACAGCTGGACCAACCTCTACCAGTCCGGTCCCGAGTTCACCGCCTTCCTTGACGGCCAGGAGCAGCAGATCGGCGGCCTGATGCGCGAGCTCGGCTTCATCAAATAACCCTCGCAGTCCCATCGCAGGCGGGCGCAGGCCCGCCGCTCATGTTGGAGTCAAAAGATGAACATTACCAAGGAGCGACTGGGGGGTCTGCTGTTTCTGCTGCTCTCCCTCGCCTATGGCTACTACGCCACCGAGATACCGGGCTACCCCGGCGACGAATACGAACCCTTCACCGCCAGCACCCTGCCCTATGCCCTGGCCGGGATCGGGGCGCTGCTCTCCCTGCTGCTGGTGCTCTTCCCCGGGGGCGAGCCCCTGCGCCGGGAAGAGGGGGACTGGCGCCGGGTCTTCATCCTGCTCGGGCTCATGGTCATCTACGGACTGGGGCTCACCTGGTTTGGCTTCGTGCTCTCGACCATCGCCTTCCTGAGCGTGGGCATCCGGGTGCTCGGTGAGCCCAGCCTGCGCTACGGCCTGATGATCAGCGTCCCCTTCTCCATCGGCTTCTGGGCCCTGCTCACCAAGGGGCTCAACGTCTATCTGGAGCCGGGTCGCCTGTTCACCCTGCTCGGTTTCTAAGGAGTCACCATGTTAGACGGAATCTTGCAAGGACTCGGCACCGCACTGCTGCCGGTCAACCTGATGATGGTGGTGCTTGGCTGCTTCATCGGCACCTTTATCGGCATGTTGCCGGGCCTTGGCCCGGTCACCGCCATCGCCTTGATGATCCCCATCACCTATGGCTTGGATCCGGCCTCCGGCATCATCTTGATGGCGGGGGTCTATTACGGCGCCATCTTCGGGGGCTCCACCTCCTCCATCCTGATCAACGCCCCCGGCTGCTCCGCCACCGTGGTCACCGCCTTCGACGGCTATCCCCTGGCCTGCAAGGGACAGGCGGGCAAGGCGCTGGCCATCGCCGCCTACGCCTCCTTCACCGGCGGCACCCTCTCCGCCATCATGCTGATGGTGGCGGCGCCCCTGCTCGCCAAGGTCTCCCTCTCCTTCCAGTCGGCGGATTACTTCGCCCTCATGGTGCTGGGGCTCTCCGCCGTGGCGGCCTTTGCCGGCAAGGGGCAGGTGCTCAAGGCGCTGATCATGGCGCTGTTCGGCATCATGATCTCCACCATCGGCATCGACCGCAGTGTCGGAGTAGACAGGTTTACCTTCGGCCTGCCGGATCTGCGTGATGGTTTCTCCTTCCTGCTGCTGGCCATGGCCACCTTCGCCCTGGCAGAGATCCTGATGACGGTGCTGCGCCCGGGCAAGGACAACAGCGAGGAAGAGGCCAGGCAGATGCAGCAGCTCGGCAGCCTCAAGCTCAGCAAGGAAGAGGTCAGAGAAATCGCGCCTCCCATCGCCCGCTCCTCGGTGCTGGGCTTTCTCATCGGCGTGCTGCCGGGAGCCGGCGCCACCATCGCCGCCTTCATGGCCTATGGCGCCGAGCGCAACATCGCCGGCAAGCAGCGCCAGGAGCAGTTCGGCAAGGGCAGCCTGCGCGGCCTGGCCGCCCCGGAAGCGGCCAACAACGCCGCCTCCACCGGCTCCTTCGTGCCCCTGCTGACCCTGGGGATCCCGGGCTCCGGCACCACGGCCCTCATCCTGGGCGCCCTGGTGGCCTACGGCATCCAGCCGGGCCCGCGTCTGTTCATGGAGCATCCGGACGTCTTCTGGTCGGTGATCATCTCCATGTATCTGGGCAACGTGGTGCTGTTGATCCTGAACCTCCCCCTCATCCCCTACCTGGCCCGGGTACTGGCGGTTCCGCGCCCCGTGCTCATCCCCATGGTGCTGCTGTTCTCCCTGACCGGGGTCTATCTGGTCTCCTTCAACACCATGGACATCCATGTGATGGCCATCGTTGCACTGATCGCCATCGGCCTGCGCCTGCTCACCTTCCCCATGGCCCCCATGCTGCTCGGCTTCATCCTGGGGGGCATGCTGGAGGACAACCTGCGCCGGGCCCTGGTGATCAACGACGGTAGCCTGAGCTTCCTGTGGGAGCGCCCCATCACCCTCGCCTTTACGGTGATCACCCTGACCATGTTGCTGCTGCCCGTCTGGCAGTGGTGGCAGGCTCGCCGGGCCCCCAAGGGGGAGCCTGCCACCAGCCACTGAATCGATGATCCTCTGCCACCTCTGAACCCTGACCATCACGCGCAGAGACCTTGATGCCCACGGGAAGCAAATCCTGATAAAAAGAGCGCCGAAAGGCGCTCTTTTCTTGTCTGGACAACAGGCTCCGGGCGACCGGATCACGGCTTGCGGTAACGCCGCTCCGGCCGCCCGACGGTGCCATATTCGAGCTCGGGGCTCGCCAGTTGCTGCCCCACCAGAAATTCCAGATAGCGGCGCGCCGTGGTCCGGCTCACCCCTATCCGGCTGCCTATCTCCTCGGCACTCGCGGCCTCCGGAGTCAGGGCCGTCAGCACCCGCTGCAGGGTGAGAGCATCGATGCCCTTGGGCAGTCCCTCTGCCACCACCTGCTGCAACGGCGTACCGAACAGGGTGTCCACCGCCTGCTGGTCGATGTCGGCCAACGCCGCCAGGGCGGCGATGCTCTGACGGTACTTCTCCAGGGTGTCGCGCAGCCGCTCGAACACCACGGGCTTCAAGATGAAATCCACCACCCCGAGGCGCATCGCCTCCTGCAGGGCAGCGGCTTCCCGCGCCGCGGTGAGCAGGATCACATCCAGACTCGCCCCCGCCTGGCGCAGCTCTCTCAATAGCGAGAACCCCTCTCCATCGGGCAACCAGACATCCAGCAGCACCAGATCGGGCCGGAGGATCCCTATCTGCTCCCTGGCATCGAACAGGGTCAACGCCACCCCCAGCACCTCGAAACCGGCGAGGCGCTGCACGAAGCGGCGGTGGATCTCGGCAATGGCGGGATCATCCTCGACGATCAGGATCTTGATCACTCACACCTCCTTGGGAATGTAACAGACGACGCAACTTCCCTGCGTCGTGGCTTCGATGGTGATCTCCCCCTGCAGGGCATCCAGGGTCTTGCGCACCAGGGAGAGCCCGATACCGTGTCCTGGCTCGGGCTTGCTGCTGACCCCCTGTTCGAACAACCTGTCCGCCAACTGCGGGTCGATGCCGCCAGCCCCGTCCTCCACCTCCAGCACCAGATCCTGCCCCAGATCGCTCAGGGAAACCCGGATGGGCTGATAGGGCGCACCGTGGCGGCGGGTCGCCTCGAAGGCGTTGTCGATGAGGTTGCCCAGCACCGTTACCAGCTGGGAACCGCTGACACGGGCAGGAATGTCGTGCAGACGGGCATCGGGATCGATCACGAGCTCAAGACCGAGCTCGTGGGCCCTGTGGTATTTGCCGAGCAGCAACCCCGCCACCTTGGGTTTGGCGATGGCCCCCATCAGGAAGCCGAGCAGGGTCTGCTCGGTGGCCGCCTCCCGCCCGATGAAGGCGAGCGCCTCCCGGGTGGCACCGAGCTCAATGAGGCCGGCGATGGTCCCGAGCTGGTTGTTGTGCTCGTGGGTCTGAACCCGCAGCAGATCGCTGTAGGCCTGCACCTGGGAGAGCTGGGCACTGAGTTCCGCCAGCTCGTCCTTGCGCCGAAAACTCGACACGGCGCCGATCAGCTTGCCCTCGCGCACCAGCGGCAAGCGGTTGACGATGAGGGACTGGCCGTTGAGCACTATCTCCTCGTCAAACTGGGGGGTCTGCTCTTGCAGGATGGAGAGCATGCGACTGCCCGGCAGCAGGTGACCGATGGGCTGGCCGATGGCGCTCCTGGCGGTGGTGTCGTCCAGGCGCAGCAGCTTGATGCCGTTGGGGTTGAGGGAGGTGAGGCGCCCTTGCTCGTCGATGGTGAGGATCCCCTCGCGCACCGTGCGCAGGGTACAGTCGAGCTCCGCATAGAGACGCCCCATCTGCTCGGGTTCAAAGCCGAATATCGCCTTCTTGTAGCGCCGGGCCAGCCAGGCGGCGGCGACACTGTTGAGCACCACGATGAGCAATGTCATGGCCAGACCGAAGCGCAAATAGCCCTGCAGATCCGCATCGATGTCCCGCACCAGATAGCCGACCGACACCACCCCGATGATCTTGCCCATCTCGTCCCGGATGGGCCCCTTGCCGCGCACCGAGACCCCAAGGGACCCTTGGGCCCTGGAGATATAGGCTTCCCCCTGCAGGGCACGCTCGGGATCATCCCCCACCATGGCTTTGCCAATCCGGTCCGCATTGGGGTGCACCAGGCGGCGTGCCTGCCTGTCCCCGATGACGATGTAGCTGGCCCCGACCTCGGCGCGGATCCGCTCCACCAGGGCATTGAGGCGGACCGTATCCGCCCGCTTCACCCCGGCGATGACGCCGGACTCCCGCGCCACCAGCCGTGCCACATCCAGGGCCTGATCCCCCACCTCCCGGTAGCGCTGCTCGGCGACATAGTAGTAGCTGGCCCCGCTCAGCAGCACCAGTTGCAACAGACTGACCAGACAGAGAATGAGCAGGAAGCGTCCTTGCAACCCGAGTCTCATGCCTCCTTGTCGCCTCGCAACAAGTCGAGCAGCAGACTGCCATCGCGCAGGGCCTTGTGCACCTGCACCGAGGTGGGTTTGGTGGGATCTTCGTAAAAGTGGGTGGATTCAATCTGCAGGCGCACCAGGTACTCGGCGGGCAACTGGCTTGCCAGGGACTGGTGCAACATGGGGAAGAGCAGTCGATCGGCCCGGGTGATCTCCCCCCCGAGCAGCAGCTTGCCCGGATTGAGCAGGCAGATGAGGTTCGCCAGCACCCGGGAGAGGCGGCCTGCTGCCTGGTGCAGGATGTCCTGACACAGGCTGTTGCCAGCCAGCGCCAGCTCGCACAGCTCGCGGATGGTGACGCTTTCGGGCAGATCGAACTCCTGCATCCGTTCGCGCAGCTCCCGATATTGCGCCTCCAGCGCCTGATTGGTCACCAGGGTGCAGGCGCAGCCGAAGCCACCGCAGTAGCAGCGCTGGCCATAGGGTTCGAGCTGCAGGTGGCTGAGATCCCCGAGCAGAGCCGACTCGCTCTCGATGAGCTGGCCATTGACCACCATGCCGACCCCGATGTCGTTGTGCACGAACACCAGCACCGCATCCGAGCAGTTCCTGGCGGCCCCCCACTCACGTTCGGCCTGGATCCAGGTGCGCACGTCGCCGCTCACCAGCACGGGTACCGAGAAGGCTTCCTGCAGGGTGGGACCGAGGGGCCAGTTGCGCAGATCGTAATAGGGAAAATGCTTGACCATGCCGGAGTGGCGCTCCACCTGACCGGGCAGGCAAAGGGCGATGCAGGCCAGACGCAGCGCCTTCTTGGGCAAAAAGCCCTCGATGGCCCGCACCAGGCTGGCCAGCAGCTCGGCACGCTCCGCCTCGTTGAAGACATGGCGATGGCGTGCCAGGGAGTGACCCGCGAGATCGAACAGGGCCATGTCCACATAGCCGCGCCCCAGGCGCATGGAGAGAAACTGGAAGCGGCGCTCGTTGATGCGCAGCAGGGTCTGGCGACGGCCACGCCCCACCGAGCTCTCGCCGCAGGTGATCACCAGGCCGCCGTCCAGCAGCTCGCGGGTGATCTTGGTGATGCTGGCCGGCGACAGGCCGGTCAGACGGGACAGATCGGTACGGGACAGCTCCTTGTGCTCCTCCAGGCTGGCATAGACCAGGCCGTAGTTGAGCTGACGGATCAAATCGATACTGCCTTTCACGATCTCATTCATAGGGTTGGGGCTAACGAAAGGAACGAATGGCGCGATTTTCACACATTCTGCGCCGATCCCCAAATTTGCCGTCTGGAAATCCTGTCCAGACGGCAAAAATGTGATTAGTAACGGAAGCGGGAGACGAGTTGGCGCAATTTGTCACCCGTGCCTGCCAGGGCGCGGGTGGTGGTGCTGGACTCCCCGGACGCCTCGGTCAGCTCGCTGACGATCTGCTGGATGGCCACCAGGTTCTTGTTGATCTCCTCGGAGACCGCGTGCTGCTCCTCGGCGGCCGTGGCGATCTGGATGTTCATGTCGTTGATGGTGCCGACCGCCGCCACCATGCTGTCCAGGGAGCTGGCGATGTGGCTCGCCTCCTGCACCGTCTCCTGGCTGCGTGCCTCGCTGGCCTGCATCACCTCCACCGCCTGCTTCACCCCGCCCTGCAAGCGCTGGAGCATCTCGTTGATCTCCTTGGTGCTCTGCTGGGTACGGCCCGCAAGGGATCGCACCTCATCCGCCACCACCGCAAAGCCGCGCCCCTGCTCGCCCGCCCGGGCCGCCTCGATGGCGGCGTTGAGGGCCAGCAGGTTGGTCTGATCGGCGATGCCGCGAATGACCTCCACCACGGAGCCTATCTTGCCGGTCTCGTGGGCGAGCTGCTCGATGACCCCGGCCGCCACATGCACTTCGTCCACCAGCCGGTTGATGCTGCCGATGGCGCTGTTCACCACCCCCCGGGCCGCATCGGACTCGCGGGCCGCATCGCTGGTGGCGCTGGCGGCGTTGGAAGCGCTCGCCGCCACCTCCTGGGCGGTGGAGCTCATCTCGGTCACCGCGGTCACCACCTGATCCGTCTCCTTGCCATGGCCCTGCATCTGCCTGTCCGCATGCTCGCTCAGGCTATGCAGCCGATCCACGGCCCCCAGCAACTGGTGGCTGGTCTCCCCCACCTGGCTCACCACCGACTGGATCCGCTCGACGAAGCGGTTGAAGGCGGCAGCCAGCTGCCCCACCTCGTCCTTGCTCTGCACCTTGAGGCGCTGGGTCAGATCCCCGTCCCCGTCGGCGATGTCGTTGAGGGCTGCGACCGCATCCGCCAGCGGGCGGGTGACCCGGTTGCCGATCACCACGGTGGCCGCCAGGGTCACCCCCAGGATCACCAGGATGAACAGCACCCCGGTTTTCAGGGAGCCATACATGGTCTCCTCCCGCTCGCTGCGCAGGGTGGCCAGCTCATTGTCGATGTCGTCGATGTAGAAGCCCGTGCCCATGACCCACTGATATTTGTCGAGCACCAGGTTGAAGGAGAGCTTGGGGGCATCCCGCCCGATAGAGGGCTTATTGGTCCAGTACTCCGAGAAGCCATCTCCTTCCCGCGCCGACTTGATGATCCCCTGAATGAGGAAGGCACCCTTGGTATCCTTGTCCTGCCAGCGGTTCTTCCCCTCCATCTCGGGCCGAGTCGGCAGCAGCACGGTATTGCCCTGATAGTCGTAGACGAAGAAGTAGCCGTCGCTGCCATAGCGCAGCGGCCGCAATATCTCCTTCACCTGCTGGCGCACTTCGGGGCTGTCAGGCTTGCCGTAACTGCCCTCGATGGCCGTCTTGGCCAGCATCAGATAACTGCTGAGCAGCGCCTTGCGCTCCTTGATTGCCCTCTCCCTCGCCACCACCAGATCCGATTCCAGATCGCTCCTGGCCACCAGGTAGTTGCTGAGATTGACCACCAGGGCCATCAGCAGCACGGGGATGGCCCCCAGTAACAGGATCTTCTGCTTAAGTGTCATTGTGTCACCCTTTGTGCTGTGTTCATTGCTGCATGATGTCTGCCTAAACGGCATGGGAAGCTGGCCGAAAGGGAAGTGCGTTCGCTACAATCCCGCCACCTTTAATTATCGACCAGATGAGCTGACTCATGAACCTATGTCCTTGCGGTTCCTCTCTTTTTCTTGCCAAGTGCTGCGGTGTACTCCACGCAGGTCAGCCCGCCGCCACCCCGGAGCAGCTGATGCGATCCCGCTACAGCGCCTTCGTGCTGGGATTGGGAGAATATCTGGTACACAGCTGGCACCCGGACTATCTGAACGGGTTGACCGCGGCCGACCTCTCATCGACCGACACCCGCTGGGATGGCCTCGAGATCCTCGCCAGCCAGGGCGGCCCCGATGACACCCTCGGCATGGTGGAATTCAAAGCCTGGTTCCTGGAAGGGGACGAACGTCACTGCCTCCATGAGCGCTCCCGCTTCGTGCGCCATCAGGGGCACTGGGTCTACACCGACGGCGAGCAGGATCCGGCGCCGCTGCGGGTCGGGCGAAACGACCCCTGCCCCTGTGGCAGCGGCAAGAAGTTCAAGAAGTGCTGCGGCTGAGGTTTCCCCCACGCCGCCCTCTGGCCAGCCCCCGGGCTGGCCTTCTTTTCCCCGCCATGCTTCCCCCTGCCCGCCTCGACGGTGACGTGAGGTTCATCACATTTCGCTCATCCCCTCACACTAAATGAGCGTTTACGAACATTAATTTGGCCCATATCAAACATTTTACGTCGTTAAGGCGCCACACTGGCCTCATCTGGAAGAGATGAGACGGGCAAGAATGAAAAGAATCACCACACAAGTCGTCATCATAGGGGGGGGCGCCACCGGCGCCGGCATCATGCGCGATTGCGCGCTGCGCGGCATCGACTGCATCCTGCTTGAGCGGGACGACATCGCCGCCGGCACCACGGGCCGCAACCATGGCCTGCTCCACTCCGGCGCCCGCTACGCGGTGACGGATCAGGAGTCCGCCCGCGAATGCATTCAGGAGAACCGCATCCTCAAGCGGATCGCCAGCCACTGCGTCGAGGACACCGGCGGCCTCTTCATCACCCTGCCGGAAGATGACATCCATTTTCAAAATACCTTCATAGACGCCTGCGCCCTGGCAGGCATCGACGCCCGCCAGCTGGATCCCGCCGAGGCGCTGCGCCTTGAACCCAACGTCAACCCGGCGCTGATCGGTGCCATCCAGGTGCCGGACGGCACGGTCGACCCCTTCCGCCTGGCCGCTGCCAACGTGCTGGACGCCAAGGAGCACGGCGCCCGCATCTTCACTCACAGCAAGGTGCTGGGGCTTTTGCGCACCCAGGATCGAGTGCACGGGGTCAAGGCCATCAACACCCGCACCGGCGAAGCGTTCGAGGTGGAGTGCCAGGAGGTGATCAACGCCGCCGGCATCTGGGGCCAGCAGATCTGCGAGTATGCCGACCTCGGCATCCGCATGTTCCCGGCCAAGGGTTCCCTGCTCATCATGGATTACCGCCTCAACCAGCTGGTGCTCAACCGCTGCCGCAAACCGGCGGACGCGGACATTCTGGTGCCGGGCGATACCATCTCCCTCATCGGCACCACGTCGAGTCGCATCGATTACCACAAGATTGACCAGCTCACCGTCGAGCCCGAAGAGGTGGAGGTGCTGCTGCGCGAGGGGATAAAACTGGCCCCCATCATGGCCCGCACCCGATTGCTGCGCGCCTACGCCGGCGTTCGCCCCCTGGTGGCGGTGGATGGCGACGAGTCCGGCCGCAACATCAGCCGCGGCATCGTGCTGCTGGATCACGCCGAACGAGACGGCCTCCAGGGGTTCAACACCATCACAGGCGGCAAGCTGATGACCTACCGGCTGATGGCCGAATGGGCCACCGACTTGCTTGCCAAAAAGCTTGGCAACAGCAAGCCCTGCCGCACCGCCGAGCTGAGCCTGCCCGGCTCGCGGGATCCGGAGAAGGTCTCCGCCCCCGGTCTCTCGGTACCCGCCGAAGGCTCGGCCCAGTACCGCCACGGCGAGCGGGTCATCGCCTTTTTCCGCGACAATCCCAAGGCCAACGCCCTCATCTGCGAGTGCGAGATGGTGACCGCGGGCGAGATTGAATACGCCCTGCGGGAGCTCGACGTGGACAACCTGGTGGATCTGCGCCGCCGCACCCGCCTCGGCATGGGCCCCTGTCAGGGGGAGCTGTGCGCCTATCGCGCCGCCGGTCTGATGCAGGAGTATGGCAAGGCCGACGGCCGTCAGGCCTGCGTCATGCTGCGCCAGTTCCTGGAGGAGCGCTACAAGGGCACCCGGCCGGTGCTGTGGGGCGATGCCCTGCGGGAAGCCGAATTTACCTACTGGATCTACGAGGGGCTGTTCGGCCTTGGCGAGTGGACGGCCCCCCACCTGGTGGCCGAGCCCCCCTTCCCGCTCGATGCCAGCACCGCAAATCCCACCAAGGAGCGCAGCCATGAAATTTGACAGCATCGTGATCGGCGGCGGCATGGCGGGCCTCTCGGCGGCCCTGCGCCTGGCCGAAGCCGGCCAGAAGACCCTGCTGATGGCCTCCGGCCAGAGCGCCCTGCACTTCTCCTCCGGCTCGGTGGATCTGCTGGAGAGCGACGGGGATCCCCGCGCCGCCCTGCCCGCCTTTATGGCCGCCAACCCCGAGCATCCCTACAACAAGGTGGGGCTGACCCATATCGCGGCAAGCCTCGATGATCTGCAGCGCCACTGCGCCGCGCAGGGATTGCCGCTGTTTCGCCAGGAGCGCAACCACCAGCGGCTGACCCCCATCGGCACCCTCAAAGCCACCTGGCTCTCCCCCGACACTTGCGCCTGCGTGACGGATGCCCCCGCCCCGAACGCCATCCTGCTCGCCACCCTGGAAGGGTTTCGCGATTTTCACCCGGCGCTCGCGGCGGCGAATCTCGCGACCCACGCCCGTTTTGCCCACAGCCGCATTCTGACCGGGGAAATTCGCCTGCCCCAGCTCGCCCAGTTCAGCCGCAATCCCCACGAGTTTCGCTCCGCCGACATCGCCCGCCTGTTCGACAAGCAGGGGCCTGGCCAGCAGGACCTGCTGGCGGATCTGGCCCGCGAGATCAGCCGCATGGTGCAGGGATGCGGCGTGCCCGGCTGTCGCCATATCGTGCTGCCCGCCTGCCTGTCGCTGGGGCTAGTCGGCCCGCGTCTGAGCGAGCTGGAACGGCGCACCGGCTGCACCATCAAGGAGGTGGCCACCATGCCGCCGTCCCTCATCGGCATGCGGATGCAGGAGGCCCTCAAGCGCCGCTTCATGGCCCTTGGCGGCACCTTCCTCACCAGCGAGCGGGTGCTGGGCGCCCGCTATGACGGCGACAAGGTGATCGGGGTGCACAGCCAGCACGGGGAGGATCAGCTGTTCGAGGCGGACCACTTCGTGCTCGCCTCCGGCAGCTTCTTCAGCCGCGGGCTGGAGTCGCGCCTCGGGGGCATTCGTGAACCCATCTTCGATGCCGACGTACTGAGCCTTGCCGAGCGCGACGCCTGGGCCGGCCGCCGCCTGTTCGACCACCACCCCTTCATGGGCTTCGGGGTCAAGACCGACGAGCGGCTGCGGGTGCTGCGCGGCGGCAGGCCCCTCACCAACCTTTACGGCGCCGGCAGCGTGCTCGCGCACTATGACCCCATTAAAGAAGGTTCCGGCTCCGGCGTGGCCGTTGCCACCGGCTGGCAAGCCGCTGGCCATATTCTGGCGGAGGGCTGAGATGAATCACATATTCCCACTCCAACGACACGGCGTGCTGGCCCACGACGATGCCCAATCCAAGGAGGGCTCTGGCTCAGGTGTCGCTGTCGCCACCGGCTGGCAGGCTGCCGGTCACATTTTGAGTTCAGCCCAATGATGATTTCGCCCCATATCCCGTACCTTCACACCCAACGGGAGGAGAATTGACATGCTACTGGATCATGCCAACCAGACTTTCGATCAGTGCATCAAATGCACCGTCTGTACCGCCTACTGCCCGGTGGCCAAGGCCAACCCGGCCTACCCCGGCCCCAAGCAGGCGGGCCCGGATGGGGAGCGGCTGCGCATCAAGAGTCCCGAGCTCTTTGACAGCGCCCTCAAATACTGCACCAACTGCAAGCGCTGCGAAGTGGCTTGCCCGAGCGGGGTGCGCATCGGCGACATCATCGCCAAGGCCAAGCACCAGTACAGCGGCTTCAAACCGGGGATCCGCGAGTTCGTGCTCTCCCACACGGATCTGATGGGCAGCATGTCCACCCTGATGGCCCCGGTGGTCAACTTCACCACCGGCCTCAAGCCGATGAAGCAGGTGCTGGACAAGGCGCTGGGGGTCTCCTCCCACCGGGACTTGCCCAAATATTCACAAGGCACCTTCCGCGGCTGGTACAAGAAGCAGAAAACGACTCAGGCCCGCTTTGCGCGCCAGATCGCCTACTTCCACGGTTGCTATGTGAACTACAACCACCCTCAGCTCGGCAAGGAGCTGGTGCAGGTGCTCAATGCCATGAACATCGGTGTCCAGCTGCTTGCGCGGGAGAAGTGCTGCGGCGTGCCGCTGATTGCCAACGGCTTCATGGACAAGGCCAAGCAGCAGGCGGCCTTCAACATCAAGCAGCTGGAGAACACCCTGCTTGGCAACGAGATGCCGCTCTTGGCCACCTCCTCCACCTGCGGCTTCACCCTGCGGAACGAATATCCCCACCTGCTGGAGCAGGACAACCACAAGGTGCGGGATCGCATCTCCCTGGTGACCCGCTTCCTGTGGAATGAGTTCGATCGGGGCAACAAACCGGCCATGAAGCCCCTCAATCTGCACATCGCCTACCACACCCCCTGCCACCTGGAGAAGATGGGGGGGGTCATCTATACCCTCGAACTGCTGCGGGCCATCCCCGGGGTCAAGGTGACGGTGCTGGACTCCCAGTGCTGCGGCATCGCCGGCACCTACGGTTTCAAGTCGGAGAACTACGACACCAGCCAGGCCATCGGTCAGGGGCTGTTTGATCAGATAAACCGGCTCAAACCCGATCTGGTCATCACCGACTGCGAAACCTGCAAGTGGCAGATCGAGATGAGCACGGCGTTTCGCTGCGAACACCCGGTGCACCTGCTGGCACGGGCGCTGGCCTGACCGCCATCCCCCCGGTCCTCCCATCATCACGGGCACCGGCTTGGAAGCGACACGCCCCGGTCAATGCCTGCACCCCCTCTGGCCGGCATTGACCGGGATCGGCGCGGCAAGGCCCTGACGCCGCCCGGGCAGCCCGATGGGAGGCCCGGGCGGCGAATTCCTTTGGTTGTTTGAACCACCAACACAGTAAAAAGCAGCAACAACACCCACTCTGTTAAAAACCATCTCCCATTACCACCACCGGGAAATATCAAGCCAGCATATTCAGCCAAAAAAAGAGCCGGCATTCGCCGGCTCTTTGCATCATCTCACCCCATCAGGGGTGCTGGATGATCAGGCTGTGCTGATCCAGCATGGATTGCAGGATGTCGTGAGAGGAGGAGCCGCTCAGGTTCCAGCCACTCAGATCCACGTCCTTCAGGGTGATCTGCTGGGTGACATTGCCATCCCCCGCCGGGGAGACCGACAGGCTCACGTCACTCAGGCCGTTGCCGGTGCTGGTCACCGATGCCTGGAGATGACCCAGCAGGCCATCCACGCTGTTGTCGGTCACCCCCTTGAGCAGGTCCGCCAGATCGATCCTGTCCCCCTCCTGGGGACGGAAGTCGGTGATGGTGTCTATCGCCGGAGAGGCCGTCGTCCCCTCGTCACCACTGCCCCACACGAAGAGATCGCTGCCGGCGCCACCGGTCAGGATGTCGTTGCCCTGACCGCCCCGCAGCACATCATCCCCCATGCCGCCCAGGAGGCGATCATTGCCGGAGGAGCCGAACAGCCAGTCCCCCTGATCCGAGCCCAGCAGATCGTGGCCGCTCTGGCTGTGGATGGTGATGGTCTCCGTGGTCGAGCTCAGGGTGCCGCCACCCAGGCTGGATTCGGCACTCAGGGTGAGGGCATGATCCCCCGCCGGCAGATCCTTGAGGTAGATGGGCACGGACTGGTCCATCGGCAGCAACCAGTCGTTGCCATCCGCGTGGCCGACGCTCTGGCCGTGCTCGTCCACCACCTGGGCGCTGCCGAGGTTCTGGATCCGCACCGACAGCTCACCCGGGGCCGGATTGACCACGCTGGCGCTGAGGTTGAGCGGCACCCAGGCCCCTTGCAACGCAAGGATATCGTGGGTGCCGACCCCCAATTGGGGATCGTCCGGCTCGGCCGTCACCTGGATGGCAATCTGGGCGCTGTCGGTCAGGACGCCACCGGCACCGGTATTACCCTGATCCGAGGTGGTGATGCTCAGGTTGTCCTGACCCCAGAAGTCCCTGGCCGGCTCGTAGTGTAGGTTGCCTGCCAGCAGGCCGTTGAGATCATCGAGCGACCCGACCAGGGTCACCACGCTGGTCCCCGCCCCCTGCACCGAGACGGCGCCTGCCGCCCCCAGCAGGGTCAGCACACCGTGCTCCACCCGCAGCACCATGGAGATGGGCGCACTGCCCGCATCCACGTCCTTCACGCTGATCCCGGTGAGCGACAGGGAGCCATCCTCTTTCACCTGCAATGAGCCCGGCACCTGGGTGACAGGGGCATCATTGACTGGCTCGACCTCGATGGGCAGCACGTCGGTATCGCTCAGGGGGCCACCGCTGCCGGTGTTGCCAAGATCATTGGTCACCATGGTCAGGGCATCCTGGCCATTGAAGTCCTGCTCGCCCTGATAGGTCACGCCCCCTGAGAGCAAGGCATTGATGGCATCCTGGGAACCGCTCAGCACCAGGGTGTTGCTGCCGCTGCCGCTCACCGTCACGCCACTGCCCGCCGCCAGTTCCAGGGTACCGTGCAGCACGGAGAGGGTGACAGAGAGGGGGCTGTTGCCCGCATCCACATCGCTCACCTGCAGCCCGTGAATGGTGAAGGGCTGATCTTCCTGCGCCACCTGGGGCGTCGTTGGCAGCTGGTTGACGGGGGCATCGTTGACCGGTTGTACCAGGATGGGCAGCACATCGGTGTCACTCAGGGCGCCACCGCTGCCGGTATTGCCCCTATCGTCCGTCACCATGGTCAAGGCGTCATTGCCATGGAAGTCCGGGTCGCCCTGATAGGTGACGCCGCCCGAGAGCAGGGCATTGAGATCCGCCAGCGTGCCGGTCAGCACCACATCGCCGGTACCGTTGCCGGTCAGGGTCACGCCGCTCCCGGCCGGCAG
The DNA here is from genome assembly GCF_040908015.1 of Aeromonas sp. R7-5. NCBI lineage: Bacteria > Pseudomonadati > Pseudomonadota > Gammaproteobacteria > Aeromonadales > Aeromonadaceae > Aeromonas > Aeromonas sp. R7-5. The sequence continues at coordinate 5,610 of NZ_JBFOCZ010000020.1, read as the reverse complement.
GGTCAGGGTGCCGTGCTCCACCGAGAGGCGCACTTCCATGATGCCGTTGCCCGCATCCACGTCCTTGACCTGCAAACCCTGGATGACGAACGGCTCGTCCTCCTGGGCCACCTGGGGATCATCGGGCAGCACGTTGACGGGGGCGTCGTTGACCGGGCTCACATCGAGATGGATGGTGCCGTTCACTTCGGGGCCGAGGGCGCCGTTGTCCAGGCTCTGGGCCGTCACCTTGATCGCCATGGCGCCGTTGGCGTCGTTGGTCACGAGCTCCACCGCGTCGAGCTTGCCCCCATCCGTGGTGACCTGCCAGCGGCCACCGCCGAGATCCACCACGGTACCGCTCACGCCGCTCGGCAGGCGGATTTCTGCCCCGTCCGGCACCCCTTCCAGGGTGACGCGCACCTGCTCGGGTCCGTTCTCGTGCACATTGCCGGCATTGCCGCCGGTGGCATGGGTATCCCGGGTCTCCACCCCCAGGTTCAGGGTGATCACATCCCCTTCGGTGCCGCTCGCCTGCTCCTGCATGTCGGTGATGACCGCATCCCCCACCGGATTGACGGTGACAGTGAAGCCCGCACTGGTTTCAAGGGGCAGGGTCAGCCCTTTGTCCAGAGTGAAGGCGCTCAGGGTCAGACTCACGGTGCCGCTGAAGTCCGCAGGCGGGATCAGGGTCAGCTTGGAGAAGTCGGTGCCCACAGGCACCTGCCACACCCCGCCGCCGTTGTTGACCGCCGGGGCGGACAGGGTGAAGCCATCCGGCACCCCCTTGATCTGCAACCCGACGATCTGCTCGGAGCCATCGTTGTCGATGAGGCTGGCCCCCAGCCCCCCCAGGCTCACGCTGCCATCTTCCTGGCCCGTGACGTTCTGGACCGTGAGGTTGGCCGGATCGTTCACCGGCAGCACCTCGAAGTTCACGTTGCCGCTCCAGCTCCCCCGATCCGTGCCCGTGGTGGCGGTATCGAGAATATCCACCGTCACCGCCAGCGGCACCTTGCCGCTGAAGTGCTCCTTGGGCACGAACACCAGATCCTTGAGGTCCGCCGGGTCGTTCACCGTGAGGGTGGCGGCCGGCTGGCCGTTCTTGTCGAGGAAGTGACCATATTGAGGATCCACGGTCACGACCACCCGCTCCACGGTCTCGAGACCGCCATCGGCCACCGAGGGGCTGATGTCAGCGAGCTTGACCGAGAGATCGAGGTGGATCTCGGTGTCTTCCAGGTTGTCAGGCTGGCCGTCGCCGTTTACGTCCTTCACGTTCAGTTGCAGCTCGGGCAGGCCATCCGCCCCGCCGTTGATGTCCACCTCCGGGGTGATGGAGAGAGTGACGTCCTTCTCCACCATCTTGGTGTCACCGCTCACGGTGTCGGTGTTGACCAGGCGCACATTGAAGTGCAGACCGTCACCGGCATAGTCTTGCGGCAGGGTCAGGGTCAGGCGGTCGAGATCATCGAGGCCGCCCGGCAGCTTGATGAGGTACTCGCCATTGACGAAGTCGAAGGTGAGCCCCTGCACGTTGACGCCCGGGGGGAGACCTGTGATGACGATGCTGAGCTCGTCATCCCCGCTGTCCGCCGTGCCCAGGGTCACCATCTGCTTGAGCTGGCTGCCGAAGTTGACGCCGTGATCCTCCACCCCGGTGATGGGGGTACTGTTGTCAAAATCGACATCGGCGGCCACCTGACCCGAGTGGGTCGCGCCATGGAAGTCGGCGCTGGCGGTGATCTCCCGATAGGCCGGGGCGCTCACATCCCCCTCGTTGTTGTCACCAAGGTCGACCACCCTGGCGCTCACCTTGAAGGTGACGGTGCCGGTGAAGCCATCCGGCGAGCGCAAGGCATAACTGCCGAGGGCGTCGTGGGGCACCGTCCAGTTGCCCTTGCCATCGTTGATGCCGCCCACCACCACGAAGCCGGGGGGCAGATCGCTGATCACCAGGTAGTCGATGACCTCATCGCTGCTGGGGTCCAGATCCTCGAACACGAAGACGCCGTCCAGCGGGATGTCGTGCCCGTCCGGGCTCTCCAGCTGACCGGTCTGCACCAGGTTGGCATCAGGCTCCACCACCGCCTGGATATCCACATGCAGGGTGCCGTCGATCACCTTCTGGGCAGTGGCGCTGGAGTCCACATCCACTTGTGTCACCGTGACATGGCTCTGGAGGGTGGTGTCCCTGTCGCTGTCTTCGGGCCCTTTCACCAGCAGCTGGCCACCGCCGAGCAGGCTTTGCAGCTCGGCGTCGCTCAACTCCACGGCGCCGCCGCTCACGGTCAGCTGGGTCTCGACCCCACCCACGCGGATCCAGACTTCATACCCAGGTTCGATACCGGAGAGGCTGAGGTGAGTCACCTTCTCGGCGCCGTCTGTCAGGTCAGGCTGCCAGTCGAGGACGGTGAACTGATCCTCCAGGCCATGGCTGGTCTTGGCATAGTCGGTAGCGTCGATGGCCGGCTCCACCTTGATGGTGAGGGGCACGTCGAAGCTCTTGTGATCGCCGTCGTTCTCGGTCACCACCACGTGGCCGACCAGGTGCAGATCGGCGGTGCTGTTGGGGGGCGGCTGGATCTGCAGGTTGCCAAGGCTGGTCACATCCACCTGATAGAGAGGATTGCCCTTGCCATCGAGCCCGGCGAAGGTCAGGGTCAGCTCCTTGCCACTGCCGTCGAATACCCTGGCCCCTTCCGGCAGCCCTTCCAGCACCAGGTTGAGGGTTTCCGAGTGATCGAGCGGGGTATCCGTCCACTCCCCCGAGGTGAGCTTGAAGTCCAGCGGTGCCCGGCCATCCTCCTGGATGGTGATGCTGTAGCCGTTGCCATCCTGGGTCCAGTCGGTGGTATTGAGATCGAAATGAGGTTCATCCACTACCCCCACCAGATCCACGTGCAGGCTCTGGCTGCCGGTCTCCTTCTCGTTCACCACAGTGTGGGTCTGGCCGCTGGCATCGGTCAGGATGGCGGTGTCCTTCACCACCCCCTTGATGGTGAGATCGAAATCGACGTTGCTGTTTTTGGGCGGCAGCAGCTTGAGGTCATTGATGCGGTCATAGGGCACCTCGTAGTAGCCGTTGGCATCCAGAGTGACCGCCACCCCGCCAAGCAGCAGGGTGGCACCGGCGGGCAGGCCGCTGATGCGCACGAACAGCTGCTCGGAGCCATCCGTGGTGTCTCCCAGATGGGCGAGCCCAATCTTGCTGCCCAGATCGATCAGGGTATCTTCCTTGCCCTGGATCTCGCGCACCGTCAGCTTGGCGTCGTCCGCCAGCGGGTTTACGTTGACAATCACCTCCAGCGGATCGCCGAGGGCCGTCTCCTTGCCGGTCACCACCGGGGTCTTCTCCGTGCTCACCGGGGTCACAATGAGCTTGATGTCACCGCTGTAGTCCTTGCCGGGCACCACGGTCACCTTGTTGATATCGCCACCGGCCACCGTATAGAGGCCGTTCGCCCCCGGAGTGAGCACCTTGCCATTCAGGGTCAGCGTGCCCTGGCCGGAGGCCCACTCTATCTGGTAGCTCAGGGTCTCGGAGCCGTCCGTATCGGTGAGGCCCGCCTTGACGTTGAGGGCGATGCCGCTGCTGTCCTCGTCCGCGGTGTAGTGCTGGTGCGTGTTGCCCGCATCCCACAGGGGTTTGTCGGCAATGCCCTGCACCGTGATGTCCAGATTGCCGGTCAGCACCGGGGGCTTGCTCCCCTCGGTGACCCCCACCTGCAACTGCATCGGGAAGCGCAGCGCAGCGCCTCCGTTGTTGTAGCTCGAGTAGTCGTGGTTTGGCACAAAAGTGACACCGGTGAGCTGGAACTTGTCATCGGTGTTGGCCACCGCCACCATGGCCGCGGGCGGCACCTCATACCAGGTCTTGCCCCCCTGGGTGATGGTGGTCAGTGCGACGCCGTTGAAATAGAAGGTGCCCTGGGCGTTGGCTGGCGCCTGGATAAGCAACTGCTCCACATGCTCGCCCCGATCGAAATCCCCCACATCCAGGTTCATGGTGATGGGGATCCCCTGGCTCGGATCGCTCGCCCCCGCATCCTCCTGGCCGGTTACGGCGCTCACGGTGAGCTTGCCCGCCTCGTCCCGGATGGTCAGGGTCAGAAGACCGTCGTCGGTATCCCCGTCGCCATCCACCAGGTGGAAGCCTATCTGCTGTACCAGGGTGCTGTTGCTGTGATCGATGCCCGATTTGGCGGTGAAGCTGTAGTCACCCTCGGCATTGATCACCAGGGTGCCGATGATCTGCCCCGTGCCGTCTGTCACCGAGATGGTGGTGTTGCCCGTGGCGGCGATGGGGTGCTCGGTGCCATTGATGGTCACCGCTCTCACCACCGCATCATCCGCCCCCTCGCTGGCAGTGGCCAGCAGATCGCCGGTCACTTTCGCCCCTTCATTCAGGGTCTTGCTCGCGTCCACGGCCACCGGCACGTCGTCCTGCACGCTCACATGACCGATCACTTCGGCGCTCAGATCCCCGTCACTGTCCCGTGACTGCAATGGCAGCTGGATATCCAGCAGATCCTTGCCCTGGACGCTGTGATCCAGGTTGCCGGTCAGCTCGAAGGTGTAGCGGCCGGACACATCCAGGGTCAGCTTGAAGATGAGCTTGCCTGCGCTGTCCTTGCCAAGGTAGACACCCGGCTGGCTGTCTGCCCCAATGGTGACCGCCTTGCCCCCCGACGTCAGGGTATTGAGGGCGTTGAAGCGGGCTACATCCAGTTGCAGGGAAACCACCCGGTCACTCCCGGCGGCGATCGTCACCTGGCCGATGGCAACCTCTCCCGTGCCTGACGGGCTGGTGCCCCCATGCTGGCCACTGCCCCCGTTGAGGTCCGACTCCTTGACGGTCACCCCCTCGATGGCTGTGATCACGGGATCCGCCGCATCGGTGATCACCGCCGTGGTGCTGCCGGTGATCACGCTGCCATCGCTGTCAGTCACCTTCACCGGCAGGCTCAGGTTGAGCTTGTCGTCGGCACCGTGATCCAGGTTGGTGTGTACCGTCACCTGGTAGTCCAGGGTTGCCTGGGTATGGGCTTCGATGCGCCCCGGTACGCTCGGCAGGGTCACCGTCAGCACCAGGGTGCCGCTCGCAGTCACTGCCTGGAAACCGTGGCCGTTGCTGCCCGCCACCTCTTGCCAGGTGAGGGTCTCGCCGTTGTGGGTGATGGCCTTGCCACTCCCATCCACGACTTGGCCCGAGAGGGTCAGCCGCACGTCCACCACGGGATCGGAGTCTGCAGTGATGGTCAGGGTGCCGGTGGCATGCTGATCATCGCCGGTCTGGTTGTTGCCGGCGCCATCGAAGCGCCCTTCACTCACCGTCACACCGGTCAGGATGAGGGTCGGGTTGGCCCCTTCCGAAATGCGGATGTTGAGGGTGCCCGTGGCGCTATCGTTGTTGCCCGCCCCCTTGTCGCTGTCGACGATATTGAGCTTGAACGGCAGGTCGGTCGCGGTGCCACCGCTCTGGTGAACCCCCTCGAACAGGGTCACCTTGTAGTCAAAACCGTTGCTGGCGGCATTGTCCAGCTTGCCCACCAGTTCGACCTGAAGCACCTCGACGCGCTGGCCATTGACTTCCACATAGCCCTTCAGCACCTGGTTGCCCGGGATGCT
>NZ_JBFOCZ010000002.1:0-25894 GCF_040908015.1 Aeromonas sp. R7-5 | reverse complement strand
GGTCACTTCATCAGACATTGAAAATCAAAAATTGTTTTTGATGCTCGATGCTGTGAGTGCCCACACAGATTGCTTGATTCAAATTGTTAAAGAGCAGGGTCTGAAACTATAACCCTCACCAGCTTGCTTTGCAAGGTGGACCAGACGCGCACTGCGCCGTGCTGATGGAGGCGCATTATAGGGATATGATTCTCGCTGACAAGCGAAAACTACGTGTTTATTTGAAAAAGACGTTCAAGTGTTTAATCAACAACCAATCAGACTAAAAAGCCGTCAACGATTCATCTAAATGAGCCCGCACACCTTCTCTATCGCTACCAATCGGTACCCGTTTTCGCCACATCAAGATCTACATGCCAGCCACGCCAGGCATACAAAAATGAAAAGGGCCCCTCGGGGCCCTTCATATCACGCTGCTATAGATCAGATGGAGAAACTTGAACCGCAACCGCAGGTCGTCGTGGCGTTGGGGTTGGTCACGGTGAAACGGGAACCTTCCAGGCCTTCAGTGTAATCCACGCTGCCGCCGACCAGGTATTGCAGGCTCATGGGATCGATCACCATGGTGACGCCGCTCTTCTCGACCACGGTATCGCCATCATTGATTTTCTCGTCAAACGTGAAACCGTACTGGAAACCGGAGCAGCCCCCCCCAGTGATGTAGACCCGCAACTTGAGTTCGGGATTCTCTTCTTCGGTGATCAAGGTCTTTACCTTGTTGGCTGCCGCATCCGTCATCTGGATGGGCAAGGGGGCTTCTGCTACTGCACTCATTGCTGACCTCACAACCGTTACATCCACAAACATGGAAACCGCGAAATTATCCAATACCCGACCATTTAGTTCAAGTATTCACCACTCTCTTACTGCGCTGCCGGCAAGGGGGCTGGTTGAGCGACCAGAGGCTTGAGCACCTCGTTCCACTCGGCCACCAGCTCCTGGGCCGGTTGCCGTCCCTCCTTCGGGATGAGGATTCTCACCCTGTCCGGGATGAAGCCTGAGGGAAGCTGCCAATTGCCCTCCAAGAGCTGGAAGTATCGCAACGCGTAGCGTCCCTCCCCCACCTTCATGCCAAGATCCCGGCCACTGAGGATCCTGGGCTTGTCAGCCAGACTGCCTTCGAGCCGGATCTGCACCTGCCCCCGAAACAGCTCCCGCTTCTTGGCGGGTTGAGTGAGCGCCAGACGATAGTGGTAGCGACCCGGCACACTCGTCTCCTGCAATGTCAGATTGTCGATGGATACCCCCACCTGTTCGCCGGTGGGACGCATGATGCGCTCGAAGAAGGCCAGCTGGCGTTTCTGCTCCTGTACCTGAGCTTCCTGATCCTTGAGCGTCTGCTGAAGTTGCTCGAAGGCGGCCTTCTGGGTCGCCAGCAGGGTCTCCCTGACGCCGAGATCCGTCTTCAGTTGTGCAATGGCCTTGCTCTGACGCTCCAACGTCTCTTGCTGCACCGTCATCAGGCTGCTCTGTGCCAGCTCCTGTCTGTTCCCGACGACATAACCGATACATGCCCCCATGGCCAGCACCACCAATAACTTCACGATTTGGGACATAAGGCCTCTTCTATATGCCGACATCAACACGGCCGGTTTCTTTTCACTATACGCGACCATGCCGGATTGATACGGATAAACAAAGAGTTAACCGGTCGCGATGCTGCTTTCACCCCGGTTTTGACGCGCAGCAAGCCGTAAAGTTCGCTCCAGGATCTGGGAATAGATAGGACGCCCCCCCAACCATTGAGCCACCAGGGTTGCCCCTATGGTGGTGATCATCATGGGCAGGATCAGCTGATAGTTGTCTGTCATCTCGGTCACCAGCACGATGCCGGTAATGGGGGCACGCACGGTGGCGGCGAAGAGCGCACCCATGCCGGCGATGGCAAAGGCGCCTGGTTCGATGCCGAGATCGGGAAATGCAGAGTGGAACAGGTGACCAAAGATCACCCCGAACAGGGTGCCCAGCGCCAGGGTCGGCGCAAAGACACCACCAGGGGCCCCCGAGCAAAAGCAGATGAGGGTACCCACCAGTCGCACCGAGAAGATGATGAAGAGCGTCGCCATCGCATAGTCTCCCCCCGTCAGATGCGGGATGAGCTCGATTCCCCCTCCAGTGACAGAAGGGGCGAACAGCGACAGCATGCCAAAGGTTCCAGCCACCCCCATGCCGATGATGACGAAGCGGTGGCGCTTGTTCTGATGCAATGCCAGGTAGCCATCCTGACAGGCGAGCACCAGCTTGTTGAAGACGAACCCCAGCACACCAAAGCAGCCCCCCATGAAGAGAAACAGCCAGAGCGCCTTCAAGGCCGGAGCGTCGTAGTGAGGCAGCATGATGACGGGGGATTGCCCTTTCATGTTCTGCAGCATCAGGGTCGCCATGACGGCCGAAATCCCGACCGCCTTGATGGCGAGGAAGGAGTAGCGAAATTGCGGTCGCATCTCTTCCATGACAAACAGTATCCCTGCCAGCGGGGCATTGAAGGCCGCAGCGAGACCACCCGCCGCACCGGCAGCCAGCAGGGCGTGGCCATGCTCCTTGGGCAACCGGAAGATATCCGCCACCATCTTGCCGAGGTTGCCCCCTATCTGCACCGAGGGCCCCTCCCGCCCCAGCACCATGCCGGAACTCAGGGTACAGACCCCGCCAAAAAACTTCACCGGCAACACCCGCCACCAGCGTACCGGGCGCAGGTCGTCCATGGCCCCTTCAATTTCCGGGATACCGGATCCCCCTGCCTCTGGGGCAAAGGCATGAGTGAGGAAATAGCCAACCAATCCCAGCAGGGCGCTGAAACCAAAGCCGAGCAGACCGAGCTGCCACCAGGGGCGATCGGCCAGCAAGTCGACACGCTGCTGGGCCAGCCAGTGAACGCAAGACTCGAACAATCCGCACACCAGGCCTGCCAGCAGGCCGACCAGGGCCGCCAACAGGAGCACCAGCAGCGGCATCTTGTCCCGCCGTATCAGGCGCTGCAAGACTGGAGGACGACGCAGCGAGGCCGCGTCGGCGGAAGGAATGGCTTGTTGCTCCATGGATAATCACGCTCATCTAACGAGGACCAGACACACCTCGGCCTCGGCTGCCCAGCTCTGGGCCTTTCTGCTATAGTCGGCCCGTTTCATGTATCACGGGCGAGAGTCCGGGGCGAGAGCGCAAAGCATACTCCTCCCGCCATCCCCTGCCGAGCCGCAATCGGCAGCCTGCGCCCGGGTAACGACCAAAATCCCATTAAGGATGATCCATGTCAAAATCAGATCAGCTGTTTGAACAGGCCCGCCAGACCATTCCCGGTGGCGTCAACTCACCGGTCCGCGCCTTCAACGGGGTCGGCGGCACACCCCGCTTCATCGATCACGCCGATGGCGCCTACCTCTATGACGTGGACGGCCAGGCCTATGTGGATTACATCGGCTCCTGGGGCCCCATGCTGCTCGGTCACAACCACCCGGCCATCAAGGCCGCGGTCATCAAGGCGGTGGAGAAGGGACTGAGCTACGGTGCCCCGACCGAGATCGAAGTGCTGATGGCCGAGAAAGTGCGCCAGATCGTCCCCTCCATGGAGCAGGTGCGGATGGTCAACTCCGGCACCGAGGCGACCATGAGCGCCATCCGGCTGGCCCGCGGCTACACCGGTCGCGACAAGATCGTCAAGTTTGAAGGCTGCTACCACGGCCACGCCGACTCCCTGCTGGTCAAGGCTGGCTCCGGCGCCCTGACCCTGGGTCAGCCCAACAGCCCGGGCGTACCGGCCGATTTCGCCAAACACACGCTCACCTGTGTCTTTAACGATCTGGATTCGGTGCGCGAAGCCTTTACCCAGTACGGCAGCGAGATCGCCTGTATCATCGTCGAGCCGGTAGCCGGCAACATGAACTGCATCCCGCCGGTGCCCGGCTTCCTGGAAGGGCTGCGCGCCATTTGTGACGAATTCGGCGCCCTGCTGATCCTGGACGAGGTGATGACGGGTTTTCGCGTCTCCCTGCGCGGTGCCCAGGGTCACTACAACATCGACCCGGATCTCACCACCCTCGGCAAGATCATCGGTGCCGGCATGCCGGTGGGCGCCTTCGGCGGCAAGAAGAAGGTGATGCAGCACATCGCCCCGACCGGCCCCGTCTATCAGGCTGGTACCCTCTCCGGCAACCCGGTGGCCATGGCCGCCGGCCTCACCATGCTGGACCTGCTGCTGGAGCCGGGCCTCTATGAGCAGCTGAGCACCAAGACCGCCCGTGTCGCCGAAGGGCTGAAAGCCGCCGCCGCCAGGCACGGCATCCCGCTTGCCATCAACTACGTGGGCGGCATGTTCGGCTTCTTCTTCACCGACGAGCCCGAGATCACCCGCTACGAGCAGGTGACCCGCTGCGACATGGAACGCTTCAAGCGCTTCTATCATCTGATGCTGGAAGAGGGTGTCTATCTGGCGCCGAGCGCCTACGAGGCGGGCTTCCTGTCGCTTGCCCACGGGGACAAGGAGATCGAACACACTCTGGCGGCCGCCGAGCGCAGCTTCGCCAAGCTGGCTGGCTGACAAGCCGCAAGATGTGCAGAGGGCCCCGATGGGGCCCTTTTTTGTTTGCTCGTCCCGACAAGGCACCATAGTGGTGCATCCTTAAGTCCCTCACCGGAGCCTTGCCACCTGCTGGTGCGCCGCGCCGTACACGGGCTGTCATAAATCGGGCCCACAATTTGCAGGCCCCTGCTCAGGAGCCCATTGGACCGAGGTGTATATGGCAGAGATGAGCCCCATCGATGTGCTGCGGCGCTATCAGGAGTACGAAACCGAGCTGGCCCCCCTGCTGCTGGGGCTGCTCACCCTCCCCGAGGCGTCTCTCAAGACCTATGCCTTCGTCGAGGAGGTGAAGAGCCTGGCCCCCCAGATCAGGCCAGCCATACTGGCGCCCGTTCCGGCGGCCCAGGGGCAGCTGCGCCTGCTGGTGCAGGGCCATGGCCGGGAGCTGGAGATCAACCTGCACCAGCTGATCGCCTGGCTGATGGGGGACAGGGAGCGGCGGCGCGCCATTCCCTGGTTCAGGGCCGTCTACGTCGTCCTGAGTCTGGCCCTGTTTCTCATCGTCGGCACCCTCATCTGGCACGGGCTGGAACAGCTCTATCTGCTCCTGTGCGGCACCCAGCAGAACCGCCTGGGGGCCTTCAGCGCCATCATCTTCCTCACGCTCGCCCTGGCGGTGTTCGATCTCGGCAAGACCATCCTCGAAGAGGAGGTGCTGCTGCATAAGGACATCTTCCGCCACAGCGCCATCCGGCGCACCATTACCCGCTTTATCGCCGCCATCCTGATCGCGGTCTCCATCGAGGGGTTGCTGCTGCTGTTCAAGGGATCCCTCGGCCAGAGCGAACTGCTCTGGCCTGCGGTGGGGGTGATGGGGTGCGCCGTGGGGTTGCTGCTGGCGCTGGGGCTCTATGTGTTTCTCGGTGCCAGGGCGGAAGCCGCACTGGTCGCCTCCAGCCAGCAGACTGCCCACCCGGAGGGGGCTGCCAGAGGCATCAGAAGACGCGCCAGAACCGGGCGAGCGGGATGACATACCAACGCTGGGTGCCCGTGCAGGCGGGCCTCGCCGACGCCAGCTAGCTCGTCGCCTCTGCCAGCGCGGGCGCTGGCTGTCGCCGCGCCGCCCGCCAGGAGGCGTACATGGTCCAGGAGGTATAGATGACGATGAAAGCCACCAGCCATTTGAGCATCTCCATCTCCATGGATTTGACCAGCATGGCCGCCAGCACCACGCCGATGGGGCCGAAGATGGCCACAGCCAGCACGGCCCGCGCATCGAAAGCCCCCTTGCGAATGAAGGTCCCCGCCGAGAAGACGCTGAGCACGGCGGTGGATCCCATCATGATGGGGAAGGCCACCAGCGGGTTCATGCCGAGCAGATAGACCAGGGTCATGCAGGGGGCGAACAGGCCGATACCGACGTTCATCAGAGCTCCGAACAGGAAGTTGCCGGCAAGGGCGATCCCCAGCTTGTAACCGCTCAGCCCCATGGCCTCGCCACCGAGGGGGAAGAGCCCGAGCAGACCGGCAAAGATGAGACCGGCGACCACCAGCAGGGAGACCGCCATTACCAGCCGGATGGTCTGGCGATCAAAGGAAGCCACGTAACGGGCGCCCCAGGCCGCACCGGCCGCCGCAGCCGCCATCATGCTGATGAGGGTGACGGGCTCCACGTTGACCACGCCGATGAAGATGAGAGCCTGGGTCACGGTCGGCAGCACGCACTGGCCGTTGAGGGTACCGGGCAGCACCCGATCATCGATCAGCCTGAACTGCTTGTAGCAGGCGGTCTTCACCGCAAAGCTCCCCACCCCCAGGGTATCGAGAAAATTGGCCACAAAACCGATGGCCGCCACCGGCCAGAAAGGGGTGGCTTCGAGCTGGCCATGACGCCGTTTGTGCCACCAGGCACGGACCAGTATAAAGAGAAAGACCAGGGCACAACCGATAAACAAGAGACGCAGAAAAGTGACAAGCATGGGGAGACCTCCAACAACGGGCGGCGATTCTAAGGCAGCGGAGGGAAAAAATCCTGGCCAGGATCATGAGACGACGGGTGCAAACGTTTGGCCGCGACTATTTTGGCTGGCAGAACCCGAATGGGGCTATCCATACTGGTTGGGAGGGCGACAGCCCGGGCTCATCGGGCGTAGTCCTGGTCATTTCGCGACGACCACAGCACCGGTGAGGCGTAAACGAAAGAAGGCGGGGTAACCCGCCTTCTTTTTTCATTCTCCGTCAGGCAATCCAGCGTGGCAGCCGGGGAGCCAGGCGGTCGATCAGGCGATCCGACACGGGAGTGAGCAACAGCAGCGGCAGGCAGATCAGGGAGAGGCAAAGAGCGCCCACATAGACGTCCGTCATCCAGTGCGCACCAGCCAGGATGCGGGGCGCAGAAAACAGGGGCACCATCACCACCGCAATCACCCCGGCCCAGCGCGGCAGATAGCGCAGGGCAAAACCGGCGAAGATCATCAGGAAGAGGGCGTGATCACCGGGGAAGCTGTCACCGGCGGAGTCCTTGGTGGGAATCGCACTGATCTCGGTCAGGCGCAGTGCCCCGTCCACCATCAGGGTGGGGCTGGGACGGCTGACCGGCAACAGATGCCCGAGCTGATTGATCACCAGAGCCCCCAGCAGCATCACGACCCCCATGGCCACCAGACGACGGCGCTCCTGCCCGTCGGCACGGAAGAAGCAACTGGCAAGGATCCCGCCCATGCAGGCCAGCGCGACCAGATCGAACAGGCGGTTGTTGGTGATGGCCACCAGATCGGCCCAACGGGGGGAGTGGCCAATCCAGCCATTGACCAGCTGGAAGAGGGCGAGATCCCACCCATCCCAGGGGCCGTGCTCAGGCAGGGCGCCCCAACTGAAGGCGATGAGGCCCCCGGCCAGATAGAAAGGAATGAACTTGCTCATGCCGACGTGTCCTTCGAAAAACGCTCATTCTAGGCCAGCCGCAAGATGACTTGCATCACAAAAGTGTAAGAATTCGTGTAACAAAGGTATTCCATCGGCTCTTCTTTTGGCGCCGCCGACCGGGTGGGCAAGCGCGCCCCCTCCTTGGCTCTCCCACCGGTTGCGGCTAGTATGGGCGCTCCCTTCGTTCAGGATGATGATGATGCGCAGCTACCTTCGCATGATGTTGTTTGCCCTCGGTTTGCTGGCAGGTGTACAGATCCCCGGGCTGGTCGATCTCTACTTCCAGCGGCTGGATGCCCGGCTGCAGCAAGCCGGTCTGGCGCTGGCCCCCTTCCAGCGCACGGCGGACCAGCACTTCAATGGCGATCTGCAGGCGCTGGTCGCCCATTACGGTGCCAGTCAGGATCCCGTCTTCACCCAGGATGCCACCAGCCTCCAGCAACTGGTGAACCAGCAGCAGCACCTTCAGGGGGAGATCGCCGTGCGGGAGAGCCCCTGGTACCAGCAGCTCTCCCACCTGTTGCTGCGCGCCGATACCGCCCTCTGGCAGGATACCCTGCACAACTACGGCTATGTGGTCCCCCTCAAACAGGCCGCCATTTTCTGCGGCGTGGCGGCGGGTCTGCTGGCCTCCCTGGCGGGGGATCTGCTGCTCGGCCTCCTGCTGCTGCCATTTCGCTCCCGCCAGCGCGTCCCCCGTCACGGCCTGCGCTGATCCCCTCTCACTGCCAACCGGGGTGCCCGCCCCGGTTGGCGGCTACTCGAAGGGTTCGAGATAGGCTTCTATGGCCTTCTTCAGCCAGGCCAGCACCTTGCCGTGATGGGCGTTCTCCGACAGATAGACTCCGTAATCGCGCCACTGCAGACTGAACTTGTGCTTCAGGGTCAGCAGCTCCCCCTGGCGCAGCTGGCTCTGGATAAGGGGTGAAGGCAGCACCGCCCAGCCCAGACCATCCAGCACCGCATCCCGCATCAGTTCGAAACTCGACAACCCGATATGCTGCCCCCCGATGGGCAGCAGGCTCTTGACCGAAAACGCGTCCACATAAGAGAGAGTGACCTGGGTGTGATCGGTCAGATCCTGCTGCAACACCCGCTTCAGCCCTGCCAGCGGGTGGCTTGGCGCCACCACCATCAGGGTGCGGATCGGGTTGAGCACGTCGATGCAAAGACCGCTGCGCTCCTGTTCCTCGGTGATGAGGCCGAAGGCGGCATCCACGAACCCCTCTTCCACCAGGGCCGGCAGCTCCGGCGGTGAGGCCAGCACCAGGGAGATGCTGGTGCCCGGAAACTGGCGACGCAGCGCCCCCAGCATCTCGCGCCATACCACCTCGGGAATGGCGTCGTCCCGGGCTACCCGCAGCGCCACCTCGGCACCGGAGGCATGGTGCTCGCACTTGAGCTTCAGGCTGTTGGCGGCCTGCAGCAGCCGCTTGCAGTCGTCCAGCACTTGCTCGCCGATTTCGGTCAGTCGGCTCTGATTCGCCCCTCGTTCGAAAAGTTCGACGCCAAGCTCCACCTCCAGGGTTGCTATCGCCGAGCTCACTGCGCTGCGACTCTTGCCAAGTCGTCTGGCGGCATTGGCTATCGAACCACTGTCTGCTGTTTCTACAAAGAGTTGTATCTGATTTAGCTTCATGACTTCAAACTGGCGGCAGATTATTCCATCACCACCTTATCCCCTGGCCCGCCCCCAAGGCAAACAAGTAGCGACAGCTTTCTCGACGCTCAGCGATAACCTTGCCCGTTTCGGGTGCCGTTATCCTCTCATCGTCGCAGCAACAGAAGGAAACTGCATGTCATCCCGTCCCCTGCTTTTGGCCCGCCTCTTCCTGACGGGGGCCATCCTGACCGAGGTCGCCGGCACCTCCTCCATGGCCCTGATCCCAAAGAGCGAGAGCGGCTGGATCCACTATCTGCCGATGTGGCTCCTCATCACCCTCTCCTACCTGCTGCTCGCCAAGGCCGCCAGGACAATCTCCATTGGTATCGCGTTTGCGCTGTGGGAAGGGCTGGGGATCGCCCTCATCACCGCCGTCTCCGTCCTGTTCCTCGGCTACGAGCTGAGCATCCAGGAGTGGATCGGACTGGCGCTGGCCATAGTGGGGATTGTCATGGTGACCCTGGGCGAGACCCATGATGCACCAGCCCCCACCCGCCAGAGGAGGGAAGCCCCATGCACCCGTTGATCATCGTACTGGGCGCCGCCCTGCTGGATATCGGCGCCAACATGGCGATCAACCGCTCCATCGGTTTTCGTGACAAGGGGTGGGGCGTCCTCGGCATTCTGCTGGTGCTCTGTGCCTTCACTCTGCTCAGCGAGGCGGTCAGTACCGGCAAGATCGATCTGGCCGTGGCCTATGCCACCTGGGGCGCCATCGGCATCCTGGGCACCGCCCTCGGGGGCCTGCTGCTGTTCGGCGAGCGCCTCAGACCCGTCGGCTGGCTCGGCATGGTGGTGATGGCGGTGGCGGTCGCCCTGCTGACCACAGCATGATCCCCTCTCCAACCCCATGAAAAAAGCCGCCCTGTTCCCAGGGCGGCCTTTTCATGGTCAAACCGATCATCCAGATTGCAGCAGGCAGCCTAACGCGCTGCCTCGTACAGCTCCAGCGGCAGGCCGTCGGGGTCGGCGAAGAAGGTAAAGCGCTTGCCGGTCAGCTCGTCCACCCGCACCGGCTCCACTTCCACCCCGTGCTGCTCCAGGTGGGCGATGACCCGGTCGAGATCCGCCACCCGAAACGCCAGGTGGCGCAACCCGCACGCCTCCGGCCGGGAGGGGCGCGGTGGCGGCGCCGGGAAGCTGAACAGCTCCAGCTGGCTGCCGTCCGGCAGCGCCAGATCCAGCTTCCATGACTGACGCTCGGCCCGCAGGGTCTCGGCAATGATGGGCAACCCCAGCACCTGGTGATAGAAGTGGCGCGAGCGCGGATAGTCGCTGGCGATGATGGCCACGTGATGGATGGCCTCAAACAGGGGATGGGTCATGGCAATCCTTGCAAAACGGGCAGCCTGCGCTGCCCGTCTTCGTCAGTTGAAGAAACCGTTGAACCAGTTGTCCAGGGCATTCGCCGGGTCCGAGACCGGGCTGGCACAGCTCATGGGCTCGGCCAGACCGGCCAGCTTGGCCGGCACCTGGAGACTGCCGGGACAATCACTGGCCACCCGGGCACCGCTCGAGCGGGAGAAGTTGGCCCAGCTCACCCCTTCGGGCATCTTCAGCCCCAGGCTGTTGACCCCTCGCTGGCTCATGTAGCCGCTGAACAGCTGCAAGGCGCCACTGGCACCGGTCAACCCGGCCGGGGTGTTGTCGTCACGGCCGACCCAGACACTCACCAGCTCGTTGTTGTCCATCCCGGCAAACCAGGAGTCTCGCAGCTCGTTGGTGGTACCGGTCTTGGCGGCCATGGTGGCCCCGGGGAACTTGGCACCGAGCGCGCGGGCCGTCCCCTGGCTCACCGTCTTGGTCATGGCGAACAGGGTCAGCCAGCTTGCCTGGGGATCCGTCACTCGCTTGGCCGCTTCGTCATGCTGGTAGAGCTGGCGCCCCTCGCCATTCACCACGGCCCGGATGGCCGACAGGGGCTGGGTCAACCCCTGGTTGGCGATGGGCAGGTACATCTGGTTCACCTCCATGGGCGAGAGGGCCACCGCCCCCAGCACCAGGGACGGATAGGGCTGGATCTCCTGCTGCACCCCCAGCTTGTGCAGGGTATCCACCACCTTGTCCAGGCCTATCTGCATCCCGAGGTTGACGGTCGGCACGTTGAGGGAGCTGGCAAGCGCCTCCATCAGGGGCACGCTCTGGCGGAACTTGCGGTCGTAGTTCTGCGGCGTCCAGATCTGGCCATCCTGGCCGCGAATCCGGATCGGCTGATCTTTAAGCGGCGTGCCCAGGGTCAGGCCGTTGGAGAGGCCGGTCAGGTAGACCGCCGGTTTGACCAGGGAGCCAATCTGACGGCGGGCATCCAGCGCCCGGTTGAAGCCGGCGTAGCGGGGATCCCGTCCCCCCACCATGGCGACCACCTCGCCCTTGTGCCAGTCGGAGACCACCATGGCCGCCTCCAGCTTCTTCTTGCCACGCTGCTTCTCGATGGTGGCCAGACCCGACTCCACCGCCTGCTCGGCGGCGTGCTGGGCGATGGGATCCAGGCTGGTGAAGATCTTGAGGCCGGACTGCTTGAGCAGATCCGGGCCGAAGCGGTTCTGGATCTCCCGCTTGAGCAGCCCCATGAAGGCCGGGGTGCGGCCATAGCTCATCTGGCCGCGGGCGATGATGCCAAGGGGCTGCTTGCTGGCCAGGTCATACTCGGCCTGGGTCAGGCTGCCGTGCTCCATCAGCAGTTTGAGCACCAGATCCCGGCGCGCCTTGGCCCGCTCGGGGAAGCGCCAGGGATCGTAATAGGAGGGCCCCTTCACCATGCCCACCAGCAGGGCCACCTGATCGATGTCCAGCTCGTTGACCGGAATACCGAAGTAGAAGTAGGAGGCGAGCCCGAAGCCGTAAACCCCCTGGGAGAAGTTCTGCCCCAGATAGACCTCGTTGAGGTAGGCCTCCAGGATCTCGTCCTTGCTGTAGCGGTAGTCGATGAGCACCGCCATGTAGGCTTCCTGCAGTTTGCGCCACAGGCTGCGCTCACGGGTCAGGAAGAAGTTCTTGGCGAGCTGCTGGGTGAGCGTGCTGCCCCCCTGCACGGTGCGACCCGCCAGCAGGTTGGCTGCCATGGCGCGCATGATGGCCACCGGCGAGACGCCGCCGTGCTGGTAGAAGTCCCTGTCTTCCGTGGTGAGCAGGGTGACCAGCAGGCTGTCCGGCACCTCGGAAAGGCGCACCAGCAGGCGGTCTTCCCGATCCTCGGTGTTGAGGCGATCGAGCAGCACCGGGTCCATCTGGGCATAGCCGAGCTGGCGCTGGTTCTCCAGGGACTGGATCCCCTCGAGGCGCGCCCCGTTGAAGGTGAGGCGCAGGCCGCGGGCGCCGTCGGCGCCGTCATGGAACTCGAACGGACGGCGCACCAGCTCGATGCGGTTGCCGCTCACCGCGTACTCACCCGGGGTATGGGGCTGACGTACCTGCTTGTAGCTCAGCATGTTGAGCTCGCGCAGCATCTGGGTCTGGGAGAGCCGCTGGCTGGGATAGAGCTCCAGCGGGCGGCTGTAGACCATCACCGGCAACTGCCACTTCTCGCCGTCGAAGCGCTCGCGCACCTTGGTGTCGAGATAGATGCCAAACACCACCATGAAGGCCGCCACCACCAGAGAGAGCTTGAAGCCCAGCCAGAACAGGGTGCGCCAGATGGTGCGTTTGGGCGCCGCCTTCTTGGGCGTGCGCTTGCGTCGTTGGGTTGCCATAAATCCTCTTGTCGTTCTCCTCGCCATCCCGCTGATGCGAGCGGCCTGCGATGCCTGTTGTGGAGGGGGACTGTGCCACCGCCATCTTGTTCTGATCGTACCGACCGATCACTGCCCCGTCGGCTACTCCTGCAATCCCATCTTCTTCTTGGTCACCCGGGTCGGCATCGCCTCCAGCGGGTTGTCCGGCCAGTAGTGACGGGGGTAGCGCCCCTTCATCTCTTTTTTCACCTGCTCATAGGATCCCGCCCAGAAGGCGGCGAGATCCGCGGTGATCTGCAAGGGGCGTTGGGCCGGGGAGAGCAGCTCCACCACCAGGGGCACCCGGCCATCGGCCACGCATGGGGTGGCGCCCAGCCCGAACATCTCCTGGATACGCACCGGGATCGCCGGCGCCTGACCCGGCTGGTAGCGGATCCGTACCCGGCTGCCGGTCGGTGCGGTGAAGTGGCTCGGCAGCGCCTCGTCCAGCCGCCTTGGCAGGGGCCAGGGCAGAGACTGGCGCAGGATGTCGCTCATGTCGAGCCGCTTCAACTGCTCCAGCCGGGTCATGCCGCTCACCGCCGGCAGCAGCCACTGCTCGAGGCCGGCCAGCAGGCTCTCCTCATCCATGGCGGGCCAGGCTTCGTCGGGCAGCCAGTCGCGGGCGCAGCGCAAGCGGGCCAGCAGCCCCTCGCTGCTCTCGTCCCAGGGCAGCACGTGCAGACCCTTGCGCCGAATGCCCTGCAGCAGGCAGCGCCCCTTCTGTTCATCGGAGAGATCCGTCAGCGGCCGCTGGCCGAGCACCAGCTCGCCGAGCACCTGCTGGCGCTCCGCACGCACCCGTTCCTCCCGATCGTCCCAGTCGAACCACTGGCGCTCGCCGACCAGCTCGGGCAGCTGGCGCACCAGCTCATCCAGCACCACCGGCTCGGCGATGAAGATGCGGCTGCCGCGCTCGTTCTGACCCATTTCGACGGCCACGATGGCCCCCTGCCCCTGGCAGGGATGCCCTTCTACCAGATCGCAGCTCACCCCGCCACTGAGCTGATAGCGGCTGCCACTGCGCAGCTTGCCGATGCGATCGGGCCAGGCGAGGGCGCACAGCAACCCCAGCCATTGACCCTGCGGGGTGCTTGCCCGCACACCGAGCCGCTCGAACCAGCGGGCCGCCCCCTGGCGCAGGGCGCCCTGACGGCGGTGGAACAGCACGGACAGGCGCTCCGATCCTCGCAGATCTTCTTCCAGCAGCGCCACCAGGAAAGCCGCATCGGCGACAATCCCTGTCAGACCCTCGGATTCCAGCTCCCGGGCCCGCAGCAGCATGCGGGCGAGGCGGGGATGGGTGCCGAAGGCCGCCATGGCACGGCCTGCCGGGGTAAGTTGTTGCTCACCTTCCGGGGCCATGGCGCCCAGGGCCACCAGCAACCGCCGGCCGCTGGCCACGGCGGCAGGGGGCGGCATGTCCAGCAGGGGCAGCGCCTCCACCCGGGCCCCCCACTGGGCGGCGTCCATCAGCAGGCCGGTGAGCTCTTGCGTCAGGATGTCGGGGGGACTCTGCTCGGCGAGGCGCTCCTGCACCTCGCAGCTCCAGAGCCGGTAGCAGACGCCGGGGCCAAGCCGCCCTGCCCGCCCCGCCCGCTGGGTGGCGGAGGCTTTGGCGATGGGCCGGGTCTCCAGCCGGGTGACGCCGCTCTTGATATCGAAGGTGGCGCGCCGCTCCAGCCCGCTGTCGATGACCACGGAGATCCCCTCGATGGTGAGGGAGGTCTCCGCCACGTTGGTGGTGAGCACCAGCTTGCGACAACCCGCAGGCGCAGGCTCGATGGCCGCTTGCTGGGCCGCGAGGTCAAGACGGCCATAGAGGGGAGCCAGGGTCACATCCCCTGGCAACCGCCCTTCCAGCCACTGTGCCAGCCGCTCTATCTCCCCCTGTCCCGGCAGGAACACCAGGGCACTGCCAGCCTGACTGGCGAGCGCCTCCAGCACCACGGCGCCAACCTGGGGCTCCAGCCACTGCTGGCGATTGGCGGGGCGATAGTGGTACTCGATGGGAAAGCCGCGCCCCTCGGAGCGCACCACGGGGGCACCTGGCAGCAGGCGCTCCAGGGCCATGCCATCCAGGGTGGCGGACATCACCAAGAGCTTGAGATCATCGCGCAACCCCTGCTGGCTTTCGATGGCGAAGGCCAGCGCGGTATCGGCGTGCAGGCTGCGCTCGTGGAACTCGTCAAAGATGACGAGCGACACGCCGGTGAGCTCAGGATCCTGCTGCAGCATCCGGGTCAGCACCCCCTCGGTCACGATCTCAAGCCGGGTCTGGCTGCTGGTACGGCTCTCCCCGCGCACTCGCAGGCCGATGCGCTCGCCCACCTTCTCCCCCAGCTGACGCGCGAGGAAGCTCGCGATGTTGCGCGCCGCGAGGCGCCTGGGCTCCAGCATGATGATGCGCCCGGGCAGCCGGTGCTGGCGCACCAGCTCCAGGGGCAGCAGGGTCGATTTGCCCGCGCCGGGGGGCGCCTGCAGGATCACGCTGGTATGGCTGTCGAGGGCTGCAAAGAGTTCGGGCAACACCGGGACGATGGGGAGGGAAGACAAAGCGATGGGCACCTTCTGTGACACTCCTGAAAAGGGGTCCATTCTGCCACAGCCTCCCGGCCACCGTAAGCGCCCCTGCCGGACAGGGGCTGGAAGCGTCAGGTGCAACACGGCAAGACATCCCGGGAGCGGCTGCCATAGAATGGCCCTTATCCGATGCCCATCACGAGGACCGACACGCCGCATGCCCAAACTCTTCTTTGCCCTGCCCCTGCCAGAGCTTGCCCCCGAGCTTGCGACCTGGCGAGACCAGCGCCCCTGGCCCGGCCAGCCGGTGCCCGAGAGCAACCTGCACCTGACCCTGGCCTTTCTCGGGGAGGCCGACGAAACGACCCAGGCTCGCCTGATCGCGGCCGCCGAGCGACAGCACTGCCCCCCTTTCAGCGTCCATCTAGATCAGACCGGCTGGTTTCAGCGCGCCAAAGCCGCCTGGGTGGGACCCGGTGAGTGGCCGAACGAGCTGACCGTGCTCGCGAGGGCACTGCGCCGCCACGGTGAAAAACTCGGGCTGGGCAACGGCGAGCAGGGCTATCGCCCCCACGTCACCCTGTCGCGCAAGGCGGGCGAGGCCCCCGGCGAGCTGCCTGCGCCGGACTTTCTGCTCAGGGCCGATCGCTTCTGCCTCTATCAATCCGTCAGCACGCCGGACGGCGTCCACTACGAACCGCTCGCCTGCTGGCCCCTGCGGGCCCGCGTCAAAAACCCGCACCGCGAGGAGCTCACCCCATGATCTTCGATCCCCCCCTGCAGTCCGGACAGCTGATCTCCCGCTACAAGCGCTTCCTGACGGATGTCGCGCTCGACAACGGCGAGGTGATCACCATCCACTGCGCCAATACCGGTGCCATGACCGGCTGCGCCCTGCCGGGCACCCGGGTCTGGTACTCCACATCCGACAACCCCAAGCGCAAGCTGCCAAACAGTTGGGAAATCGCCGAGAGCCCGGCGGGTCACTTCATCTGCGTCAACACGGCCCGTGCCAACCAGATCGCCCGAGAGCTCATCGAACAGGGCGCCCTCGCCCCCCTGGCAGGCTATGCCAGGCTGCGCACCGAAGTGAAATACGGGGAAGAGAACAGCCGCATCGACCTGCTGCTGGAAGATGACCACAGGCCGGATTGTTACATCGAGGTGAAATCCGTCACCCTGCTCGACGAGCGGGAGCAACCCGGCATGGGGTACTTCCCCGATGCGGTCACCACCCGCGGCGCCAAGCACTTGCGTGAATTGATGGCCATGAAGGCGGCAGGGCACCGGGCCGTGCTGCTGTTCATGGTATTGCACTCCGGCATCGCGAGAATGCGCCCTGCAGCCCATATCGATCCGCACTATAGTCAGCTTGTTGAACAGGCGATGGCGGCAGGGGTTGAAATTTTATGCTATCGCCCCCATGTTGGGGTGCAGGGCATGGTGGCTCAGGATTTTATCCCATTTGAATCTGACCATATGCTACCCGAGGGCAGAGAATAAATGCAGAAGTGGGTAACATTATTGATAAGGCTTGTTTGCCTCCCGTTGACCCTTCTGCTATAGATGTCGCCCTCAATTTATGGATGGCACGGGTAGCGTGCTGAATTAGGAGACAGGGCATGCCAACAGGCGAAAACAGGAAATCTCTGGGCCCCCTGGCCATTGCGGGTGTAGAGCCTTACCAGATGAAAGCCGGTGAGGAGTACATGAATGACCAACAGAAGGTACATTTTCGCAAGATCCTGGGAGCCTGGCGCAACCAACTGATGCAGGAAGTTGACCGCACCGTCGACCACATGAAGGATGAGGCTGCCAACTTCCCGGATCCCGTGGATCGCGCCGCGCAAGAAGAAGAGTTTGCTCTCGAACTGCGCACCCGCGACCGTGAACGCAAGCTGATCAAGAAGATCGAGAAAACCTTGCTGCTGCTCGAAGAAGATGACTTCGGTTACTGCGAGCATTGCGGCATCGAGATCGGCATCCGCCGTCTGGAAGCCCGTCCGACCGCAGACCTCTGCGTGGACTGCAAGACGCTGGCCGAGATCAAGGAAAAACAGATGGCTGGCTGATGTCGCCCATCCACAGGAACGAAAAGGGAGCCCAGGCTCCCTTTTTTATTGAGCTTTTGGTCGGGCCGTCCCAGAATGCAGCCTCAATGCATCGCCTACCCGAATTGCCATGGTCATGACACCCCCCCCCTCCCGACGCCCCTATGTGGGCCGCTTCGCCCCCTCACCGTCCGGTCCGCTCCACTTCGGCTCCCTGGTCGCCGCCCTTGGCAGCTTCTTGCAGGCCAGGGCGCAGCAGGGACGCTGGCTGGTGCGCATCGAAGACATCGACCCCCCGCGGGAGATGCCGGGAGCGGCTGACCTTATCCTCACCACCCTGGAGGCACACGGTCTTGGCTGGGATGGGGAGGTGATGTTCCAAAGCGCGCGCCATGGCCGCTATGACGAGATCATCGATCAGCTCTATCGGGCCGGGGATCTCTACTGGTGCCGCTGTACCCGGCGCGAAATCATGGCCACAGGGGGGTTCTACAACGGTCATTGCCGCACCCTGGGGCTGACCGCCGAGGGGTGTGCCGCCCGTTTGCGCCAGCACCACCCGGTCTATCGGTTCGAGGATGCGCTTCAGGGAGAGATCACCGTCCCTGCGGCGCTGGCGGAGGAGGACTTCATCGTGCGCCGCCGGGACGGGCTCTACGCCTACAACCTGGCGGTGGTGGTGGATGACATGGACAGCGGCATCACCGAGATCGTCCGCGGCGCCGATCTGCTGGAACCCACGGTGCGCCAGATTGCCCTCTACCAGACTCTGGGGGCTGCCGTCCCCGATTGGGTGCACCTGCCGCTGGCGGTGCAAGCGGATGGCAACAAGCTCTCCAAGCAGAACCATGCGCCGGCGCTGTCGCAGGACGAGGTACGACCGGCCCTGTGGCAGGCGCTGCACTTTCTCGGTCAGTGCCCGCCGCCCGAGTTGATGGCGAGCCGGATCGACGAGATCATCGGCTGGGGCATCGCCCACTGGCAGCTGGTCCGGGTGCCCCGCCAGCAGAAGATCCCGCAAGGGCAAAGCTAGCCCCGGCTGTATTTCTTGCCCCAAAAGGACCAATCAAGGGGAAGCAGGCCACACCGTTTCTCATTTGGTTGGGGCTGAGCTATGATAGGCCGCTATTTTTTTGGCCTCCCGTCAATTTGAAGTCATAACGAGGTGTACCATTTTTTCCCAGATCGCAAACTTTTGCCGCAAAGTGCTCGGCAAGGAAGACGGCGAGCAGTCGGTGGAGTCCCCCATTCCGGCCCGTGTCGCCGGACAGCGCCGTACCTTGAGCCGTGACCAGCACCCGATTTCGCGCAAAGAGATCAGCGAGAATGCCCTCAAGGTGCTCTATCGCCTGAACAAGGGGGGCTATGAGGCCTACCTGGTCGGCGGCGGCGTCCGTGACCTGCTGCTCGGGAAGACCCCCAAGGATTTCGACATCGCCACCGACGCGACGCCGGAGCAGATCAAGGCGCTGTTCAGCAACTGCCGCCTCATCGGCCGCCGTTTCCGCCTGGCCCACATCGTCTTTGGTCGTGACGTGATCGAAGTGGCCACCTTCCGGGGCCACCACCATCAGGTCAATACCAGCAAGCATGTGTCGGCCCAGTCCGATGAAGGCATGCTGCTGCGGGACAACGTCTACGGCACCATCGAAGAGGATGCCGAGCGTCGCGACTTTACCGTCAACGCCCTCTACTACAGCGCCAAGGATTTCACCCTGCACGATTTCGAGGGTGGGCTGGAAGACCTGGCCGCGCGCAGACTGGAGCTGATTGGCGACCCCGAGACCCGCTACCGGGAAGATCCGGTGCGGATGCTGCGCGCCGTGCGCTTCGCCGCCAAGCTCGACATGACCATCAGCCCGCGCACCGCCGCCCCCATCCGGGAGCTCGCCCCGCTGCTGCAGGACATCCCGGCCGCCCGCCTGTTCGAGGAGACCCTCAAGCTGTTCCTGGCGGGTGACGGTCTGGCCACCTACAAGCTGCTGCGGGAATACGGGCTGTTCCAGCCGCTGTTCCCCCAGGTAGCCGCCCTGTTCACGCCCCACGGCAACTCGCCCTACGAGCAGTTCATCGAGCAGGCGCTGATGGACACCGATACCCGGGTCCGTGAAGAGAAGCGCGTCACTCCCGCCTTCCTCTACGCCACCCTGCTGTGGGGCGCCGTCGAGGCCCGCGGCCGCGTGCTGGAAAACGAGAGCGGTCTGCCCTGGTACGATGCCTTCATGCTGGCTATCAACGAGGTGCTGGACAACCAGGTGCGGATCATTGCCGTGCCGCGCCGCTTCACCACGGACGTGCGCGACATCTGGGCCCTGCAGCAGCGCCTGACCCGCCGCCAGGGCAAGCACCCCGAGCGCGCCATGGAGCACCCGAAATTCCGTGCGGCCTTCGACTTCCTGTTGCTGCGCAACCGGGTCGAGCGCGGCCTCGGCGAGCTGGCGAGCTGGTGGGAGCGCTATGTGGCCTCCAACCCGGACGTGCGCCCGCAACTGCAACGGGAGGCGACCCGCCGCCCGGCGAGCGGCGAGCGCGCCGACTCCCGTAGCGGTGATGGCGAGAAGCGCAGCGGCAATGGCCGCAACCGCCGTCGCCCCCGTCGCCGCAAGCCGAAGTCGGCAGAGTAAGGATCCGCCGATGATCGAGGTCTTCGTCGCCATCGGCTCCAACCTGGCCGACCCCCTCGGCCAGGCTCGTCGCGCCATCGCCGCGCTGGCGACCCTGCCCGAGTCCGAGCTGCTGCAGACCTCCCACCTTTACGGCAGCCGCCCCATGGGCCCTGCGGATCAGCCGGACTACGTCAATGCCGTGGCGCGCCTTGCCACCCGCCTCAGCCCTCTGGCGCTACTGGACGAGCTGCAGCGCATCGAGCAGGCACAGGGACGAGTGCGCAAAGATGAGCGCTGGGGCCCCCGGACCCTGGATCTCGATCTGCTGCTGTACGGCGACGAGGTCATCCGGCATGAGCGCCTGACGGTGCCTCACTATGGCATGAAGGAGCGGGAGTTCGTCCTGCTGCCCCTTGCCGAGATAGCCCCCTCCCTGGTGCTGCCCTGCGGCACCCCGCTCACCGAACTGGTTGCCCGCTGCCCGCGCAATGGACTCGCGATCCTGGCCGGTGCAGCAGGCGAGTAGAGAAGAGTAGGAACAACGTAATGAGCAAGATCACCATTACCCACCTGCAGAAGATGAAGCAGGACGGACAGAAAATCACCGCCATCACCGCCTATGACGCCACCTTCGCCAAGCTGTTCGACGACGAGGGCGCCCAGGTGCTGCTCATCGGCGACTCCCTCGGCATGGTACTGCAGGGCGGAGACGACACCCTGGCGGTTAGCATGGACGAGATGGTCTATCACACCCGCTGCGTGGTGCGTGGCACCACCAATGCCCTGGTGGTGACCGACATGCCGTTCATGAGCTACGCCACCCCGGAGCAGACCTACCAGAACGCGGCGCGCCTGATGGCGGCCGGTGCCCGCATGGTGAAGATGGAAGGGGGGGACTGGCTGTGTGACTCCATCCGCCACCTCACCCGTAACGGGGTGCCGGTGTGCGGCCATCTCGGCCTGACCCCGCAATCCGTCCACGTGTTTGGCGGCTTCAAGGTGCAGGGGCGCGACGAGTTCCACGCCCAGGAGATCTACCGCCAGGCGCTGGAGCTGCAAGCGGCTGGCATCCAGTTGCTGGTACTAGAGTGCGTGCCCGTCTCTCTGGCAGAGCGCATCACCAAGGCGCTGCGCATTCCGGTGATCGGCATCGGTGCCGGCCCTGCCACCGACGGCCAGATCCTGGTGATGCACGATGCCTTCGGCATCACCTCCGGTTATGTGCCCAAGTTCACCAAGAACTTCCTGGCCGAGACCGGTGACATGCGTGCCGCCATTCGTCTCTACGTGCAGCAGGTGAGCGAGGGGACCTTCCCCGGCCCCGAGCACTGCTTCAACTGACTTTCTGTCGTCATGAGCGCGGGGGCCTGTGCCCCCGTCTCGCCCTCCCCCCTGACGACCCCCTCTTTTATTGATTCATCTGAAGGTGAACTGACGATGTTGGTTGTGAACAATCCCGCCGCGCTGCGCGAGCAGATCGGTCAATGGCATCGCGAAGGCCGCGCCATCGCATTCGTGCCCACCATGGGCAATCTGCATCAGGGTCATCTCACCCTGGTCGAGGAGGCCCGCCGCCATGGCGACAAGGTGGTGGTCAGCATCTTTGTGAACCCCTTGCAGTTCGACAAGGCCGAGGATCTCGCCAACTACCCCCGCACCCTGGAGCAGGATTGCGCCGCCCTGGAGGCCGCCGGTGTGGACCTGGTCTTCACCCCGACGCCGGAGATCATGTATCCCCAGGGGCTCGCCAGCCAGACCTTCGTCGAGGTGCCCGGCATCTCCAGCCTGCTGGAAGGGGCGCTGCGTCCGGGGCATTTTCGCGGGGTCAGTACCGTGGTCACCAAGCTGTTCAATCTGGTACAGCCGAACGTGGCCTGCTTTGGCGAGAAGGATTACCAGCAGCTCGCGCTCATTCGCAAGATGGTGGCCGACATGGCCATGCCCATCGAGATCGTGGGCGTGCCGACTGTGCGGGCCGAAGACGGGCTGGCCCTCTCTTCGCGCAACGGCTATCTGACCGCTGCCGAACGGGCCATCGCCCCCGAGCTCACGCGCACCATGAACTGGATTGCCGAGCAGATTGAAGCGGGGAACAGTCACCTCCCCTCCCTGGTTGCCCAGGCCAGCCAACGCCTCGACAACGCGGGATTCAGGACGGATGCCATCGACATCGTCGATGCCGACACCCTGGAATCCGCCAGCGCCGAGAGCCAGCGCCTGGTGATCCTGATGGCCGCCTATCTGGGCAAGGCCCGCCTCATCGACAACCGGGTCGTCGCCCTGCGGGGTTGAGACACGGCAAGGAGACCACGATGTCCAAGAAGGTTTACTGCATCGCCCAGTTCCAGCCAAAACCTGGCCAGGAGCAGACTCTGTTCCGCGTCCTGCAAGGGCTCGAACCCGACACCCTGCGTGAAGATGGCTGCCTGCAGTACATCGTCACCCGCCATATCCAGAGCCCCTTTGCCGAGGGGGAGAGCTTCCCCATCGTCTTCAACGAGATCTGGCGCGACATGGCGAGCTTCGAGGCCCACTGCCAGCGCGCCGGTATCAAGGCCTTCTTCGAGCGCTACTGCCTCGCGGATGATGGCCTCGCGGCCAAGTGGAACGTCTGCGTCTACAGCGACGAGCCCGCGGACTACGATGCCCCGGCCCTCTGAGGCCGAAACGTGCAAATAAAAAGGCGCCCGAGGGCGCCTTTTTGCTGGCAGGTGCGCGCCTCAGTGGCGCAGACCGGTGCCGCGGGAGATGAGCCACCAGGCCATCCCGTAGAGTACCAAGATGAAGCCGATGATGATGAGATAGGCGGTGCCGAGGGGCACGTCGGAGATCCCGAGGAAGCCGTAGCGGAACGCGTTCACCATGTAGATGATGGGGTTCACCTGGGAAACCCCCTGCCAGAACGGCGGCAGCAGGGTGATGGAGTAGAAGACGCCCCCCAGATAGGTCAGGGGAGTCAGGATGAAGGTCGGGATGATGCTGATGTCATCGAACGACTTCGCGAACACCGCGTTGATGAGCCCCCCCAGGGAGAAGAGGATGGAGGTGAGCAGCACGGTCACGCAGACGCTGAACAGGTGATGGATCTGCAGCGGCACGAAGAACAGCGACACCAGGGTGACGATGAGGCCGACACAGAGGCCGCGCGCCACGCCACCGCCCACATACCCCGCGATGATGATGTAGTTGGGCACCGGCGCCACCAGCAGCTCCTCCACGTTGCGCTGGAACTTGGCGCTGTAGAAGGAGGAGGCGACGTTGGAGTAGGAGTTGGTGATGACCGACATCATGATGAGGCCGGGCACGATGAACTCCATGTAGCTGAAGCCCCCCATGTCACCGATGCGCGAGCCGATGAGGTTGCCGAAGATGACGAAGTAGAGGCTCATGGTGATGGCGGGCGGCACCAGGGTCTGGATCCAGATCCGGGTGAAGCGGCTCACTTCCTTGGCCAGAATGCTCTTGAAGGCAATGTAATAGGTCATGGGGTTCATGCTTTGCGACCCTCCTCTACCAGATTGACGAACAGCTCTTCCAGCCGGTTCGCCTTGTTGCGCATGCTGAGCACCTTCACCCCCTGGGCGGAGAGCTGCTCGAACAGGCTGTTGAGGGACTGGCTCTTCTCCAGCTCCACTTCCAGGGTGTTCTCATCCTGCATCCGGCCGTTGAACTCGGGCAGGGCCGGTACGCTGGAGCCCGGCACCAGATCCAGCAGGAAGGTCTCGCGACCCAGCTTGCCGAGCAGACTCTTCATGCTGGTGTTCTCGATGAGACGGCCCTTGTCGATGATGCCGATGTTGCGGCACAGCATCTCGGCCTCTTCCAGGTAGTGGGTGGTCAGGATGATGGTCACCCCCTGCTCGTTGAGATCCTTGAGGAAACTCCACATGGAACGGCGGATCTCGATGTCCACCCCGGCGGTCGGCTCATCCAGGATCAGCAGCTTGGGCTCATGCATCAGGGCGCGGGCGATCATCAACCGGCGCTTCATGCCACCGGAGAGAGTGCGGGCGGCCATGTCGCGCTTGTCCCACAGATCGAGCTGGCGCAGGTACTTCTCGGCGCGCACCTTGGCCTCGGCCCGCGGCACTCCATAGAAACCGGCCTGGTGAGTCACTATCTGGCTCACCTTCTCGAACTGGCTGAAGTTGAACTCCTGGGGCACCAGGCCGAGCTGGGACTTGGCCAGCTCCAGATCGGTATCGATGTCATGACCGAATACCTTCACCTTGCCGGCGCTCTTGTTCACCAGTGAGCTGATCACGCCGATGGTGGTGGATTTGCCCGCCCCGTTGGGACCGAGCAGGGCGAAGAAATCCCCCTGTTTGACGGTGAGATCGATGCCCTTGAGGGCTTCGACGCCCCCCTGATAGGTCTTCTTCAGACCGCTGATTTCCAATGCGTTCATTGCAACCCCTGTGATGGATGAGCCCATCTCGAGACAGAAAAGGCGGCTGTGACGCCGCCTGAAGACAGTCGATGGCGGGCCGGCCAGCCTGCCTTGCTACTTCGGACCCGGCTTACTCTTGCGGTACCACCTTGCCAATGAAAGGCAGGTTACGGTACTTCTGGGCGTAGTCAATGCCACAGCCCACCACGAACTCGTCCGGGATGGAGAAGCCAAGCCAGTCCACCGGCACCTGAACCTCGCGGCGGGACGGTTTGTCCAGCAGGGTGCAGATGGCCAGGGATTTCGGCTCGCGCAGGGAGAGGATCTCGCGCACCTTGTTGAGGGTGTAACCGGTGTCGATGATGTCCTCGACGATCACCACGTCCTTGCCTTTGATGTCGTCATCCAGATCCTTGAGGATGCGCACGTCACGGGTGCTGTGCATGCCGGAGCCATAGCTGGAGGCAGTCATAAAGTCCAGGGTGATGGGCAACTGGCACTGACGGCAGAGATCAGCCAGGAAGACGCAGGAGCCGCGCAACAGGCCGATCATGACCACTTCCTCGGAGCCCTGGTAACGGGCGGTAATCTCTTCACCCAGCGTGGCGATCCGGGCTGCAACCTCGGCCTCGGGGATCATCACCTCGACAATGTGTTTCATCACATACTCCAATAATGACCAAAGGGTTATTGGCCGTTCATTAACGTCAAAACCGAGGATTCTACCACTCCAACCAGTGGGCGTCAGGCATACGTGATGCTTTTATCGGCTTATTTTAATTGATAGAGTTAGCAAGCCTTCGGGCATTATCGGTGACAATACTATAAACACCATAATCAATAACTATTAGATGAAAAAACTATGGAACCACGCGCAGAAATAAGACGTCGAACCCGGCTTTCGCCGGAGGCTCGCCGTGATCAATTGATGGAGTGTGCCGTCGAGGTATTTTCCCGTCGCGGCATCGGCCGTGCGGGGCATGCCGAGATAGCCGAACAGGCAAAGGTCTCGGTTGCGACCGTTTTTAACTATTTCAATACTCGTGAAGATCTGGTCGACGAAGTGCTGACAGAAATCGAAGCCTTCGTACAGCAGATCCTCGAACAGGCCTACAACGGTCAGGGCTCCGCCAGGGAGAGCATTCACCGCCACGTGAAGCTGTTCGTTGACGCCGCCTATGACAAGCCCGATCACGCCAGCATCTGGCTGGAGTGGAGCTCCTCGGTGCGGGAAGAAGTGTGGCCTCGCTACACCCGGCTGCTGGACAAGGCGCTGGAGCGCATTGCCCCCCACCTGCAACGGGCCATCGACAACGGCGAGATTCAGAGCGTGCTGTCGGCGCAGGATCTGGCCCGCTCCCTGACCGGTTTTGGCTATGTGATGATGCAGATGATCAATCAGCCGCAGCGTCCGAGCCGGGAAGAGGTGACTGATTTCCTGTTCAAGTACGTGACGGCCCCCATCCAGGCCAGCTGACTCGTGCAGATGTTGACAAAGCGGCGCCGGGCT
>NZ_JBFOCZ010000019.1:0-75443 GCF_040908015.1 Aeromonas sp. R7-5 | reverse complement strand
ATTTGGTGAGGTGTCCGAGTGGCTGAAGGAGCACGCCTGGAAAGTGTGTATACGGCAACGTATCGAGGGTTCGAATCCCTCCCTCACCGCCAAATAAAACAAAAGGCCCCGTCGCAAGACGGGGCCTTTTGTTTTTCCGGTAACCGGCAATCTGGTCTCCACCCGGTATCGACAGGCGGGTGGACTAGCCCTGCTGGAGTGGCATAGGCCGTACACCGGGCGACACCGGGACGTAGTCTGGTCAATGCCTCCCTTGCTGTCAGGTTTATCCTGATTGGTTTATCGCTCCCTAACCTTGTCCCGTCCCGTTATCTCTTTAACCTGGAGACATAGGGGATATTCTGGTACTTGTGCTCCCAGGGCAGGCCGTAGCCCACCAGCAGGTCATCGCTCGTCATTTCATAGGCATAAAACTGCTCGGCGGGGATAGCCACGCGCCCTGGTTTGACAAACAGGGTCGCGATGGACAGGGAACGTGGCGCGAACGCCTGCAGGTGCGCGACCAGCCGCTTCATGGTACCCCCCGATTCGATGGCGTCGTCCATCAGGATGACGTCTCTGCCCTGGATGCCGACATTGTTGTGAAAGACGATGGGAGAGGCATTGTGGCGCTCCCCCGGAGTGTGGGGGCAGGAGATGTAATCCATGGCGATATCAAAGCGCAGCGCCCTGACGACATCGGCGGTAAACAGCATGCCGCCCGGCACCACGGTGATCACCACCGCCTCCGTGAATCGCTCGTTGAGCCGTTTGGCGATGACCTCGACGCCGAGCGCAATGTCCTCGGTATTTAATACCACGTCGCCGAAAGCAGGGTTTCTCATGGCAGCACCTGACAGGTTGTAGAAAGAGGGGTGGCCCGGGGTGCCAGCCCCACGCCTCTGCTGAGGAGCAGGGCCAGCACCATCAGCAAAACGACGCCGTGGAGGGCCGCCGGCAGACCGAAGGCGTCGGCGACAAAGCCGACCAGGGAGGGGCTGGAGAGCACGCCGACATAGTCCTGGGTGGCGTCGCTTATCTGCGCGTTCAGTTTGACGAAGGGGATGATGGAGGCCCAGGCCGCCGTGGCGAAGCCCGAGCAGAAGAAGGTGGCCCGGGTGGCGAGCCGCTCACGCCGGGGCCGCCGGCTGGAGAGTGTGGACAACATGGGGTCTCCTTGGAAGACAATCGAAGGAGGGGGCTGTGCCTGGGATCCTCCGAGCGAGGAGGTCATGCTATGATCATTTCGCCCAAATATGAACATAAATGATCTTATTTTTGTTTGTGTGTGTTCATTGCGGCGATATGATGACCGTGGTCAGAATGCATACATCCGAGGTAACAGCATGATCA
This sequence comes from Aeromonas sp. R7-5, assembly GCF_040908015.1. Taxonomy (NCBI): domain Bacteria; kingdom Pseudomonadati; phylum Pseudomonadota; class Gammaproteobacteria; order Aeromonadales; family Aeromonadaceae; genus Aeromonas; species Aeromonas sp. R7-5. Next base: position 74,111 of record NZ_JBFOCZ010000019.1, on the reverse strand, counting down.
AACTCATCATCACGGACATGGACGGCACCTTCCTCAATAGCAGGGGGGATTACAACCGAGCCCTGTTCGCCGAGGTGGTTGCCGCCATGGCGCAGCAGGGGATACATTTTGCGCCCTGCACGGGAAAACAGGTCGACCGGGTCGAGGAGCTGCTGGGGGCGCAGAGCGCGAATTTCTGGATCCTGGGAGACAGCGCCACCCGCATCAAACACCAGGGGCGCTACGTCTATCAGTCGCTGCTGGACAACGCCCTGGGCCTGGCCATCATCCGTCGGTTGGAGCGTCTGCCGGGCGAGCACATCGTCATCGCTTGCACGGCGGCCTGCGCGGCGATCCGGGAGGAGGTGCCGGATCATCTGAAAGCCCTGGTGCGCCGCTCCTACACCCAGGTGCAGACGGTCGCCGATTTTGGCGACATCACCGCGGACTTTGTGAAGATCACCGTCTATGACGAGCAGGGCCGCTGCCTGGATCTGCGGGGCCAGCTTGACGAGTTTGATGACGAGGCCTACATAGTGGCGTCCGACAAGCAGTGGATAGACATCGCCAATGCCGGCGTGCACAAGGGGACGACGGTGGCCAGGTTGCAGCAGCTGGTCGGCGCCGGTCGTCATGAGACGCTGGTTTTTGGCGACGGGCTCAATGACATCGAGCTGATGGCGTGTGCCGACTTCAGCTTCGCCATGCGCAATGGCCACGACGAGACCAAGGACGCCGCCAACTTCATCACCCGCTCGAACGATGATGACGCTGTCATGCACACCATCTTGCAACTGCTCGCACTGCAGCGGCAGGGGGCGTGAGACGGGCCGGGCACTCTTCGCTCGGCCATTACAAGGGAACATCATGGACAAGTATTCACCGGAGGAGCGACGGCTCCTCATTCTGGATCTGCTGGCCGCGCACCACAAGGTGATGGCGGCGGAGCTGGCGGAGCCGCTGGGCACCACAGAGGCAACCATCAGGCGGGATCTGCGCCATCTGGCCGATGAGGGGCGTTGCAAGCGCATCCACGGTGGCGCCATCTCCCTGTCGCCCCAGACGGGGACCCTGACCGAGCGCAGCACCCAGCATGTGGCACAGAAGCAGGCGCTGGCCGTGGCCGCCCTGAGCCTGGTCAAACCGAACCAGCTGATCTTCCTGGATGCCAGCAGCACCCACCTGCTATTGGCCTCCCTCATGCCGGAGCATCAGGGCCTGACGGTGGTGACCAACAGCCCGGCCATCGCCTGCCGGCTGCTGGAGAGACCCGGCATCAGGACCATCCTCCTCGGTGGCGAGCAGGATCCGCTGGTCGGCGGGGCCGTCGACATCACGGCGGCCGAGACCATCAAAAAATTCCGCTTCGATCTCGGTTTCCTGGGGGTCTGCGCCTGGTCCTCGGATCTCGGCTTCAGCGCCGTGCATTACCAGGACAGCGAGTTCAAGCGCCGGGTCGCGGAGCGTTCCGGCTCGCTGGCGGTGCTGTGCAATGACGACAAGCTGGAGTCTCTGACCTCCTACCCCTTCCTGCACGCCGCGGATCTTGACTACCTGATCTGCACCCGGCAGGACCCCGCCCTGCTCAAGGCGTTCGAAGGGGAGGGCTGCACCGTCATCACCGCCGGCTGATCTCGGGCCGGCTGCACCGCCGCGAGAAGTGCGAGAAGAGCGGGGAGAGGCAGGAGCTGGAAGCGGCCCATAAAAAACGCCCCGCTCCCGGGGCGTCGGGAACGGGGCGCCTGTCAGCGTCCTCAGGCGAGATCGAAGCGATCCAGGTTCATCACCTTGGTCCAGGCTGCCACGAAGTCCTTCACGAACTTCTCCTTGGCATCCGTACTGGCGTAGACCTCTGCCAGGGCGCGCAGCTGGGAGTTGGAACCGAACACCAGATCGACCCGGGTTCCGGTCCACTTCACCTTGCCGCTCTGGCGATCACGGCCTTCATAGACTCCCTGGCTGCCCGCCGCCGGCTTCCACTCCGTGCCCATGTCGAGCAGGTTGACGAAGAAGTCGTTGGAGAGGGTACCCGGGGCGGCGGTAAAGACCCCGTGGCAGTTGCCCGCGTTGGTGCCGAGCACCCGCATGCCGCCCACCAGTACAGTCATCTCGGGGGCACTCAGGGTGAGCAGTTGCGCCTTGTCGATCAGCATGGTCTCCGCGAAGCCCGCGCACTCGCCCGCGTAGTTGCGAAATCCATCGGCGAGGGGCTCGAGCACCGCGAAGGAGTCCACATCTGTCTGGGCCTGGGAGGCATCCATCCGGCCCGGAGTGAAGGGCACGGTCACGGCGACACCGGCTCTCTTCGCGGCCTGCTCGACCCCCACGCCGCCCGCCAGCACGATGAGATCGGCGAGGGAGACCCGCTTGCCGCCGGTGGCGGAAGCGTTGAAGGTCTGCTGTATCCCGTCGAGGGCCTGAAGCACTTTCGCAAGCTGGGCAGGCTGGTTCACGGCCCACTCCTTTTGCGGTGCCAGGCGGATGCGGGCACCGTTGGCGCCACCGCGTTTGTCAGAGCCACGGAAGGTGGACGCGGAGGCCCAGGCGGTCGACACCAGCTCGGCTACGGACAGGGAGGCCGCCAGGATCTTCTCCTTGAGCAGGGCCACGTCCTTGTCATCGATGAGGGGATGATTGACGGCGGGGATGGGGTCTTGCCAGATCAGCTCCTCTTTGGGTACCTCCGGCCCCAGGTAGCGGGCGATGGGGCCCATGTCACGGTGGGTCAGCTTGAACCAGGCGCGGGCGAAGGCATCGGCGAAGGCCTGCGGATCCTCGTAGAAGTGGCGGGAGATCTTGCCAAACTCGGGGTCAAAGCGCAGGGTCAGGTCGGTAGTGAGCATGGTCGGCTTGTGGAACTTGCCCGGGATGTGCGCATCGGGAATGATCTCCGGGGCATCCTTGGCCACCCACTGCTTGGCGCCGGCTGGCGACTTGGTCAGCTCCCACTCGTAGTTGAACAGGTTTTCAAAGAAGTTGTTGCTCCACAGGGCCGGTGTCTTGGTCCAGGTCACTTCGAGCCCGCTCGAAACGGTATCCTTGCCATGGCCGCTGCCGTAGTCGCTCATCCAGCCGAGGCCCTGGGCCTCCAGAGGCGCGGCTTCCGGCTCTGGCCCCTTGTGGGATTCGGGCGCGGCGCCGTGGGCCTTGCCGAAGGTGTGGCCGCCGGCGATAAGGGCGACCGTCTCTTCATCGTTCATGGCCATGCGACCGAAGGTGGAACGGATGTCCTTGGCCGCCTCCATGTAGTCACCGCTGGCGTTGGGCCCTTCCGGGTTGACGTAGATGAGGCCCATGTGGGTGGCCCCGAAGGGGGCCGTGAGCTCGCGATCGCCCTTGACTCGATCGGGATCGACCCCGAGCCAGGCAATTTCATCCCCCCAGTTGACGTCCTGATCCGGCTCCCACACGTCGGGCCGCCCACCGCCAAAGCCGAAGGTGCGAAAACCCATGGTCTCCAGGGCGACGTTGCCGGCGAGGATCAGCAGATCGGCCCAGGAGATCTTGTTGCCGTATTTCTGCTTGATGGGCCAGAGCAGGCGACGGGACTTGTCGATGTTGACGTTGTCAGGCCAGCTGTTGAGAGGGGCGAAGCGCTGTTGGCCACGGCCGCCGCCACCGCGACCGTCGGTGGTGCGATAGGTGCCCGCAGCATGCCAGGTCATGCGGATGAACTGGGGGCCGTAGTGACCGAAGTCCGCCGGCCACCACTCTTGGGAATCCGTCATCAGCTTGACCAGATCTTTCTTGAGTGCCTTGTAATCCAGGCTCGCGAAGGCCTTGGCGTAGTCAAAGTCCTTGTCCATGGGATCGGCGCCGGGGGAATGCTGATGCAGCAGATCCAGCCGCAACTGGTTCGGCCACCAATCTCGATTGGTTCTGCCGACGCCGGCGGTGTGGTTGAAGGGGCATTTGCTTTCTTCACTCATCTCTGTCTCTCCTTGGCAGTCATGTGCAATGCAGACAACTCAGTATGGGAACTTTTCCTGCAACCGGCGGGGCATGTGACAGGTTGGGCCTTGGACCGGCATCGGGGGGTTATGAATAACTCCTTATATTTCAGCTAATTGATTAAGGATGGGATGACTGTATTACGAAAAGATGAATCGGTGCCATCGAATTTGGCTGCTCCTGGACAAGGGATAAGAGAAGGAAGGAGCGCCCTGGCAGCCGTGTTATCAATCTTTTTATCCATAACACGAGGGATCAGACCTGGATTTGCGCTGGGTCATGGCATGAGGAGGGTTTGTCTTGAGCGGGGCAGAAAACCTCATTTTTGTGACGGCGGTCCGGATTGCGTCCTGAGCAGGGTGCCGAGCGCCAGAGGATGGGGTGGGGGCGTTGCGCCAAAAAGCGGACGGCGCAGAAACAAAAAGACCGGCCAGTGGCCGGTCCAAACAGACAGCGTGCTGCTGTCTCATCAGGCTGATCCCAGCCTGGAGGGGAATAATGGGGTGGCTGATGGGGCTCGAACCCACGACAACCGGAATCACAATCCGGGACTCTACCAACTGAGCTACAGCCACCACTGAAATCTGCCTTCGATACAGCAATCAAACTCATGTGTATCGATGGCGCGCCCTGCAGGATTCGAACCTGCGACCCACGGCTTAGAAGGCCGTTGCTCTATCCGACTGAGCTAAGGGCGCGTTATATCAAGAAATCCGGGGATTTCCCGATGAACCTGGTCGGTGATAAAGGATTCGAACCTTTGACCCTCTGGTCCCAAACCAGATGCGCTACCGGGCTGCGCTAATCACCGAAAATTCGCCATCCAGCATACCTTCGGCGGCACCACTGGGCAACGGGCGGGCATCATACCCAAGCGCCAAAGTCAGCGTCAACGACTTTTTCCGCCAGTAAATTCAAGTGCCTACTTATTGCCCTCCCTGCGAGAGCCGCTAACACCCGCGCCAAAAAAATGCGACAATGCGCCGCAGTTGAACACATGGTGAGTGAAGAACGATGTCTGCCAAAATCATTGATGGAAAACAGGTTGCGCAAACGATTCGCAATCAGGTCGCCGCGCAAGTCCAACAGCGGTTGGCGCAGGGGAAACGGGCACCGGGTCTGGCGGTGATCCTGGTGGGGCTGGATCCGGCCTCCCAAGTCTATGTGGGCAGCAAACGTCGCGCTTGTGAAGAGGTGGGATTTGTCTCCCGCTCCTATGACCTTAGCGCCACGGCGACACAAGCGGAGCTGCTGTCCCTGATCGACCAGCTCAACGAGGATCCGGAAGTGGACGGCATCCTGGTGCAGTTGCCCTTGCCGGCTCACTGCGATACCACCCAGGTGCTGGAGCGCATTCGTCCCGACAAGGACGTTGATGGCTTCCATCCCTACAACGTGGGTCGTCTGGCCCAGCGCATCCCGGCGCTGCGACCCTGCACCCCCAAGGGGATCATGACCCTGATCGAGACCACAGGCGTCAAGACCCATGGTCTGCATGCGGTGGTGGTCGGGGCTTCCAACATCGTGGGGCGCCCCATGACGCTGGAGCTGCTGCTGGCCGGTTGCACCACCACCACCTGTCACCGCTTCACCCAGGATCTGGAGACCCAGGTGCGCCGGGCCGACTTGCTGGTCGTGGCGGTGGGCAAGCCCAACTTCATTCCGGGGGAGTGGGTCAAACCCGGTGCCCTGGTGATCGACGTGGGCATCAACCGCCTTGCGGACGGCTCCCTGGTGGGAGATGTGGAGTATGAGACCGCGCGTAATCACGCCGCCTTCATCACGCCGGTACCGGGGGGCGTGGGCCCCATGACGGTCGCCAGCCTGATGGAGAACACCCTGAGCGCCTGCCAGGATTACCACGACGCCTGATGAGGGCGCCGGGCAGAAAAGAGAAAGGGAAGGCATTGCCTTCCCTTTTTTTATTGCGTCACTCCCCCGGATCGCTACTGGATATCAGAGGAGGGCCAGGGCGGCGGCCAGATCGGCAATCAGATCGTCGGCGTCTTCCACCCCGATGCTGAAGCGGATGAGATCGTCATTGACCCCGGCAGCGAGGCGGCTCGCCTCGTCCATGGCGGCGTGGGTGGTGCTGGCCGGATGGCAGGCGAGGCTCTCGAGATCGCCGAGGCTCACCGCCTGCACGAAGAGTTGCAGGTTGTCGAGCAGGGTGGCGCAGCGCTCAAACCCGCCTTCCAGCTCGATGCTCACCATGCCGCCAAAGCCGCTGGCGAAGGCGCCGAGGGCATCGTGGCCCGGATGGCTGGCAAGGCCCGGGTAGATCACCTTCTTCACCGCCGGGTGGGCATCCAGGAACTCGGCCACCTTCTGGGCGTTGTGCAGGTGGGCATCCATGCGCAGGGGAAGGGTCTTGACCCCCCGTTGCAGCAGGTAGGCCTCCTGCGGGCCGATGGGAGAGCCGATGTGCTTGAGGGCCACGGTGCGAATCGACTTCATCAGCTCATGACGACCCGCCACCACCCCGGCGATGATGTCGCCGTGACCGCCCAGGTACTTGGTGCCGCTGTGCATGACGATGTCGATGCCAAGCTCGAGCGGGCGCAGCAGGTAGGGGGTGAGGAAGGTGTTGTCACATACCGTGATGGCGCCCACCTTGCGGGCCGCCTCCACCACCACCCGCGGATCCACCACCTTGAGGGTGGGATTGGTCAGGGTTTCGAACAGTACCACCTTGGTGGCGGGGCGGATGTTGGCCAGCAGATCCTGATCGCTCTCGTAGGCGGTGATCTTGATGCCGGCGCGGCTGAAGGTCTGCTTGAGGAACGCATCGGTGCCGCCGTAGAGGGGGCCGATATAGGCCACTTCATCGCCGCTGTCGGCCAGGGCATACATGATGGCACTCACCGCCGCCATGCCGCTGGCCACCACCAGTGCCTCATCTGCACCTTCGAGGGCTGCCAGCTTCTGCTCCAGTTCGGCGGTGGTGGGGTTGCCAAAGCGGCTGTAGATGAAGCCGGGCGCCTGACCGGCGAAGCGCTCCTTGCCCGCCTGGGCGTTGAAGTAGCTGAAGGTGCTGCTCTGGTAGAGCGGGGTGGTGAGGGCGCCGGTCTGGGGATCGATCCGCTGGCCGCTGTGCACGCTCATGGTCTTGAATTTCATTTTTTTACTCCGTCATTGTCAGGTCGTTGCCCGACTGCTTGTGTTATCCGGGGCGCCGTCGCGCCCCTTTTTTAATGTCGAGTGGCGGGTTGTCAGACTAGCGCTGGCTCGCGCTGCGGCTCGCCTGCATAGTGGCGGGCCGCCACATCCGGGTGGGAGCGCAGCCTCCCCTTGAGCACGTTCTCCCCCACCTGATAAAAGAGCGGGTTGGCGGGATCGCTCTGGGGCCCTTCGGCCAGCGCCGCCAGCTCGGGGGAGAGGCTAAGCAGTGGCACAGTCGCATCCAGCCTTGCCGCCATGAAGAAGGCGCAGGAGAGGCGCGATACCCCGGGAGGGGGGCTCACCACCCGGTGCAGGGTGGCCTTGAGGTAGCCGTCGGACGCGAGCTCCAGCAGCTCGCCGATGTTGACCACCAGGGCGCCCGGCAGGGGGGGCGCGGGGATCCAGCCATCCGCCGTCTCCACCTCGAGCCCGGAGTGATCGTCCTGCATCACCAGGGTCAGGTAGCCGGGATCCTTGTGGGCACCTACCCCCTGACCACTGCTGCCTTCCGGTTGTCCGGGGTAGTGAATGAGCTTCATGTGCTGGTAGGGGGCACCGCGAATGCTCTCGTCAAATACGCCGGCGGGCTGCCCCAGCACCTCTGCGAAGGCGTCCAGCAGGGTGAGGGTGATGTCGCTCAGTCGATCCTGCCATGCCAGCAGCCGTGTCTTCATCTCGGGCAGGGCGGCGGGCCACTGGTTGGGGCCGATGAGGCGCTGCCAGGGTTCACGAATGTGCGCCACAGGCAGGGCCTGGGCCTCGTTCATGATATCGAACTGCTCCCGCAGATCCGGCCGTGCCCGGGTGAGCTCTGCCCCCACCTGGTTGTAGCCGCGAAAGTGGGGGGAGTGGACCATCTGCACCGCCAGTTTTTCTTCAAGTGGCAGGGCGAAGAAGCGGGCGGCGAGCGCCAGGGTCTCCTGGCGCGCCGATTCGCTCAGATCATGGCCCACCAGATAGAAAAAGCCCACTTCGCGGGCGGCCTGGCCAAGCTGCGCCAGCATCTGGCTGCGTGCAGCCGGGGTGCCTTTGAGGGCGGCGAGATCGATGATCGGCAATGATGGGGTGGTCATGGGCATCTCCTCACTTTCCGTGAACGGGGTCTGCGTGCCCCGGCGTGCGGGGTGTTGCGAAACCGGGGCGCACTCTTCTTGAGTGGCGCCGTTTGGGTTGAGGGTGATGCTACTGTTCGAGGTTATAAGGTGGAAGCAACAAAATATTCTTAGTTATATACAAAATTCGAAATGGAATTCGGACTTGAGCGAATGGAACGAGCAACGGGCGGCTCCGGCGGCGATCGGCCGTACCGGGTGAGAGCGACATTGGCGTGACGGGATAGACGCGGGAGAGAAAAGGCGGAGGGAGGCATCCGCCTCCCTCCGTGTGACTGTCATGGGAAGGGTTGCTGGCGCGCCTTTCCTCAATAACCCAGAGTGAAACGCTGGCGCAGGTGAGCCGGTGCTTGCACCTCGTTCAGCACCCCGTCCGCCAGATCGCCGACCGTGATCCCGGCGGGCTGCTCGCCGCTGAACAGCACCTGATCCGTGCCAAGGCGGTAACCGCCGCGCTTCTCGCCGGGTTCGAGGAACACCGGTGGGGAGACGAAACGCCAGTCGAGGGTGGTTTCCCGGCGAAGGGCGATGAGACCATCCCGGGCCGCGAGGGCCCCTTGCTTCCACTCTGCCGGGAACTCCGGGGTGTCCACCAGCTGCACGCCCGGGGCGATTTCCAGACTGCCGGCACCGCCGACCACCAGCAGCCAGCTCCCGGTGTCGTTGGCGGCGGCCACGATGGCGCCGGCCCCCTTGAGGTACTGATCGTAGATGTCCGGGGCACTCCAGCCCGGGTTGTAGGCACTGATCACCCGATCGTGCCCCTTGAGCACCCTGGCCAGTGCCTGGCTGTCCTGGGCGTCCACCGCCACGGCGGTGACTTGCGGGTGAGCGGCGACCTTGCTCACGTCACGCACGATGGCGGTGATCTGATGACCGCGGCTGACGGCCTCCTGGAGGATGGCTGAACCGACAAAACCGCTGGCACCGATGAGGGCAATTTTCATGGGAATTCTCCTTCACTGTGGGAATGGGGCTATCCTACGCCCCCGAGTGTGATTTAATAATCCACTTAAAATTGCATTCACTTGTAAGCAGGGCTTCATAATGGATCAGCTCAGACGCTACGCCATCTTCGCCGCCGTGGTGGAGGCGGGCAGCATGACCGGCGCCGCCAAGGCCCTCGGCATGACCCCGTCCGCCGTCAGCCAGCATATCAGTCAACTGGAGAGCCAGCTCGGTCTGCCCCTGCTGCACCGCTCCACCCGCCGCCTCAGCCTGACGGAGGCGGGGGAGGTGGTGTGGCAGGGTTGCCAGTCGTTGCAGCAGACCCTGAACGACACCGAGCTGCGCCTCTCGGAGGTGCGCGACAGCCTGCTCGGAGAAGTGCGGATCACCGCGCCGGTGGGGATGGCGGGCCAGCCCCTGGCGCGGGCGCTCTCGCCGCTACTGCAGGCGCACCCGGGCCTGGGCATCCAGATCATTGCCGACGACGAGAAGCGGGATCTCATCAAGGATCGCATCGACGTGGCGCTGCGGGTCGGCACGCTTGAAGATTCCACCCTGGTGGCGCGCAGGCTGGGTCAGACCCGGATGCTGCTGTGTGCCTCGCCCGCCTATCTGGCACGCAAGGGCACGCCGCGCAGCCCGGCGGATCTGCTGGCCCACGACTGGCTGGCTTCGGACATGCTGGGGGGTGGGATACTGCTGCTGGACGAGAAGGGGGAGGCCCACAAGATCAAGCCCAAGCCCAGGGTGCTGTGCAACAACGTCTTGCCTCTGCGCCAGTTTACCCTGGCAGGGCAGGGGATTTCGCTGCAACCGGAAGGTGAAATAGAAGAAGATATCGCCACCGGTCGGTTGCTCGTGCTGCTGCCGGGCTTTTTGGCCCCTCCCATGGAGATCCATGCCATCACCCCCCAGCGGGAGATCCCGGAGAAGGTGCGGCGGGTGATCAGCTCCCTTCGCAGCCACTTTGCCGAGCATGGCCAGAGCCGTCTACCTTGAGCGAGGCGGGATGAATAGCCAGGCGGTGCGCCGGCCTTGCGGTCGGCGCGACACCCCTGTTTAATGTGGACCTCCCGGGCCAGAGCGCCCTCTGCTGGCGTGGTCTCAAGCGCATCATGACACCGACTTCTCCCCACCCACTCCGTGAGCCGGCACCCGAGGCGCGCGCCCACCTCACCCGCATCGAGCGAGTGCTCGACTACATCCATGCCAATCTGGATCAGCCGCTCTCCCTGGAGGCGCTGGCCCGGCAGAGCTGCTGGTCCCGCTGGCAGTTGCAACGGGTATTCCTGCATGAGACGGGCCAGACGGTGGCTCACTATGTGCGCGAGCTGAAGCTGAGCATGGCGGCGGAGGCGCTGCTCTCCACCCGGCTGCGGGTGCTGGATGTGGCGCTGGATCACGGGTTTGGCTCCGAAGTGAGTTTCAGCCGCGCCTTCAAGCAGCAATTTGGCTGCTCGCCGCTGGCGTATCGCAAGCGGGGCCTGCGGCTGGGGCTGCGCACGCCCCTGGTGCGGGCGGCGGTCCCCCGCTCTGCCTCTCCCAACCTGGTGCAGGTGCGCATAGAGAGCCTGCCGGCGTTCACCTTGCAGGGGGTCAGGGGCACAATCCGGGGGTTGTTCGATGCCTCACCGGATTTTCAGCAGACGGTGCCCGCCATCTGGCGAGCGCTGCGCGAGACGGGGGCGCTGGACTTGTCGAGGGAGTGGCTGGGGGTGGTGGATGTGTCGGGGGCAGGGGAGCGGCTGCCTTACTGGGCCGGAGTGGCCACGACGGCGCCTGCGCCCCCCGGCCTGTCGAGTCTCAACGTGCCGGCTCAGGAGTATGCCGTGCTCACCCACAAAGGACCCATTGCCCAGCTGGGGGAGAGCCTGCACTGGTTCATCCTGCACTGGCTGCCGGAGTCGGCATACCGGGGGCTGGACGGTTTCGAACTGGAGCGCTATGCTCCCGGCTTTGACGGCCAGCAGCCCGACGCCACCATGGAGTACTGGCTGCCCGTCGCCCCCCGTTAGGGAAGGAGGCTCACCCCGGCATGGGGCCGCGATGGCTCCGGGCGTGTGGCGCTGGCCAGGAGATCAGTGAACTGGGCCGGTGGCAGCGGCTTGGCGAAGTAGAAGCCCTGCAGGTAGTCGATGCCATAGTGGCGTGCCATCTCGACCTGCTCCTGGGTCTCCACCCCCTCGGCGACCAGAGCCAGCCCCATGCGATGGGCGAGATCCAGGATGTTTTCGACGATATGGCGTGAGGGGCCTTCCTCTTTCATTCCCTTGATAAAGCTGCGATCGATTTTGATGATGTCCACATGGAACATCTGCAGATAGCAGAGGCTGGAGTGGCCGGTGCCAAAGTCATCGATGGCGATGAGCACGCCCAGCTCGTCCAGGGCATCGAAGATGGCGCGGGTCTGCTCGTCCGCATCCACCATCTCCCGCTCCGTCACCTCGAGCACCAGGCGCAGATCCTGGCCCGGGAAGGCGCGAAGAAAGTCGCGGCACTCGGCGACGATGTCCCGGTTTTTGAAGTGCTGGGCGCAGACATTGACAGCGACGTGAAAGCCGGGGGGCAGCCTGTCGGCCACCCCGACCAGATAATCCCGGGTCTGGGCCATCAACTGGCGGGTCATCGGTACTATGTAGCCGCACTCCTCCGCGAGGGGGATGAAGTGGTTGGGGGCAATCATCCCTTGTGTGGGATGACGCCAGCGCATCAGCACTTCACAACCGCGCAGGCGCCCCTGCCTGTCCATCACGGGTTGCAGATGGGGGATGAACTCCCGGGCCGCCATGGCTCTGGCAAGCTCGCTGCGGGGGGAGCCGCTGCGCCCCCTCAGATAGAAGGTGAGCAGCCCCAGCAACAGCGCCAGCACAGGGGCGGCAAGCAGGTTCTCCTGGTTGTACGCCCAGGCAAACGCCAGCACTTCCTTGTAACCATTGAGCGCCACCAGGCGATAGGGATGAGCGGTGGGCTCGCTCTGTTGCAGACGTTGTCCCCCTTCCAGCAGGCGGGCTGCGGGCAGGGTCCTGCCGTGGCCATCGAGGGCCTGGTCCCCGAGGAGGAAGAAGAGGTTGTCCTCTCCCATCACGGCCTGCAAGGCGCCGAAGATGTGGAAGCCGTCCAGCTCCACCAGCAGGGTGCGATCGCCGGATGGCTGACGGTAGAGGATGGCGGTCTGCCCGGTGATGGGGCTGTGTCTGGCGAGGATCAGTGTCTGGTTGCCCGCCGGGCCGCGAGGAATATCCCGGGTGAGGATGGGCCTGTGCAGGGTGGTACAGCGCAGTTGCTGGCCCTCCAGCACATAGAGTGCCCGCGCATAGGGGGAGGCGGTGATGAGGTCGCGCAGGGCCAGTTGCTCATCCTGGCAGCGGCCCATGGCGAGGGGGCGGGCGGCTGTTTAGGGCCTATTGAATTGATCACTGGGAATGGTTAGGGAATAAGTGGGATCTTGAGGGAATAGATGGGATCGGGAAACCAGAAGGCAAGCGGCCTGTAGAGCGATCGAAACTCTGCAGGCCGTTTTCGTTGGCGCGGATCCACAAAATGATCAACGGATCCGAAAGTGGCAAAAAATCGCTAGTGAATTGATCACAGTCGATTTCGTGAAGCGGGCTTTAAAGCGGCTTTAAACGCCAGGGGTACCCAAGCCGGGGTTGAAGTCCCAACCAGGCTCGATGCCATCGCCGGTTGCGCTCGTCCTGGCTTTGCCGGACGCCAGTATCTTCTGGTACTCATACTTTGAAATCTGACGCACCCAGCACGTACAGCCCCAGCTGTTTGGAGGCATATGCGTTAACCACCAAGAATCATCTACTGGTAACAGCACTCCATCCCATTGCAGGTGCTGCTCACAGGTCTCACGACGTGGACCAAGCTGGTAGATGAGGTATGGCATGGCGCGTTTGGTGCGCTGGATGCGTTGCCACTGGGCCGCCGCTCTTTCAATGCGGATGTCCTGATTATGCAGATAGGTAAGGGCCTCTTTATCAGCTTTTATGTACACGGCTGACCAGAGTTCGCCCAGTTCTTTACGTGCCTCGTCAATCTCTCTACGAGACGTGTGATCGCACAGTGTTTCCAGTGTTTTGAGATGCGCAATGGTCACGACTTCGAATTCTTCAAGGCATGATAAGGCGTGCTCAATTCTGCATTTCAGTTTGATTGATTCCTGCAAAGTCAAAGGCTTAACCATCTTACTCCCCCACGTCATGTGCGATATGGACGACCTGTCCGATTACTTCGAAGGTATGCTTCTCGTCCTTCTGGATCGTCATAGGTGGGTAGATCGCGTTGTCGCTTATCAGAACCCAGGTATCCGGCCATACCTGCAGGCGCTTGACCCATAGCTGGTCGTCGTTGCGCACCACATAGATATGACCATCGACAGGACGGGTTCTTCCCAAGTGAACAACTAGGGTGTCGTTATTACTGATGGTGGGCTCCATGCTGTCGCCTTTGCTCCAGACAATCGCCAGTTCTTTTTCGTCAAACCCTCGCCATCTCAACCATTTGCGGCGAAAAGCAAGGTGCCTGCTTGGCTCTAGTTCACTCTGTGTCAACGATCCATGCCCAGCAGATACCTGCACTGCGTAGCCAGGTATCAGCGCAAATTCATCAGATAGCTCTGTGTCAGCTATGTAAGAAGCAGGTGCTTCATTGATAGCCAATGGCTCATTGATGAACCATGCCATTGGCATTCCAGCAGTGACTGCTATCTTCTGTAGCCTATCAATGGTGGGATAGCTGGAACCTTTCAGATAATCCCTCAGTGTCGCCTCAGATAATCCGCATCTGCGTGAAAAACTACGCACCGTCTCATCACCGATCGCCTCCTTCAACCTCTCGGCGAATGGAATTTTTCGCATCCCAATAAAAATTCCTTCGGGATTTTTATCTTCATTTATGGATTTTTCATCGTAAGTGCCTGATTTCATTTAAAACTCAACCCTTTTTTTATCTGCGCGCTCATCTACAGAAAAATTCGCAACCAACTTGCTTTGCGAATTTTTCTGATCAATGATGTGTTACACGTTAACGCAACACCAGAAAGTTGCGCAGTGGTGTAGTTTTCTGAGGGTATCAAAATGATCCAAGGCAATACAGATTGGCATAGCGCGGATGTGAAATGCGCGCTGGCAAAAGCAGGGACGAATCTGGCTCAACTGGCTAGAGAAAATGACCTAGCACCTTCAACTCTTCGCAATGTTTTCCGCTTCAGGTGCCCAAAGTACGAGCGCATCGTTGCCGAAGCTATTGGCAAAACACCTGACCAGATCTGGCCATCCCGTTACGAAAGCAAGTGCGCGTAAAGGAGCTGGATATGGAATGGATCACTGCAAAAGACTGCGTAGGCATTTCTGTAATGCCAACTGACGTCCATAAGACCAGGGCGAAGCTTGATCGTCTGTGTGCAGGCGATGCCGACAAGAAGCGCAAGAAATCCGGTTCAAAGGCTTTTGAATACCACATCAGCATCTTGCCGCCGGTTGTCCAAGCCGCCCTGCTGCGCAAGGCGGGCAAGGTAAAGGTCGGCGGCATGACGCTGGATCTGCCCAAGCCCCAGGCGCCGCGCTACTGCAAAGAGCAGCTCTGGGCCAACTGGAGCAAGGCCAATGACAAGGCCCACGCCAAGGCCAAGGACCGCCTGAAAGCGGTGCAAGCCGTGCATGCCCTGGTGGCAAACGGCAGCACCCTGATGGAGGCCTACCAGCATATCTCTGCCGAGTTCGCCATCGCTCTGCCGACCCTGCGCCGCTACTGCGCCGCCGTGAAGGGGTTCGATGACTGCGACTGGCTGGCCGTGCTGGTGCCCAAGCAGCAGCAAGCCGCCACTGAAAGCCGCGCCGCCCGGCTGGCTCCCGTCAGCGATCAAGCCTGGGAGTTCTTCAAAGCCGACTACCTGCGCCGCGAGCAGCCTAACGCCTCGGTCTGTTATGAGCGGTTGAAGCTGGCGGCCCGCGATCAAGCCTGGGCCGTGCCCAGCCTGAGCAGCCTGATGCGCCGGCTGGAGCTGGAAGTGCCCAAGCCCCAGCAGGTGATGCTGCGCCAGGGCGAGCACGCGCTGATGCAGCTCTACCCACCGCAGGAGCGCACCATCGAAGGGCTGGACGCCATGGAGTGGATCAACGGCGACGGCTACCTGCACAACGTCTTCGTGAAGTGGTTCAACGGCGAAGTGATCCGTCCCAAGACCTGGTTCTGGCAAGACATCTACAGCCGCAAGATCGTGGGCTGGCGCACCGACATCAGCGAGAACACCGACAGCATCCGCCTGTCACTGATGGACGTCTGCAGCCAATACGGCATCCCGCGCGAGATCACCATCGATAACACCCGCGCCGCCGCCAACAAATGGATGACCGGGGGAGTGCCGAACCGATACCGCTTCAAGGTCAAGCCAGACGACCCCCTCGGCCTGATCCCGCAGCTGGGCATCAAGCTGCACTGGTCCAGCGTGCTGCTGGGCAAGGGGCACGGTCAGGCCAAGCCGATCGAACGTGCCTTCGGCGTGGGCGGGCTGGACGAAATCATCGACAAGCACCCGGCGCTGGCTGGCTGCTACACCGGCCCCAACCCCATGTCCAAGCCGGACAATTATGGTGAACGGGCGGTGGGTGCTGACGAGTTCCTGCGCGTCGTGGCCGAAGGGGTCGCCCTCTACAACGCCAAGCTGGGCCGCCAGACAGAAGCCTGCCGGGGCGTCATGAGCTTTGACCAGGCCTTCGCCCAGAGCTATGCCCAGGCCACCGTGCGCAAGGCCAGCCGCGAGCAACTGATGATGATGATGCTGCAGGCCGAGGCCACCCGCGTCAGCAAGCACGGTTCCATTCATCTTGAGGCCGGCGGCGCCATCGCCAGCCGCAACAACCGCTACTACCACCCCGATCTGGCCCAGTACGCCGGGCAGAAGGTGGTGGCCAAGTTCGACCCCCAGCGCCTGCACGAGGCGGTGATCGTCACCACCCTGCAAGGCCAGACCATCTGCGAAGCGGAATGCCATGGAAAAGTCGCCTTTGGCGATACCCAGCAGGCCCGCGAGCACAAGCGCAAGCGCATCCAGTTCGTCAAGGCCAACAAGGCCGCCGCGCTGGCCCAGCAAGGGATGTCTGCCCTCGAAGCCGCCGCCCTGCTGCCCAGCATCAGCGACGAGCCCGCCCCCGAAACCAAGGTGGTGGAGATGGTGCGCCCGGTGGCGCTCGGCAATGCCGCTCTGGCGGTGCAGCCCGCACCGCTGGCCGCCAGCCAGTCCCAGACTGAACCCGCTCCCGTCATCGACTACGAGGCCCGCTATCAGGCGAGCGTCGCGGCGATGGCCGAGCAGATGAAGAGAAACAGCCTTTAACCGGCGTCTACCCAAGAAAAAAGCGGCCTGTGAGGCCGCCTGAAAGGAGAGTTACATGTCAAACGTAGTCACTTTAGACCAGAACAGCAACATCGGCATCGACGTGATCGCCCGCGTCAAAGCCCTGCTGGAGCAAAGCACCGTCACCCAGGCGCAGATCGCCAAAGAGATCGGCGTCTCTGGCTCGACCGTCAACCAGCTGCTCAACGGCAACTACAAGGCGGACCCGACCGCCATGCTGCAGAAGCTGGCCAACTGGCTGACCGCCCGCGACCAGCGTGCCGACGCCCCCCGCGATCCCGGCTTTGTGATGACCGAAACCGCCAAGCAGATCGTCGCCGACATGACCTACGCCCAGATGACCCAGAGCATCGTCATCAACCACGGCGCCTCTGGCGTGGGCAAAACCACCGCCCTGCGCTACTTCCAGCGCAATAACAACAACGTCTGGATGGTCACCGCCAGCCCGACCCGCAGCACCCTGACCGAATGCCTCTACGAGCTGGCCATGGAGCTGGGGATGGAGAACGCCCCGCGTCAGCGTGGCTCCCTGGCCCGCGCCCTGCGCCGCCGCCTGCTCTCCACCAAAGGCCTGATCGTGGTGGATGAAGCGGACCACCTTGGCCGCGACGTGCTCGAAGAGCTGCGCATCCTGGTGGAAGAGGTGGAAGTGGGCATGGTGCTGGTCGGCAACAGCCGGGTTTACACCCAGCTGACCGGCGGCCACCGCTCCGAAGATTTCGCCCGCCTTTACTCCCGCGTCGCCAAAAAACGCGCCCTGACCAAGGCCAAGAAGGCTGACGTAATGGCGGTGGCCGATGCCTGGAACGTGACCGGCGATGCCGAGCGCGCCCTGCTGCTGCAGATCAGCGAACGTCCCGGCGCCCTGCGGCTGGTCAGCAAGGTGCTCAAGCTGGCAGTGATGTACTCCGGCGGCGAACCGCTCAACGAGCAGGTGCTGCGGGTGGCCTTTAACGAGCTGGAGGGGGAGTGAGCTATGAAGCACTTCCACTGTTTTGCCTATGCCAACGGCCGGATCGAGTTCGGCGGTGAAACCCCCGACGATGCCTTGCCCATCTATGCGGTGGACTGTTCTGTCTCAGAAATCGAAAGGCTTGGAGAGTGCATCGGCCTGTTGGCTCGCCACGCCTATGACGGGAAAACCTTGCTGGTTCCCGGCATCCCGGAAGCGGCAGACATGAACGCGGCCTATGACGCGCTCATCAAGTTCAACTGCCGCGTGAAGCACCACATGGAGAGCGTGTGATGAGGAAGCCCCCATACCCAATCCCTCAACCAGTTTGGACCCACATCAACCTGCTGAGCGGCATCAAAGGCCGCGAGGTGAGCCGCTGTGATGGCGAGGTGGTGATCGAGAACGAGAAAGGCCTGGCGCAAGCCTACGACGAAGACCAGCTGCACCTGTTCTGGGCGCCGCTGGCCCGTGATTCACAAGGAGAGAACGCATGAACATTCGCACCAACAGCATCGGCGTTATCGCCCAGCGCGTCATCGCCATCCTGCGCAAGAGCGGCTGCCAGGTGCTGGCCGTCAAGGCTGCCCAGGTACGCCCCATGATCGAGATCGCCTATCCCACCGACGAGCTGAAACGGGATGCGCTCGAACTGAAAGAGCAGGTCAACGGTCTGCGCCGCCGCGCCTACGCCGCCCGCCTCGGCGGCTGCATCGTCCACTGGCACGAAGACCTGCCGCAAGACGACTTCGAACTGACCGGCAACATGACCGCGGTCGAGTACCTGCACCACCGCGCCGCCGGTTTCCCGGCGTAAGGGGCAGCGATGCAGAAACGAGTGATCCCATGGCATCGGATGACCACAGCTCAAGCCATGAACTGGCTGGTCATTAATGACCCAGAAGGTAACTGGATGACCCCATCTGCCGGCACACAAAACCTTCAAGAGGCAGTCGGTGACAACCTTCAAAGCTTCGGTGAAAAACCACAGTCAGGCGATGTAATCGCAACACTTGAGGAATAACAGCAATGACCAACCAACCCGACAACCTGCGCAAGAACGCCCTGGGCCACTTCGTACCGGAGTCCCTGATCGCCCCGCTCGACCTGCTGCGCGATGACCTGGTGACCCGCCTGTGCAACGAGGCGCACGAAGAGAAGCTGCGCCTGCTGGCTCGCAAGGCCGGCATCGCCCAGGAGATCGAAGCCTTCATGGATCTGTCGGCCGCCGAGTACGGCGTGCAGTACGGCGGCACCAAGGGAAACGTCACCCTGACCAGCTTTGATGGCCGCTTCCAGGTGGTGCGGGCCATCGGAGAGCACCGCAAGTTCGACGAGCGCCTGCAGACCGCCAAGACCCTGATCGACGCCTGCATCGGCCGCTGGAGCGAGGGCAGCAGCAACGAGATCCGCGCCCTGGTGGATCACGCCTTCCGCGTCAACAAGGGCGGCCATGTGGACGTCAACCAGGTGCTCTCCCTGCGCAAGCTCGATATCCAGGATGTGGAGTGGAAAGAGGCGATGCAGGCCATCGCCGACGCCATCACCGTGGTCGGCAAGGCCGAGTACATCCGGTTCTACGAGAAGACCGGCACCGGGGCCTACAAGGCCATCGTCATCGACTGGTCGAAGTTGTGAGGCCCGCCATGTTGAACCTGACACAAGAAGTAATCAAACAGTTGGCGCTGGCCCAACTGCTGGCAGACCGGAGCGAAGACCAGGGCACCGAGTTTGAAGATGGCACCTATGAGCAAGGGGTGCGGGATGCCCTGGGCTGGATGTGCGGGCTGCTCGACAACCCGCCCTACAACCCCGACGAGTGGGCCGTCTTTACCGCAGAAGATCTGGCCATCATGACCGAAGGCCTTGGGCTTATCGGGATAGACGATGGAGTTTGAAACCCGCTATGGCCCGCTGTACGTCACCCGCCACGCTTTCCAGCGTTGGGTGCAACGTACCGGCCGCAGCGAACTGGAGATGCTGGGCGCCCTGTCACGGGCGTGGCGCCCAAGCAAACGCCAGCTGCGGCGGATCCGGCAGCGCGAGGCGGGATGGAGCCCGCGCCGGATCCTCGAATGTGACCATGCCTACTTCATCTTGAAGAACGGCTCAATCGTCACCGTTTACGACAAGCACTGAACTGCATTTAAACAGGAGCAACACCATGAGTAATCCGGCTTTGAAGGGCGACGAGATCGCACGTAACCCGAATGGTTACATGGCAATGGCCACCCGCGCCGCCGAACTGGAGCGCGAGGGCCGCTATATCCCCGCCCTGGACCTGTTGGTGATGGCCAAGAAGGCGGCCAAGAACGTTATCAACCAGCACTGGGCCCAGGCCCGCGTCGACCTGTGCATGACCTGCATCCACCGTTTCGGCAAGCGGGAGGCGTGATGAGCATCAAACCCCGGACCTTCTATCTGGCGGTGGCGCTCTATTGGGCGCTGCTGATCCCGGCTGCCGCCTGGGCGGTGTACGAAATCTTGCAATAGGGAGTGAGCGACATGTCGAACGTGAAATACCTGCTCAACACCAGCGTGGCCGATGGCAAAAGCTCTCTGGAATGCCAACTGCAAAGCAACCCGCAGCAGGCACTGGCCGATGCACAGCTGGCCATCGACTTCATCAACGCCTTCGCCAACACCGAGGGCCAGAAATCCAGGCTGGCCATGCTGGCCACCATCGTTAACAAAGCGCGTAAAGCGCTGAGCAAGTAAGCGAAACGGGGGCCGTTCCCCCGTCTGCCTGGTGTGGTGGCCAGGCACTGATGAGCAGCCGACCGGGCCCGGTCATAACCCACTCCTGAAACCAGTGAGGACGCTATGACCCGAGAAGTGCTGAACAACCTGTTAAACCGGCTCTATGGCGAGATGACCATCGCCCTGGGCTGGAAGGAGAAGCTGGTGCTGCAGCGCCGGTTTATCGCCCTGTCACGGGGCGCAAGAAAGTACCACGCCAACGACATTGCCGGTGATGCCCTGCGCGGCGCCGAGCAGTTGCTGGCAGAGCTGGAGGTCGAGAGCCTGCAGTGGAATGGCAAGGGGGCCGTATGCACGGTGAATACACGCCACTGATGAAGCCGGGCCTGCTGGAAAAACGGCTGGCCTCTGGCAAAGCCAGGATGGACCCCGAGATGGGGCTGGAGAAGTTCTGCTCTGGCTGCCACGAATACTGGCCGCAAGACACGGCCTTCTGGTCAGCCCGGCATCACCCCCATGCACCGGATGGCTTGCAGCACTACTGCAAGGCTTGCGAGGGGGAAATCGCCGTCAAGCGCCGGGAGGGCAAAGCAGCATGAAGCTGACCGCCTACCAGCGCCGCCTGGTGAATTACGTCAAAGCCAATCACGCCTGTTACCCCAAGCGCAAGACCAAGGGAATGAGCAGGCGGGATCTGGCCGAACTGGAGCGCCAGGCCGATGACAACGCCATGGCCTGGCTGGACCGCACCGTCCGCCAGTGGCGGGATGGCACCCCGCCCAAGACCAACAAGATTTATGTAGCCGTTACAAATGACGATAAGGACGAAGACGATGAATATTAAACCGCGCTGCAAAATGACGGACTCACGCCTGGCTCGAATGAAGAAAGAGATCATGGCGGTGCCGCTATGGAACCACATGAGCGGGAGAGAACTGGCTAACGAGCTTGGTTACAACGAGCAGTATGTCTCCAGCGCGGTTGCTGAACTGCGTGCCCGTGGGGAGCTTGAGGTAGCAAGCCCTATCACGCTGCTCAAGATCCGCCGCTACCACAAGCTGAACAAGCTGTTGGAAAACCCGCGTGGCGATCACCATATCGATAGTCTGGTCATCCAAATCTATGGCCAAGACGGAAGATATCGCGCCACGTCACGCCGCTGCCAGCTGCGTGAGCTGATCGCTGATTGCAAGCATGCTGGATTTCCTGTCCCCCATGAAGCTCGCATATTCAGCGAGACCCCATGCTCAGGAAAGATAAGTCAGAAGAGGATGACCCTGAGTTATATCCCGATGTCAAAGGTTGACCCAGACCACCTTGCTGCATTCGTCAGCCTTTGCCAGATGAATGGAGGCCGCCATGCAGCCTGATGCCAAACGCCTGTTGACCCTGGTTCACGTTGGCCGCCGCGAATTGGGGCTGGATGACGAGGACTATCGGGCCCTGCTGGAGTCGGTCACCGGATCCCGCTCTGCCAAGGGGCTCAAGGCCACCCAGCTGGAGGCTGTGATCACCGTCATGAAGGGGCTGGGGTTCAAGGTGAAGGGCAACGCGACGGGCCGCCGTTCGCCGCCCAGCGCTGCCCATGTGCAGGCCCCCGAGGTGCGCAAGCTGCGGGCCATCTGGATCACCATGAAGAATGACGGCCTGCTGCATGACGGGTCTGAGGATGCCCTGGGCAATTTCATCCGCCGGATGACCGCCAATGCCAATGGCGGTGCAGGCATCAACCGGGCAGAATGGCTCACATCAGTGCAAGCTGAACGGGTGTTGGAGGCGCTGAAAAAGTGGCATATTCGGCTGATGACCGATGCCATCCTCGCCCGGGGTGACTCGGTACCGGAGACCCTGAGCCACCGGCACGATGCCAAGCCGGGCTATGACCTGATCCGGGATGCCTTCGAAAACCCGGGCAAACGGCCACCGAGGATGATGGTGCTGGATGGAAACAAGACCATAGACGAATTGCACAACCAGGCCCAATAATGGGCCTTTATTTTGGAGGCGTTATGACGTTATTGATCGGTTTGGTGGTGCTGGCCTGCGCGGTCTGGGTGCTGTTCGATTCATACAAG
Organism: Aeromonas sp. R7-5; assembly: GCF_040908015.1. Classification (NCBI taxonomy): domain Bacteria; kingdom Pseudomonadati; phylum Pseudomonadota; class Gammaproteobacteria; order Aeromonadales; family Aeromonadaceae; genus Aeromonas; species Aeromonas sp. R7-5. The sequence goes on along the minus strand of NZ_JBFOCZ010000019.1, from coordinate 51,872 downwards.
AAAGGGGCCCGCAATCCGGCAGGGTGGGCGGTGTTCGTGGCGGTGATCTGGTTCATCGCGTTTCCGTTCTACCTCTATAAGCGCAACAAGCTGGCCCCCGCTGACAAGGCCCCCGCGCCGAGCAATCGCTGGGTCGGGTTGGCGCTTGTGGTTGTGCTGGTTGGTGCTACCACCTTCAATGCCATGCGGCAGGAAGCCTTGCCCGCATGTGCCTCGCCAGAAGTGACCGAGGTGCTGGGCCGCCTGTTGCCCGGTATGGCGATCTCCAACCCGGCGCAGCGCCTGGAAAGCGCCGACTTCGGTGACGTTCGCCAGTGCAATGCCACTGTGGCGGACCGTATCCAACCCTATCGGGTCACCTGGTACAGCAGCGACAAGGACCAGATCATCGTCACCCTGGAGTGAAATCCCGCCCCTTGGGCGCCCCGATCCGGGAGGTTATGATCTCAACACCCAGCCATGCTGGGTGTTGTTTTATCCGGGAGGGAGCGGCCATGAGCCATCGCGAAGAGCAGATCGAGATGTTTGGTGAAGCAGTGGGCAAGAACGAGGTGAGCCATCACCTCGACCGCCTGCTGGATGAAGATGCGGAGGCCGCCTGGCCAGAAACCCTGCGGGATCTTTACACCCTGATCGAGCGCACCATCGAACAGCACCGGAATGATGAATCCCTGTCGGTGATCCTGCTGTCGGAAATCGTCCAGACCTTCGGCGGTGCCCGCTTCTACCTGCCCCGGGGCAAGAGCATCGAGGTGATGGTGCGCAGCATGATGGTCTGGAAGGCCTTCACCGGCAACAACACCTATGAGCTGTCGCGCCAGTTCAAGGTATCGATGCGGGAGATTCAATATATCCTGGCCAGGATGCGCAAACTCGAAGCCCGTTCCCGCCAGCGGGATCTGTTTGCTGGCACGGAACAAGCCGCCCCGGCATTAATCAAAAAGCACGGGCGTTTATATTAATTTGACGTTAGTGAAATTCACGGCAATATGACCCGCATATCACCCCACACCATATTGAAATAGACAAAGGGCCCGTTGGCCCTTTGTTATTTCATGGCGAAATCCGTCACTCTCAACCCTTCCCACCGCACACGCACACTGAATTAAATCCCCAACCTATTCAGGTGTGTCATGTCTTCCATCTATGCCCTTATCAAATTCGAGGAGGGTTGGCGTTCAAAGCCCTATCTCTGCACCGAGAAATACCCCACGGTCGGGTTCGGTTTTCGCATCGGGCCCCAGGGCGCCGACATCACGCTCTATCAATTCACCTTGCCGATGCAGGCCGGTGAAGCCTGGCTCGATTCTCTGATCGCCAATCTGGAAGTGGAGATGCGCCGCGAGCCGCAGCTCGCCATGGCGCTGCAGATCTGTGCGGCAGATCCCGCCCGTCTGGCGGTACTGCAGTCGATGGCCTACCAGATGGGCGTGAAAGGGCTGGCGGCCTTCAAGAACACCCTGCAGGCAGTGATCGAGCGCCGTTGGAACGATGCCGCCGCCGGCATGCTCAACAGCCGCTGGGCCAGGCAGACCCCCGATCGTGCCAAACGCCACGCCCAGCAGATGCGCACCGGCATCTGGGCACCGGTTTACGGTGGCTGACATGGGCCGCAACTGGCAGTGGAGTTTCGACCATGGCCACGCCAGGCGCCTGGAGCGCGAGCGCGAGGCCGCCGAGCAGGGCATCGCCGAGTGCGATGTCGATCGCACCGTGCCGCTGCATAGCCGCGATGGCACCATGCAATCCCAGTTCGCCAAGGGCTGGCGCTCGGTCACTCCATCCGAAATCTACGATGCCCGTCACCGGCATCGTTTCAACATCCTCACCACTGGCAACGACAAAGTGGCCGAGCACTGCGCCCGGCTGCGTGCCCTGTTCGCTGATCCCGCCAATAAGGAATCCCCATGCTCCCGTTAATCCCCGCCCTGGCCGCGCTCGCGGTGCAGCAGGGCCCCGCGTTGATCCGAGGTATCGCCGGCATGTTTGGCGGCAGCGCCACTGCCAACAAGGTGGCCGACATGGTTGAGCAGGTCTCCGGCATCAGCCTGACGGCCGCCCAGCAGCAGGCCAGCATCGAAGAGCAGCTCGGCCGCATCACCGATCCGGTCGTGTTGCTGGAGCTGGATAAGCTCAGGGCCGAGATGGAGAAGGAGCAGACCCGCCGCATGGAGCTGCAACTGGCCGACAAGCAGAGCGAGCAGCACGAAACCCAAGAGACTATCCGCAGCGGCGACGGCGCCACCGACACCTATGTGCGCAATACCCGGCCGCTGATGGCGCGGCAATCCTGGTATGCCACCGCGTTCTATGTGCTGGCGTTCGAGGGGCTCAAGGTCGCGGGCTTGGGTGATGGCGCGGACTGGAGCATGGCCGCCATGTTGAGCACCCCCGCCTGGGCCTATCTCGGCCTGCGCACCCTGGACGGCTTCGCCCCCCATCCCAAGAGCAGCGGCCAGAAGGTGCAATCCGCCATCACTGGCACCGTCTCCAAACTGCTGACGAGGCGCTGATGACCGACCTGTTTGACCGTGCCCAGAAAAACGAGCAAGAGACCCGCGACCGCGACCTGGCCAACCAGCTTGCCCGGCGCGTTACCGAAACCCCAGACCAGGACGCCGCCGGCAACCGCTTCTGCCTGAGCTGTGGGGAACAGATTGCCAGTGAACGGCTGGAGGCAGCGCCAGACGCCGTGCGCTGCGTCCCTTGCCAGAGCTGGCGTGAGCGCGAGGGGAGGCATCGCCATGGAGTTTGACTGGATCCCGAAGTGGTGGGGCGTCATTACCACCGGGGTGGCGATTCTGGCCACCATCGTCATGTTGTGGCTGAGCAAGACCTTTGCCCGCCGCGAAGAACTGAAAGAAGTGAGCACTGCCATGGACGAGCTGACCACCCGCGTTACCAGCCTCGAAAGTCGCGTCGACAACCTGCCGACCCAGGAGCAGTTCTATGAGCTGGGCATTCAGCTCGAAGGGTTACGGGGGGACATCAAGGCCCTCACCGCCCAGCTCAAGCCCACCAATCACCAGATCAATCTGCTGCTCGAACAGCGTTTAAACGAGAAATAAACGGGGGTTATATGACGTCGATGAGAGAATTTGTGGTGTCGGATCAGCGCCTGCTGATCCTGCGCAGCTTGCGGGAAATGGCTGGCTACTCGGCCAACGAATCGATCCTGGATTCGTGCCTGGAAGAGTATGGCCACAGCTGCAGCCGCGATGTGGTACGCAACCACATCCGCTGGCTGGAAGAGCAGGGCCTGCTGACGGTGGATGAGGTGGGCAAGACCTTGGTGGCCAAGCTGACCGGCCGGGGTGACGACGTGGCCACTGGCCAGGCCGTGGTCGATGGCGTCAAAAAACCGCGTCCGGTGTGACCATGAGGGAGCTGCTGATGAAAATGAAAAGCGCCCTGGTGGGGCTGATGCTGGGTGGCCTGAGCATGATGTTGAGAAACGCCAATACTGACCCCAGCATCACTCCCATCGACACCATCATCCGGCAGGTGACACGCGCCAGCCGCTACCGCCGCGCCTTCAATGGTGGGCTGCCGTCCGTCAAGCGGGCCCAGCGCTTGGCCAAGGCCAAACGGGCCACCCGCCGCGCTCGCAGGCTGGGTCACGCATGAAAGCCCGCCTGCTGGATATCGCCGCGATGATGGCCGTGGGTTACCTGCTGGCCTTGCCCATCGTCGGCGATCCGGTCCATGCGCTTTGGGGCTGCACGGCCCCGCTCGTTGACAAGCTGCTGGGGTAACCATGACCGCTCATAACCAGAACAGAAAGACCAAGAACACCAAGAGCAAGATCCAGCAGCTGCCAGCCGACATCCGCAGCCAGCTGGCGGCCATGCTGCGCTCTGGCGACATGTCGCAGAAAGCCATTCTGGCTGAGGTCAATCAGCTGATCCTGGAAGCTGGCCTGCCGCCGGAAGAGCAGATCAGCCGCACTGGCCTAAATCGTTATTCGAAGCAGGTAGAGGCTGCAGGCAGCCGCATCGCCAAGGCGAGGGAAATGGCCGAAGTGCTGACGTCAAAACTGGGGGATGCCCCGACCAGTCAGATCGGCAACCTGATGGCCGAGAACATGAAGACCATGGCCTGGGAAACCTCCATGGCGTTGATGGAAGCCACGGAAGGCGGCGAGATGATCGACATCAAGCAGTTCAACCAGTTGGCCCTTGCCTATCAGAGGATCTCCCAGTCATCCATCTTGAACCAGAAGCTGGAGAAAGAGATCCGCGCCGCGTTCGCCGCCGAGGCCGCCACCGCTGCCGAGAAGATTGTGACCCAGGCAGGGGTCTCTGCAGAGACGGCCGCCGACATCAGAAACAAGATCCTGGGGATAGCGTGATGAACCACCTGACATCGGCTGAAAATGCCCTGCGCAACCAATCCGCGGCCGCCATCATTGGCGGCCAGTTCGATCCCAACGAGGTGCTACTGCCCTATCAGAAGCGCTGGATTGCCGACACCTCGCCGCTCAAGATCGCCGAGAAGAGCCGGCGAACCGGCCTCACATGGGCAGAGGCGGCCGATGCTGCGTTGAACGGCTCGATGGCCGCCAGCGCCGGCGGCTGCGATACCTTCTATGTCGGCACCACCAAAGACATGGCCCGCGAGTTTATCGACGCCTGCGCCATGTGGGCCCGCGCCTACAACTGTGCCGCCAGCGAAGTGGGCGAAGAGGTGCTGGGGAATGAAGACAAAGACGTCCTCGTCTATGTCATCAACTTCGCCAGCGGCTTCAAGATCAAGGCGCTCAGCTCGAACCCCAGCAACTTGCGGGGGATGCAGGGCAACGTGGTGATTGACGAAGGCGCCTTCCACAAAGACCTGGCCGCCATCCTCAAGGCGGCGCTGGCGCTGACCATGTGGGGCAGCAAGGTGCGCATCATCTCGACCCACAACGGCATCGAGAACCTGTTCAATACCCTGATCATGGATAGCCGCGCTGGCAAGAAGCGGTTCAGCGTGCACCGCATCGACATCGAGACGGCCATCAATGAGGGGCTCTATCAGCGCATCTGCCAGGTCACCAAGAAAGCATGGACCCAAGAGCTGCAGGACGAGTGGCTGCGCAACCTGCTGCGCGACACCGCCACCGAAGAAGATGCGCGGGAGGAATACTACTGCGAGCCCAAGAGCGGCGGCGGGGCCTACCTGCCCCGTGGCCTGCGCGAACGGGCCTGCCGGGTTGATGGGCCGGTGCTGCGCTTCACGGGCTCGGCCGCCTTCAACAGTGCCAGCGAATCGGAGCGCAACGCCGAAATGCAGGAGTGGCTGGAGGCCGAGGTCTTCCCCGAACTGATGAAGCTGGACCGCAGCCATCGCCACGCCCTGGGCGAAGACTTCGCCCGCTCCGGTGACCTGACATCGTTCGCACCCATCATGGTGAAGCCGGATACCCGCCGCCGGGTACCGTTCCTGGTCGAGCTCAAGAACGTGCCATTCAAGCAGCAGGAGCAGGCCCTTTACTTCATCTGCGATCGCCTGCCGCGCCGGGATGGCATCTGGCTCGATGCCCGTGGCAATGGCCAGTACCTGGCCGAACAGGCCGCCTATCGCTACGGCCAAGAGGTGGTGCAGGTGATGCTGTCGGTCGGCTTCTATCGCGAGAACATGCCGCGCTTCAAGGCGGCATTTGAAGATGATGAGCTGGAGCTGCCGCGTCACGAAGACATCATCACCGACCTTGGGCAGATCCAGATCTACCGGGGCACCCCCGGCATCGACGACAGCCGCACCCAGGGCAGTGATGGCAACAAGCGCCACGGCGACTCGGCGGTCGCTATCTTCCTGGCCTATCTGGCCAGCCGAGCCGAGAGCCATGTTTACGAACTGCACCGCATCGCCAAGGTGGGTGCCCCCCAGAAAGACCAGGACGGGCAACGGCAGATGAACCTGACCCGTGGCCTGCGTAACGGAGGCGGATTACTGTGACCAGCATTCTCGACAAATGGGGCAATCCCTATAAGCCAGACAAACCGGCGCTCGGCGAAGATATCGCGCTGGCCCACACCACCAGCGTGCGCAACCCGCGACCCAACAGCGTGGCCAGCACCATCACCCCCCAGCGTCTGGCGGGCCTGCTGCGCTCGGTGGTCGATGGCAACAACCCCCAGGATTACATGACCCTGGCCGAAGAGATCGAAGAGCGGGATCTGCACTACGCATCGGTGTTGCGCACCCGTAAGCTGGCCGTGGCTGCCTTGCCGCCCACGGTCGAAGCCGCCAGTGATGATGCCTTTGACAAGAAGTTGGCCGAAGAAGTACGCCTGCTGATGGAGAGCGACCAGGTACCTGAGCTGTTCTTCGACCTGCTCGATGGCCTGGGCAAGGGAATGGGGGTGTGCCAGATCCTATGGGATACCGCCCGTGATACCACACCCCGCTGGGTTCCCAAGGATTACAAATGGGTGGACCCCCGCTATCTGCGGCCGGATGCCGAGACCCTGAGCGAGATTCTGCTTATCAGTGACGATGCTCCCCAGGGCAAGCCGCTGGAACCCTACAAGTTCATCGTCCACCTGCCGCGCACCAAGTCGGGCAGCATCTGGCGCAACGGCCTGACCCGCCTTTGCGCCGTGATGTACATGCTGAAAAGCTTCACGGTGCGGGACTGGTGGGCGTTCGCCGAAGTGTTCGGCATTCCTATCCGGGTTGGCAAGTACGGCCCCAACGCCACCCCCGAGCAGATCGCCACCCTCAAGAACGCCATCGCCACCATTGCCAGCGACGCTGGCGCGGTGATCCCCGACAGTATGATGGTCGAGCTGACCGAAACGGCAAAGGGCAACGGCGGCGATACCCTGTTCGAGAACATGGCCCGCTGGGCGGACGAGCAGACCAGCAAGGCGGTGCTGGGCCAGACCATGACCACCGACGATGGCAGCAGCCGCGCTCAGGCCACGGTGCATAACGAGGTGCGCCTGGACATCGCCAAGTGGGATGCCCGCCAGCTCGAAGCCACCATCAACGAGTACCTGGTCAAGCCGTTCATCGTGCTGAACTGGGGCGTGCAGAAGGTATACCCGCGCGTCTGCATCCGGGTACCGGAGCCGGAAGATCTCAAGATGATGGTCGATAGCCTGATGCCGCTGATCGACCGTGGCATGAAGGTGAGCGAGAGCGCCATGCAAGACAAGTTCGGCTTGGCTGCGCCAAAGCCGAATGAAGTCACCCTGCAACCGTTGAGCGCCATGCAGGTGCAAGCTGTGCAGCCGCTGGCCATGAACAGGCAGCAACAACGCCTGGCCATCAACCGGATCCAGCAGCCGAGCGAACAGGCCATCGACCAGCTGACCGAGGAGGCGATGAGCGACTGGGTCGAGGTAGGCGGCGAGGACTTCATGAACCCGATCATCGAACTGGCCGCCACGGCCGCCAGCTTCGACGAGTTCAATGCGGGCCTGCTGGCCCTGCAGGAGTCGCTGAGCGCCGAGCAGTTCACCCGGCAGCTGGCCGACTACACCTTCCGCTTGCGCGGCATGGGGGATGTGCAAGATGCCTGAGCCCAAGGCGTCCGCCTTTCCGCCCAAAGAGGCGCTGGACTGGTTCAAGAAAAAGGGGTTGCAGCCCGGCTTTGACTATCGCGACGTGTGGAAGGAAGAGCACGCCAACGCCTTCACCGTGGCCAAGATGCTCAACGCCGATCTGCTGGTCGAAGTACGGGCGCTGGTCGAACAGGCGCTGGAGCAGGGGCAGACCTATCAGCAGTTCGCCGCCGCCATCAAGCCGCTGCTGGTCAAATCCGGGTGGTGGGGTATCCAGCAGATGGACGACCCGGCCACCGGCGAAACCCGGCGGGTGCAGCTTGGCAGCGAGGGGCGCATCAAGACCATCTACCGCACCAACATGCGCACCGCCCGCGCCGCTGGCCAGTGGCAGCGCATCGAGCGCACCAAGCGGGCCATGCCCTACCTGGTCTATCAGCTGGGGCCCGCCCGCGAGCACCGCGCCCTGCATGTGAGCTGGAACGGCATCACCCTGCCCGTGGATGATCCCTGGTGGCAAACCCACATGCCGCCGAACGGCTGGGGCTGTCACTGCTGGGTGCGCCAGATCAGCAAGTTCGAATACGCCAAGCTGGAAGGTACCAAGGGCTATCAGTTCGCCGCCCCGAACGATGGCAACCGGGAGTGGGTGAACAAGCGCACCGGGGAAGTGGAGGTATTGCCCAGCGGCATCGAGCCGGGGTGGAACTACAACCCGGGCAAGGCGCGTCAGCAGGCCCTGAAAACAGACTTGGCGGCCAAAGAGCAAACCCTTCGCCAAACGCTCTCAGCGCCGCTGTGAGCGTTTTCTGGCGCCAGCGTATTCATGAAAGGGCCAGAATTGAATCTGACGCCGTTTAAAGGTGGTTTAAAGATGGTGTGAGGTGGCGGCAAACCTTCGCGGTGGCCTCCTTATCCAACCTGTTGCATTGCCCCCTCTTCTCGACCATCGGGATCCTGTGTACCCTGTTGATGTCCGGTCATCACCTCGCGCCGGGCATTTCTTCCTTGTCACCTCACCCTGATATCTGACGAAAACCGTCACTCACATCGCCACGACCCGTGGCGCCATGCTCTCAACGTCCACACACATCGTGTTCCATTCAACCCAGCCACCCGGCGGGAGGTTGTTATGTGACGGAGCGAGCCATGCCCAAGATCCACCTTGCCCTCTGCTTTGACTTGTCGCGCCAGACCGTGCGCAACGAACAGGTCTGGCTGCCGCTGGTACCCCCCGGGGTATTCAGCGGCAATGACGGGCGCACCTGGAACAACAGCAAACCGGATGCCGTGGTGGCCGCGTTCACCAAGAAGCGTCCGTTCGACGTTGAGCATGCCACCCACATCAAAGGCCCCAAGGGCGAAAAGGCCCCGGCCATCGGCTGGATCCTCGCCCTGCAGAACATCGGCGGCGAAGTGTGGGGCATGGTGGACTGGAACAGCGAAGGGCGCGAGATGCTGGAGAAGAAGGAATACGCCTTCTACTCCCCGGCCTTCACCTTCGACGACGCCGGCACCGTGCTGAGCATTGCCAGCGTCGGCCTGACCAACGAGCCCAACCTCGATCAACTCCCTGCCCTGAACCGTGAGGAAACTCCAATGCCCTTGCCCGTTGAACTGACCCAGGCCCTGGGTCTGGGAGCGGATGCGGATACCGCGTCCGCGCTCACCGCCATCAATACCCTCAAGGCCGATCACCAGCTGGCCATGAACCGTGCCGCTGCTGGCCCTGACCTGACCAAGTTCGTCCCGAAAGAGACCTACGAGCTGGCCCTGAACCGCGCCATCACCGCCGAGGACAAGGTCAAGCAGACCGAAGAGGCCAAGCTTGGCGCCCTGGTCGATGACGCTATCAAGGCGGCCAAGATTTCCCCGGCCAACCGCGAAATGTTCCTGGGCATGTGCCGCCAGGAAGGTGGGGTCGAGCAGTTCAAGAAGTTCGTCGAGGCCGCCCCGGTCATCGCCGACGCCAGCCAGGTGAACACCACCACCCAGCAACAGGGCGCGACCCTGAGCAAGGAAGAACTGGCCTTGTGTCGTGCGATGGGCGTCAGTCCTGAAACCTGGCTGGCCAACCGCCACCACAAACCCAACTATTAATCGGAGAGTCTGACCATGGCTTTTACTGAAGCGCAGATTATCGAAGCCCTGACCGTCGGCTCTAATGCCGCCTTCGTTGAAGGGCTCAACCGTACCACGCCGCAGTGGGACAAGATTGCCACCAAGGTGCCGAGTTCTGGCTCCAGCGAGTTCTATGGCTGGCTCAAAGACTTGCCGGGTATCGAGGCATGGGTCGGTGATCGTATGCTCAAAGAGCTGGGGTCCCATGGTTATGCGATCCCCAACGTCACCTATGAAGCCTCGATCAAGATCAAGCGCGAAGATCTCGACGATGACAAGATCGGCAAGTACGCAGTACTGGCCCGGGCCTGGGGTCAGGAAAGTTCTCTGTTCCCGGACAAAAAATCCTATGCCCTGCTGGCGGCGGGTTTCTCCACCCTCTGCTATGACGGCCAGAACTTCTTCGACACCGATCACCCGCTGGATACCACCCCGGCCACTACCTTCTCCAACGTGATCGGTACCCCGAGCACGGATACCGGGGCCGCCTGGTTCCTGTTGGACAATAGCCAGATCCTGCTGCCCGTGATCTTCCAGGAACGCAAGCCCATTTCCCTGGACTTCGTTGGCGCGACCAGCGAATACGCCTGGTTCAACAATATGGTGGCCCAGGGGGTCGATGGTCGTCATGGCTACGGCTTCGGCTTCCCGCAGACTGCCATCGGCTCCAAGACTGTGCTGGATGCGACCAACTTCGAAGCGGCCAAGACCAAGCTGGCCAGCATGAAGAAGTCCAACGGCACTCCTCTGGGCACCATGGCCACCACCCTGGTGGTGGGGCCGAGCAACGAGGCGGCGGCCAGGAAGGTTGTCGGTCGCGAGTTCCTCGAAAATGGCGAGTCGAACATCTACTACAACAACGTCGAGATCGTGGTCTCCCGTTACCTGGTGTAACCGGCGCCCCGCTGGCCTGGGCAGAGCTTCACGGCGATGAAGCCCAGGCATTTATCAACCCGGCCTGGGTGGAGCTTTCAAGCGTCGAAGCCCAGGCCACCAGGAGAACCCCATGGCCACGACCACCAAAGAGCTGAGTGCTGATGCCTGGGTGCTGGTCTCTGCAGCCGGCAGCGGCACCCTGGAGAACCAGACCAACCAGATCGTGCTCTATCGCACCGATGCTGCGCTGCCTGCCCCGAGCGTGACGGTTGGCCATCACCTTGGCCGTGACCAGCGCGAGGCCTGGAGCTTTGATCCCCCCCAGAACCTGTACGCGCGGATGGCCCAGTCGGGTAGCGGCGAGCTGGTAGTGACGGAGGGCTAAGCCATGCCGACTGGAAAGGCGTTCATTTCGCTGGCGCCCAAGCGCAAGAAGAGCGAGGTGTTTTGGTCAGGCCTGACCGGACCGGATGCCGTGCTGGCAGCCGATACCAACCGCGACCTGATTGCCTGGGTCAAAGCGTTGCCGGCGCCGCAGTTCGGCACCCTGGCCCCGTTCTTCAATACGGTGAGTGACAAGCTGAACGCCTTCAACAGCGACACCAGCCTCTCATTCAAGCTCAACCTGGTGGGCAGTTGGTCCGGAGGTTCGGCCCAGCGTTCGATGCAGCTCGACTTCATCGGTACCAACGGTAACCGCCTGGTGGCGAGCCGTGATGTGCAGGTCACCGATGACACGGTCACGCTGGCCACGTTCTTCTCGATCGATGCGGGCGGGAACATCGTGACCAACGGCACCAAGCCGGTGATCCGCTCCAATAACGGGTCGTTCACCGCAACCTCCATCCTGCTGATCGCCGAGCAGGCCACAAGGCAAACCCTGATTTCGGCGGTGTAAGCCGCCTTTACCACCCCTTTACAGGAGCATTGACATGGCATCTCGCAAGAAGGAAGACGACAAAAGCGCGCAGCTGGATGATGCTGCAGTGGGCGCGGGTACCGAGCTGGTGCAAGCGCAAACCGAACAGAAAAAAGATGGGACCGTGCTGGTAGACTTGGACGCCGAAGCCGCCCGCCTGGAAGCAGAGCAGCAGGCCGCCGAAGCCGCGCGACTGGATGCTGAAGCTGCAGCGGCAGCAGCGACCACCCAGAACGCCGGTGACCAGGGCAGCGCCAACGCCATCGGCGCCTCCAGCGAGCCGGGGGCGAGCCTGAACGACGCTATAACCAGCGATCTGCCCGACTGGCTGCTCGGCCAGTTCGACATCAAGGCCAAGTCGCCGGCTGGCTTCTGGCGCTGCAAGGTGCAGTTCCTGCACTCCAGCCCCACCCGCGTGTTTGTGGTCGAAGACAAGGCCGCTGTGCCGCACGACCACGACTGCGCGATCCCGTGCTGCTACCTGACCCCGGAAGAAGCCCAGCGCGTTCACCAGGACTCCTGGCTGACCGTGGTACCCGGCAGTGAAATGACCAAGGACTAACCCATGGCCATCTACGCGACGAAGCAGGACCTGATCGACCGTGACGAGGGCATGCTCTACAACTTCGCCCTCGACCGCTCTACCGACACCCTCAACGACACCTGGATCGATGAGGCGCTGACGGCCGCTGATGACGAAATCAACGGCTACCTGTCTCGTCGCTTTGTGCTGCCGCTGCCGACCGTGCCGGATCTGCTCAAGCGCCAGGCCATTGTCATCGCCTTCTACTGGCTGGGTGATCGCGATCCCCAGGTCACCAACCTGCTGCAAGACCGCTACGACCGGGCCATCGCCAAGGTGAAAGAGATTGCGGCCGGCAAGGTGGATCTGGGCCTGCCCACCCCCGACATGCCGCCCGAGGGCGCGGTCGGCAAAGTGGAGCTGGTTCAAGAGGACGAGCGCTTGTTCACCCGTGACTCGCTGCGTGGGGTGCTCTGATGGCCGTCTCGGTCGAGGTCTCAACCCATGGCGTCGAGCTGGCCCGTTATCAGCGCCTGCTCGATACCCTGGGCCGCAGTGACCACAAGGCCGATCTTCTTGACACGATCGGAATATTTGCAGAAAGCCAGACCAGGCATCGCATCGATAACGAGAAGACCGCCCCGGACGGCACACCCTGGGCACCCTGGGCAGCCGACTACGCCAAGACCCGCCACGGTAACCAGAGCCTGTTAAGCGGTGTAGGCGATTTGCGCGACAGCATCGAATACCAGGTGCAGCGCAACAGCGTGCGGGTGGGCTCGGCGCTGGCCTATGCCGGGGTGCATCAAGACGGGTTCAGCGGTGCCGTGCAGGTGCCAGCCCATATCCGCCGCATCACCCAGGCGTTTGGCAAGGCGTTGGCCTTCCCGGTGTATCAATCGGTGGGGTCGTTCACTCGCCAGATGGAGATCCCCCAGCGCCAGTTCCTGGGGCTCTCCAGTGACAACCAGACCGAGCTGCTCGCCGTGATCGGCGACTTCTGGCAAGACGTGATGAAGGAGGTAGGCCTATGAGCCGCCCCGATTTTGGCACCATCGGCAGCACCGTCTCGGCCTGCGAGGCCGTGGTGGAGTACCTCAAGCCCTACCTGGAAGCGACCGGCCCCGGCGCCAATCGCAAGATTGACCGCGTCCAGACCGTGGAGCGCCACATTGGCCGCTTCAACGAGGCGGACGACATCAAGCGCTGGATGAGTGGCAAGGAGGGCGGCATCCGCATCTGTGCCCAGCGGGTGGTGGCCATGCAGAACCAGGGCAGCCGGTTGATCGGCACCGTCGAGTTTGTCGCCTTTGTCTTCTGCGCTGAACAGTTTGCCTATGCCAAAGACCAGCGGGCCGAGGTGATCGCCTGCCGTCTGGCCAAGGCGCTGATGCTCAAGGGTGGCTGGGTGGGTACCGGCGCCAGCTCGGTACCGGAAGCGGTGCGGGCGGACAACCTCTACACCACCGCCATCGACAAGCTGGGGCTAGCCATCTGGTCGGTGACCTGGCGCCAGGACTGGCCACTGGATGACCCCATTGACGAAGCCACCCTGGACGACTTCCTGCGCTTCAACTTCAAGGCCGAACTGGCCGATGGCGCCCCCGTCTGCGAGGCAACGATCAACCTGCCTGGCCCCACCCCATAGGAGCACCCGTGGAACTGCACCTGAAACCGAAAGAAGGGCTGACCCTCCGCAAGCCGGATGGCAGCAAATTGGCCGCCGAGGGTGAGCGGGTACCGCGCACCAGCTTCTGGCTCAAGCGGCTCGCCGATGGCGATGTCGAGCATGTGAAACCGGCCGCCAAGGCCACCAAGAAACCGCAAGTGAAGGAGTGACCATGGCTCTCGGAACCATCCCCAATGACGTGCGCGTGCCGCTCGTCTATATCGAGATCGACAACAGCCAGGCCCTGAGCGGCAACATCGCCCAGGATCAGAACGTGATGCTGTTCGGCCAGATGATTGACGCGGGCGGCGACGCCGGTACCGCCACGCCGCTGCAGGTGGTCGAGGTGCCGGTCAGCGAGTCGGCCATCGATAGCCTGTTCGGCGTCGGCTCCATGATGGCGCTGGCCGCCAAGCGCTACCGCAAGGCCAACAGCTACACCCGCACCTTCGCCTTGCCCATCGGCGATATCAGTGCCGGCGCCGCCGCTGCCGGGTCGTTCAAGTTCACCGGCCCCGCCACCCAGGCAGGCACCCTCTATCTGTTGATCGCTGGCCAGCTGCTGCAGGTGGGCGTGGCCGCTGCCGCGACCGCTGCCACCATCGCCACCAACGTGGCCGCCGCCATCACCGCTACCAAGAACCTGCCGGTGACCGCCGCCGTGGATGGGGTCGACACCGCCAAGGTCAACATCACCGCGAAATGGAAGGGCCTGACCGGCAACAGCATCGACCTGCGTTACAACTACAACGCCGGCGAGCAGCTGCCGCCCGGGGTGACCATCACCACCGTGGCCATGACCGGTGGATCCGGCGCCCCCGACATGGCCGCCGTCATCAGCGCGATGCCCGATGAGTGGTACAACCACATCATGATGCCGTTCAACGACACGACCAGCCTGAACACCCTGCGTGACGAGCTGCTCGAACGTTGGGGCCCGCTCAAGATGAGCGAGGCCATCGCCTATACCGCGTTCCGGGGTACCTACGGCGAGACCATCACGTTCGGCGAGGCCCGCAACGACTTCCTGATCTCCTGCATCGGCACCAGCAAGTCGCCGAGCCCGGTCTGGGAGTGGGCCGCCAGCTATTGCGGCATCGCAGCTTATCACCTGGCCATCGATCCGGCGCGCCCGCTGCAGACCCTGGTGCTGCCCGGCATCCTGGCCCCGGCCAAGGCAGACCGCTTCGCCTTTGACGAGCGCAACAACCTGCTCAAGTCCGGTATCGCTACCCACCAGATCCAGCCCGGCGACGTGGTGGCCATCGAGCGCGAGATCTCGATGTACCAGCTCAACAGCTATGGCGACCCCGACCCCAGCTACCTGGACATCACCACCCCGGCCACCCTGGGCAAGATGCGCTATGACATCAAGGTGATGGTCACCAACCGTTACCCGCGCCACAAGCTGGCCGATGACAACGTGCTGGCGCTGCTCGACCCGGCGCAGCCGGTGGTGACGCCGCAACTGATGAAGGAAGCCATCCTGGAAGTGGCGCTCGGCTGGGTGAGTGCGGGCCTGATGGAAAACTTTGACCTGTTCAAAGAGACCCTGGAGGTGACCCGCGACACCAGCGATCGCAACCGCCTCAACTGCGTCTGCCACCCGGACGTTGTCAACCAGCTGCGCGTCTTCGCAGCCCTGATCCAGTTCAAACTGTAAGGAGACCACCATGGGACAAATCCTGGGTGAAGTGACCATTCGCGCCAACGGCAAACAGCTCAAGACCAAGGCGGGGGCCGTGCTCAATCCGGGCGGCTACACCCGCACCCAGCACACCGGGGCTGGGAAAAGTTGGGGTAAGAGCCAGAAGTACAGCCCGCCCAGCATCGAAATGGTGATCGCTGCGGACGAAGATGTAAGTGTTATCGAGATCAATGCCATGTTCGACGTCACCATGACCTGGGAAGGAGACAACGGCGTTCGATACATGATGACCAAGGCCAGCACCAACGAACCGGCTACTCTGCGGGAAGACAGCGGCGATATCGCCGCCACCTTCTTCGGTGACAGAGTGGTGGAGATCTGACAATGGCCGTTATGACTCTTCGACTCAAACATGGTTATGCAATGAAGGTGGATGATGAAACTGTCCTTCAATATGAGGTCGGCCTGAAAGAGCTTTCTGGTGGCGACATCATTGAATCTCAGGAGGCCGCAGAGCAGGTGATCGAGCTGCCTAACGGTAAGGTCGCCGCCTATGTTTCTGACGTAAAAATGGGGCTCAACATGCTGTGCCGCCAAGTCGAGTACATTGGCGATATTCCTGGTCCGTTGACGATTGGCCAGTTGAAAAAATTACATCGAGAAGATCTGGCCTTGCTGCAAAGCAAGGCCAGTGAACTGGATAAATTAACGATGGAGGCAGTGGCAGCGAGGGGGCGAGTTTAAGCGGCTGGCTGAACCGGTGGAGGCGTTTCTCTTCTTTGTTGGGGACCGCCTCCCCATCAGCGAGCTGAGGAAATTCTCTCTGCGTCGTCTCATCAAGCTCCATCATCAACTTAGCCCGCCATCAAAGCCATCCCGCCATAAATAGAGGTCATCATGGCCAATAAGCTTGTTACCGATATCGTCATCAACCTTGCCGGGAATATGGCCGCCAAGGCTCGGCAATATGGGCAATCGATGAGTCAGTTCGCCGCACAGAGCAAAAGTGCTCTGGCTATGATGAACTCGACAATGGCCGCGACCAGTCAGGGCATTGATACCTTTGGCAACCGGCTAGTATTGGCCGGTGCTGCATCTGCTATCGCATTTGAGCGAACATTCGTCAAAACCGCTGCTCAATTTGAACGGTATCAGATCATGCTGAACAAGTTGCAAGGTGGTCCAGAGGGTGGTGCTAAGGCAATGGACTGGATAAAGCAGTTCACTCAAGACACCCCTTATGCAGTGGATGAAGTCACCAATTCATTTGTCAGACTCAAGGCGTTTGGTCTTGACCCTATGGATGGGACTATGCAGGCCATCGCCGACCAGGCATCCATGATGGGGGGAACGGCTGAAACGTTAGATGGTATCGCGTTGGCACTTGGTCAAGCCTGGACAAAAGGCAAGCTTCAAGGTGAAGAAGCCCTGCAATTATTGGAGCGTGGTGTTCCTGTGTGGGATTATTTGGCAAAGGCAAGTAAGGAGCTTGGGAAAAATAATGGTCTTGGTTATACAAATCAACAATTGCAAGACATGGCTAGCAAGGGGCAATTAACCAGAAAAGCCATCAAGGATTTAATTGACCAGATGGGTAAGGCATCCCAGGGTGCCGCCAAAACACAAATGGATAGCTGGAATGGCATGATCTCCAATATGGGTGACAGCTGGACCATGTTCAAAACTGATGTGATGGATAGCGGCGCCTTTACTGTGCTCAAGCAGGAGCTTGGTTCGCTACTCAAGCAATTGGACGAGATGAAAAAGACCGGTGAATACGATGAACTGGTCGAAAAGATTGGCGGCAATCTTGTGGATTCCTTCAAGGCTGCCGCTGAAGCAATTCGTGATGCGAAGGAGCTGGGAGCAGAGTTGATTCCTGTGCTCAAGTCTGTCGGTGATACCGCCAATGGTATCGCTGAGATGGTCGGCGGTTATGAAAATCTGGCCAAGATATTGGGCAGCATCTATCTGCTCAACAAAGGCGGTCGATTGTTGGCACCAGTAGCCAAAGGTGCCATGTCTGTTGGCGGCTGGGCCGCCGGGGCTATCTTCAGCAAAGGGAAGGGTGGTGCCGGTGGTATGGGCGATGCAATCAGCAACCTGGGCGCTACCCCCGTCTATGTAGTCAACATGCCTGGTTCTGGATTCGGTGATGGATCTCTGCCCGCTGCCGGTAATCAGTCCGGCAACAAGGGAACACTCAATGTTCAGAAGTTGATCGCCGGAGGTACTGCTCTATATGGCGTGTCACTTATCCCCGAACTGGGTGGCTTACCGAAATTCAGTAGGGCGGAAGAACGCGCAAAGGAGCTGGCAGATAAGGGGACCGGCCTTCTCAATCTGAGTACGGATGGCATTTCTCCTGCTCCCGGCATACTCGATGTGTTCGATGAGATGAAGGCCTTTTTCACCAGAGATATCACGCCATCCCCGCGTCCTGACAATCTTGGTATCGACATCAAGGTCAGCGATGACCGCATCACCGTCCGTTCCCGCGACGTTGCCCCCGGCATGCAGGTGCGCGTGGATAACGGCCCGTCACTGATGCCGTAAGGAGGCGTTGCATGAGCTTTGAAGAGCGTTTGACTGCCTCCATTCGGGGCGTTGAGTTCCTGCTGAACACTGTGGACGGCAAGGGCGGCCGCCGCGCTATTCCCCGCGAATACCCCAAGCGTGAAAGCGGCTGGACCGAAGACAACGGCGCGGCGATCACCAACGAGCAGATCACCGGCAAGCTGGTCGGAAAGGATTACCTGGATCAACTCCGCACCTTGCTGGCCGCCCTGAATCAGCCGGGTACCAGCGAGATGATCCACCCCTGGTGGGGCGTGCGCACCGTGCAAGTCGGTGATGTCAGCCACCGCCTGGACAACGAAGAAGATGGGGTGGCCTATGTCACCTTCACGGTGTGGGAGGCAGGCAAGCCGCTCTTTCCCTCTGCCGCCATCGATACCGCCGCGACCCTGGGTAATGCCGCCGATGCCGCCAATGGCGCCACCGAGCAATCCTTCCTGGACAGCTTCCTGACCGGCATCGACAACATGGGCCCCATGGTCGATACCCTGCTGGATGATCTGGATGAGCTGACCCGTGGCTTGCCCAGCCTGCCGACCCAGTTCCGAGAATGGACCGATCGCCTGATGCGGGCCAAAGACAGCGTGGGTACCTTGCTGGCTTACCCTGGCGAGCTGGCCCGCGAGGTGACAGGCATCGTCGAAGACATCAAGGGCGTCGTCACCGACCCCATCCGGGCGCTCTCTGTCTACGACCAGGTGATCCGCCGGTGGGATGGGATGCGGGCAGAGCTGGCGATCACCGGTGGCCTGCCGAGCGGCATCCTCAGCGATGCCGCGGCAGGCAGCGCGTCGTCTGTTTCAACCCTCGATACTGCTGCCGAACAGAGCGCCGCCCTGGCCAATGGTGCGGAGTTCACCAAGCTGGTGATCCGGGCCTCGGCCACCGCCGCCACCAGTGCCATTTCCAGCGCCAACCTGGGCACAGATCGCGACTTCACCAACGACCCGGCAGGCACCGTCACAATCGGCCAGTCGCTGACCGGTGACCAGGTCAACAACCCGCTGAGCCGCCCGGTCGTGATGAACGGCGTGGTGGGGGCTGATCGCAACGTGCAGCTCACGGCAGACGATCTGGAGCGCATGGCCAATGAATGGGCCAACCGGCTGGCCGAGCTGGCGGCCGAGGCCGTGGAAGCCGAAGAGAGCGAGATCTGGCGTGCCCTGCGGGATCTGCGCCTCGCGCTGCTGAACGATAGCCGCGAGCGCGGTGCCCAGTTGCCTCGCCGCCGCCAGTTGGTGCTGGCCACCACCACTCCGTCAGCCCTGTTGGCATGGCGGCAGTATGGCGATGCCGAATACCGCGATCGCCTGGTCAGCAGCAACGCCTTGCGTGATCCAGCCTTTATCACCCCCAGCACCCGGGTGGATGTGCTCGACGAGGTGACCAATGGCTGAGCCCATCACCCTGCGCGTCGATGGTCAAATCTATGGCGGTTGGCAGCAGGTGCGCATCACCCGCAGCCTGCGCGATATCGCCGGCGATTTCGAACTGAGCCTGACCCGCAAATGGGAAAACGCCGGTGAGATGGTCATCAAGCCGTTGAGCGCCTGCACCGTGCATATCGGCAATGAGCTGGTGCTGACCGGTTATGTCGATGACTTCATCCCCAGCTATGACGCCCGCGAGGTGAGCTGGGTGGTCAGTGGCCGCAGCAAGACCAGCGATCTGGTGGATTGCTCGGCCATCTTCAAAGCCGGTGCCTGGTCAGGTGTCAAACTCGACCAGGTGGCCCGGGATATCTGCGCCCCCTTCGATATCGAGGTGGTGGTGGAGTGTGACCTTGGGGATGCCTTCCCCCGCGTCACCATCGAACAGGGGGAGACCTGTTTCGAGCTGCTCGATCGCTTGGCCAAGCAGCGGGCGGTGCTGCTCACCACCAACGAACGCGGCCAACTGGTGCTGACCCAGGCCAGCGATACCCCCATGGGGGCCAGCCTCATCCTGAGCGAGAACATCATGGCCGCCCGGGGCAACTTCAGCATGCGTGACCGGGCATCGGAATGGATCGTCAAAGGCAGCAGCTATGCGGGCGGGGCGACCTGGGATAACGCGGCCCCCGCCACCATCGGCGGCCAGAAGGCCGTCATCAAAGACCCTGGCGTCACCCGCTATCGCCCCCGCATCATCATCGCCGAAGATGTCACCACCGTGGCCGGGGCCAGCAAGCGCGGCCAGTGGCAGAAGCAGCGCAGCATCGGTGAAGGCACCCAGACCGAGATCACGGTCGCAGGATGGCGCATCCAGGGGATAGAAGGCGACCAGGGGCCACTCTGGCGCATCAACCGCATGTGCCCCATCAAGGACGAGATCCAGGGCCTGGACGAGAGCTGGCTGATTGTCACCGTGACCCTGATGGAAAGCGACAAGAACGGCCGGGAGGCCATCCTCAACCTGACCCCGCGTGAAGCCATGCTGATCCCCGCTGAGGTCGTCAAGAAGCAGACCAAGGAGGTAACCACATGGTGACCCTGCGCGATGTGCAGAAGCTTATCGCCCCGCTCTGGCGCCGGGTGCGCTTGATCGCAGACCGGGCCATCGTCACGGCCGTGACTGACTCGTTCAACCGACAGGGGCTGCAGCTCAAGGTGCTGGCCGACGAGGCCGCCTCTGATGTCGAGCGTTTCCAGAACTACGGTCACACCAGCGTGCCGCCAGCAGGGTCTGAGGCCATCGTGCTGGGCATCGGTGGGGCCCGTGCTGGCCTTGTGGCCATCGCGGTCGAAGACAAGGGCGTGCGCCCCAAAGACTTGGAAGCGGGGGACAACTGCCTGTACCATCTGGAGGGCCACCGCATCATCCTGCGCAAGGAGGGTGACCTGCTCCAGCAGGCGAAAACCGTCACTCTCTCCGCCACTGAAAAGCTCACCATCATATCCCCTGATAGCGAGATTCAGGGGCCCCTTCATGTCACGTTGAACATCCTGGTGGATGGCGATGTGATCATCAATGGCAAGTCGTTCCTGGATCATAAACATGATCTGCCGGGTGGAGGCCAAACATCTCCCCCTGTGTGAGGGGCGATGACCACAGCAATCATCTGGAACAACGAAACCGGCCGAGGCGATATCGAGATCACCTCGGCCGGTTTGCGTCAGGATGATGGCCTGGAAACCCTGGTCCTGCAGATCCTCTTCACCGATGCCCGTGCCGACGAGTCTGATGTGCTGCCTGATGGCACCAGCGATCGCCGTGGCTGGCCAGGTGATACCTTCGCGGACGAACCATGGGGCAGCAAGCTCTGGCTGCTCGATCGCTCCAAGCTCACCACCGATGTGCGTAACAAGGCAGTGACCTATGCGCAAACCGCCCTCGACCGCCATTTAAAGCCCGATTACGCCAAGCTCGTCACCGTCACCGGGTCTATTCCGAAATTTCAGATGCTGCAGCTCGATATCGCCATCACTCGCCCTGATGGCAGCGAACTGAGCCTGAGCATCAAGCAACGTTGGGAGGCGCAAGCCAATGCCGTATAGCGTGCCCACCCTGCGCCAACTCATCGCCAGCGGTGCGCTGGATCTCGAAGCCAGCCTGGGCACCGTGCTGCCAAAGTTCGGTATCGAGCTGGCGCTGAACGCGTCGGTCAGTGCCGCGATTCGCGACCTCTACGACCATCAGGCGTGGATCGTGCGCCAGATCATCCCGACCACCGAGTCAGACGATCAGACCATCATCGAGACGGCCCAGTTTGAAGGGGTCATCCGCAAGCAAGCCACCTATGCCGCAGGCCCTGCCACCCTCAACGGCACGGTGCCTGCGCCGGTCGGTACCGTGCTGCAACACAAGGATGGTCGTCAGTATGCCGTGACAGCCAGCGCCAGCCCCAGCAGTGGTACCGTCGCCGTGGAGGTGCAAGCCGTCGAGGTGGGTGCTGGCGGCAACCTGGCCGCAGGCGAGGTGCTGACATTGGTAACCCCCGTCCCCGGGTTGCAGTCCAACGGCGTCAGTGGCGACATCAGCGGCGGTGCAGACATCGAACCCATCGCCGAACTGCTCGAACGCCTGCTGTTTCGCAAACGCAACCCGCCCATGGGCGGTGCCGTGGCGGATTACGTGGCCTGGATGCGTGAAGTGCCCGGTGTGACTCGCGCCTGGGCCTATGACGCATGGCAAGGTGGCGGCACCGTGGGTATCGGCTGGGTTTATGATGACCGGGGCGACATCTTGCCGACCCCGACTGACAAGCTCGCCATGATGGAGTACCTCTTCCGCCATCCCGACCCGGCCACCGGTGTGCTGGTCGGTCGCCCTGGTGGTATCGAGCCGGTCGACATCGATGTCCAGCTCAAGAGCACCGATCTGGCGATTACCCCCATCCCGGATACCGCTGACATCAGGGCCGCCATTGCCGCCAACATCAGTGGTTACGAGCGCACCCTGCAGCCGGGCAACACCCTGCTGCTCAGCAGCATCAGAACGGCCATTGGGTCAGCGGCAGGCATCAAAGACTACACCCTGGATCTGGTAGCTGATGTGCCGGCCGACCCGGACGAACTGAACGTCATCGGAGTGATCATATGGCCCACGCTGTAGAGCAATGGGGCGATGCCCTCCTGCAGCAGATGCCCCGTGGCCGCGCATGGCCGCGTGATCCTGATGCCAACCTGCCCAAGTACGTCATGGGGTTCGCCAAGCGCCTGGCCCAGCTTGAACTCAGCGCCGACCAGCTGCTGCTTGAAATGCGCCCTGAGACGACCGTGCAGCTGCTCCCGGAGTGGGAGGAATACCTCGGCCTGCCGGAGTGCGGCACCGTGAACCAGCCCTTTGAGATGCGCCGTGCGGCCGTGGTCGAGAAGTACCACCGCAAGGGCGGTCTGCAGACCTGGATGATCGAGCAGATCGCCGCTGCGCTTGGCTTCACCGTCAAGGTGTCAGAGCAGTGGCCCCACCATGTGTTGCGCAGCGTGACCTATCCCATCTATCCGGCCTCTACCCGCTTCGTCCTGCGGGTAGATGTCTACGACCTGCCAGAAGAGCGTTTCACCGTCCTGGATAACGTGCTGACGCCCCTGCGCGGCAATGCCCCCCTGGTGCTCGAATGCGTGCTCAATCGCCTGAAACTGGCGGGTTTCTATTACGACTTTAACTATGAGGTGTGACCATGTACTGGCCTGATACCAATACTGGCGTTGACATTGAACCTGCCCGCAAGCCTGTCGCATCGATGGTGAGGAAATATTTCACTGAAGGCGGTGCAGGACAAGCGCCGACTGTGCCGGGAGGTGACTTCTTTAACCAGATCACCAACGAACTGCTGAACGCGGTGACAACCGCTGGCTTGGAGCCCAGCAAGACTGAAGACGATCAATTGGCACAGGCGATCCAGCTGATCGCAGATTCTGCTAGTGACAGTCTGCGACAAGAAATAGCGGAAGGTAGTGGCAGTCTTGTCGGCTGTGTTTTTTCTGGCTCGCAAGGTGACCTTGCAGGTTTTATCGATAAAACAGAGGCAGATGTTCACAACAACTTTATTGCTGTATCCCCTAATCCTAGGGTGAAATCTGTTCTCTTATCTGCTCCTCGCGAGGGCGTGCGAGCCGCCGAGCTTAAGACTGCATTCGGCTACACAGCCCTCTATCCGCAGGGCATTGCCCAAGACAGGCAGACCGGTGAGTGGTTCGTTTGCTACATCGTAGAGGGCGGATCTGATGTCGAGGTGTGTTGGGTTGATGTATATACATCTGATTTTATCTATTCAGGGAAGACGTTCGGACTTCGGTGTCGATTCCCTGAAGGTCTGCTGATCGGGTATGTATCAGGGCAACGCAAAATCGGTCATTCTGGTGCAACCAGTGACACAGTGCTGAAAGTAACTAACCTGCCCGCTACTGCTAGCATATTGGATCTCCAAATTATCCCTGTGACGATGACCAGCACTGTTGGTTGTCTGACAGCGATGGGGAGCTTTGGTGACCTGGCGGCAGTGATGTCGCCCCTGGCTAACAATGCCGGCGGTGTAAAATATGGGCTGACGCGCATGTTCAGCCTACAAGACATTCTATCCAGTGCGACCCCAACTGCGATCGGGACAGTATCTCTGCCTAGCGGAATTGTTGGCACTGGTGATCCCGCCGGAGCCGCACTGACTCCACCAAAACCACAGGTAACCAAGCCGCAAGGGCTGGCCGTAGGGCCTGATGGTCTAGCTGTGTACTCCGGTTATCAGTGGTATGCCAGTAATGTGACTATCGGCGAAGGGCATAACCCTCGCGTGAGTCAATTCACCCTGTCTGGCGTGCTACGGTCATCAGTGTCTGTGAGAGTCGATCATCTCGCCAATGCTTTCGCCGCAGCCGGTATCGCCGCGCCATTGGTCGAGCCAGAAGGCTGCGCTTACGACAATCAGGGGCGTCTGATTACCGCTACTGTCGTGGGGTTTAACTTCGTTCTGTGCGCTGAGGGGGTGACACTGCCAGGGAAAACCTCTGTTGACGTGCCTGTGTCCTATGTCGCTGCAAACCCAGCAGGGACACTTGGATCTGCGTATATGACCCGTGGCTTAAGCGATGTGAATAACGCTACGATAACCGATGCGGACCAGGCTGCCGACTACTGCAAGTTTGCAGGCCTGTCCGTGCTTAGATTCCAGCTCGCTACTGATGCTTCTTTCACGGTATCTGGTAAGACGTTTACGGAAGGCAACGTTTTTGTCGAGAACCTTGATGGTAACTTCTTTTTCATCTCCATCATATCGAATGCTGGAGAATATAAGTTCGCGGCATCTGGTTCCACACCAAGAACTTGGACGATGAAATCTCAAGTTCAATACGGTGCTCCGCTAACCAATCCTGCTTCATTAGGTTCTCTGGTGCAACGAGGGGTTAACGGTTTAGGGCAAGATAGATATGTAGTTGCAGCAGCCAACTCTCATACCCCCATGCAGTTTGTCAACGCAACGAATGGCATTATTGGTTCTGTCGGTATGGGGGCAGCGTCTACATCATACAACACCACGTCTGATGAGCGCTTGAAAACTCCCCATGGTGAAATGAGTGATGCACTTTCACTTGTTTGCCAAATGGTTAGTAGCGGAGCTGTGCAATTGGCAGCATTTAAAAGCACCCCTGATGACATTCGGCCGATGGTCCTAGCCCAGCGCATGCATCCGCTTTACCCATGGGCTGTTACCCCTGGATCTGGTGAGCCAGGGGATGAGGACTTTATTCCGTGGCAAGTTGACAGCTCCCAGCTATTACCATTGATTGTTCTTGCTCTTTCTCAACTTGCTTCTAAATAAATCCTTCCCCCACATTCTTCTAGTGAATTGATCACAGCTACCAGTGATCAATTCACTAGCCTTTTTTGATCTAAATACCCGGCGCGCAACAGCGGCCTTGACCAGGGACTGACTGTCGTTGATGGCACTCTCTATCATGGCCCTAGCATGGTTCAGGCTGCGCGCGTTGTCCTTGCGAAGGCCGCTGGCCGCCTGCAGGAGGTTGAGGGCGGTGAGGCCGACCAGCAAGAGGAGCCCGAGCACGATGGCCAGACGCAGACGCTGTGCCAGGGGATCAGTCGGCATGATGCACCCGATTCTTGCCGGCATCCTTGGCCTGATAGAGCGCCTGATCGACCCGCGCCAGCAGTTGCTCGGCGGACTCCTGTCGCCACAGTCCCAGCCCGGCAGAGAAGGTCACCACCAGTTCCGGTTCGCGCCATGACCGCTGTGCCACCTGGGTGCGCCACTGCTCGAGCATCGTCCGTGCTCTGACGCTGTCCTCCCCGGGAATGATGATGGCCAGCTCCTCGCCGCCGTAGCGGTAGAGGGTGGCCTCCTTGCCTGCAATCTGCCGCCCTTCCCGGGCCACCGCCCGCAGGACCTCGTCACCGACCGGGTGGCCGTGGGTGTCATTGATGGATTTGAAGTTGTCCAGATCGATCAACCCCAGGCAGAAAGGGCGGCCGGCGATCAGCTGGTCGTCGAGTGCCTTGTCAAAGCAGCGGCGATTGAACAGACCCGTGAGGGCATCCGTGTTGGACGCCTCCACGGCTTCCTGCATCTGGCGATGGCCGTTCTGGATCTCCTGGCGCAACTGATCCCCCGGTTTGCCCGCGTGGATGCGTCCGGCGCGCATCAGGGCGATGATCTCGAAGATCATCTTGCTGAGCACATGACGCAAGGACCACCAGCAGAGCAGGCAGATCAGCATGCAGCCCACCAGGGTGATCTGGAGCTGGTGGGACTCGCTGCTGCTTACCTCCTTGAACCTGGCATCGCTGACGGCATAGATGACGAACCAGTCCGGGTTGGAGAAGGAGTAGTAGTAGAGGTGGGTCTGGCGCTTTGCATCGAAGAGGTGGTCGGCGCCGTTGGTCATCTGCTCGATGAGCCGGCGGTCCACGCGATGGCGAAACAGGTTCCCCACATCCGAGTGCAGCAGGATGTCGCCTGCCCGATCGACCAGGTAGACCTCCCCCTTGAGAGGGCTCATGAGCTGGCGCAGGGGATAGCTCATCTGCTCGAGATCCACGTCCATGGCCAGGGTACCGAGGAAGAATCCCTCCTTGTTGATCAGGGGGCGGGAGACGGAGACGCTGCGGCTCTTGTCGTCGAATTGGCTGGTGTAGTGATCGGTGTAGTGCACGAAGGGGGTTCGCACGGCGGCGGAGAGAAACCAGGGGCGCTTCCTGGCATCAACGTGCTCCTCGACCGGCAGATGGGGAATGGCGTTGAAGCGCCCCTGCGGATCGGCGAGCAGGATGCTCTTCACATAGGGGGTGAGTGCCAACGTTTGCATCAGGGAGAGGCCAAGTGGCGTGTTGCCCTCATTGAGGAAGGCATCCAGGCCTGATTCATCGATGACACTGCCCGTCTCGTTGAGGACATGCTCCAGTGACTTGAACTGTGGCTCGATGGACTGGGTCGCCATGTTGTGCACGAACATGGCCGCCACCTTGTGATACTTGCGCTCGGCAGAGGAGCGGATGCTGACACTGACGGCCATCAGGGCGATGAGCAGGGTCAGGATGATGACTCCGAAGGTGACGTTGAGCTGGGTATCGCAGTGCAGGTTTTGGTGGGCGGTCTCATGCATAGGCGTGTGCTGATGGCTTGGTATTGTCTCAATCAGGCCTGATAAAAGGGTGGGCATGCTATCGCCTCATTTATCAATAGCGATTGACCAGGATCAACAAGGGGAGGGAGAACGCGACCATGCTTGTCTGATGAGTGTGAATATGGTGGTGAAAATGCCGCCATGTTCTGAATATGTGATGGTTACTTGCCGATTGACGATGCAAGTGAAGGCGGTGTCCTTCATCAGGCGGCCATGATGAGCCCTCCCTGAGAGGCTCGACGGCGTTGCCATGTTGCCTCCGATAACAGATGGCGTGCCTGCCACCCTCGCTTTCCCCGCTTCCCGCCAACATGCCCCAAATTGTTAATATCGGGGCAAAATAGAACAATAAAATGCAAATGATATTTGTTACTATTCACATGCAGTAAGTAATCGAGGATCTGATGCAGCGTGTTCACCCCCCTTTGACCCTGGTCGCCGTGACCATCTCCACCCTGCTTGCAGGCTCTGTACAGGCCGCCGCGCCCGACAGCCAGGATACGGCCACCGCCGACGAGACCCTGACCGTGCTCGGCCAGACCTATCGCAACACCGCGACCAAGACCCGGCTCGACCCCATCGAGACGCCCCAGGCCATCTCGGTGGTGGATGGGGAGACCCTGTCGCTGCGCGGTGTCAGCTCGGTGAGCGAGGCGTTGCGCTACGTGCCCGGCGTCAACACCGAGCTGCGGGGCGGGGCGGTCAACCGGCTGGATCTGTTCAACATCCGTGGCTTTGACAACTACCAGAACTTCTATGACGGCCTGCTGCTCCAGTACAACGACTGGAACCTGCAACCCCAGATAGATCCGGTGGCCATCGAGCAGCTGGAGGTGTTCAAGGGGCCGACATCGGTGCTCTATGGCAGCATGCCCCCCGGCGGCATGGTCAACCTCATCGCCAAGCGCCCCCAGCGGGAGAGCAAGCACAACGTGAGCGTGGCGACCGGCACGGGCACCCTCAAGGAGATGACCCTCGACAGCACCGGTGCCATCAACGAGCAGCTCGCCTATCGGCTGGTGGGACTGGCCCGGGAGAAGGATGGCCAGGCGGTGACCTCGAAGGAGGAGCGCTATGTCTTTGCGCCGTCCCTGGACTGGCAGCTCGGCGAGCGTACCCTGCTGAACCTCAACCTTTACTACCAGAAGGATCCCGAGGCCGGCATCTACACCACTGTGCCCGCCAGCGGCTCGGCCAAGTCCAACCCCCTGGGGCAGCTTGGCAGCGACACCTTCCTTGGCGACGAGAACTGGAACGAGTACAACCGGGATGTGACCCTGTTGGGCTACAAGCTGAGCCACGACTTCAACGAGCGCTGGCAGGTGCTGCAAAATGCCCGCTACATGGATGCGTCCGCCTATCAGCGCAACACCTACAACGCGGCCCTGGCGGCGGACAACCGCACCCTGGCCCGCAACGCCTATCTCACCGATGAAGACTCTCGCGGCGTTGTCATCGACAACCAGCTGGCGGGCAAGGTGCAGACGGGCTCTGCCCAGCACAACCTGCTGCTCGGGGTCGATTACCAGTACCTGGATGCCCATATCCTCTACCGGGATACCCTCGACTACTCGGCGCCCAGCATCGACATTTTCAACCCGAACCATAGCCAGATAGTCCCAGAGGCACTCACTTTCAACTACCAGGATAAAAAGGTGATCCGTCAGTCCCAGACCGGCGTCTATCTGCAGGATCAGGTGCGCCTCGATCGGCTGGTGGCCATCGGGGGCGCCCGCTACGACCGCTACCGGATGGACACCGACAGCCGGACCCTCTATCAGGGGGCGGACAGCCAGTCCCTGGCCCACATCGATCAGGACAACCTCTCCTTCCGTGTCGGCGCCCTCTATGAGCTGGATGGCGGCTTCTCCCCCTATGCGAGCTATGCCGAGAGTTTCGAGCCGGTGCCGGGGGCGGACAAGCAGGGCCAGGCGTTCAAACCAGCGACTGGTCATCAGTGGGAAGGGGGCGTCAAGTTTCTCTCCGACGACATGAGCAAGACGGCGACCCTGTCGGCGTTCCACATCACCAAGAAGAACGCCCTGGTGACGGATCCGGACAATGTCTACGGGCCCAAGCTGCAGACCGGGGAGACGGTCTCCAGGGGCATCGAGCTTGAGGGGAGAGCCGATCTCACCAGCCAGCTGGATCTGGCCCTCAACTACACCCTGATGGACATGGAGATCACGCGTGACACCACCACGCTGCAGGGCAAGACGCCGGTCTGGGTCCCCAGACAGATGGCGTCGCTGTGGAGCAACTACTACCCCGGCGGCAACCTCGAGGGGATGCGAGTGGGCGCCGGCCTGCGCTACGTGGGAGAGGCCGAGATGGATGCCGCCAACACCGACAAGGTACCGGACTACCTCCTGATGGACATGTCCGCCTCCTACGATCTCGCCGCCCTCAGCGCAAGCCTGAAGGGGGTGGGGGTATCGCTTGGCGCCAGCAACCTGTTCAACAAGACCTACTACTCCTGCTACGACCAGAACAACTGCTGGTTCGGGGCCGAACGAAGCGTGGAGGCGCGACTCAAATACGCATTCTGACCTTGCGCCCCGGCACGCGCCCGGGGCCCTTTCAACGAATGGGCGAGGAGAGGGGGCGCGGTGTGCCGCACAGCCTTAGTCGGGAGCGCGGCCTTGGCCGGGAGAAAGCGGACGCGGAACGCGCCCTCGTCTCGGATCACCAGGCCCTGTTCGCGGCGGCGGCCAGCCTGATCCCGTCCCTCAAGGGGAACCTGGTGGCGGCCGGTGACGTGCGCCCGCCACTGACGGATGCCGCCGGGGCGACGTCGGCCGCGGTGGCCGCAGCCCTCCATGAGCACTGGCAGCAGGCACACCCGGAGGCGGGGCCCGCCTACTGGCTCACCCGCAGCTGGGGCATGCTCTGCTGGCAGTCCATCTATCTCGCCATGGTGGCCGTCTACCGCCATCAGGCCGTGCCTGCCCTCGACAGGCTGGGACAGGTGCATGAGGCCGGCGTGGTGTCGGGCTTTACCCTGCCGGCCGAGCCCATGATCAGAGGGGAGGCCGGCGTGTTGATCAAGACGGCCGGGGAGCGACTCCAGGCGCACTGGCAGGGGCTGTTCACCCTCCTTGGGACGGCGCAGCGGCTGCGCCCCGGTTTCGTGCGCCCGCTCCTGGCGGACGATCTGCTGGCGGCCCTGGTGCGGGTGCCCGATTTCTTCGGGGAAGTGAGTCGGGAGGAGGTGAGGGCCCATGCCCCCCTCTGGCTTGAATCCTGTGGCCTGCCGTCGGCACATCTGGCGGGTTGGCGCGAGGCGGGCCTGCCCCGGGACGAGGCCTTCCCGGGCTATGTGCGCCAGCGCTGCTGCCTGCATTACAAGCGCCGGGATGGGGAGCTTTGTGGCAACTGCCCGCGAAGGCTGGGTGGGGCGAGGGGTGACGAGTGCTGATGCCCGACTCTTCGTCTTCGCGGGCAACCCGTGATGAAAGCCGCCTGATCCTGGCGGCTTTTTTGTGTCCGGCTTACTGGGCCGCCATCCGGGTGCGGATGCGCTCGAACAGGCTCTGCAGGCAGGCCTGATCTTTGTCGGCGGCTCGCACGGCGCCATACATGTGGCGGCGAATGCCCTCCCCGAGAGGGCGCGCCTCAAGCAGGCCCTGGCGCACGAACTCCTCGCTGGCCCAGCGGGGCAGGGCGGCGAGCCCGAGCCCGGCGGCGGCCATCTGCAGCATGACCGAGGTGTTGTCCACCGGTTTGCAGCGGGCGGGCTCCACCCCGGCCGGTTGCAGGAAACGGCTGAACACGTCCATCCGCGCCCGCTCCACCGGGTAGACCAGCAGCACCTCCGGTCGCAGATCGTCCGGTGCGATGCGCAGCTGCTGGCAGAGGGGGTGATCCGGCGCCATCACCAGGGTGAGATCGAAGGCGAACAGCGGCTCGAAATGAAGATCCCCGCGGGCCTGCACATCCGAGGTGAGCAGCAGGTCGAGCTGGCCGCCAAGCAGGGCACTGATGGCATCGAAACCCGGCACCGACTCCACCTCCAGATCCACGCCGGGCCACTGGCGGCGAAAGTCCGGCAACAGCGGGAGCAACCACTGGATGCAGCTGTGGCAATCGAGGGCCAGATGCAGCCTGCCCGCCTCGCCGCTGTGCAGGGCGACCAGCTGGCGCTCGGTCTGGGCCAGGGCGGGCAGCACCTGACGGGCCAGGGCCAGCAGATGCTGGCCTGCCGCCGTCAGCACCAGAGGGCGGCTTTTTCGAAGAAACAGCTCCAGATTGAGGCGGGTCTCCAGCTCCTTGAGCTGGTGGGAGAGGGCGGACTGGGTGAGGTTGAGGGTGAGCGCGGCCCCGGCCAGGGACCCTTGCTCGGCCAGGGCGCTGATGGTCTTCAGGTGTTTGAGATCGATGCCCAGATTGCTGCTCTGAGGGGGGCTGGATGGGGTGGGCGCGACCATGGCACTGCTCCTTTGTGCGTCAGTTGAGAAATTCTTGAGAGCCAGTTGAAGAGGATTCAATAGCCAAGGTCACCTTATCTTGTCATTTTGGATGTGTAAACATCTGGATGGCCAAACAATCCAGATCCTCATCAGATAAACGAGCATAAGGAATGGAACCTATGACCTTCGCACACACCCTGGGCTTTCCCCGTATCGGCGCCAAGCGCGAACTGAAATTTGCCCTCGAATCCTACTGGCGTGGCGAAACCACCCAGGCCGAGCTGGTCGCCGTGGGCAAGAGCCTGCGTGAGCGCCACTGGCAGGCCCAGCGTACCGCCGGGGTCAACCTGCTGCCGGTGGGGGATTTTGCCTGGTACGATCAGGTGCTGGGTACCAGCCTGCTGGTGGACGCCGTGCCTGCCCGTCACCGCCACGGCGACACCGACCTCGACACCCTGTTCCGGGTGGCCCGTGGCCGTGCGCCGACCGGCCCGGCGGCGGCCGCTGCCGAGATGACCAAGTGGTTCAACACCAACTACCACTACCTGGTGCCGGAATTTTACCGTGACCAGCGCTTCAAGCTGGGCTGGAGCCAGCTCTTTGACGAGGTGGAAGAGGCCAAGGCCCTTGGGCTGCCGGTCAAGGCGGTGTTGCTGGGCCCTGTCTCCTACCTCTGGCTTGGCAAGGAGAAAGAGAGCGGCTTCTCCCGCCTCGAACTGCTGGATCGCCTGCTGATCGTCTACCAGGAGATCCTGGCCAAACTGGCGGCCCAGGGGGTGGAGTGGGTGCAAATCGACGAGCCAGCCCTGGCGCTGGACCTGCCGGACGAGTGGCGCCTAGCCTACCTCAAGGCATATGAGCGCCTGAGCGGCCCCTGCAAGCTGCTGCTCACCACCTACTTCGGGTCCGTGGCCCATCAGCGAGACATCATCACCAGTCTGAAGGTGGACGGCCTGCACCTGGATCTGGTGGCTGCCCCCGAGCAGCTCGAGACCCTGGTCCCGCACCTGCCGGCCCAGTGGGTACTCTCGGCGGGTGTCATCAACGGCCGCAACGTCTGGCGTGCCAACCTGGCCAAGCTGGCGCCGACCCTCAAGGCCTTGAAAGAAAAGCTTGGCGAGCGCCTCTGGGTGGCCTCCTCCTGTTCCTTGCTGCACAGCCCGGTGGATTTGACCCTGGAGCACGAGCTGGAGCCCCAGACTCGCAGCTGGTTCGCCTTCGCCCTGCAAAAGTGCTATGAGCTGGGGCTGCTGTCCGACTACCTGGACGGTGGCGCCCTGGACAAAATCGAGGCTTACAGCCAGCCCATCGTGGATCGGGAGTCCGACAGCCGGGTTCACAAGAAAGCGGTGCAGTCACGACTCGCCAGCCTGACCAACAGTGACTTCGATCGCCAGAGCGCCTACCCGGTGCGTGCCGACGCGCAGCGCTCGGATCTGAAGCTGCCGCTCCTGCCCACCACCACCATCGGCTCCTTCCCGCAGACCTCTGAAATCCGGGTGCTGCGTCAGGATTGGCGTGCCGGGCGCATCGATGACCAGGCCTACGAGGCGGGCATCCAGGCCCAGATCAAGGATGCGATTGAGCGCCAGGAGGCCATCGGGCTGGACGTGCTGGTGCACGGCGAGGCCGAGCGCAACGACATGGTGGAGTATTTCGGGGAGCTGCTGGACGGCTTTGCCATCACCCGCTTTGGCTGGGTACAGAGCTATGGCTCCCGCTGCGTCAAGCCGCCGGTGATCACCCGTGACATCGACCGTCCGACCCCCATGACCCTTGAGTGGACGAAGTTTGCCCAGAGCCTGACCGACAAGCCGGTGAAGGGCATGCTGACCGGCCCCGTGACCATTCTCTGCTGGTCCTTCCCGCGGGAAGACGTGAGCCGCGAGCAGTCCGCCCTGCAGATTGGCCTGGCCATTCGCGACGAGGTGGCCGACCTGGAAGCCGCCGGCATCAAGATCATCCAGATCGACGAGCCGGCGATCCGCGAAGGGCTGCCCCTGCGCAAGCAGGATCACCAGGCCTATCTCGACTGGGCGGTGCGCGCCTTCCGCCTGAGCGCAAGCCCGGTGGTGGACAGCACCCAGATCCACACCCACATGTGTTACAGCGACTTCAACCTCATCATCGAGGCGGTGGCGGCGCTGGACGCGGATGTGATCACCATCGAGACGAGCCGCAGCCAGATGCAGTTGCTCGAAGCGTTCGAGCGCTTCAACTACCCCAACGAGATCGGCCCGGGCGTCTACGACATCCACTCGCCGAACGTACCGAGCCAGGGCTGGATTGAAGACCTCATCCGCAAGGCTGCACAACAAATCCCGGCAGACCGGCTCTGGGTGAACCCGGACTGCGGCCTCAAGACCCGCGGCTGGGAAGAGACCACCGCTGCCCTGAAGGTGATGGTCGATGCAACCCGGGCGCTGCGCGCCGAGCTGGCCTGAGGGCTTCCATTCACCCGGACGAGCGCCCGGTGAGTGTCACCAAGACGAGAGAGGGAAGGCGACAGCCTTCCCTCTTTTTTGCATGGCCGCTCCCTAGAGGGGGAGCAGGGCGGGGCGGGAGGCGGGCTGGTAGCGGGTGGGGGAAACCGACATCGTCACCGGGTGAGGGGCGCTTGCGAGCGCCTCGGCCAGCCACTGTTGGTCGAGGGGGATGGCATTGCGATCCTCGATCACCAGATTGAGGTGCTGGGCACCCAGGCACCCGTAGCGGGCGGGGTCGGTCTGGGTAAAGAGGCCAAGACAGGACACACCGCTGGCGGCAGCCAGGTGCAGGGGACCGGTGTCGGCGCTGACGAAGAGGGAGAGGCCGCCCGTGAAGCGGGCCAGCTCCCCCATGTTGCCAAGGGAAACGTGCACGTCCCCGAGCTGGTGTTGGGGGGCGGCGGGATCCGCGAGCTGGATCAGCAGGGCATCCGGGCTGTGACGGCGCAGATCCCCAAGCAACCGTTGCCACTGGGGAAGGGAGAGCCCCTTGCCCTTGCGGGCGCCGGTGAAAAAGCCGATCAGAGGACGGCCAGGATGGGCTCGTCGCAGCGCACTCAAGGTCGGGCTTGGCCCCTGCAACAGGCTGCCAAGGGGGATGGGGTCGGCCGGATTGCCCGATATGCCGAGCAGTTGCAGGGGCTGGTGGGCGTAGTGGCACTCACTGTCCGGAGCCTGCGGACGCGGGAAGATGAGATCCCCGTGGCCATCGTCGAAGCCGCATTTCTCACGGGCCTGTACCCAGGCGGCGATGAAGTGATCCGTACTGGAGGCGAAGGGGACGTAGACCCTGTCGTAGTGTTGGCGGCGCAGACGCGAGAGTGCCGAGAGGGCGCCCGGCAGGTGTCTGCCCTGCAACCGGATCTGATGAATGTGCCGCAGGGGCAGATCGGCCAGGAAGGGGAGCAGGGTGGTGGGGCTGCACACCAGCTCCAGCTCGGCGTGGGGATGGGCGCGATGAAGCTGGTGCAGGAAGGGCAGCAGGAAGAGGTTGTTGCCGATGCGGTGGGTGCTGCGAATGACCAGGATCCGGCGGGGTGCCTGCGAAGAGGGCGGCAATGCGCTGCGACTGGCAAGCCAGCCGAGCAGGGTTCGCTCCAGTCCCGCCGTCCAGACCCGGCGTTGGCCGTCGAAGCGGCGCAGGGCATCGTTGAGGTGAGTCATACCGTTGGGCTCCAGTGTTGGGATAGCGTAAAGGGTGCCAGCGGACTCTTAAGACAATGTTAAGAAGGGAAAAAGCGTGCGGATGATGGCCATGGCGGAGCGGGGTGCTGGTGCGGGACGGGGGAAAGTGGCTAGAATTGCGCATTTGAAATAAATGTTATCGCCAGCGGGAGCACCATGCAGTTCAGGGATTTTTTGCCGGTATCGACCAATACCAGCGTCAAAGAGAGTTGTTACGGCGCCCTTGGCGCCCTCATCGGCTTGCTCGGCACCGCCTTGCTGTGCCGCTGGGGGCTGGGGCTCGAGGTGCACTGGCTCATCGCCCCCATGGGGGCCTCCGCCGTGCTACTGTTTGCCGCGCCCGCCAGCCCCCTGGCCCAGCCCTGGTCCATCCTTGTGGGCAACGGGGTGTCGGCCCTGATGGGGGTATTGAGTGCGAGCCTGGTGCCGGACATGGCTATCGCTTCGGCCCTGGCGGTGATGCTGGCCATCGCCGCCATGTTCCTCACCCGCAGCCTGCACCCGCCCGGCGGCGCCGTGGCCCTGACCGCCGTCATCGGCGGCGAGGGGATCCGGGCGCTCGGGGTCGGCTACGTGCTGCTGCCGGTGCTGCTCAACTCCCTGTTGCTGCTGAGTCTGGGGCTCCTCTACAACCGCGCTCTGGGGCGTCGTTATCCCCATGGCGGCAAGGCGGCGCCCAATCGCCACCAGACGGCGGATCCTCAGCCGAGTGCCCGACTCGCCACCCAGGACATCGACTTTGCCCTGCAAAAACACGGGGAGCTGCTGGACATCAGCCGCCAGGATCTGCAAGAGCTGCTGCAGGAGGCCCAGCTTCACGCCCTGCGGGGGCGAGTGGGGACGGTGCGTTGCCAGGATGTGATGTCGCGGGATCTCGTCGTGACGACGCCACAGGCGCTCGCCATGGAAGCGTGGCATCTGCTCTCCCACCACCAGATCAAGGCGCTGCCGGTGGTGGATGAGGGGGAGAGGCTGGTCGGCATCATCACCCTGCACGACCTGATGATCGACCGGGCGGGTCACCAGCCGAGGGCGAAGGAGGCCCTTGAGCAGCAGCAGGTGGCGGATCTGATGACCCGGGAGGTGCAGACGGCGCGGCGCTACCAGCCTCTCTACGATCTGGTAGAGGCCTTCTCCGACGGGGGGCTGCACCACATGCCGGTGGTGGAGGGGGAGCAGCTGGTGGGCATCATCACCCAGTCCGACATGGTGGCGGCGCTCTTCACGCTGGCCCTGAAACCCGGACTGACGAGCGAGGAGGCGACCCCGGTGTCGTCGTAGCCAGGGGGCAAGAAAAAAGAGGGCGTGCCAGGCACGCCCTCTTTTTTCGCAGACTTGCACAGACGGGTGGCCAACGCCTAGCCGTAGCGGGCCAGGGTGAGCCCCTCGTCGCTGATATCCGGGGTATTGCCCGAGATGAGATCGCTGAGCAACCGGCCAGAGCCTGCCGCCATGGTCCAGCCCAGAGTGCCGTGGCCAGTATTGAGCCAGAGCCCGGGGATGGGGCTGGGCCCCACCAGGGGGGTGCCGTCCGGCGTCATGGGGCGCAGCCCGGTCCAGAAGGTGGCCTGCTCCAGATTTCCCCCCTGGGGGAAGAGATCCCTCACCACCATGGCCAGGGTATCGTGGCGTCTGGGGTTGAGCGCCAGGTTGAAGCCCGAGAGTTCGGCCATGCCGCCCACCCGGATCCGTTCGTCGAAGCGGGTGATGGCGACCTTGTAGGTCTCGTCCAGCACAGTGCTGCGCGGGGCGCCCTCGGCATCCGTCATCGGCAGGGTGAGGGAGTACCCCTTGACCGGGTAGACGGGGAGCTCAATTCCGAGGGGGCGCAGGAAGCCGGTGCCATAACTGCCGAGGGCACAGACGATGGCGTCGGCCTGGAAGCGCTGCTCGCCGGCACGGACCGCCACGGCGCGTCCCTTCGCGATCTCGACCTCGTCGATGGCGCAGTTGAAGACGAAGCTCACCCCGAGCTTGCGGGCCTCGTCCGCCAGGGCCTGGGTGAAGCGGAAGCAATCCCCCGTCTCGTCCCCCGGCAGGCGCAGGCCCCCCACCACCTTGCCACGTACCCTTGCCAGGGCGGGCTCGACCTCCTCGCAGCCGTCGGCATTCAGAGACTGATAGGGGACGCCGTACTCCTCGAGCACGGCGATGTCGCGCTGGCTGGCATCGAGCTGCGCCTGACTGCGAAACAGTTGCAGGGTGCCGAGCTGGCGCCCTTCGTAGTCGAGTGCGAGCTCGCCCCGCAACTGCTTCATGCAGTCGCGGCTGTATTCGGCCAGCCGCACCATGCGCCCCTTGTTGACCGCATAGGCCGCCGGCGTGCAGTTGGCGAACATCTTCAGCATCCAGCGCAGCTGGAAGGGGTCCGAGGTGGGCCGCACCGTGAAGGGGGCGTGCTTTTGCAGCAGCCATTTGGCGGCCTTGAGGGGAATGCCGGGGGCAGCCCAGGGGGAAGCATAACCCGGGGAGATCTGACCCGCGTTGGCATGGCTGGTTTCAAGGGCCACCCCGTCACGCCGCTCCAGCAGGGTCACCTTGTGACCGGCCTTGGCCAGATACCAGGCGCTGGTCACACCGACCACGCCACCACCGAGTACCACTATGTCCATCTTGTCTCTCCTTGACTGGGGCCTCCACCTTAATCAGCCGCCACAGGATATTCAACTGGTGTCGATGTCATTGGTGGTTATCGCTATTCACATTTTGTTAACTGGCTCTCAATGTTGTCATTTGCTCACTTTCTGGCATGAAATCCGGTCGATTCAGAGCCGTTCCAGGTGGAGCAGATGATGCTCTGCCGTCGTCAGGATGGCTTGCTGCTGTTCTGTGGTTTGGCCATCCCAGTTGGCATAGGGCAGGGCGAGGCGAGGGTTGTTGCCAAGTTTGTCCCGGTTGCGCCAGAGAAAGTGCCAATAGAGGCTGTTGAAGGGGCAGCTGTCCGGCCCGCTGCGGGCCTTCACCTGATAGTGACACCCCTTGCAGTAGTGGCCCATCCGCTCGAGATAGGCGCCGCTGCTGGCGTAGGGCTTGCTGCCCATCAGACCGCCATCGGCAAACTGGCTCATGCCGCGGGTGTTGGGCAGCTCCACCCACTCAATGGCGTCCACATAGATGCCCAGATACCAGGTATCCACCTCGTCAG
The DNA here is from genome assembly GCF_040908015.1 of Aeromonas sp. R7-5. Taxonomy (NCBI): domain Bacteria; kingdom Pseudomonadati; phylum Pseudomonadota; class Gammaproteobacteria; order Aeromonadales; family Aeromonadaceae; genus Aeromonas; species Aeromonas sp. R7-5. Next base: position 13,765 of record NZ_JBFOCZ010000019.1, on the reverse strand, counting down.
GGTGGAGCCCCGCCAGCAAGGCGAAGTTGCCGGTCACCATCAGCCGCTGGATATGGTGGGCATAGGCGTGCTCCAGAGATTGTCGAATGGCGTGACGCACGCAGGCCATGCTGGTTTCTCCATTCCAGAAAAAACCGGGCAGGGGTCGTTCGGCCCCGAGAAAGTTGGTGCACCGATACTCGGGCATCTTTTCCCAGTAGAGGGCGCGGACAAACTCGCGCCAGCCGAGGATCTGGCGGATGAACCCCTCCACCTGCGCCAGGGAAATGGTGGCCTGATTGGCCTGCCAGTGAGCTTGCGCAGCGCGGATCACCTCGAGGGGATGGAGCATCTTGCTGTTCATGGAAAACGACAAGCGGCTGTGGAACAGGCTCCAGCCCCGCTCGCTCAGGGCATCCTGATAGCGACCGAAGTGGGGCAGGCAGTGTGCAAGGAAGTGTTCAAGCAGTGCGCGGCTCTGGCGCCGGGTGACGGGCCAGGGCAGGGCGTCGGCATCGGCACTGCCGATGGTGGCAACGCCGTGGCGGGTCAGCATGGCATCGATGTCGCTCACCTCGTTGGCAAAGGTGAGGGGCGCCGGGATGGGTTGGCTCGCCGGCAATTTGGCGCGATTCTCGGCATCGAAGTTCCAGCGCCCCCCAAGGGGCTGGCCGCGCTCATCGAGCAACACCCGGTACTGCTTTCGCAGGGCGCGGTAGAAGAACTCCATCCGGCTGTGGGGGTAGCGTCGCCAGCCATCGCGGGGGGTGAGAAAATGTTCGCTGTCCACCTCAGCGGTCGGGATGGCAAGGCCTGAGGCCCACTGGGTCAGCTGGCTTGCAAGGCGCCACTCGTCCGGGCTCTGCCAGGCGAAGCGCTCGGCCTGATGCGCTTGTAGCTGGGCCGCCAGCAAGCTCGGCAAATCGGGCCAGGGGGCGCTCTCATCGAGAGTCAGGTAGCAGACCCGGTGGCCCGCCTTGGTGAGGGCGGCGGCGAAGGCGCGCATGGCGGCAAAGAAGGCGAGCACCTTCTGGCGATGGTGGCGGCAGTAGTCGGTCTCCTGGCGCAGCTCCGCCATCAGGTAGCAGACAGCGGGATCCTGCGTGCGAAACCAGCTGTGACCTGCGTTCAGTTGATCCCCGAGAATGAGGCGCAGCTCCATCAGGGGTGCTCCTTCCGACGACGGCAGCGTTCGCTGCAATAGCGCACTTCCTGCCAGCAGCGGGCCCACTTGCGCCGCCAGGCAAAAGGACGAAGGCAGACGAGACAGATCTTCTCGGGTAGATGGGGTTTGAGGTGCATGTGGCGGCCCTGTTGATGCCCTTGGTTTCTCTCTGCCTCCTTAACGAAGCACCATACGGTCGGGATCACCGGGGGAGCAGAAAGAGGCAGCAGGCGGTGATTGCCACTCATGAAAAAGGCCCCCGCACCTGCCGGTTCGGGGGCCCTTGTTCTCGTAGCCGTTACTGGCTGCTGAAGAGCCTGGGCTGGGGAGTAGACTGCGCCGTCAGGGTCATGCGGCCCGAGGTTTCCAGCCAGCTCTTGATCTTTCTGGCATCGGCGACCCGTTCATCCGTGGTGTTGGCGTGAAGCAGTACCATGACCACGGGCTCGTTGTTGACCCGGGTTCCCATCACCAGGCAGCGCCCCGCCTCGCGTATATAACCGGTCTTGGAGACCAGAATGGGCCAGCTTCCTTCCCGTACCAGGCGGTTGGAGTTGAGGTAGTGTAGCTGGCGCTTGCCGTTGCGTACCAGACGCTGCTCGGAGGCGGTGTACTGGCGGATCAGCGGGTAGGTGGATGCGGCAGCAGCCAGTTTGGCGAGATCGTGTGCGGTGGAGACGTTGCGGGGGTTGAGCCCGGTGCTGTCGGCGAAATGGGTGCTCCACATGCCGAGCATGCGGGCCTTGGCATTCATTGCCTCGATAAAGGCTTTGCGACCACCCGGGTAGTGCCGTCCCAAGGCGGAGGCGGCGCGATTTTCAGAGGACATCAGTGCGATGTGCAGCATGTCGGCGCGACTCAGGCGAGAGCCCACCGCGAGGCGCGACCCCGTGCCCTTGAGTCTGTCCACGTCATCCATGGTGACGGTGAGGGGCTCGTTGAGGCGCTGATTGCCGTCCAGTACCACCAGCGCTGTCATCAGCTTGGTGATGGAGGCGATGGACATCACCCTGTTGGCGTTGCGCTCTGCCAGGGTCTCGCCGGTTTTCGGGTTGACGACCACGTAGGCATCGGATCTCAGCGGCAGGTTGCTGCGGGGTTCGAGCAGGCTGTTGGTGGAAGAAGAGGTCGCAGAAAACGGGTTGGCATGGGCGCTTTCCATGCTGGCGGGAAGGAGGAAGGCGCCGAGCAGCAAGGGAAGAAAAGGACGAAGGTTCATGGTTTGACTCTACTACGACTCACAGGGACATTTGGCTAAGTTATATGACGGTAATTGACGCTTCACAACGTCTGGTGGCCGGATATTTCCATTTTATGGGCCAGCGCACCTTGAAATCCCCCGCATCGGGGCTATTAGGCCCGACAAAGGGAGTCATATAGGCCTGTCAGGCCATGCCAGACACGCCACCACGGTGGCGCACTATATGCTGGCGAGGGGCGGGATGACGACTCTTTTTGCACCTTTCGGCGCCTTGGGATGATGAAGGGGTCGTTAATGGCGACCATGGCGATTAAAACGGCGCCCGGCAGGGAAGATGGCCCGCTGCATTATCGCCGTTTTGCCCCGCTTCATCCTCCCATCATCCTTGCGGTCTGAATGGCCTGGATCAGCGCGGCCCGATTGATGCGGGGGCGCTCCTCGTCCAGCAACTGCTGCCAGAGGGCGATGGCCTGGGAGTAGCGGCCGTGCAGGAAGTGATCGGAGGCGAGCAGCATCAGGGCGCTCACCTCGCCCTTGTCCTGCTTGAGCGCGCTATCAAGCAGACGCAGCGCCTCCGGGGTGAGCTGCTGGCCCGCTTGGTAGTAGAGCACGGTAGCCTGAGCTGCTTGAGTCGCGGCGCTGGCACCCCCTTCTTGCAGGGCGAGACGCTGGTAGGCGAGCAGGGCGTTCTCGTACTCGTCCCGATAGAGATAGAGCTGGCCGAGCGCCGCCCAGCCGTCGAGATCGGCGGGGTTGGCTTGCAGGCGCTGGTGCAAGGCGCCCAGCTCCTTGTCCTGCAGATCCCGCGGGCTCAATCCCGCCAGCGGATCGGGGCGCGACTGATAAGCCAGCCACGCCTGATAGCGGCCGGTGCCGGCATAAATACCGGCCATCATCGCCAGCAGCAGGCCTCCAAGCAGTATCCAGGTGCGCAGCCAGAGCTGCGGACGAGCGGTGCGATCTCTTACCAGCCGCTCGCGCAGGGCCTGCTCGGCAGGTGGGGTGGCGTTGGCGAGGCGGGCCAGTTCCAGCTCCCGGTAGAGGCGGCTGTGGGGGGCAAGCCCCGCCTGCTGCTCGGCCATGATCAGCCGGTTCAGCTCGGCCCTGGGGTCGTGGGCGAGCGCCCCCTCGGCTCTGTCGCCGATAAGCGGCACCCGCGCCGGTTGCCGGCGATGCAGGCTCCTGCGCAGGCGACTGAGCGCCAGCAACAGCAAGAGGGCGGGGCCGCCCCACAGCAGCGCCGTGCTGCGCTTGAAGGGGGGATCGTAGCGCACGAAATCGCCAAAGCGCTCCGTCATGCGGGCGATCACCTGCTCATCAGACTGCCCCTCGTCCACCCAGCGGTAGACCTCGAGCCGCAGATCTCGGGCGATGGGGGAGTTGGACTCCACCAGGTTCTGGTTCTGGCACTGGGGGCAGCGCAGGGCGCGGGCCAGCTCCTGAGCGCGGGTCTGCCGCTCGGGGTGGCGAAACTCATAGGTGTCGACCCCGCTGGCAAGGGTCCCGAGGCTCAAGGCCAGCAAGAGCGGCGCGATCAGGGCGTGGTCGAAGCGGCTCATGGCTTGCTCTCCTGCACTTGTCTCTCCACTTCTCTTTCCACTTCGGGCTGGCCGGTGGTGTTGCTGCGGGCCTTTGCAAGCAAGGGGGCAAACTGGCGTTGCCAGATGTCCCGGGTGAGCAGGCCGGTATGGCGGGTCAGCAGGGTGCCGTCGCCGGCGAAGAGATAGGTCTCCGGCGTGCCGTAGACGCCTAGCTCCAGTGCGAGTCGACCGTCGGGGTCGGCCAGCACGGCGCGATAGGGGTTGCCCGCCTCGGTGAGCCAGGCGCGGGCGGCATCCCCCTTGTCCCGGTAGCTGAGGCCATAGAGGGGCACGGCGCTGGCCAGCTCACCCAGCAGCGGATGCTCGGCGCGGCAGTTGGGGCACCAGCTGGCCCAGACGTTGAGCACGAAGGGGTCCCCCTTGAGCGCCGCGGTGTGGATGGGGGGGCCACCAAACAGATCGTCACTCTGCCACGCGGGCAGGGTGCGCCCTGCGACGGCCTCATCCTGGCTGTAGGGGTTGTTGCCAAGGCTGAGCCAGAGCAGGGCACCGAGCCCCAGGGTGAGCACGAGTGGCACGAACAGGCGCAGACGGGCTCTCATGGTGCCTCCTTGGGGAGCAAGCCCGCGACTTGATGTGCAGAGGTCTGCGGTTGGGCTGCCAGCAATGGCTTGCGCCCCAGCAAACGCAGGGCACCGCCCGTCATCATCAACAGGCCACCGAGCCAGATCCAGCGCACCAGCGGCTTGTAGTGCAGCCGCATGGCATAGGCGCCGGGCCCCATCTTCTCACCAAGCACCACGTAGAGATCGCCGAGCATTCCCCACGCAATGCCGGGTTCGTTCATGTTCATGGTGCGCACGCTGTAGTGACGCCGCTCCGGCGTCAGCCGCGCCACCTCTTTACCGTCCTTGTGCACGCTGAGCGTGATGTGCTCGGCGGTGTAGTTGGGGCCGATGATGGGCTCGCTCCCCTCATAGCGAAACTCGAAGGCGCCGAGCCGATAGGGTTGGCCTGCGGCGAGCACGGCGCCCCCCTCCTGACTGTGGTGACTCACCTGCGCAATGCCGAGGGCGCACACCGCCACCCCGAGGTGGGCCAGCAGGCTGCCAAGCCGATTGAGGGTGAGCTCGCGCAGGGCGACCGGTTGCAAGAGCGGGAGCAGCAGGCTGGCCATCAGCCAGAGGCTCAGCGCGTTGGCCGCAAGCCCGAGCCAGCTTGCCCGCAGCTGCTCTGGATAGGCGAGGCTCAGCAAGGTACCCCCCAGCAGGCCGAACAGGCATGGGAGCAGCACCTTGATGCGGCGCTGGGCTGCCAGATGCTGCCAGCGCAGGCGTGGCAGCTGGGTCATCAGCGCCATCAGGCAGAGGGCCAGCGGCACGAAGATGGTATTGAAATAGGGGGCGCCCACCGAGAGCGAGCCCAGATGGAGCGACTGGAACACCATGGGGTAGAAGGTGCCGAGCAGCACGCTGGCGCAGGCCACGCAAAGCAGCAGGATGGTGGCACCGAGCAGCCCCTCTTTTGACAGCAAGCCGAAGCGGGCGTAGGGGGCGCGAATGTCTGCGCGCAGGGCAAACAGGGTGAGGGCGCAGGTCAATAGCAAGCCGAGCAGCAACAAGAGGGTGAGGCCGCGGCTGGGGTCCACCGCAAAGGCGTGCACCGAGGTAAGCACCCCGGAGCGCACCACGAAGGTGCCGAGCAGGCTCAGTGAAAAGGTGAAGATGGATAGCAGCAGCACGGCGTGGCCGTAAGCGCCGCGCTTCTCGCACACCACCAGGGCGTGCAGCAGTGCGGTGCCAAGCAGCCAGGGCAAGAGGGAGGCATTTTCCACCGGATCCCAGAACCACCAGCCGCCCCAGCCGAGCTCGTAGTAGGCCCACCAGGAGCCCAGCACGATGCCGGCGGTGAGAAACACCCAGGATCCGAGCGCCCAGGGGCGGCTCCAGTGGGCCACGGCGCCATCGAGCCGACCGGAGTGCAGCGCCGCCATGGCGAAGGCGAAGTTGACCGCAAAGCCGACGTAGCCGAGATAGAGCAGGGGCGGGTGGATGATGAGGCCGATATCCTGCAGCATGGGGTTGAGATCGCGCCCCTCCAGCGGCCCCGGGAACTGGCGGTCAAACGGGCTGGAGAAGATCAGGGTATAGAGACCGAACAGCCCGACGATCAGCCCCATGATGGCCAATACCCGGGTTGTGATCAGCGGATCGACCCGCCTGGAGCAAAGAGCTACCAAAGCGCCCCACAGCCCCAGCGCAAAGACGAAGAACAGCATGGAGCCCTCGTGGCCGCCCCACACGGCCGCCAGCTTGAAGCCAAGGGGCAGGGCGCTGTTGGCGTGCTGGGCCACATAGACCAGGGTGAAGTCATCCTGGCCAAAACAGCTGGCGAGCAGCAGCAGGGCGGCCCCGAGCAGGAGCGCGACCAGGATGGCCAGCGGCTTTGCGCAGCCCAGCAGCGGCCGTGAGGCGAGCCGCAATCCCAGCCAGGGCAGCAGCCCTTGCAGCAGGGCGAGCCCGGTCGCCAGCAACAGTGAGAGATAGCCGAGCTCCGCCAGCACACAACCTCCAGGATCAATCTTTGATGTCATTCATGTCATGCCACACACGCCGCGTCGTCTCCCTTTGGGGGAACACATTGCCAAGCAACGGGTGTGGCATCACCAGAAATCCATTGGGCCAGCAACAAACCAGCGCCAGTCACCCGAGGGTGGCTGGCGCTGGTGATCATACCTTTAAACTACCGTCATCTGGCCGGCATAGAGCACGAAGTAGCGCAGCAGCAGGATCCCCACCAGGGTCAGGCTGCAGACCAGCACCAGATAGCCGTTTTTGGCCCGCAGCGGCGCGGGGGCCAGCAGAGCCAGCAACTGGGGCAGCAGCATGCCGATGCCCACCACCCCGAGCCAGAACACCTGAGCCCAGAAGCCGCTGCCGATGGCGGCCCACATGGCAGCCTCCTTCTGGCCGCCACCGAAGTAGAGGCCGGTAAAGAAGCAGACCAGCAGCAACACCTCCACCGCCAGCACCGGCCGCTCGAAGCGATGCACGAAGCTCACCCCTTGGCTGTGATGGTTCTCCTTGAAGAGCGTCACCGCCAGCAAGATGGTGGAGGCGATGCCGGAGCTGACGCCGGAGATGAGAAACAGCACCGGCAGCACCGGGTTGTTCAACAGCGGATAGGTCTTGAGCGCGGAGAGCAGAAAGCCGGTGTAGGCCCCCAAGAGCACGGCAAGCAGCAGCAAGAGCGGCGCCAGCAGCCGCTCGATGCGGGCAAGCCAAGCGATGAGATCATCCACAAAGGCGAACTTCTCTTGCAGCAGGTGACTGCGCAATGTCTCGATCTCGGCCCGAAACACCACCGCCAGCCAGGCGAACAGCACCGCCATGTAGACCTGAAACAGCATGACCCCCATCGACATCACGGAGTCGAACTGGTAGTGGAACATCAGCTTCCAGAAGGTCCAGGGGCGGGCCAAGTGGAAGATGAGGATCAGTAACCCCAGCACCACGCTCACCGGCGCCAGAATGGCGGTCGCCTTGATGATGCCGCTCTCGCTGCCGGCCCCCTTGCGGCGCAGCAGCACCGAGAGGGTGGTGGCCCCGGCGGAGATGCCGAGCAGAAAGAGATAGATGGCGATCGGCCAGTCCCAGACAAGTGAAGGGAAGTGAAATGCATCATGCAACATGATCCATTCCTCCTTCTGTTACTGCGGTAGATGGCGATCGGACAAATCCCCACACAAGGGAAGGGAAGTGAAATGCCTCTTGCATCGTCATGACTTTATCTCCCCTTTGGGCACGCGGTACATCTTGGGCGAGGTGCCGAGTGCCTGCTTGTAGCGATAGGTGGTCTCCTTTACCAGCCGTTTGGAGATGTGGCTGTCCGGGTCATCCAGATTGCCGAACACCAGCGCCTTGGTGGGGCAGGATTCCACGCAGGCCGGCTCCTTGCCCGCCGCCAGGTTGGTCTTGCGGCAAAAGTCGCACTTGTCGGCAACCTTGGTCACAGGGTTGATAAAGCGCACCTGATAGGGGCAGGCGGCCAGACAGTACATGCAGCCGACGCAGAGATCCGGGTTGACGTCGACGATGCCATCCTCCTTGCGGATATGGGAGGCACCGGTCGGGCAGACGTGCACGCAGGGAGCGTTGTCGCAGTGCTGGCAGGACTTGCGAAAGAAGTGGTACTCGGCATCGGGGAAGGTGCCGATGGGGCCGGAGCGGATGATCTCGAGGCGCGAGACCCCCTCTGGCACCTGATTCACCTCCCGGCAGGCATCCATGCAGGCGGTACAGCCGATGCAGGCCGTCTCGTCGTGGATCATGCCATAGCGTACCCCGTCGACGGTCTGGCTGTGGGCGAGGGGGGTGGCAAGGGAGCGAGTCGGCCCTGTCATCATGATGAGGGCCCCCGCACTCATCCCCGCCATGAAGTGACGGCGAGAGCAGCTCATTGTGCCTCCTTGCCCGAGGTGGTGTTCGCCTTGGCCGCCTTGACGACCTCATGCTGCTTGCTGTGGCAGTCGACGCAGAGCTTGATGCGGGACTTCTCCGGGATCGCCACCATGGGCTCCTTGGCCGGGTGCAGCTGGTGGCAGCTGGTGCAGGTGAGCTTGGTGGCGTGCACGTCGTGGGCCCAGAGCGCCTCGCGAAGCACTTTGGGCTCGTGACAGCTCATGCAGACCCCGTTCTGCTCGGCGATGGGGTAGCGCTCGGTGCTCTGTTTGTTATTGAAGCTGTCGCTAAAGCGCATCACGTCCTTGACCCCTTCCCGGTGCTGGGGGGAGGGCTGACCATGACAGTTGGTGCAGGTGACCGGCGCCAGGTTGTTGGGGTTGGTCGCCTGGCCGTGCTTGCCGTGCATGCCTTCGACCTGCTCCTTGTGGCAGTCGGTGCAAGCCTTGTCGGCACTGCGCAGAAATTCCACTTCATGTGTGGCAGAGACAAGTGTGGCAGAGAGGGCCGCAGGGGCGTTCGCCGCATCGGCGGCCTGACCCTGCAGGCTGGTCAGCAGCATGGCTGCCATCAGCATCAGTCGTAAGAAATCCATTGTTAAATCACCCATAGGAAGCCTCCATCCGGCTGCGGGCCCGACACTGCAGGCCCGCATGCCTCGTCATTGTGCGAGCCGTCCGGCCGCTTTGGCCTCGGCATCCCAGGCGGGGACTGTGGTCTTGAGGAACTGGGCCTTGTCGCTGTTCATCTGCTTCATGTCCATGCCAAGAGCGGCCTGGGCCTTCTCCTTGCTGGAGATGTCAGGAATGGCGATCTCGTGGCTGATCCCCTTGGCGGCCAGCAGGCGTGCCAGCTTGGTGCGGGCGTCGGCGGCCTTGTCCAGGGCGGTTCCCAGCATGCGCAGCGCCACTTCCGGGGCGTGCATCTGCACCCCGTGGGAGGCGATGGAGAAGTCCCAGCGCCATTGGGCGTGACGGATGTCCTGCAGAATGTCCTTCATCTCGGCCTCGGTGGCGCCGGCATCCCAGGCGGCCTTGGCTTCAAAGTGGGCGTGCACCAGCTGCTTCTCGACTTTGAGCTTGATCTCGGTGACGGCATCCTTGCGCTGCTTGACCACCCCTTGCAGCATCTCTTTGCTCTGGGTGTGGCAGTTGCGGCAGGTCTGATCGAAGCGATCGAAGGGGTTGCCTACCTTATGATCGGTGTAGACCTTGCCCTGTTCGTTCTGCACCTTGGGCATGTGGCAGTCGACGCAGGCGACGTTGTTCTGGCCGTGAATGCCGGCGCGCCAGGTCTCGTACTCGGGGTGCTGGGCTTTGAGCATGGGGGTCTTGGAGAGGGCATGGGTCCAGTCGGCAAAGCCGATTTCATCGTAATACTGCTCCATCTGCTCAACAGTCGTACCCTTGTCCCAGGGGAATTTCACCGCCTTGGTGGGGCCGCTGAAGTAGTACTCCACGTGGCACTGGCCGCACACCTGAGACTGCTGATCGAAGCGCCCCTGCTCCTTGAACGGCTTGCCGATGGCGGTCATGGCCCGGTCGGCATAGGGACGGGAGAGGTGCAGGGCGGGTTTCCCTTCCTTGAACTCTTTCGAGGCGGTGTCGTGGCAGTCGGCGCAGCCGATGGTGTTGACGATCTCGGGGCCGCCTTTTGCCCACATCCCCTTGAAGTAGCCATCCTCACCCTTCTCGTCGATGACGCGGGCCACGTCCGGGCCTTTGCAGCTCCAGCAGGCCATGGGCAGCGGACCGTCTTCGGCAGTCTTGGGGGCGCCGGTGCGCAGGGTTTCCCGCACGTCGGTCAGCGCATAGAAGTGGCCGCGCGGCTTGTTGTAATCCTTGGAGAAGGGGTAGCCGGCCCAGAGCACCACCATCTGCGGATCTTCCGCCAGGGCATCGGTGCGCTCGCGGTTCTCGCTGGTGCCTTTCCAGCTGGTGAACTGATCGGCGTGATCCTTGGCGAACAGCTCGCTGCGCGCCTCAATCTTCCCTTTGGGGGCATTGTCGTCTGCCTGTGCCAGACTGCCTGCACCCAGCAGGACGGTCAGCAGCAGGGCCGCCAGCCCTGGTCGAAATAGCTTGTCATATGAACCCACGGTCATCACTCCCAGATAAAAAGTCCATGTCGGGCCTGACCGTTCCATCTTGGTGTGGACATCTGTGCTCATCATCGACGGGCATGGCAGGCCGATCCATTGTTATGGCTGCATATAAATTGGTATTTATGCAATTGCTCGGGGGAATAATACCAAATGGGTAAAATGGATAATCATTTATCCCCGTGGGAGTTGCGCTAGATCAATTGAGGGGGGTGAGGGATGCCAAAAGTGCGATCCAGGTGGAATTATTGAACCTCATCCGAGGGTTATTTCCACCCGTTCTCTTTTGATGAAAATAGGTAAAAACGATGTTCATCATGCTGGCGAGGGGAGCAGGGCAAGAGGCTGCGGGCAGATACAGCGCATGACGGGAGAGAGCGAACCGATTTTATTGAATTTAAATTCAATTTTTGGCTTGAAAAAGGAGGGGCGATGCTTCGGTTTTCCATCCCCATGGCCCCTGTCAAGGGGCTCTGTGACAGAAGCTGTCGTAGAAATGGGTGCCAAGAGAGCCATCTATTTTTATAAAAGAGAAATTAAGGGCTTTATTCCAGCATATTCGCGGCCTGGTAGCGTCTTATTGAATTTAATAGGACGGTTGGCGGCATTTACTTTCGATATTATCGAAAATGACGAAGGGTTATAGGGGGTGATTGACGGTAAAATAGCAGCCTGTCACGGAGACTTTCCCTTTACGCTTCATGTGCTGGGAAGTCTGTGTTTACCCGTTGGAGGATATATGGCCGAGCTGCGAATCGATAAACCGACTCTTATTGCCAAGGTGGAGGGCGCCGTGTTTGTGATGGATGCGGACGGCTCTTTGCGCCGTGCGACCCCTGGCATGCAACTGGAGCCCGGGATGCGCCTGCTCACCGAATCCGACGGACAGGTGGAGCTGGCGGAGGCTGGCAGCGAACGCCCCGAGCCCACCCAGCCCGAGGCGGCACTGCCCGCCGGTGCCGATGCCGAGCTGGCGAGCCTCCAGGAGGCGATCCGCCAGGGGGCAGACCCGACCAAATTGTTTGAAGAGACGGCGGCCGGTAACGCGGCGGCCGCTACGGTTGGCGGTGTGGCCGGCTCCAGCGCCGGCGGTTTCGTGGTGGTGGATCGTATCAATGATGCGACCCTGGCCGAGGCGGGATTTGACACCGGCCATGAGGCGCGCCAGCCGGGCGACGAGTTGCTCTATGCCGAAGATCAGGATCTGCTGGCCGCCATCACCATCACAGAGCCCCAGACCGACGACAACATCATCAATGCCGACGAGGCGACCGGCGTCATCATTCGCGGCTTTGTCGAGGACGTGGAAGTCGGCCAGACCGTCACCGTCACCCTGATAGACCAAGATGGCAATCGCCTGACCACCACCACAGTGGTGCTGCCCGGCTTCGTCTGGGAGGCAAACTTCGGCGACGTCACTGGCAAGCTGGTGGACGGCCCCCTGACCATCCAGGCCGATACCCAAGATGCAGCCGGCAACCGGGCCAGCGACACCGGCCAGACCCTGCTCGACACCATCACCACCATTACCCTGGATTTGGCGGACGAGAGCGACACCGGCACCAGCCAGACCGATGATCTGACCCGCGACACCACACCACTTCTGCAAGGGAAGGGGGAGCCTGGCGCTACCGTTACCCTGACCCTGGAAGGCAAGGTGATGGCCGTGCTCACCGTGGATGGCAACGGCAACTGGCAATATCAGATCCCCGATACCCTGGCCGATGGCGCCCATGATTTTCGCGTCGATGCGTTGGACATCGCGGGCAACCGGGCCAGTGACACCCTGACGGTGACGGTGGATACCCGTGCCGCCATCGACATCGACGATCTCGATACCGACAGCATTCTCGGCCATGACAAGGTCACCCTGAGCGGCAGTACCACGGACGTGGAGGCGGGGCAGCGGGTGACCATCACCCTGGTTGGCCAGAATGGCCAGACCCTCTTCAGCGGCAGTGCCCTGGTGGGCAGTGACGGCCGCTGGCAACTGGGAGGCCTGGATCTCTCCAGCATCCAGGGCCCCTACGAGGTACGCGCCGAGGTGACGGATCTGGCGGGCAACCGGGTTATTGACGGGGCTCCCCTCATCGGTCAGAGCGATACCCTGACCCTCTCCGAGGCGGATCTCGCCAAGGGGCCGGTGAGTGCCACCGGATCCCTGCACACCGGAGCCGGGCTTGATGGCAACCTGCAGGTGAGTTTTGCCGCCGATCAAGGTGCCCTCAATCAGCTTGGCCTGACCAGCCACGGGACGGCGCTCGCCTACCAGGTCAGCGGCCAGACCCTCACCGCCAGCGCGGGGGGCGTGACCGTCTTCACCCTGACCCTGGCCAACGACGGCAGCTATCGCATCGTCTGGAACCAGAGCCTGGATCACGGCCAGGATAGCCTGAGCCTGCCCTTTGCCCTGGAGTACCGCGACAGCGACGGGGATCGGGTGAGCGCCAATCTCACCGTCAACCTGGTGGACAGCACACCACCGGACTTCACCATCGCCCCCATCAGCCTCACGGAGGATGATTTCACCAATCCGGCGGCGGTGGTGGGACAGAGCCAGTTCGTGGTGGGCCATCAGTCCGATCCCTTGGTGGCAACAAGTGCCGTCTTCGCGGATCAGAGTGCAACCCTGGCCCGTCTCAACGGCAGCGGCATCAGCAGCGACGGCCACGCCTTGACCTTCGAATTCACCGGCGATCGCCTGCTGACGGGGTATTACCTGGATGGCAATGGCAAGCGGGTCGAGGTGCTGAAGGCCGAGCTGACCGCCAGCCAACAGGGCAGTGATATCGGCGGCAATGTCACCGTCTCCCTCAATGGGCCTCTGGATCATCAGGGCAGCGACCAGCTCTCCCTCGGGCTCACCGTTTCCGCCAAGGAGATAGACGGCGACGAGACCCGCGCCGACCTGGTTGTCTCCATCAGTGACGGTGTGGATCCCCGCCTTGGCATCGACAGCGGGGTCACCTTGCAGGAAGGGGCTTCTGGCCAGACCCTGGATGGCCAGCTGCCAGTGAGCGTGGGCAGTGATCGCCTGGTGTCGCTCAACTTCGAGGCGAACCAGCCCGGCCTGAATGGCCTCACCAGCGGCGGCCAGCCGACCCACTATCAGGTCAATGGCAACGTCATCACCCTGCTGGATGCGGGCGGCAAGACCATTCTGACCGTGACCCTGGGGCTGGATGGCAAGTACCAGGTGGTGCTCGACGGCGTGCTGGATCAGCCGGTCAGCACCAACAGCGTCAACCTGGGGCTGCAAGTACAGGGCACCGACTTTGACGGGGACAAGAGCAACCTTGGCACCCTCAATATCCATAT
>NZ_JBFOCZ010000018.1:0-3604 GCF_040908015.1 Aeromonas sp. R7-5 | reverse complement strand
TTCAGCATGAATCATCAGCTTACCTTCGCGGATAGCGAGTTCAATGGTAAACGCCGCAAAACCCGTAAGGAGTTATTCCTGGCTCGTATGGATGCGTTGCTCCCATGGGCGATGATGCTGGAGGTCATCGAGCCCGTCTATCCCAAGGCAGGTAATGGCCGTCGTCCCTACCCACTCGATACCATGCTCCGCATTCACTGCATGCAACAGTGGTACAACCTCAGCGACGGTGCCATGGAGGACGCACTCTACGAGATAGCCTCGATGCGTCTGTTTGCCAGACTCTCCCTGGACCAGGCCATCCCTGACCGCACCACCATCATGAACTTCCGCCATCTGCTGGAGCAGCATCAACTGGCCCGTCAGCTCTTCGACGCCGTCAACCAGTGGCTTTCTGACGCCGGCATCATGATGAAGCAAGGCACGCTGGTCGATGCCACCATCATCGAAGCCCCCAACTCCACCAAAAACAAGCGTGGAGAGCGTGACGGCGAGATGCATCAGACCAAGAAAGGCAATCAGTGGTATTTCGGCATGAAAGCTCATATCGGCGTCGATGCCAAGAGTGGCCTGACGCATAGTCTGGAGACCACGGCCGCCAACGAGCACGACCTCAATCAAGTGGGAAATCTGCTCCATGGCAAGGAAGAGTTTGTGTTCGCCGACGCTGGATATCAGGGGGCCGAAAATCGTGAAGAGCTTGCCGATGTCGAGGCCGAGTGGGCGATTGCCATGCGCCCTGGAAAACTCAAGGAACTCAAAAAATATCCCCGTAAAAACAAGGCTGTCATTGCCTTTGAGAGGCTCAAATCCAGCATCCGCGCCAAGGTGGAGCACCCGTTTCGGATCATCAAACGTCAGTTTGGCTTTGTGAAGGCGCGGTTCAAGGGGCTGCGCAAGAACGACAACCAACTGGCGATGTTGTTTACGCTGGCGAATCTGTTTCGCGTGGACCAGATGATACGGGCATGGGATAGCTGTGCCCAAAAATCGAGATAAGCCTCGAAAATGAGGCTAAATGGCGCTTAATAGCCGAATACTTGCGGAAAAAAGTCAGGTTTTTGGTGTGATGGGCATTTCAAATGCGGACAAAGAGTTCGTGGTAAAGGTGCGATCCACTTGTTCGCACCTTCCCTAGGCTCGGGAGCATCTACTTCTATCCAGAATCGATTGCTGCACTTCACCGCCAGACTCAAAAAGGCATTGTGCCACCTATGGGTATTCCAACAAAATAGAGCTATGACTATGAATTTTTGTCAGTTATTCACATTATCCACTTTCAAGGGCAATGATCATTTAGTGGGGGGGCGGAAAAGTGATAGGGAACCAATGGAGTTCTTCTGGTGTACCACACAAAGGGTGGACGTGTATTGATGTAATTGACCTTCGAGCTAACGGCGAGCAGCCCGAAGATACCGATTATGCAACGTGCCAAATGTGCGGCAATGAGAAGATCCGCTATGTCCATGTGATGCAGCATCCCGACTATATCTCGGAATTAGAAGTCGGATGTGTATGCGCAGAAAAGATGACCGACGATTATGTGGGCCCCAAGCGGTGGGAAACAAAGTTGCGTAATCGCGCAGCGCGACGGACTCGCTGGCTGAAACGCACCTGGCGCACGTCAGCCAAAGGTAACAGTTTCCTAAATCTCGAAGGCTACAACCTAGTGGTCTATCCAACGAAGACAAAACGCTGGGGCTACAAAATCGGAAACAGGTTCGGTCCAAGGACATATCCAACAGCTAATGAAGCCAAGCTTGCTCTGTTCGATGATTTTTGGATAGAAACTCAGGACGATGAGGCACTGTGGTCATCGGACTGAGTAATAGCTTACAGTGCGATTCTTCCTGATTTTGACGAGCCGCCAGAAGGGGGGCTCTAAGTCAGGGATCACCGCCACCCAAGGATCTCGTCACCACATACTTTTGGCGGCTTTATCTTGCCCCCAGTGCGTGTCGCCCTCGATTTCCTGTGTCGAACCAGATGCAAGCATCAAAGACTGCATGGGAAAGAGTTCCATCAAGTGTGGTATGCGGGCAAAGTCTTGTACTGTTTCAGCCCACTCATAGTCGTCTTCGAATGGGTAGTAATTCACGGCATGAAGGAAAACACCTAATACGGTTGTATTGGAGGCATCGTAAGCTGAGATATTCTCGACGTTCTTGTTTCTACGCAGTTCCTCAACCTCTATGCCATCGCAAGTCTCATACCAGATGTGGACCACACCGGCACGGTCAGGAGGGATCTGCTGGATGGCATCGTTTAGCAAGCTCTTGAAATGCTTGGAGCGTGAACCGAGAGAGATCTCATGATCGCAGCGCCACTGAGCCCCCACACACTTATCAATATCCTTTACAAACATGTTGAGTATATCGTCTTGGGTCCCAGGGCGAATAACTCGCTTAGGGAAGGTGCGAACAAGTCCCTGATATGAGATCATGAGCCCCACTTGGCATCAGGTATAAGCTTCAGCATGAATCATCAGCTTACCTTCGCGGATAGCGAGTTCAATGGTAAACGCCGCAAAACCCGTAAGGAGTTATTCCTGGCTCGTATGGATGCGTTGCTCCCATGGGCGATGATGCTGGAGGTCATCGAGCCCGTCTATCCCAAGGCAGGTAATGGCCGTCGTCCCTACCCACTCGATACCATGCTCCGCATTCACTGCATGCAACAGTGGTACAACCTCAGCGACGGTGCCATGGAGGACGCACTCTACGAGATAGCCTCGATGCGTCTGTTTGCCAGACTCTCCCTGGACCAGGCCATCCCTGACCGCACCACCATCATGAACTTCCGCCATCTGCTGGAGCAGCATCAACTGGCCCGTCAGCTCTTCGACGCCGTCAACCAGTGGCTTTCTGACGCCGGCATCATGATGAAGCAAGGCACGCTGGTCGATGCCACCATCATCGAAGCCCCCAACTCCACCAAAAACAAGCGTGGAGAGCGTGACGGCGAGATGCATCAGACCAAGAAAGGCAATCAGTGGTATTTCGGCATGAAAGCTCATATCGGCGTCGATGCCAAGAGTGGCCTGACGCATAGTCTGGAGACCACGGCCGCCAACGAGCACGACCTCAATCAAGTGGGAAATCTGCTCCATGGCAAGGAAGAGTTTGTGTTCGCCGACGCTGGATATCAGGGGGCCGAAAATCGTGAAGAGCTTGCCGATGTCGAGGCCGAGTGGGCGATTGCCATGCGCCCTGGAAAACTCAAGGAACTCAAAAAATATCCCCGTAAAAACAAGGCTGTCATTGCCTTTGAGAGGCTCAAATCCAGCATCCGCGCCAAGGTGGAGCACCCGTTTCGGATCATCAAACGTCAGTTTGGCTTTGTGAAGGCGCGGTTCAAGGGGCTGCGCAAGAACGACAACCAACTGGCGATGTTGTTTACGCTGGCGAATCTGTTTCGCGTGGACCAGATGATACGGGCATGGGATAGCTGTGCCCAAAAATCGAGATAAGCCTCGAAAATGAGGCTAAATGGCGCTTAATAGCCGAATACTTGCGGAAAAAAGTCAGGTTTTTGGTGTGATGGGCATTTCAAATGCGGACAAAGAGTTCGTGGTAAAGGTGCGATCCACTTGTTCGCACCTTCC